>NZ_BPQT01000029.1 GCF_022179405.1 Methylobacterium marchantiae
CTCAAATGCGATTCCCCTGGCTGCGGCGGCGCGCGTCGACTCGGCGCGGGCCCAGGCCTCGCGGGTCTCGCCGCAGAAATCGGCGAGGCGGCCCGCCGCGATCGCCGCGCGCATCCCCGCCATCAGATCCTGGTAGTAGGACAGGTTGTTCCAGGTCAGCAGCATCATGCCGAGGATCTCGTCCGTGCGCACGAGGTGATGGAGATAGGCGCGGGAATAGTCGCGGGCGGCGGGGCAGGACGAGGTCTCGTCCAGCGGGCTCGTATCCTCGCCGTGGCGGGCATTGCGCAGGTTGATCCGGCCGTGGCGGGTATAGGCGAGGCCGTGGCGGCCGGCGCGGGTCGGCATGACGCAGTCGAACATGTCGATGCCGCGCATCACCGAGCGCATCAGGTCGTCGGGCGTGCCGACGCCCATGAGGTAGCGCGGCTTGGTGGAGGGCAGATGCGGTTCCACCGTCTCGATCATCCTGAGCATCACCTCCTGCGGCTCGCCCACCGCGAGGCCGCCGATGGCGTAGCCCTTGAGGTCGAGATCGGCGAGCGCCCTGGCGCTCTCCACTCGCAGGTCGGGCAGGTCGCCGCCCTGGACGATGCCGAACATCGCCTTGCCCGGCTGCTCGCCGAACCTGATCCGGCAGCGCTCGGCCCAGCGCAGGGACAGGCGCATGGCGCTCTCGATGGCGCCGCGCTCGGCCGGGAGGCGCACGCATTCGTCGAGCTGCATCTGGATGTCCGAGCCGAGAAGTCCCTGGATCTCGATGGAGCGTTCGGGGCTCATGTGGTGGGCCGACCCGTCCACATGCGAACGGAAGGTGACGCCCTGCTCGTCGAGTTTCCTCAAGGCGGAGAGCGACATCACCTGGAACCCGCCGGAATCGGTGAGGATCGGGTGCGGCCAGTTCATGAAATGGTGGAGACCGCCGAGCCGCTCCATGCGCTCCGGGCCGGGGCGCAGCATCAGGTGGTAGGTGTTGCCGAGCACCACGTCGGCGCCGAGGTCTCGGACCTGGCCCGGATACATCGCCTTGACGGTGGCCGCCGTCCCCACCGGCATGAAGGCCGGCGTGCGGATCGTGCCCCGCGGCATCGAGATCGCCCCGGTGCGGGCCTGCCCGTCGGTGGCGTCGATGCGGAAGGTGAAGTCCGGCGAGGAGGTGGAGCGGGAATCGGACATCGCAGGCGCGCCGTTTGTCTCTACAGGCGGCCGTCGGGTGAGGCCGGATCGAGCGCCTGATAGCCCGTGGCCTCGGCGATGACGAGCCGCATCAGGGCGAGGCCGGGCCGGATGCTGTCGAGGGGCAGGCGCCCGATGGCGCCCGCGCGTGCGCCGGCAGGGCATCCTGGCCGCTCGCCTCGAGCCGCTGACGCGGCAGGTGATGCGCTCCCGGCACCCGGCAAGTGGAGTGACCCTTCAATCGGTTGGGGCCGGAAACAGCAGGCTCGAATCCCCGTAGGAGTAGAATCGATATCCCTCCGCGACGGCATGGGCATAGGCCGCCCGCATGGTCGCCAGGCCCGAGAAGGCCGAGACCAGCATGAACAGGGTCGAGCGCGGCAGGTGGAAGTTGGTCATCAGCGCGTCCACCCCGCGGATGCGGGTGCCCGGCGTGATGAAGATCTCGGTAGGACCGGAGAAGGCGTGAAGCCGGCCCTCCCCGTCCGCCGCGCTCTCGATGAGGCGCAGGGCGGTGGTGCCCACGGCCACGATCCGGCCGCCCCTGGCGCGGACGGCGTTGAGGGCGTCGGCGGTCCCGGCGTCGAGGATGCCGATCTCGGCATGCATGCGGTGGTCGTCGGTGTCGTCGGCCTTCACCGGGAGGAAGGTGCCTGCGCCCACATGCAGCGTCACTGTGTGGCGTTCGATGCCGGCGGCGTCGATCCGGGAAAGAAGCGCGTCGGAGAAGTGCAGGCCCGCCGTGGGAGCGGCGACGGCGCCGGCCTGCCGGGCATAGACCGTCTGGTAATCCACCGCGTCCCGCGCGTCGGTGGGGCGCTTGCCCGCGATGTAGGGCGGTAGAGGCAATTCGCCGGTGAGCGCGATGGCCTCGTCGAGGGCGGGGCCCGAAAGGTCGAAACGCAGGACGATCTCGCCGCCCTCCCGCTTCTCCACGATGGTGGCGTCGAGGACGCCCAGCGCGCAGGCCTCGCCCTCCCCGCTCCGTCCGAAACCGATCCTGTCGCCGATGGCGAGGCGCTTGCCGGGGCGGGCGAAGGCGCGCCAGCATTCGGGGGCCTCGCGCAGATGCAGCATCGCCTCCATCCGCAGGCCCGGCGAGCCGGGACGGTGGCGGATGCCGTGGAGGCGGGCCGGGATCACGCGGGTGTCGTTGAAGACGAGGGCGTCGCCCGGCCGCAGCAGGTCGGCGAGATCGCGCACCGCGCGGTCCTCGAGGGGCTGGCCGGGCCTGACCACGAGCAGCCGCCCGGCATCGCGGGGCTGGGGCGGCCGCAGGGCGATGCTCGCCTCGGGCAGATCGAAATCGAAGAGGTCGACGCGCATCGGGCGCCAACAGCACGGTTCGGGCCTGCGGATCAATGCCCGGCGGGTCGCGGCGAGGTCGAAAGGGCTTCGTGCGGCTTCACGCGACAATGGATGTCGAGCAGGCCGCATTTTCACCGGCCTACGCTCAAAACAACCTTGACCGCACGCGTTCAAGTAGGCGTGGTGCTCGGCCGATTTCAACGAGATTTGGTTCGCGCGATGACTGAGAATCTCAAGGCCGAAACGTCCGGGATCAAGGGCCCTCGTCGCCGGATCACGCTCGACTCGCAGCTGATGTCTTACTGGGACCGGGAGGCTCAGCGGCTCGATACCATGGCGGCCAACGCCCGCTGGGCCTGGATGGCCCGGAGCTATGCGCGCAAGGCCGAGCGAGCGCGGGCACAGAGCGCCAAAAGCGCCGCCCGCGAGACCGCGCGTCGAGCTAAAGATAAATAATTTTTAATACATATATTTCATGTCAAATTACCTGCGGCGAAAAAGATCTCGCATCTCATCACTCCGAGTAGCCTGAGTTGATATGCCTGCCAGAGCAAGCGCCTCAAAAAACAACTTCATGATACCTTCAAATTCATTCAATGAAATTGCCGTTTCGACCGATAGATTGCTTGAGCGCAATACTCTTGGCCCTTTGGGATTGGGCGCGCTGATATCGATTATCAGCTGATCAGGGTTATTTGGATCATCAATCCCAAAGATTTCATACATGGCACGAACTAAGAATCGCATATCGGCTTCGTTTAAAGGTTGTCCTTTTCTTGGGTTAATAAGGACATCGTATGAGCGGCCATCAACAAACCAAGAGCCGTTTTTAATTGGTCTGAACCAAGTGCCCAATACAGGGGTGAGTTTTGGCCCGCTTGGGTACCATGATCCTCGTGCTAAAAAGTAATCATTTAAATGACCTGCAACCTCTTTAAGGCATCTATTCTTCCATTCTTTCTTGTAAAATGAAAAATTTTTGTCAAGATAATCTTGATCTATTTTATTTTCGGCGATGTGCTTTATTCTAGAATAAATCGCACCGTATGATAGAAATGAATTAGTGTTCCTGGACTCAATCTCCCTCGCAGTTAGCATTGGGTCAATGTCGACAATGCTTGGTCTTGCGAACTTGATGACATCTAAAAAGTGAAATGTCTTAAGTCGAGCGTGCAACGGAGTGCTCCCAACGTAACCTGTTCCTAAGTGGACGTTAGCACTGAAATTTGTTTAGTAAAGAACGCTCTACAGTCAGTGAGATTTTCCTGATCCGCCAAGCGAACAAAAATAGGCATAAATAAGTTCGTTTGGGATGCGATCCCGAATACCTTTATTTTCCTCAAGATTATGGAAAATTGTATGCCAAGGGGAGCCGTTTTTGTGTGTCAATGTCACTAACTCGGATGCGCTGTATTTAATATAGAAATCAGTTATTTTTTTTATCAATTCAAAATCGATTTTTGTTGAAGCAACGAAATCGACACTCCTCATTTTTCCTAACTTATGGTCCATGTATAGTGCTTTTTCTGTTATCGGCTGATCGCCGAACTTACTGAACGAATCAAAAACGACCCTAATCACAGGACCATATTGCCATGCCTCAAAATGATTTCTAATCAGAGCTTCGTTCTTCCGTGCAAAATACCAGCCATGCACCAGATATATGATCTTATTTATTTTCAAATTGGTAATGTTCATTGATAACGAGTCATAATTTGATAGTATATGATTCGCTATTGCTCGGGCATCTTGCATGATAGTTGCGCCTAAATTCCCGATTTTTATCTTCCAGCATAGTTAATTTTCGGTTGAAGGAAGGTCGGAGCAGGCCGATTTGACCCAGGACGGCCGGGGATAGAAACTTGTGAATACGCCGGGCTAAGGCCCGAGACATAGCCCCGACTAAACCCTTCACCGGCGGGTTCAACCTTTGCCGTGGCCTTGTCCGCCGTGATGATCGTATGGGCGGGGGCGCTTTGAACCAGCTTCTTCTCAGCCTCTCGCCCAGTCTCCCGCCGGGCCCGCCACGGATCGCACCGGCCATGGACCGCACTCAGAAAGCCGCCCTCGCGAGCGCCGGAATCGGCGCTCTGGTGATGGCGCTCAAGTTCGCCGCCTACTGGCTCACCGGGAGCCTAGCGCTCTATTCCGACGCGCTGGAGAGCATCATCAACGTGGCGGCGGCGGCCTTCGCCTTCGTCGCCCTGCGGGTGGCCGCGGCGCCGGCCGACGACGACCATCCCTACGGCCATCACAAGGCCGAGTACTTCTCGGCGGTGATCGAGGGTGCCCTCATCATCGTGGCGGCCATCCTGATCTTGCGCGAGTCGTTCTACGGCCTCCTCGACCCCAAGCCGCTCGACGCGCCGATGCTGGGGCTCGCCGTGAACGGTCTCGCCACGGCGATCAACGGCGTCTGGGCCGTCGCGCTCCTCGGTCGTGGCAAGGCCTGGCGCTCGCCCGCCCTCGTCGCCGATGCGCGCCACGTCATGTCGGACGTGGTCACCTCCGGCGGGGTGCTCGTCGGCGTCGCGCTGGTGGCGTTCACCGGTACGCTGATCCTCGATCCGCTCATCGCCGGCCTCGTCGCCCTCAACATCCTGTGGTCGGGCTGGACCATGGTGCGCGATTCGGTGAGCGGCCTCCTCGACAAGGCGGCGCCTGCCGAGATGGTGACCCAGATCCGCACCCTGATCTCCGACCACGGCGAGGGCGCGCTGGAGGCGCACGACGTGCGCACCCGCCACGCCGGACAGGCGACCTTCATCGATTTCCACCTCGTCGTGCCCGGCGAGATGACGGTGAAGGATTCGCACGACATCTGCGACCGGCTGGAGAGCGCCATCGAGGGCGCCATCGAGGGCGCCGTGGTCGTCATCCACGTGGAGCCCAGCGAGCATGCCAAGGGGCGCGGCGTGCCGGTCGTTTGAGGCTGCCGGGGTCCCCGCGCGGTCGTCCGCCTGTCATCCATCCCCTCTAGCGTCCGCCGCGCTTCGAGGAATCGACGTCCGCCATCCGGCCGACGTCCACGGACCGGGATGAGACAGCATGACCGCCTATTCGGTTGCCGCCGGCACGACACAATCCGCACGACTGACCCTGTCGGGTGCCGATACGCTCCAGGTGGACGGCACCCTCTCGGTCTCGGGCGATGCTCAGACCGTGCGCTTCACGACCGCCCCGAACGGCGCCGTGATCACCAATGACGGCCTGATCGAGAACACCGCCTCCGGCGGCCGCGCCATCCGCTTCGAGAGCGGCGTCGGCGCGACGCTGAACGCGACGATCGACAATGACGGCGACATCCTCGCCGTCGACGACGCCGTGCAGATCGCGGCCGGGAGCGTCGCTGCCGGCACCCTGACGCTCACCACGGGGGCCGGTTCCAGCATCGTCTCCAACGGAGGGCAGGCGCTCGATTTCGCCTCGACCATGGGCGATTTCCTGGCCGAGATCGACAATGCCGGGTCGGTGCTGTCGCGGATCTCCGATGGCCTGCGCATCGGCGCCAAGCTCGATCTCGTCAATAGCGGCACGATCCAGGGCGGTTCCGCGCCCGGCTACGTCCAGGGCGCCGACGGCATCCAGTTCGAGGACGATGCGGGCGGGACGATCCTCAACGCGGCGGGCGGCGCCATCCTCGGCGACCGTCACGGCATCGACATGGGCGAGGGCAGCCTCGTCACGGTGACGAACGAGGCGGGCGCCCGCATCCTCGGCGGCAACGGGTCCGGCGTCGGCTCGGACGGCACGGCGAGCGTGGTCAATTACGGAATCATCACGGGGTCCTTCGCGGATACGGCCGGCTCCGACGTCAACGGCTCGACACCGGGGGCCAAGGATGGCGGCGGCCCGGACGGCATCAACGACGGCGACGGCGACGGGATCGACATCGATTTCCGGGCGACGATCGAGAACCATGGCGTCATCCGCGGTCTGGGCGCCGGCGGTACCGGCTCGGACGGCCTGCCCAACACCGCGGAAGGCATCGCGGCGGGCGGCGGCGAGATCACGAACCTCGCCGGTGCGTGCATCTACGGCGCCGGCCTCGGCATCCTGATCGACGACAGTTCGCAGGGAAATGCGCCGTTCCTGACGACGATCGACAATGCGGGGCTCATCCAGGGCGGATCGGGCATCGCCATCAGGATCGTCAGCGACCTCGACGACGGGATCGTCAATTCGGGCCGCATCCTCGGCGGCGGCGGCACCGCCATCCAGTTCGGGTCCGGCGACAACACGCTCGGTATCGAGAGCGGCTCGTCCATCCGCGGCACGAGTCTGGGCGGCGACGGCACCGACACACTCGATTATTCGGATTACGGTTCCTCGGCGCGCGCGTTCCTCGACAGCGGCAGGGCCACGGGGACCGGCGGAATCTCCGGATTCGAGATCGTGAAAGGCTCGGCTTTCGCGGATTCCGTGAGGGGCGATTCCGGGGAGAACCACTTCCTCGGCGGCGCGGGCAATGACCGGCTGTTCGGCGGCGGTGGCGACGACACCCTGACCGGCGGAGCGGGGACGGACGTGCTGCGCGGCGATGCCGGCGCCGACACCTTCGTGTTCGACGTCCTGCCTTTGGCCGGCGAGAAGGACCGCATCGTCGATTTCAGCCATGGCGAGGATACCCTCGCCTTCGATTCGAGCACCTTCACGGCGCTGTCCGACGGCGCGCTGTCGAACGACGCCTTCGCCCTCGGCACCGCGACCACGACCGACCAGCGCATCGTCTACGACAGCGCCAGGGGCAACCTGTTCTACGATGCCGACGGCTCCGGCACGGCCCACGACGCGGTCCTGATCGCGACGCTCCTCGGCAAGCCGGTGCTCGACGCCGCGGACGTGCTGGTCGTCTGACGATCGCATCGATCCGGACGTCGCCGGTCCCGGCCAGAACCGGGATCGGCGAGCACGGCTTTCAGCGTCCGGCGCCGGCCATCGCCACCATCGCCGCTATCGTCCTGCGACGCCGCGCATGCCGGCGCAGGACGTAGAGAACGAGACCGGTGACGGCGAAGAGCGGCATCGCCAGAGCGGCGAGGAAGAACGCGAAGGCGACGACCCTGCCGAAGAAGCGCCCGCGATGCACTTCCAGCATGTTCTCGGCCATCTGGCGGCCGAGGGGTTTGTCGGCGAATCGGGCCCGGGACAGGCGGGCACCGGTGGCGGGGTCGAAAGTGGCCTCGTCGCGGGCCTTCGGCAGGTCCGAGGCGGCGGCGAGGGAGCGGATGCGGATCGTCGCGAGTTCCGGGCCCGGCAATGCGATGAGGACCATGTGGGCCCCTTCCCCCTCGCCCGTGCTGAAGCTCGCGAAGGCGGCGTCGAGGGTCGAGGGAGCGACCTCGGCGGGCAGTCCGGCGCGCCGGGGCGGCTTGGCGCGCTGTACCTCGCCCGTGAGCAGCCAAGTCGCGGCACTCCTGTAGCTGTCGTAGGACCACCACAGACCGGAGAGGGCGATGAGGACGTAGACCGGCAGCAGCCAGGTTCCCGCGACGCTGTGGAGCGACCACCAGCGCGGCCGGCCCGGGCGCTTGAGGGCGGGTTTCAGCCAGATCCGCCAGGAATGGAGCTTCGGCCAGCGCAGGTAGAGCCCGGTGGCCAGGAACACGAGCAGCGCGAGGGTGCTGATCCCGGTGAGACTGCGCCCCCAGCCCTTGCCGTCGCCCGGCAAAAGCAGCCAGCGGTGCAGCTTGCGGATCGTGACGAAGGCGCCCTCCAGCCGCATGGCGCCGAGGTCCCGTCCGTCCACCGGATCGAGATAGAGGGTCGGCGGTCGCGTGCCGAGGCTCGCATCGTTGACGAAGCGGACGCGGGGGCTCCGCTCCGGTTCGCCCCAGAGCGTGAGGGAATTGACCGTGAGGCCCGGATGCTGCGCCTCGATGCGCGCCAGCAGGGCGGAGGGCGACAGGCGGGGGGCCTCGCTCGCGGCGACGTAGGCCCGGTCGGCATTCGCCCATTCCGTCACCGCCTCCTCGTAGCTCAGCAAGGCGCCGGTCATGCCCACGAGGGCGAGGACGAAGCCGGCGGAAAGGCCGAGCAGCCAGTGCAGGCGGAAGAGGACGGTGCGGAGGGTCATGGCGGGGCGCCCTACCAGAACAGCCGGGCCGAGACGATCGCCTGCAGCGGTTCGCCGATGGCGACGCCGAGATTGGTGCCGATGGAGGAGGTGTAGACCGTCTCGTCGGTGAGGTTGCGCAGGTTCAGCTGCACGGTGGCCGGCCGGCCTCCCACGCGGGTGTCGTAGGCGACGAAGGCGTCGGCCACGGCGTAGTCCGGCATCCGGAAGGTGTTGGCGGCATCCCCCGGCCGCGACCCGACATAGCGTCCGCCGATCCCGGCCCGCAGGCGTCCATCGCCGACCTGACCGAAATCGTGGGTCAGGAACAGCGAGGCGGTGTGGGGCGCCACGTTGAGGAGCTCGTTGCCCTTCAGCGTCGGATCGGCGGTCACCACGGCGTCCGTATAGGCGTAGGTGGCGACGACGCTCCAATCCGGCGCGATCTGCCCGGCGACGTCGAGTTCGAAGCCCCGCGAGTTCACCTGTCCGGCCGTGCGGCTATAGCTGATGCCACCGATCACCTCGGTATAGAGCACATTCGATTTGGTGATGTCGTAGAGCGCCGCCGTGGCGGTGATGCCGTCGAACACCTCCGCCTTCATCCCGACCTCGTAGGCCTCTCCCTCCTCCGGCGGCAGCGCCCCGATGAAGCTCGCGATCGACGAGTTCGGCCGGAAGGTCTGGCTGTAGGAGGAGTAGAGCGAGACGCTCGGCGTCAGCAGGTAGACGAGGCCCACGCGAGGCACGACACGCCCGCCCGACACGTCGGTGTTGGTGTTGAACGGCCTGCCCTTTCCGGCGCTCTGCGAGAAGTCCTGGTAGCGCAGGCCGCCCACGAGGATCAGGCTTTCGGTGAGTGAGATCGAATCCTGGCCGTAGACCGAGGCGGTTTCGATCCGCTCGCGCTGGTCGCTGTCCGCGAGGCTCACGGCATCGCTTTGCGGCAATTGCCCGTAGACCGGATCGAAGATGTCGAAGCGTCTGTTGCTCGGGCCACGGATCAGCCGCGTGCGCAGCACGTCCGAGTAGTCGTAGGAGCCGCCCACCAGGAGGTCGTGCTCGACGCCGAGAAAGCTGACCTTTCCGGTCAGGTCGAGGCGGCCGGAATGGACCGAGTAGTTCGAATCCTGCGTCGCATCCGCCCGGCGCGTCACGACCCGGGTATTCGGGTCGTAGGCGGTGACGCGGGCCTGGTTGTCCTCGTAGAAATTGTGGCTGAAGGCATATCTGAAATTGGCCTTCCAGGTGTCGCTGAGGATGCGCTCGACCTCGATCCCGGCAACGTGGCTTTCTCCGGCGGTGATGTTGTAGCGTTCGTCGAAACGCCGATCGCGTGGGGTGTTCACGGCCCTGCCGGTGCGCGGGTCGAAGATCGTGCCCCGGTCGAACGGCACCTTGTAGTGCGAGTATTCGTAGGACAGCGTCACCCGCGTATCGTCGCCCCGCCACGTGACGGAGGGCGCCAGGACCTGCTGGTTCTGGGTGCCGAAGTTCCGCCAGTACTCGGAGTTGCGATGCTGCGCGATGAGCCTGTAGGCGAGGTTGGTGCCCTCGATCGGACCGGTCTGGTCGAGCTCGAAACCGCTGCCGTTGAAGCTGGTGCCGGAGGCCTCGACGTAGCCCGCCCGCTCGAACAGCGGCTTCTTCGTCACGATGTTGATGAGGCCGCCCGGATCGAGGATGCCGTAGAGCGCCGAGGCCGGACCCTTGAGGACCTCCACCCGCTGCGTGGTGGGCATGAACGAGCGCGGCAGCGCCGTGCGCAGGCCGTCGCGCAGGATCGAGCCGTCGCGGTTGTCGCCGAAGCCCCGGCGGATGAAGGCGTCCTGGGTGCCGCCCAGGGTGTTGGCCTGGGTGATGCCGGAGACGTTGTAGAGCGCCTCGTCGAGGGTGTGCACCGCCTGGTCCTGCAGCACCTGCTCGGTGACGACGGCCACCGATTGCGGGATCTTGATGATCGGCGTTTCGGTGCCCATCGCCACGGAGGTCCGCACCGGCTGGTAGCCCCGCGAGATCGCCTTACCATCGCCGGTGACGGAGAGTTCGTCGAGGGCGATCACGGGATCGCTGGCCTGCTGCGCCAGGGCGGCATCGGGCGACATCAGCAGCCGCGCGGCCGCGACGAGGCCGGCGGCCGCGAGCGTCTTCAACATGGGAACGAATCTCTGAAGGAATGATCGTCTGATCAGCCGATGGATGCGCGATCGGCCTTGCAGCTTCGGACTACCGACATGACTGTTGGAATGTCAATCGTCGCGAGCGCGGACACAGAGTTTCCGCTCATGAATTGTAATAATTCAAATTTCAGAACTGATATTTATTTCCTTACTGGTGATCGATCTGCGTGAATTAGAGACAATGACGGGAAACTTGCTGCACGATCGTCGTCCTGTCACGGCAAGCCTGCCATGGGATCGATCGAGGCCTGCATCATCGCGGGCCGCCCGAGTGCGACCTCTCTTCCGCGCTCAGGTCGTCTCCTCCAGGATCGTCTCTTCCAGGATCGTTTCTCCGAAGATCGCCTCGAAGGCCGCGCGCAGGGCCATGTCCACCTCCGGCAGGGTAACGATCTGGCCGAGATCGACGAGGCTCGTCACCCCGTGGCCGCTGATGCCGCAGGGGACGATGCCCGAGAAATGCGACAGGTCGGGCTCCACGTTGAGGCTGATGCCGTGGAAGCTCACCCAGCGCCGCACGCGGATGCCGATGGCGGCGATCTTGTCCTCCGCCCCCTCCCCCTTCTCCGGCCGGCGCACCCAGACGCCGACACGGTCCTCGCGCCGCTCGCCCCGGACGTTGAAGGCGCTGAGCGTGGCGATGATCCAGGCCTCGAGGGCGGAGACGTAGGCGCGCAGGTCCGGTCTGCGCCGGTTGAGATCGAGCATCACGTAGGCCACCCGCTGGCCCGGCCCATGATAGGTGTACTGCCCGCCCCGTCCCGTGGCGTGGACCGGGAAACGGTCCGGCTCGACGAGGTCCGCCGCCTTCGCCGAGGTTCCGGCCGTGTAGAGCGGCGGGTGTTCGAGGAGCCAGACCATCTCCGGCGCGTCGCCGCCGGCGATACGCGCGGCATGCGCTTCCATCGCGGCCACGGCCTCGTCATAGGGGACGGGCGTGTCGCTGATCCGCCACAGGATCGGCCGCGTGCCGGATCGCGGCCGGAAATCGACCGTCGAGACGGAGAGCCGGTCGCTGAGGGCGGGATCGTTTACCAAGGCTTCACCCTATTTCATGAACACTCCGCCGATGCAGGCCCTGGACGGGCCGAGGGAGTGCGTGGCGCGTGGCGGTTCTCGAAGACCTGAAGGTCGATCTCTCGGTGGTGCTCGGGCGCAGCCACATGCCGCTCCACATGCTGCTGCGCATGGGCCGCGGCGCCGTGATCGAGCTCGAATCCACCGAGACGGATATGGTCGAGATTCTCGCCAACGACCACCCGATCGCACGTGGCCAGATCGTGGTGACCGGAAACCGGATCTCGGTGGAGATCACCGAGCTGATCCGCAAGGCGGAGGTCGTGCGTGTTCCCGGCGTCACCATCGGTGACGGGGCCGTCCCGATCCTCGATGGGACCGTCGATCTCATCTGAGTCGCATGACGGCGCTTGTCGCGGCGGAATCGATCTGTTATCCGCTGCGCCGCGCCACACGAAACGCCCGCACCGCCCTCCGGCGGACATCGCGGCGTCCGGGTGGCACCGATGCGGCCATGGCGGAATTGGTAGACGCGCTAGCTTGAGGTGCTAGTCCTGCAAGGGGTGGAGGTTCGAGTCCTCTTGGCCGCACCAACTCGTTCGAGTTGATGTACCCCGAAGCGTCTGATCCCGATGAAAGCCAAAGGGCCGCACGGGATCGTCGGTCGACACAGCCTGCACATCGTCGTGGCGACCCGATCGGTTTCGAGCCGGTGATCCCGCTCGAATTCATGCCGATGGTCCCGAAGGCCAGGCCAGCATGGCGTTCGCCGCGACGCGCAGCAGCTTTTCGCGGGATGCGCCGTCGCGCGCCAGGGTCGACAGTCCCTGGATCATCGCCATCACGAAGCCGGCGAGCGCCTCGGCATCGGTCCCGCCGGGCAGTTCTCCTTCCGTCTTCCCTCTCGCGATCCGCTTGGCGAGCCGGGCCTCGATCCCGCCGCGCAGGGCGGCGAGCTCCGCCTGCACGTCGGCGGCCTCGGCCGAACAGCTGATCGCGCCGGAGGCCAGCAGGCAACCCGGCGGGGTTTGCGTGCCGGTGAAGGCGATGGCGGATCCTTCGAGCAGCTGCCGAGCCGCTTCCCGGGCCGTCCCGGCACCCTCGATGATCGTCTCCGCCGTCACGGGACCCGACAGGTAGCGATGCACCGCTGCCAGGAACAGCCGTCGCTTGTCGCCGAAGGCCGCGTAGATGCTTGGCGGCGTCACCCCCATCGCCGCGGTCAGGTCGCTGAGCGAGGTGGATTCGTAGCCGTGCCGCCAGAACAGCAGCATCGCCTGTTCCAGAGCGGCATCGCGGTCGAACGAGAGGGGGCGGCCGGTCTTTCGCGGCAGCTTCGGCAGAGCATCTTCCATAGTGATCAATATGAAACAATCGACGCAGCGGGACAATCGCTGTACTCGTTCCATATCGATCATTATGAAAGATCTGCCATGCCGTTGACCGATTACCGTACTCTGGGCCGTTCCGGCCTCGCCGTCAGTCCCCTCGCCCTCGGCACGATGACCTTCGGGACGGCGCGGTGGGGCTCGGGCGAGGCGGAGTCGCGCGCGGTGTTCGACGCCTATGTCGAGGCCGGCGGCAATTTCATCGACACCGCCGACGTCTATTCGGGCGGCCGCAGCGAGGAGATGCTCGGCGGGTTCATCGCCGAGCGCGCCTTGCGCGAGCGCCTCGTGGTGGCGACCAAGGCCGGCTTCGCGACGGGATCGGGGCCGCATGCCGGCGGCAACGGCGCCAAGCACCTCCATGCCGCCCTGCACGGATCGCTGACGCGCCTGCGCACGGACCATGTCGACCTGTTCTGGCTCCATGTCTGGGATGCGGTGACGCCCGCCGAGGAGGTGCTGGAGACGATGTCCGCCCTCGTCCGTTCGGGCAAGATTCGCTACTGGGGCGTGTCGAACGCGCCGGCTTGGTACGCCGCCAAGCTCGCGACGCTCGCCGCCTGCCGTGGATCGCCCGGGCCGATCGCGCTCCAGTATTTCTATTCGCTGGTGAACCGGGACATCGAGGACGAGCACGTGCCCCTCGCCGCCGATTCCGGTATGGGCCTCGTGCCCTGGAGCCCCCTCGCCTACGGCCTGCTGACCGGCAAGTACGAGCGGGCGAGCGTGGAAGCCGCCGCCCCACGGGCCGGAGGATTGCCGCGCGATGCGGCCGATCCCGGTGCGGAGCGGCCGGCCGACGACAAGCGTCTCGACGGGGCAAATCCCTTCGGCGACAGCCTGTTCACCGAGCGGAACTGGCGGATCGTCGCGCTGCTCCGCCGGATCGCCGACGAAGCGGGGCAATCGCCCGTCCGTATCGCTCTCGCCTGGGTGATGGGCCGGCGCGGCATCGCTTCGACACTGATGGGCGTGAGCCGGGCCGAGCAGGTCGCCGACAACGTCGCCGCCCTCGACGTCACCCTGTCGGCCGAGCATCGCAGCCTGCTCGATGCCGCGAGCGCGCCGGCCGACCCGCGGATGCTCTATGGCCTGTTCACGCCGGCCATGCGCCGGCAGGTGGTGTTCGGAGGCTCGCCGGTCCGGGGCTGGACCGACTGAGCCTGTTGGGTCTCACGGCGCCTTCTGCGTCGGGTAGGCGAAGGTCGGTGCGGCTTGCAACTCGGCCTTGGTCTGGCGGATCTCCGCCTCGATCGGCTCGCCGATCTGGATCGTCGCCCGGCCCTTCGTGGCATCGGTCGTCGCGGCTGCGCCCGCCGGGCCGGTGGCTTGTTCGGTGTCGCCGGTGGTCTCCGCGTTGAGGACGGCGTTGCCGGATCTGGCGCCAGGCATGGTCTCCGGCGTCACCTTGGCCGCCTGGGCCTCGGAGGGAGCATCCTTCGGCTTGACGATGGAGGGATCGGGCGCCTGCCCCGCCTTCGCGTCGGTGTTCCAGGTCATCTGGTCGAACGCCACCGCGATCCGCTTGCCGCCGACACCGAGGAACCCGCCGACATCGATCACGACGGCCTGGATGCGGCCGCTGCCATCCACCACCACATCCTCGATCGTGCCGACCTTGACGTGGTCCTGCCCGACCACGCGCAGGCCGATGATCCTGGAAGCCTTGACGCTGCCGAGCGGAGCCTGGGTGAGGAACGGAGATTTCCCGCTCCGGACATCCTGCGCGAGGGCCGGTGCCGCCGAGACGGCGAGGATGAGCGCGAAGGTACGGGCGAGTGCCGGCATGTCGGGTCTTTCAATCGATCGGGTGCGATCTACCGGACTTCAACACGTGCGAGCGGGCCCTGGTTCATACCGGACGCTTCTCCCCGCCGTTCCCCCGATCGATGCGGCCTCTCAAGGGCCCGGGCGGAACACCCGCGCGACGGCGGCACGCTCCGGCAGGGCGGCGCGGATATCCGGCCAGGATGTGCGCAGGACGGTGTAGGCGGCCTGGAACGAGAACATGACCGCGATCAGGTCCAGCGCGTATTCCGGCCAGCGGACCGGGGCGAGATGGGCGAAGACGCTGAGGCCCGAGGTGAGCAGGTCGGCGACGGCGTCGTTGCGCGCATTCAGCCACGTCGCCTTGATCAGAGGATTCTCGTCGTCGCGGAAGCGCACCAGCGCGGCCATCGCGAGGCAGGAGACGGCGGTGGCGACGCCGTTCGACGTGACGACCTCCTCCATGCTCTCGACCGTGGAATTCTGTACTTCCGTCCAGAAATCGATCAGGCCGTCGATCCCGGTGGCGGCGAGGAGGCCGCCGATGACGAGGGCCGACAGGCTCTCGATCCTGACCCCGCGCCTGAACACCGATGCGGCGACCACGTTCAGCGCGATGTCGTATCCGAACCCGCTCGCATCCTTGATCAGGTCGGCGGAGCCGATCAGATGCGCCCAGAGCGCCTCGCCGAGCGCGAAGGCCAGGGTGCCGGCCGCGACGACCCAGACCGTGCGCCGATAGCCGGCCGCGGCGCTGACCTCGCCCGCCGGCGCGGATACCGTCCGGGCCTGCGATGTATCGTGATGATTCATCGAAGACGTCTCGGCGGCGATGAATGCTGTCGCCGTGAGCGTTACCAGACCGGTGGGTCGGGGCCGAAATGAGGTGGCCCGGCATAGTCAAGGCGGCGCAGACACCGCCCCGACGCCTCAGTTGCTGCGCGCCGGCTGCGGCTCGATCTCGGCCTTCTCGGCCAGGGCGACGCCGATCTCGAACAGCAGGAGGTCAATCAGCTGACGCATGACCGACGTGCCCGATGCCTCGATGACGCCCCGAGCCGCGATGCAATACTCCGCCAATTTGTCGAGACTCTCGTCCCGGTCGATGACCGATGCGTACATGATGTCAGCCCCTTCAATATCATGGTGCCGAAGATCTTTGTCTTCGTGGCAGTTCGAGATGGCCGTCGAGCGGCCCCGGATCAGGCGGCGAGATACGCGTAGGACGATGGCGCGAGCACCGAGTCGGAATTGCCACGGATGCTGCGCAGCCGCGCCAGGGTGCGTTCGTCGAACTCCGCGGTCGCCGCGATGATGTCCTCGCCGCTGATCGCGTGGGGCAGGCCGAGCGGGCGGGCGCGGAAGTGGAGCTGCACCACGTGCAGCAGGTAGAGCGTCGGCATCTGCAGCACGAGCCGGTTCACGCCGTGGCTCATTCCCCATTCGACGATGCCGGTGAGGAGCGCGATGGAGATCGGGTTCACCACCTTGCCCCGGGCGCGGTGCGAGCGCGCCACGGCCTGGCGCGTCCATTCCCAGGTCTCGCTGCCGCGCGGAAGATCGCCTTCGCAAAGCTGAGGCATGATGTCCGACAGAAGATGCGGCCGTGTCGTCGGGAGAAGCCGGCTATAGCCGATGACCTTGCTCTCCTCGATCGCCAGGAAATGGATGGCGTGCTGGGTATCGAACTGATCGATCTCGCGTCCATCCGGCTTGGCGAGGTCGGACCACCCCTTCTCCGTCACGAAGACGTCGTGACGGAGACGCCAAGCTTGTTCCATCTCGTCGCGATACTTGGCCTCGTTGGCGGGAGTGATAATGTGGATCATGCCGGTCTCTCCGTCTCCGGCTTATCCTTGGCAGCGCCCGACACGCTTGCGTACTACGGGAAACCGTAGGGTCCATGGCCGGACTTTCCGCGCGGCGTTGCTTTCGGAGCCTGTCCATCTCCTGGCACTCGTCGTTCGCCGTCCGGAATTCTCATGGTGACGATGCGGGGGGATCGCACGGGAGTCCGGCGATTCTCGCATTGACCCCGGGGCGTTCTTGCGGACACTCCCCTCTCCCGCGCATAACTCACTGTGAGCATGGCGGCCGGGCCGCTCGGGGCATTTTCCGAGCGGCCCTCTGGCACGCCATTCGCGAAAGCCCATCAATGGAATTCTTCGCCCAGCAATTCATCAATGGCCTGACCCTCGGGTCGATCTACGGCCTGATCGCCATCGGCTACACGATGGTCTTCGGCATCATCGGCATGGTGAATTTCGCGCATGGCGACGTGTTCATGGTCTCGGCCTTCATCGCCCTCATCGCCTTCCTGATCCTCACCACCTGGCTCGGCCTGTCCTCCGTGGCCCTGGTCTTCCTGATCGTGCTGTTAGTCGCCATGGCGCTGACGGCGTTGTGGGGATGGGCGATCGAGCGGGTGGCCTACCGGCCGTTGCGCGGCTCGTTCCGCCTCGCGCCGCTGATCTCGGCGATCGGCGTGTCGATCTTCCTGTCGAACTTCGTCCAAGTGGTCCAGGGTGCGCGCAACAAGCCGGTGCCGCCCCTCGTGCGCGACGTGATCGTCCTGTACCAGAACGAGCAATACACGGTGACCCTGTCCTACAAGCAGGCGATCATCATGATCACCACGGCCGTGCTCCTCGCCGGCTTCTGGTACCTCGTGCAGAAGACGCCCTTCGGCCGCGCCCAGCGCGCCGTGGAGCAGGACCGGCGCATGGCCGCCCTGCTCGGCATCAATGTCGACCGCACGATCTCGCTGACCTTCGTCCTCGGCGCGGCGCTGGCGGCGGTCGCGGGCACGCTGTACCTGCTCTATTACGGCGTGGTCTCGTTCTCGGACGGGTTCGTACCAGGCGTGAAGGCCTTCACGGCGGCCGTCCTCGGCGGCATCGGCTCGCTGCCCGGTGCGGTGATCGGCGGGATCATCATCGGGCTGATCGAGACGTTCTGGTCGGCCTATTTCTCCATCGAGTACAAGGACGTGGCGGCTTTCCTGATCCTCATCGTCGTGCTCATCTTCAAGCCTTCGGGCATTCTCGGCCGGCCCGAAGTGGAGAAGGTCTGACGTGGCATCCGGTTCGACCACCCCCATCGCCGTGACCGCCCGCGCCGACGCCTCCGCCCTGCCCGGCCTGATCAAGGATGCGGGCCTGTTCGCCCTGGTGACGCTGGGCCTCTGCGTCCCCATCGTCAGCTACCGCACCGATCTCGGCCAGGGCATCGGCCTCGTCATCACCAGCCGCTGGGGCACCGTCTTCGCCCTCTGCGCCGCCATCTTCGTCCTGCGGTTCCTGCAGCAGCTCTACCTCACCGGCCGGACACGGCGGCGTGCCGCCCATGCGCCCGTCGCGGAAGGGGCGAGCCGCCTCGCCGCGATCCTCTCGCCCATCACCCTCGGAATCGCCCTCACCCTGCCCCTCCTCGCCGCCCTCGGCGCCGGGTCTCTGGGCGAAGGCCGCTACTGGATCGATCTCGGCATCCTGATCCTGACCTACGTCATGCTCGGATGGGGCCTGAACATCGTCGTCGGCCTCGCAGGCCTGCTCGATCTCGGCTACGTCGCGTTCTACGCGGTGGGGGCCTATTCCTACGCCCTGCTCTCCACCGTGTTCGGCCTGTCGTTCTGGGTCTGTCTGCCGCTCGCCGGCCTGTTCGCCGCGGCCTTCGGGGTGCTGCTGGGCTTTCCCGTACTGCGCCTGCGAGGCGACTACCTCGCCATCGTGACACTGGCCTTCGGCGAGATCATCCGCCTCGTCCTCATCAACTGGACCGATTTCTCGGGCGGCTCGGCGGGCATCTCCTCGATCCCGCGCGTCAGCTTCTTCGGCCTGCCCTTCACGGCCGGCGAGAACGGCTTTGCCGCCACGTTCGGGCTCGCCTTCAACCCGATGCACCGGCTGGTCTTCCTCTATTACCTGATCCTGGTCCTGGCCCTGGTCACCAACCTCGTGACCCTGCGCATGCGCCGCCTGCCGCTCGGCCGCGCCTGGGAGGCCCTGCGCGAGGACGAGATCGCCTGCCGGTCGCTGGGGATCGACACCACCATCACCAAGCTCACCGCCTTCGCGCTGGGGGCGATGTTCGCGGGCTTCGCCGGCTCGTTCTTCGCCGTGCGTCAGGCCTTCGTCAGCCCCGAGAGCTTCAACTTCCTGGAGAGCGCCATCATCCTCGCCATCGTCGTGCTCGGCGGCATGGGCAGCCAGATCGGCGTGGCCATCGCCGCCATCGTCATGGTCGGCGGGCCCGAACTCCTGCGCAATCTCGGCTTCCTGAAGGCCGTGTTCGGTGAGGGTTTCGATCCGAGCGAGTACCGCCTGCTGCTGTTCGGCCTCGCCATGGTGGCGATGATGGTGTTCCGCCCGCGCGGCCTCATCTCCGAACGAACGCCCTCGGTCACCATCGCGGAGCGCGCACGATGACGCTCGCCGGAGGCCTCACCCGGCTCGCCACCGTGCAGGACGAGCCCCCCGCCGCGATGCCCGGCGGCCCGGCGGACCCGGTCCTGATCGTCGATCACCTGACCATGCGGTTCGGCGGGCTGACCGCCGTCAACGACCTCTCCTTCAAGGTCGGGCGCGGCGACATCACCGCGCTGATCGGCCCCAACGGCGCCGGCAAGACCACGGTCTTCAACTGCATCACCGGCTTCTACAAGCCGACGGAGGGCATGATCCGCCTGGTGCAGGAGGGCGGCGAGACCTACCTGCTCGAGCGTCTGCCCGGCCACGACGTCAACCGCCTCGCCCGCGTCGCCCGCACCTTCCAGAACATCCGCCTGTTCCCGCGCATGACCGTGCTGGAGAACCTGCTGGTGGCCATGCACAAGCCGCTGATGAAGGCCTCCGGCTTCTCGATCTTCGGGATCCTCGGGCTGCCGGCCTATCGCAGCGCCGAGAAGGCGGGGATCGAGAAGGCCGCCGCTTGGCTCGACCGGATCGGCCTCACCGCGCGCGCCGACGATGCGGCCGGCGACCTCCCCTACGGCGACCAGCGCCGCCTCGAGATCGCGCGGGCCATGTGCACCGATCCGGTGCTGCTCTGCCTCGACGAGCCGGCCGCCGGCCTCAACCCGAGGGAATCGGCCGAGCTCAACACCCTGCTGCGGCTGATCCGCGACGAGTACGACACCTCGGTCCTCCTCATCGAGCACGACATGTCCGTGGTGATGCAGATCTCCGACCGGATCGTGGTGCTCGATTACGGCACCAAGATCGCCGACGGCACGCCCGACGACATCCGCACCGACACTCGTGTGATCGCGGCCTATCTCGGCGTCGACGACGAGGAGGTGGCGGCGGTGGAGGCCGAGGTCGGCCTGACCCATGCGGAGGCCCAGCCATGAGCGTCGCCGGCATCAACGTCCTCGTGGAGGAGACGCGCGCCCTGCAGGCCGCGCAGACCAAGGCGCCGCTTCTCGATGTGCGCGGCGTCTCCGCCTATTACGGCAGCATCCAGGCTCTGAAGGGTGTCGACCTCCACGTGAAGGAGGGCGAGATCGTCGCCCTGATCGGCGCCAACGGGGCCGGCAAGTCCACCCTGATGATGACGATCTTCGGCCAGCCGCAGGCGCGCACCGGCAGCATCACCTATGCGGGCCGCGACATCACCCGGATGGCCACCCACGAGATCGCGCGGCTCAACATCGCCCAATCGCCGGAGGGACGGCGCATCTTCTCCCGCATGAGCGTGCGCGAGAACCTGCAGATGGGCGCGGCCGTGCATGGCGGGCGGCACTTCGCGGAAGACCTGGAGCGCATGTGCGTCCTGTTCCCGCGCCTGAAGGAGCGGCTCGACCAGCGCGGCGGCACCATGTCCGGCGGCGAACAGCAGATGCTGGCCATCGCCCGCGCCCTGATGAGCCGTCCGAAGCTCCTGATGCTCGACGAGCCGTCGCTCGGCCTCGCCCCGCTCATCGTCAAGCAGATCTTCTCGGCCGTGCGCGAGCTCAACGAGCGCGAGGGGCTCACCGTCTTCATCGTCGAGCAGAACGCCTATCACGCCCTCAAGCTGGCCCATCGCGGCTACGTCATGGTGACGGGCGCGGTGACGATGAGCGGCACGGGCCGCGAGCTCCTCGACGATCCGCAGGTGAAGGCGGCCTATCTCGAAGGGGGCCAGCATTGACCGAGACCCTGTCCCTCGACACGCCCAATCTCGGCATCTTCCTGCTCGTCACCCTGGCGATGGGCGGGGGCGCCGCCTGGATGGCCGGCAGCGGCTTCGCCCGCGGCTGGCGCCCGTTCTGGCATTGCGTGCTGGCGAGCCTCGCTATCGCGGCGGTCTCGCGCTTCCTCCACTACGCCCTGTTCTCGGGCACGCTGCTCTCGCCGGCCGGCTACGCCCTCGACGCGGTGGTGATCCTCGCCATCGGCGCGCTGGGCTACCGCGTCACCCGCACGGGCCAGATGACCACGCAGTACCGTTGGCTCTACGAGCGCACCGGCCCCCTCACCTGGCGCGAGCGCGGGAGCCAGGGCCAGAACCAGGGGACGTGAGCCCGACACATCTTCGTGCAATCCTGCGCATGCGGTCAGGGCGTCGAGCCGCAGCGCCGATCCAAGGGGAAATGACCATGAAAACACTGATGGCGATGAGCGTGGCACTGGGCGCGCTGATGCTGGCGGGCGCCGCGCAGGCCGAGATCAAGATCGGCGTGGTGGTCCCCGTCACCGGCCCCAACGCGGCCTTCGGCGCCCAGATCAAGACCGGGGCGACCCAGGCGATCGCCGACATCAACAAGGCCGGCGGCGTCAACGGCGAGAAGCTCGTCATGACCGTGGGCGACGACGCCTCCGATCCCAAGCAGGGCGTGTCGGTGGCCAACAAGTTCGCTTCCGAGGGCGTGAAGGCCGTAGTCGGCGCGTTCAATTCCGGCGTCTCGATCCCGGTTTCCGACGTGCTGCAGGAAGCCGGCATCATCGAGATCAGCCCGGCCTCGACGGCGATCAAGTATACCGAGCGCGGCAACTGGAACACCTTCCGCACCTGCGGCCGCGACGACCAGCAGGGCGCGGTGGCGGGCACCTACCTCGCCGAGAAGTTCAAGGGCAAGAAGATCGCCTTCGTCCACGACAAGACGCCCTACGGCCGCGGTCTCGCCGACGAGACCCTGAAGGCGCTGAAGTCCAAGGGCGGCACCAACGTCGTCTTCGAGGGCATCAACCCCGGCGAGAAGGATTTCTCCTCCCTGGTCTCGAAGCTGAAGCAGGCCGGCGTCGACGTGGTCTATTTCGGCGGCCTCTACACCGAGGCCGGCCTGCTGATCCGCCAGATGCGCGACCAGGGCCTCGCCGCCCCGCTCATGGGCGGCGACGGTATCGCCGATCGTGAATTCTCGCAGGTGGGCGGCCCCGGCTCCGACGGCACGCTGATGACCTTCTCGCCCGACGCCCGCAAGAACCCGAAGGCGAAGGCCACCATCGACGCCTTCAAGGCGATCAACTTCGACCCCGAGGGCTACACCCTCTATTCCTACGCCGCCGTGCAGATCCTGAAGCAGGCGATGGAGGCGACGAAGTCCAGCGACGGGCAGAAGCTCGCCACCTACATGCAGCAGGGCAAGCCGTTCGACACGGTGATCGGCGACATCTCCTACGACAAGAAGGGCGACATCACCCGGCCCGACTACGTCATGTACATGTGGAAGAAGGGCGCTGACGGCTCCATCAACTACGCCGGCAACGAAGTTCCGTAATTGGATCACGGAGCGGTGCCCGATCGGGCACCGCTCCGGCAGATATGTCCAAACAGACCACCTCATCCTGAGGCGCCGCAGCGTAGCGGAGGCCTCGAAGGAGGGGTCCAGCAGGCACCACGATCCCTGAAGCCCTCCTTCGAGGCCCGCTTACGCAGGCACCTCAGGATGAGGTCGATGGTGTTGGATGAGCCGATGCCCGCTCACGGCGTCGGGCTTTCCCCGTGCTGCCCGTCCAGCGCCACGTCCTCACTCGGCACGCTTTCCTGCACCGCCTGTTTGCGGCGCAGATCCGGTGAGGTCGCCTCCGCGAGCAGCTCCGACAGGGCGGTGTCGAGGGGGGCGGTGCGGGTCTGCTGGCTGCCCAGCCGGCGGATCGAGACGGTACGCTCCTCGCCCTCCTTGCGCCCGACGACGAGCATGACCGGCACCTTGGCCAGCGAATGCTCGCGGACCTTGTAGTTGATCTTCTCGTTGCGCAGGTCCGACTCGACCCTCAGCCCCGCGCGGTCGAGAGCCGACACCACTTCGCGGGCGTAGGGATCGGCATCCTGCGTGATCGTCGCCACCACCACCTGCACCGGCGCCAGCCAGAGCGGGAAATGGCCGGCGAAATGCTCGATCAGGATGCCGGTGAACCGCTCCAGCGAGCCGCAGATCGCCCGGTGCACCATGACCGGCGCCTTCTTTTGGCTGTCGGCATCGACGTAGAACGCCCCGAAGCGCTCCGGCAGGTTGAAATCGACCTGGGTGGTGCCGCATTGCCAGTCGCGGCCGATGGCGTCGCGCAGGACGTATTCGAATTTCGGCCCGTAGAAGGCGCCCTCGCCGGGATTGATCTCGGTCTTGATGCGGCCGCCAGACTGCTCCTCGATCTGCGCCAGCACGCGGGTCATCACCTCCTCGGCATGGTCCCACAGGGCATCCGAACCGACGCGCTTCTCGGGGCGGGTCGAGAGCTTCACCACGATGTCGCCGAAGCCGAAATCGTCGTAGGTCGAGAGGATCAGGTCGTTGATCTTCAGGCACTCGGCGGCGAGCTGGTCCTCGGTACAGAAGACGTGGGCGTCGTCCTGGGTGAAGCCGCGCACGCGCATCAGCCCGTGCATGGCGCCCGACGCCTCGTAGCGATGGACGATGCCGAATTCGGCCATGCGCAGAGGTAGATCGCGGTAAGACTTCAGGCCGTGCTTGAAGATCATCACGTGGCCGGGGCAGTTCATCGGTTTGAGCGCGAACCAGCGCTTGTCCTCGGCCTCGTCGCCGGCGGATTGGGCGGCGAACATGTTCTCCCGATACCAGTCCCAGTGGCCGGAGGTCTCCCACAGGGACTTGTCGAGGATCTGCGGCGCGTTCACCTCGGCGTAGTCGCCCTTCAGGCGCCGGCGCATGTAGGCGATGAGCTCCTGGAAGATGGTCCAGCCCTTGGCGTGCCAGAACACGACGCCGGGCCCCTCCTCCTGGAAGTGGAACAGGTCCATCTCGCGCCCCAGGCGCCGGTGGTCGCGGCGCTCGGCCTCCTCCAGGCGGTGGAGATAGGCGTCGAGGTCTTCCTTCGTCGCCCAGGCGGTGCCGTAGATGCGGGTCAGCATCGGGTTGTTGGAATCGCCCCGCCAATAGGCGCCGGCCACCTTCATCAGCTTGAACGCGGTGCCGACCTTGCCCGTGGAGGTCATGTGCGGGCCGCGGCACAGGTCGAACCACTCGCCCTGGCGGTAGATGTTCAGATCCTCGCCCGGCGGGATCGCGTCCACGAGCTCGACCTTGTATTGTTCGCCCTTGCCCTCGAAGAGCGACCGCACGTCGTCGCGCTTCCACACCTCCTTGGTGAAGGGAGCGTCCCGCGCGATGAGCTCGCGCATCTTCGCCTCGATCTTGGGGAAGTCCTCGGGCGTGAACGGCTGCTCGCGGGCGAAGTCGTAGTAGAATCCGTTCTCGATCACCGGGCCGATGGTGACCTGCGTCTCCGGCCACAGGGATTGCACGGCCTCCGCCAGGACGTGGGCGCAATCGTGCCGGATCAGTTCGAGGCTGCGCGGGTCGGCGCGGTCGAGGAATTCGATTCGGACATCCGCCTCGATCAGATCGTCGAGGTCGCGGACGCGCCCGTCGAGGGCCATGGCGACCGTCCGCTTGGCCAGGCTCTTGGCGATGCCCTCGACGACGGTACGGCCGGTCACCGCGGCGTCGTAGCTGCGGGTGTTGCCGTCGGGGAATGTCAGGATGGGCATCGGATAGGGTCTCCTGTCGCTCACTCCTGCGAACGAGGCAGGTAAGCGGGGTGGTGTTCGAGCGGCGCGCACTCGGCGCGAGGGGCGCGGTTTAGACCGTTTCGCAGGAGGAAGAAATCCGTTCGCTGCACGAGGCGCCGCCGCGTGTGGTTGTATCCTCTCGCGGACGTGAACGAGGGCGCGAGACGATCCGGCCGGGTTGATACCTCCCGAGATTGACAATCCACCGGCCCGGTCAGCCCATGAATCCAGCACGGACCCGGGAGGGACCGGTGACGGGCGAAAGGTCCTGCGCCGCTCTCCACGAAGGTCCGATCGAACGTGCCGACCCGCGAAGAGATCGGCCGACGGGAGAGTATCGATGGCGAGCCCAGCTTCCGCCTCCGCCACCGAATCCGGTCCGGCGGCCCAGGCGCCCACGCGCCGCTTCCGGCCGGAGGGATGGTGGCGTCTCGTGGATTTCAAGATCGGCATCATCCCGGCGCCGGTCTACGTCATCCTCGTGGCCCTCCTCGCCGTCCTCACCTCCGAGGGCGAGATCAAGTCCGATGCGCCGACGATGATCGCCGTGCTGGCGCTCGGCGGCTTCACCTGCGCCGAGATCGGCAAGCGCCTGCCGATCCTGAAGAATATCGGGGCGGGCGCGATCTTCGCGACCTTCATCCCCTCGGCGCTGGTCTATTACATGCTGATCCCGACGCCGATCGTGAAGGCGATCACGGATTTCACCAAGTTCACCAACTTCCTCTACCTCTACATCGCCACGATCATCGTCGGCAGCATCCTCGGCATGGACCGCGAGGTGCTGATCAAGGGCTTCCTCAAGATCTTCGTGCCCCTGGCGGCGGGCTCCGTGGCGGCGGCCTGCGTCGGCACCCTGGTCGGCACCCTTCTGGGCCTGGGCGCCTATCACACCTTCTTCTTCCTCGTCGTGCCGATCATGGCCGGCGGCGTCGGCGAGGGCGCGATTCCGCTCTCCATCGGCTACGCGGCGATCCTCGGGCAGGGCCAGGGCGACGTTTTCGCGCAGGTGCTGCCGCCGGTGATGCTCGGCAGCCTGACGGCGATTATCCTCGCCGGCACCCTCAACGCGGTGGGCAAGCGCAAGCCCCACCTCACCGGCGAGGGCCGGCTCCAGCCGGACAAGGACAACGACGTCATCGCCTTGAAGGTCGACGACATCCCCGTGGACGCCGCCACCGTGGGAGCGGCGGGTCTGACCGCGGTGACGCTCTATCTCCTCGGCGTGATGATGCACCATCTCACGGGGCTTCCCGCCCCCGTGGCGATGCTGTTCCTGGCGGTGCTCGCCAAGCTCGCCAGCGCGGTCTCCCCGCGCCTCCAGGCCGGCGGCTTCGTCGCCTACAAGTTCGTCCAGATCAGCATGACCTACCCGCTGCTCTTCGCCATCGGCGTGTCGATGACGCCCTGGGACAAGCTGGTGGCGGCGTTCACGCTGGTGAATCTCATCACCATCGTCTCGACGGTGGTGACCCTCATGGCGGCGGGCTTCTTCGTCGGCCGCCGCCTCGGCATGTACCCGATCGAGACCGCCATCGTGAATGCCTGCCATAGCGGCCAGGGCGGCACCGGCGACGTCGCCATCCTGACGGCGGCCAACCGCATGGCCCTGATGCCCTTCGCCCAGATCGCTACCCGGATCGGCGGCGCGCTCACGGTGACGGGGACGCTAGTGGTGATGCGCTGGATCGGCGCGAGCTGACCGGCTCGGCCACGACCACGTCGGTCTTCACCGAGTTCGCAATGAAGCAGCCCTCGTGCGCCGCTTCGTGAAGGCCGGCGAGGCGTTCCGCGTCGGGGGCGACGCCCGACCACTCGATCTCGGGCCGCAAGGTCACCCGCGCGAGGGCATGTCGACCGGGAGCCGTCTCCTCCAGCACGCCCTCGGCATGGTCCCGATAGGCCGCGACGGCAAAGCCGGCGAGCCGGGCCACGTGGAGGAAGGTCAGCATGTGGCAGCTCGAGAGCGCGGCGACCAGCATCTCCTCCGGGTCGACGGCCTCCGGCACGGCCCATTTGCCGACGACATGCTCCGAGGCCGTGCCGGCGAGCGTCACGCCGCCATCGAAACTCACTGTGTGCCCCCGGCTGTAGCGCCCGGCGGCGAAGTCCTCTCCGGGCTTCAGGATCCAGGCAACGTCCGCGATGTGGGTCGACATGGTCGGTCTCTCCCGGATGCGCGACCGGTGATCGGGCAACACTACCCCCGGTCAGGATTGCTCTCCACCGCCTCGCAGGCGAACGGCGAGGGCGGCGCGTTCACCCCGCGCCAGCGGCCGTAGCGCCAGGGCGTGGCCCAGCCCGCGGCTTCGGGCAACGTCTCGGGCACGAGGTCGATGCCATGCGTGCCCATCGGGCCGCAGCGGCAGATCCGCGAAAGCCCGATCCAGCCGCCCGGCCAGAACCCGTGCCGGCGGATCGCCTCGTCGGTATAGTCCGAGCAGGACGGCCAGTGCCGGCATTGCCGGCCGATCAGGCTCGACAGGGTGAGCTGGTAGCCCCGGATCGCGAGATGCGCCGCGCGGCGGACCATGGCCCTATTCGGCCGCCTGGGCCTTCGCGGCGACCTGATCGAGGGCGTTGACCACGGCGTCGAAGGTGAGGAGCGTCGAGGCGTGGCGGGCCTTGAAGTCCCGCACCGGCTCCAGCACCGCGAGTTCCGCCCATGCGCCTTCCGGTGCCGGGCCATTCTCCTTGAGCATCCGTCGCATGGTCTCGCGCAGCGTCCGCAGGTCGTCCGTCGTCGCGCCGACCACGTGGCGGGCCATGAGCGAGGAGGAGGCCTGGCCGAGGGCGCAGGCCTTCACCTCGTGGGCGAAATCCGTCACCGTGCCGTCGGCCACGGCGAGATCGACGGTGACGGTGGAGCCGCACAGCTTCGAATGGGCGGTGGCACTGGCATCCGGCGCGCCCAGCCGGCCGAGGCGGGGGATGTCGGCCGCGAGTTCGAGGATGCGGCGGTTGTAGATGTCGTCGAGCATGGGGCGCGTCCTGCCGGAGGGAGCCGGCTTCCGATCTCGGTGGTCTGATCCGCATTCCCCGCATTGCGCGGCGGCGCGATAACGACGATATAGGCGCCAGCGTGCCGTTTCGCGAGGAGGCGGCTCGTCGACCAGGGTCGCGCCCACGGCCAAGGAGACCTCACCGTTCGGGCGCCGGCCAGCGGCAACGCGGCTGAAAACGCGACCGAGATGGTTCGACGATGTACGCAAAGCCAGATAGCACGACGATGAAGACCCGTGTTGCCCGGGCGGGAGATGCCATGGATGCCGCGCTCAAATCCCTGTCGTACCGGCTGACCGAGACGGAAGATCAGGGAATGGACCCGACTGCCAAAGCTGCCTCCGCGGCCCTGAACGGGATGCGAAACGACAACGCCCGCTCCGTGGAGACCCCCGCCGAGGTCGCGCCACTGCCGCCCTCGGCGAAGCGCGTGCCCGATGCCATCGCCACCGGCCGCCCGAGCCGCGAGGAGGCGGAAGCCGCCGTGCGCACGCTTCTGCGCTGGGCCGGCGACGATCCGAACCGCGAAGGGCTTCGCGATACCCCCGCCCGCGTGACCAAGGCTTATGGCCAGCTCTTCGGCGGCTACGAGCAGGATGCCGACGCCCTGCTGGAGCGGGTGTTCGAGGAGGTCGAGGGCTATTCCGACATCGTCCTCGTGCGTGACATCCCGTTCTACTCCCATTGCGAGCACCATATGGTGCCGTTCATGGGGCTGGCCCACATCGCCTATTATCCGACCAAGGGCGTGGTCGGCCTGTCGAAGCTCGCCCGCGTGGTCGATACCTTCGCCCGCCGCCTGCAGACGCAGGAGACCATGACGGCCCAGATCGCCGACGTGATCGAGAGCATCCTCAAGCCGCGCGGCATCGCCGTGATGGTGGAGGCGGAGCACCTCTGCATGGCCATGCGCGGCGTGCAGAAGGCCGGCGTCTCGACCCTGACCACGCAGTTCCGCGGCGCGTTCAAGGACGATGCCAACGAGCAGGTCCGGTTCCTCACCCTCGTCCGCAATAGCAAGTCCTGAGGCGGGTTCCTTCGGCGATGACGGTCAGCCAAGGTTCCGCCTCGCCCGGCGGGTTCTCCCCGCCCGGCTCGCGCGGCGAGGTCGAGGAAGGGATGCGGCTCACACCGCGTTTCGACGAACACGGCCTCGTGGCCTGCATCGCCGTCGATGCCCATGACGGGCGTGTCCTGATGCTCGCCCACATGAATGCGGAATCGTTGCGGCTGACGCTCGAGACCGGCGAGGCCTGGTACTGGTCTCGCTCGCGCGGCGAGCTCTGGCACAAGGGTGCCACCAGCGGGCAGATCCAGCGTGTCGTCGAGATGCGCGTCGATTGCGACCAGGACGCGCTCCTGATCTCGGTGGAGGTCGGTGGCGATGGCGGATGCTGCCATACCGGGCGCCGATCCTGTTTCTACCGTGCCGTCACCCTCGATCCCGCCACCGGCGAGGCCCTGCTCGGACCCGCCGGGCCGTGACCTGGGACGGGCTCTCCTTTCGCGGGGTCGCCCTCTACCGCCAGGGCATGCTGTCCCACCTGTCGCAGAAGCCGGTCTTCCCGCGCGGCAGCGTCGAGCCCGTGGCCGAACAGCCGCCGCCGCGACCGCGGATCGGTCTGGCGCTGGGGGGCGGGTCCGCCCGGGGCTGGGCCCATATCGGCGTGATCGAGGTCCTGGAGGAGGCCGGCATCCATCCCGACATGGTGGCCGGCTGTTCCATCGGCGCAGTCGTCGGCGGTTGCTATGCCGCCGGCAAGCTCGACCTCCTCAAGGATTTCGCCCTGTCGCTCACGAAGCGCCGGGTCATGGGCCTTCTCGACCTGCGGCTGGGCTCCGGCCTCATCGCCGGCGATCGCCTGAAGCGGCGCCTCGAAGGCGATCTCGGGACGCGGCGGGTGGAGAACCTGCCGATCCGCTTCGCCAGCGTCGCGACGGATCTCGGCTCGGGCGACGAGGTCTGGCTGACCCGCGGCTCCCTGGTGGAGGCGATCCGGGCCTCCTACGCCCTCCCCGGCCTGTTTCCGCCGGTGCGTCTGGACGGACGGCTGATGATGGACGGGACCCTGGTCAACCCCGTTCCGGTCAAGCTCGCGCGCGGGCTCGGGGCCGAACTGGTGATCTGCGTCAATCTCAACGGCGATCCGCGCACCGAGCCCGGACTCGTGATCGGGCCGGAAACCGAGGGTATCGCCTCCCCGTCCCTGTCGCCGACGATGCCGATGGCGACGTCCCGGCGCGGATGGGGCCTGTTGCGGCGCATGCGCGGCACCCAGCGCATCATGACGGGGAAACCTTCCTCCGTCCCCCGCGAGCCCGGTACGCCCGGCATGGGACGGGTGATGTTCGATGCCTTCAACATCACGCAGGACCGCATCTCGCGGGCTCGGCTGGAGCGCGACCCGCCGGATCTGATGCTGTCGCCGCGTCTCGCGGAGATGGGCCTGTTCGAATTTCACCGCGCCGAGGAGGCCATTCTCCTCGGGCGGGAAGCGGCCAAGGCGGCGTTGCCCCGGATCAGGGAACTCATCGCCTCGGCGGCCGAACGGGTCTGACGCCGATCCGTCAGGCCATGGTGATGTAGTCGCGCATGGCCTGGTGCTCCGCCTCGACGGCGGCGATCCGGCGCTTGACCACGTCGCCGATGGAGACGAGGCCGGCGAGGCGCCCGTCCTCGACCACCGGCACGTGGCGGAACCGCCCGTCGGTCATCAACTGCATCACGTCCTCGACGGTGGTCGACCGGGTGCAGGTGGTCACCGTCGCCGTCATGTGCTCCGAGATCGGGGCATCGAAGGCGCCGGCTCCCTGGCGGGCCAGGGCGCGGATGATGTCGCGCTCCGACAGGATGCCGAGGACGGCGCCCTCAACGTCGCTCACGACGATGGCGCCGATCCGCTTCTCGGCAAGGAGATGAATGGCTTCGTCGAGGGTCCGGTGCGGCTCCACCGTGACGACGGACCCGCCCTTCTCGGCAAGAATGCGTGCGACGGTCATGAACGTGGTCTCCCGTGTGTCCTGGACGCCGCCCGGAGGGCGGCGGCTGACCGGGTTGATCCCGGCGCATCACGGAATTGTGTGACGCGAGGCTCGACGTGACAACCCGCCAGACCCGCATTCCGATGCCGAAACCTGCGGAAAAATTACGCTTTCGTGCCTCCCAAGCGGTCCAGCATCGGGAAAAGGAAAAATCCTGCCAGAAACCCGCCCAGATGCGCATCCCAGGCGACGGTCGCGGATTCGGCCCCCAGCGGCAGCGAGATGATCCCGAACACGAAGTTGGTGGCGAGCCAGATGCCGAGGAACATCACCGCCGTGCGGTTCCCGAGCAATTGGGGGATGGTCTGCAGCGGCTGATGCGTGACGCGCTGCCAGGGCTGGCCGGTCAGGAAGGGCGGCGGGGACTGGAACACGAAGCGCGCGGCGGCGGCCATCAGGGCCGAGACGCCGGCCGAGGCTCCGATCAGCGGGGCGGTGCTCATCGGGTCGATCGCCACGTGCAGGATTCCGCCTGCCAGCGCACCGATGAGCCCGAGGAGACCGTAACGCCAGGGGCCGCATCGCCGTGCGACGGGGGAGCCGAAGGCGGCCAGCCAGACCACGTTGAAGATGACATGCGTCCACGAGCCGTGGAGCAGGGCATAGGTGGCGAAGGTCCACAGGCTCGCGGAGGGATTGGCCACCACGTATTGAGCGAAGGCCGAGCGTGCCTGGACCACGTCCGCATCCCCCACGGCCGAGGCGGCGGCGGACAGGATCTCCGCTGCCCGGTCCGGAGCCACCGAAACGAGCCAACGGCCCGGAATCAAAGCGAGGTTCAGGAGGAGCGTGATGTCCCATTCGTCCGGCAGGACGAACTCCCGCAGGGCATGAATGCCGAGCAGGAGGCCGATCGAGACCGTCACCGCGGTCGGCATGTTGAAGACGGGGACGCGGCTCTGGCGCGGCAGGTCGGGCGTGGCATCCATGGCGCCACCATGTCGGGCCGGATGCCGCCGCCGCAAGCCCCGAACCCCGCAAATTCCGGCGAGCGGCCCGTGATTCGCCCATCGGCCGCCTTCATCCGGCGAGGGTCGCGAAGATGATCGAAAACGACATCGATCAAAAAAGAGGGGGAGGACGCTTTCACGCCCTCCCCCCAAGAGAAAGATCCGCCTCAGCGGAAACGGCCCGGACCAGCAGGCCGCCCGGGTCGAGACCCGTCCTTCCGATGACTTCGCAAGAAGAGCGACCGCATCGGCGGTCTCGCTTCAATCAACGAGGACAGTGTCGCTCGGATGCCGCCCATCGGCAACGTCCACCTCTTGTTAACCTTAATCAAAACTTAAGGAGGCACGTCGCCTTGGAGGGGCATAAGGTGTGCGGCAGGCTCGGTAGCCGAACCCGGACGCTGGCACAGCGCTCGGCGGACCGGCCCGATTTCGAACAGGTCCCACCGGGGCCGTGCCACGACGGGACGCCATGAAGCATCCGACCAGCCGAATGCTCTATCACTACTGGAATCGCCTTCGCCGGGAGCGTGCCGCTCCGGAGAGGAGCGAGATCGAGCCCGGCGAAATCCGGAATGTCCTGGCCGAAAGCCTCATTCTCGAACTCGACATGCCGCGCTCCGCCGCGACGGTCCGGCTCGCCGGGACGCGGGTCTGCGCCCTGTTCGGCCGCGAGTTGCGCGGCAGCGCCTTCGCCGACATATGGGGCCCGACCCAAGCCGATCCCTGGCGCCTGGTGGAGACCGTCGCCGTCGATACGCTGGGGATCGTCGCCGGATTGCGCGGGTTCACGCAGGAGGCCGAGCCGATCGACCTCGAGCTGCTTCTTCTGCCCCTGCGCCATCGCGGCCAGACCCAGGTCCGCATGCTCGGATCGCTCAGCCCGCAGGTCGTCCCGCAATGGCTCGGGCTTCGGCCGGTGGTGCGGCTCGATTCGATGTCCCTGCGCGTGCTCGACCCGGTCTACGACGTCATCGATCTCGCCGAGAACGGCGCCGCGGCGGGTCTCCGGAACCTGCCGGAGCCGGCCAATGACAGCATCCCGGTGCGCCGCGGTCATCTCATGGTGCATCCCGGCGGAAGGGCCTGATACGCTTTCCCGGGCGAATGCCGGCTCAATCTCTCCAGGGCAAAGATTTTCGTAACCAGCCGACACGTACGGTTGCGTCGACGACGATCCAACCCGAGTCTGCCGTATTGATGATCGAGGCTTTCGCACACACCGAAGCGAAGCCGGTCCGCCTGCTGCGGCCGTCGGATCTCCGTCGGCATCAGCGCGTCAAGGTGGCCCTCCTCGGCCGCTACATGCTGGCCGATCGCCGGGAATTCCCGTGCCAGACCGTGGACATGTCCCCGGGCGGCGTGCGCCTGACCTGTGCGGTGCTCGGTACCCTCGACGAGCGCGTGGTGCTGTATCTCGAGAGCATCGGCCGGATCGAAGGGATCGTCGCCCGCTTCACGACCGGCGGCATGGCCCTGCGCCTCAGCGCGACCCAGCGCAAGCGGGACAAGATCGCCTCCCAGCTCACCTGGATCGCCAACCGCGAGGCCCTCGGCCTTCCCGAAGGGCGAAACCACGAACGTCTCACACCGTCCCATCCCGGGGTGGTGCTGAAGCTGGAGAGCGGGCGCGAGGTCGCCGCCCGCATCATCGACGTCTCCATGTCCGGCGTCGCCCTCTCGACCCAGACGACACCGTCGATCGGAGCGAGCCTCATGGTCGGGCGGACGCCCGGCCGCGTCGTGCGCTATTTCGAGGGCGGTATCGGCGTGAGCTTCATGTTGCCGATCTCGCCGGATCTGTTCCACGAAGGCCTGATCCTCTGAGATCGGCATCCCGGCCCGGATAGGGCAGGACAGAGCCTTCGATCCCCCGACATTCCCCCTGTCACCGACGGCGTTCCGGGCGTCGGCGAGATCCCCTCGTTCGCCCCGGCTTCGTCGCGGAACCGGGCGATGGCGATCTCGCCATCGTCGACGACCGAGGCCGCGCCGTCCACTCGGCCCTGGCATGGTTACGCCTTCCTGATCTCGATCTCGCCAATCCGAGCCTTCGGTTCAGCCGGCGGTTGGCCCTGTCCCGCACCGGCCCCGCCCCGAGGCCGAATCGATAAAATTGCGCGTATCGGCTTCAGCGCGGCACAGGAAGCGTGGCGGCATCGTGATCCTCGTTGGACGAGGTGGTCGCGATGGGACGGACGAAGTCACTCTTTCTCGGGATGTTCGCGGGGCTCGCGCTGTTCTGCGCCGGCGGCGCCCAGGCTCAGACCTTGGCCGCCCTGCCCTCGCCGTCCCAGTCCGCCGATGTCCTCGGCGCCGCCCGCCCGATCGTCGGATGGGTCTCGTTCTGCCAGCGCTACCCGGGCGAATGCGCCATCGACGCGAACGAGCCGGCGCGCATCGCCCTCACCTCCGCGACCTGGAACCTCATCGTCTCGGTCAACCGCCGGGTGAACACCGGCCTGCGCGCCGTCACCGACATGGATCATTGGGGCGAGGCGGACCGCTGGGACCTCGCCGAGGACGGCATGGGCGATTGCGAGGATTTCCAGCTCCTCAAGCGCAAGCGCCTCGCCGATGCCGGCCTGTCCCGCCGCGCCATGCGGATGACCGTCGTCATCGACGAGAAGGGCGAGGGTCACGCCGTCCTGACGCTCCTCACCGACCGTGGGGAGCTGATCCTCGACAACAAGACCAGCGAGATCCTGCCCTGGTACCGGACCGGCTACGTCTTCATCAAACGCGAGAGCCAGGATTCCGTGGCCTGGGTTTCGCTTGGAGGAGTGACGTCTCCGGTGACCACGGCCAACCGCTGATCGCAGTTTCCCGGGTTGCCTGAAAACATCACTTCTCTGCCACGGAACCCCCGGCCTCGTGGGAAGTTAATTCGAGTTTAACTTTTGGATTGAGCCCCGGCCCCGGGCGTGCCAGTTTCTTGCCATCGGCAACAAGTGGCAGGGCGACCGGAATGCGGCACGCGGTTCTGCGAGGCGTCGGCGGCGGAAGCTTCTCGGGAAGCGGGCTGTGGCGACGGGCCGGTCGAGCGGCGAAGTTGTCCCTGGTGGGCTCGATCCTGCTCCTCGGTGGGCCCGCGACGCAAGCCCGCCCGGTCTCCACGACCGCCGCCATCCCGGATGCCACCAGCGTGGGCGAGAATGGCGGCGCCCGGCCTGTGGCGGCCTGGAACGGCTTCTGCGCCAAATATCCCGCCGAATGCGCGGTCGATACCTCGCAGCCGGCCTTCATCACCCTGAACCCCGCGATCTGGCGCACGCTCACCAGCGTCAACCGCCGCGTCAACGGACGCATCCACCCGATCACCGACATGGCGCATTGGGGCGTCGTGGACCGCTGGGATTTTCCCGATGACGGATTCGGCGATTGCGAGGATTTCCAGCTGCTCAAGCGCAGGATGCTGGTGGAGCGGGGCCTGCCCCGTCGGGCGCTGCGGATGACCGTGGTGATCGACGATATCGGCGAGGGTCATGCCGTGCTGATGGTGCGCACCGACAAGGGCGACCTGATCCTCGACAACAAGACCAGCGCGATCCTCTCCGCGCCGCGTACCGGATACACCTACGTGAAGCGCGAAGGCCAGGACAGCATGGCTTGGGTCTCGCTCAACGGCGTCGCCTCGCCGGTGGCCACCGCGAATCGGTGAGGGCGTCCGGGAAAGGGGGCGGAATGATCGATCGCAATCTGCGATCCGGTGTCAGATCCCGCCAGCAATCAGATGCGCGAGGTCGAGGGCGACGCGGCCCGAGAGGAGGCTCCAGCCACAGGCGATGATCGTCGCGATCATCACGAAGGGGATCGGGCGGCGCTCGATGCGGCGGCCACGCACGGTATTGCGCAGGATGATGAAGGGCGCGCCGAAAGCCAGGATGGGCAGGGCCGCGACCGCCTCGACGCCGCCGCGCTCCAGCAGGCTGAAACTGGCGCGACGATCGGAAAACAGTTCGAAGGCGCTCGCGAGAAGGCCCGACAATGCGAGGCCGACGCAGAGCGTCTGGATCGATTCGATGGCGGAAGGGCTGATGTCCATGGCGCGCGCTTCACCGTTAACGACGGGTTAAGCACGCACTCTGCCAGAGCGTTTACGAAACGTTAAGGATTTCCCGGCGTCAGGGTTAACCGACGCACAGGGAGAAATACGTGTGTCCGGGCGGGGCGCGGTCGGTCACGCGCCCATGTCCCCGCCTTTCGACCCTCAATCCTCGAGATCGATGTCGAGGATCGCCATCGCGAAGTTGAACGAGCGGTCGCCGTCCTCGTCGTCCACGGAGACCACGCCGAGGAATTCCTCACCGATATAGACTTCGGCGGAATCGTCCTTCTTGGGTCGGGCCACGAGCCGGATGTTCGCGTTGGCGAATGTCCGACGCATATAGTCCTGGACTTTCGTGATGTCGGTCTTGTTCACGCTTTCGCCTCTTGCTTCATCGGTGGTCGGTCGAGGCGGGACCGGCTCGATCCGTCCCGTGCCTCGCGGGATGGGCACCGCTTGCCATGCCGCTTCGCGCCGGGCAAGCGCGGGCGAACGGGTTCAGATGCCCTCGGCCATGTGGATGAACTGGTCGAGATTGACGAACTGGTCCATGGCGCGGGCCGGTTCGGCGCAACCGGCAGTGCCGACCACGCGGGCGGGCACGCCCACGACGGTGGTATGGGCCGGAACCGGCCGCAGGACCACGGAACCGGCGGCCACGCGGGCATATTCGCCGACTTCGATGTTCCCGAGGATCTTGGCCCCGGCACCGATCATGACGCCGCGGCGGATCTTCGGGTGGCGGTCGCTGCCCTGCTTGCCGGTGCCACCGAGGGTCACGGCGTGCAGGATCGAGACGTCGTCCTCAATGACGGCGGTGGAGCCGACGACGACGCCGGTGGCGTGGTCGAGGAAGATGCCGCGACCGATCCGGGCGGCAGGATGGATGTCGGTCTGGAACACCTCTGAGGACCGGCTCTGGAGATAGAGCGCGAGATCGCGGCGGCCGCTGGTCCAGTACCAATGCGCCAGCCGATGCGCCTGGATGGCGTGGAAGCCCTTGAAATACAGGACGGGTTCGAGCGCCCGGCCGGCTGCCGGGTCGCGGTCGAGCACCGCACCGATATCGGCGCGGAAGCTGTCGCCGATCCGAGGGTCCGCGGCGATCGCCTCGTAGAACCCGTGCGCCACGAGCTCCGCCGGCAGCGAGGCATGGCCGAGCCGGGCCGCGACGCGGTGCGAGACCGCGGCTTCGAGGGTCGAATGATTGAGGATGGTCGCGACGATGAACGAGGCGAGCTGAGGCTCCTCGCGCACCACCGCCTCCGCCTCGCCGCGCAGGCGCGACCAGACGGGATCGACGGTCCCGGCAATGGACTCGTGTCCGGATCCTGAATTCGGGAGAGGGCTGGCGGACATGGATTCCTCCGCATCGCGGGGTCTTGATCGCAGGGTCTCGATCGCGAGATCTACGGCATGCGGCGCGGCCTCGACAGCGCGACCGCCTCATACCGACCGTCTCGGCCTCGCCGGGAACGGATACGGGAGAACACTCTCCCGTAGGTCAAGAAGAGCCGGAGCACTCCGTTCCTTTCCCATGCCCTATAGCGTGGGGAAACGCACCTCGCGGATCAAGGGGCATGCGCCGTCTCGCCAGTCCGTCAGGCGGTGCGCCGGTAATCCACCGCTCCGAAACGCGTCTCGATCACGGCGGCGAGCCGATCGACCATCTCGTCCACGGGGATGTCGGACGTGTCCACCACCGCCGGGGCGCGGGCATAGAGCGGCTCGCGGCTGAGGAGCACGGCCCGCAGTTCCTGCATGGCCGAGGTGTGGTCGCCGGTGGTGGCGAGCTCGCCCTGGTCGCGCACGCGCTGCATGTGCTCTTCGGGCTTGGCCCGCAGCCAGACCGTGAAGAAGGCCTGGAGAAGCAGGTCGTAGGTGAGAGGTTCGGCGACGATTCCGCCGCTGGTGGCCAGGATCATCGGGCCGGGATGTTCGGTCAGGCGACGCAGGGCGGCCTGTTCGAGACGGCGATATCCCTCCTGGCCGTAGATCGCGAAGATCTCCTTCACCGACAGCGCGTTTTCGCGCTCGATCTCGGCGTTGAGTTCGATGAAGGTCCAGCCGAGGCGATCGGCCACTCGGCGGCCGAGGGTCGACTTGCCCGCTCCGCGCAGGCCCACCACGGCCACCCGAGGCAGGGGCGTCTCGCCGTTCGTCGGGGCATGTCCGGAGAGGATACCCTTCGCCAGCGCGATCTGCTCCGCCGAGGCCGTGGCGAGGAGATCACGGATCACGTGCCAATCCGGCGGCGTGTCCTGCACCGCGATCATGTCGTCGAGACGCACCCCCATCGCGTCCGCCACGCGGCGCAGCAGGATGATCGACACGTTGCCCTGCCCGCTCTCGAGCTGGGCGATGTAACGCTCCGACAGCCCCGAGGTCTGGGAGAGGAGCTTTCGCGACAGGCCGCGCACCGTCCGCGCGTGCCTGACACGCCGACCGAGCTCGGCCAGGAAGATTGATTCTTGTTCAGCCGCGCCGGCCATGCCGTCGTCCGTCTTCCGTTTTCGCATTCCGGACCACACCGTCCCGAATGCCGATTGATCACACCATATCCCGCCGGGCGGCCCTGCTACAGCATCAATTCGTGCCGACAGGGTCTATCACGGCCGGCGCGCATGCGGCGATCGCGTGTCGCGGTTCTCGGCGAGGATGAGAGCCGCGGCCACGCTTCGCAACCTTGAGGCCTGATCCCGAAGCTAGAGGTCCGACCCCCGAGTTCCGGACAGGCTCCCTCGCATTGCGAACCTCGGGCCCGCTATGCCGCACTGCACCATGTGAGCGCCGAGGGGCTCCGGCGCAAGCGGGGGATGCGCATACTCCACCTCAATCGGCGCGCAATTTGTCGCTTTTGCGAGTCCGGGCTTCGGGGGCGAGGCCCGTGCCGAATCCCGTAGCTTGCCAAATCTCGTGGCCTGGCATCCCGAACGCCGGACCAGCCCTCGGGCCGGGTATCGTCCGTCCTGATCCTGAGGCTCGACCGTTCCGCCTACTGGCTCGACGGGAGTGCCGAAGCTTCCATCACCGTGCCGGGCGTCGGCGCCTTCTTCGCGATCACGGGCCGGCCGACCGAGGCGAGAGCGAGCGCCGAGGGACGGCGAGGCGGCAGCGGGACTTCCACGGTCTCGCCGAAGGCGACCTCCGCGGTGACCGCCGCGGCTGCCGGCTGAACCGCGGGATTCACGGACAGCGCCGCGAGTGCCGTGGTCTGGGGAGTGGCGACCGTCGCGTGGGCGGGGCCGATCTCGGCCACTGCCGGCGCGAAGCCGGAGAGCGCGGCCGGGCGGCGCGGCGGCAGCGGGACTTCGACCAATTCGGTCGGCACGGCCTGCAGGGTGGGGCTGGGAGCGTAGGCCAGGGCGGTGGCGGCCGCGGTGATGTTGGCATCGGGCTGCGCGTTGCGCGTGCCGCCGAAGCCGCGGTTGAAGACGTCGCCGAAGGCCGCGCCCGATTGCGGCGAGGCCGTCGTGGTATCCTCGAGGCCGGCGACGAGGGTGCCCTGGCGCTTGCCGGCGTAATAGTAGCCGCGATTATAGTAGGTATAGGCTTGGTGGATATTGCCCTTGGCGGTGCGATAGGCGCCGGCAAGATAAGCGATGCCGTAGCGAAGGTTGATCTTGGGGTCGTAGAGCCCCGCCGCGTCGCCGCGATAACCCAGACCGCGCGCGGTGGCGTGCTTGATCTGCATCAGCCCGAGGGCGCTGCCGCCCTTCGCATTGGGGTTGTAGTTGCTCTCGCGCTTGACGACCTGATGGACGAAACTCGCCGGAACGCCGTTTGCCTTGGCCTGCTCTTCGATCAACGCATCGATGTTGTCGCGGGCCGGGGTGCCCTGGCCGAGAACCGGGCCCGGTAGCACGGCCGCAGCCACGGCGAGGAGCAGAAGGCGCTGATTCATTCGTAGACCCGGTGGCGTCGTTCTTGATCTGACTGCCAGGGTCGAGGCCAATTGAGGCCGGAAGGCGGCTCCGCTGCCACGATTGTGGACGAGCGCAGCCGTTTCCCCGTGTGCTGTGGCGCACATGGCACAGGTGGCGCGGGACTGGTGAGGCGTGGATCGGCGGTTTCGCGAGCAATGCCAACGCTCTGAGGGGCGATGGCGATTCCCGCGGGGAGTCGCGCGTCAGCGGGTCAAGAAAAATTCTTCGACGGCTTCGGCGAACCCTTCGTCGTCGTTTGTCGCCGTCACCGTCGAGGCGGCCCGCTTCACCGCCTCTCCGGCGTTGCCCATGGCGACCGAAAACCCGCTGCGCGCGAACATCGGCACGTCGTTGGCCGCATCACCCAGGGTGGCGATCCGAGCCCGGGGGATGCCGAGGCGGCGGGCCATCTCGTCGACGAAGCTGCCCTTGCCTTGCCCGTGCGGCGTCACGTCGAGATAATAGGCCTGCGAGCGGTGGACGTCGGCGCCGTTCCCCAGGGCCTCGGCGATCCTGCTCTCGCACGCGGCGAGATGGTCGGCATCCGCGCTCACGCCGACGATCTTGGACGCCGCGTCGAGGAGCGGAGCCAGATCCGCGACGGTGGTGGGCTCCGCCCGGAGGGTCCGTCGCTCGAGATCGGTATAGGCCCCGTGCGGATTGCGCAGGTTCCATTGTCCCTTCGCGAAGACCCAGATGTCGAGGCCGAGCGCGCCGAGACCCCGTACGGCCTCGCGTGCCGTGTCCTCCGGGATGAGGTGTTCGGCGATGATGCTGCCGTCGGGCTCGATCAGGGTGCTGCCGTTGAAGGCACCGATCGGGTGCCGCAGGTCGAGATCGGCGATCAACGAGGTGAGCCCCATCGGCGGTCGGGCCGAGGCGATGGTGAAGCCGATGCCGGATGCTTCGAGCCGCCGGACCGCCTCTCTGCTGCGCCGTGTCAGAACCTTGTCGGAGGTGACGAGAGTGCCGTCCACGTCGGAAATCACGAAGGCGATCCGCCGATCGCCGGAGAGGGGGCCCGATGTCATTCTGTGTCCTGCGGAATCGACGCGTCGGGTTGCAAACCCAACGCGCGGAGGATCGTTGCCACGATCGCCTCCGCGCTGCCGGCGATGGGCACTGCCACGGCGCCCTCCTCCGGTGCCGGCGGCTCGAGGATGGCGAACTGGCTGTCGAGCAGGGCCGCCGGCATGAAGTGGCCGGTCCGGACCGCGACCCGTGTCGCGATCAGGTCGCGGTCGCCTTCGAGATAGACGATGCGGATGCCCGCCCGCCCCCGGACGAGCGCGTCGCGATAGGCCCGCTTCAGCGCCGAACAGACGAGGATGCCGGGTCTGCCGGCCGCGAGGCACGTGCCGATCCAGGCCGCCATGGCGTCGAGCCAGGGTGCGCGGTCGGCGTCGTCGAGGGCATGGCCCTCACGCATCTTGGCCACATGCTCGGGGGTGTGGAAGGCGTCGCCATCGACGAAGCCCCAGCCGAGGCTTTCGGCGAGCAGGCCGGCCACGGTGCTCTTGCCCGAGCCCGAGACGCCCATGACGATGATGACGCGGGGCATGTCCGTTCCGGGTGCCCTTACCGTGTCCGAACCTGCCGCGTCCGAGCCTCTCGCGGATCCCGTCGTCAAGGCCTGGTCGTCCTGTCGGCGCCGGCGAAGACCCGGGGGCCCGTCACGCGGTCGCGCAGGCGTTGCGGCCCGAGCGCCATGGCGAAGAAATCGTATTCGCCGAGACGGTCATTGGCGAAGAGAAACTGGAAATGCATCCGGAACGGCCGCCATCGGACCTTGATGTAGGTTTCGGAATCGATGATCTCGCGGAACTTGGCAGAGCGCACGAGCGGGTTGCGCGCCACCTGTCCGTCGAGATCGAGGGGCAGTCGCGCCACCGGGTCGAAATCGGGGAAGTTCATCCAGTCCTGCGGAGCGTAATAGTCGACCCAGACGATGCGGTCCGAGACGACGAGGCTCGCGATGTCCGATTGCACCCGGCGCGCCGCGCTCTGCAGGGCGACGATGGGGAGCCCCGAACCGAGGGTCAGCAGGGCGAGCGCTGTCGTCCCCGTCCCGACCACGGGGTCGGCGGCGAGCACGCGGGCGGCGACCTCCACGGCCGTGAGGGCGCCGGTGGAATGGCCCAGGATCACCACTTCGTCGAGGACGATTCCCTCCGCCCGGAACGTCGCGAGCCGGTCCACCACGAGGGCGGCGAAGGCATCGACACGCGCGTCGTAATCCGGCCGCCAGCCCTGCCCGTGCTGCCAGTTGAACACCCAGTCGTTGAGCAATTGCCAGAAGAAGGCCCTCTCGAGCAGGGCATCGAGGGACTTGATCCAGACGATGCCGACCATGAGGCCCAGCGGCACCGTCAGCCAGAACGGCCAGCGCAGACTGTGTCCGTACCCCTCCCCGAGATGGGCGTGGACCTGATGCGCGATCAGCCCGCTCACGAGGGTGAGAAGCAGGATCAGAAAGAGCGGATAGAGGATGACGTTGCCGTATTTCCAGTTCAGCCGGTAGAATCTCACCATCATGCCGGTGACGATGGCGTGGAGGCTGCCCAGGAACAGCAGGACGACGCTGAGGATGCGCCACCGGGCGAAATCCTTGAGCACGAGATCGTCCCAGAGCAGCACGTCGTAGCTCGTCTCCGCCCCCTCGACGGCCGGTTCGGCGGCGACCGTCCAGCGCTGGGAGAGCCCGTCCTTTCCCATCACCGCTCGTTCGAGGCGGCGCTTGGGCTGGCCGAACCGCTTGGCGTAGAGGGTCAGTTCGCGCACGAAGAGCATGCGGTAGCGCGTGCGCCCCTCCGGATCGTAGCCGGGCACATAGAAGACGTGCCGTCTTCGCACGGGGCCGTGCCGGGAACTCTCCGCACAGGTAGTCCCGGCTCGAGAGTTCCCGGCGAGGTGGCCGCGCGGACCGTCGGGTATCGTATCAGACAATGGCGTCCTGCTCGTCGCATGGGCATCGTCGCAGGCGCCCCTGCTCACGATGGGGAAAATCGCATGGACTTCCGTCCAGCGTCGAGCGCTTTCGCTCGCGACCGGCGCGGAAGGATCGACGGTGCCGGCATGTGGGTAACGGGGACGATCCGCACCGGTCCTGCCTTCGGGTCGGGAGTGTGACCGCCTCGCCACGGACAGTGACTCGGCTTTGGTTTAGGCAGCGGATGAGAGAAACCGACAGGCGAAACTGCATGCGCACTCTGCCTATCGTCCTTGTCACCGCCCTTTCGGTGTCTGGATGCAACGCCTTCCTGCCGGCTGCGGGTCCCTCGACCTCGGCTGTGGTGGACGGGGCGGATCAGGCGACGAGCGAGGGCACCTTCGCCCGCTACGAACTCATCGACATGAGCTCCGCCGTGGTCGAGGCCATGCGCGGACGCCCCCTCGACAGCCTGTTCGCATCCTTCGGCGACCATCGCGCTCCGGCGGAATCCGTCATCGGTATCGGCGACGCCGTGGCGGTCTCGGTGTTCGAGGCGGGATCGGGCGGTCTGTTCTCGGGACCTCTCACGGTCAATTCCTTCTCCGCCGGCTCGAAGGCGGCGCAGCTGCCCGAGCAGGTCGTTTCGCGCGACGGCGCGATCTCGGTGCCCTATGCCGGACGCATCAAGGTCGCCGGACGGCGCGCCCAGGACGTCCAGTCGCTGATCGAGACCGAACTCGCCGGCAAGGCGATCCAGCCGCAGGTCATCGTCACCGTGACCCGGGCGATCTCGCAATCGGTCACCGTGGGCGGCGAATCCATCGGCGGCGCCCGCGTCCCCCTCGGCTCCCAGGGCGACCGCATCCTCGACGTCATCGCCAGCGCCGGCGGCGTCAAGACGCCCGTCAACGAGACGTTCGTGCGCCTGTCGCGGGGCGGCACCACGGCGACGGTGCCGCTGACCACGGTGGTGTCGAACCCGAAAGAGAACATCTACCTGCGCCCCAACGACAACCTGACCCTCGTGCGCGACCCCCAGACCTTCCTGGCGGTGGGTGCCCTGGGTCAGGCGACCGAGATCGCGTTCCAGGCCGAGGGCATCACCCTGGCCCAGGCCCTGGCCAAGGCGCGCGGCCAGCGCGACGTCGATGCCGATCCGACCGGGACCTTCATCTTCCGGTTCGAGCCGGCGGCCGTGGTGCGCCGCCTCAAGCCCGGAAGCCCGCTCCTCGGCACGCCGCTGGTGCCGGTGGTCTACCGGGTCGACATGCGCGATCCCAACAGCCTGTTTCTCACCCAGGCGTTCCGCATGCGCAATCGCGACATGATCTACGTCTCGAACGCGCCGTTCACCGAGATCAAGAAGGTGCTCTCCGTCTTCGCCGCAGCGGCCCAGCCGATCACCACCGGCGTCCGCGTCGGCAGCGCGATCGACTGAGATCGCCTCTGTCCTCGCGGGTCGGGACGGCCCTCAGATCGGCCCGGTCCGGCCAGGTGGACAGACCGGGGCACTTGCGTTCTGGCCGGCCTTGTCGCACGGCTCCGCGATGCCATGGGAGCCGGGGGGTAACTCGCGGGGCTCGCTTGTCTTTCAGGGGGCCGGACGGGCGTTGGGGCGGGGCGACATGAGGATGAGACGGGTGGCCCGCTTCTTCGGGCCGGCGAGCGGATGCTTCCGCGTGGCCCTGCGCAGGCCGGCATCCGCCGCGCCGAGAACGGTCGTTTCCGCTCTCATGGTCGCCGTCTCTGCCGCATTCTTCGTCGTTTCCGCTGCGCGAGCCGATGTGACGGTCGGCGTCGCGGTTCCGCAATCGGGCGCCTACGTCGCCGTCGGCGAGCAGGTCCTTCGCGGCGTCCGCGCCGCCGTGCGGGACGCCAATGCCAAGGGCGGGCTCGCCGGGCAGACCATCCAGCTCGACGTCCAGGACGATGCCTGCGATTCCAACAAGGCCGTGGCGGTGGCCAAGCACTACGCCTTGAGCGAGGTGCGCCTCGTCGTCGGCCATGTCTGCTCGAACGCCTCGCTCGCCGCCTCCGAGGTCTATGCCGCCAACGGCATCACCATGATCACCGCGGCCTCCGTCGCCGCCAAACTCACCGATCGCGGGCTTCCGAACGTGTTCCGGGTCTGCGGGCGCGACGACGACCAGGCCAAGCTCTCCGCCACCGTGCTGGCTGAGCGCTTCCGCGACAGGAAGATCGCGATCCTCAACGACCAGAGTCCGGGCTCCCGTGCCCTCGCCGCAGCCACCAAGGACAACCTCAACCGGATCGGCATCAACGAGGCGCTGGCCACGGCCTTCGTGGCCAGCGACGCCGACGATGCGGCGCTCGCCGACCGGCTGAAGGATGCGGGGATCGCCGTGGCCTATTATGGCGGCGACGCCCTCGAAATGGGCCGGCTCGTGCGGATCTCCGCGGAGCGGGGCTTCCGGCCGCAATGGTTCGGCACCTCCGCCATCGCCACGCAGGATTTCGCCACAGCCGCCGGCCCGGCCAGCAACGGCGTGCTGATGACCTTCTATCTCGACCCGCGCCGCAAACCCGAGGCCGCCCCCGTGGTCCAGGCGCTGAAGGCCGCGGGCGGCGACGTGGAGGGCTCGACGATCTACGGCTATGCCGCCCTCCAGGCGCTGGTGGAGGCGGGCAATTTCGCCCGCAGCACGGATGCACGGCGCATCGCGGCGGCCCTGCATACCGAGCGTTTCGACCTCGTCCTCGGTTCGGTGGGATTCGATGGCAAGGGCGATGTCACCGCGCAGGGCTACGTGCTCTATGTATGGAAGGACGGGACCTTCACCTACGCCAGCCCTCCCTGATCGTTTTCGGCGGGCGAGGGGCCGGACAGGTGGAACGAGGACGAATATCGGATCGATTTGCTTCCTGTCCCGTTCGTGAACGAACCGAGAAACGGGCGAAGCGAGTTTCCATGGCCTCATACCCTGCGCGCCGCAGCCTGCTCGCCGCCGGATTCGGCGGTGCCGCCGCGGCCCTGTCGACGGGAGCGGCGCGGGCCGAGACGATGCCCGAGACGCGCTGGCGGCTCGCCTCCCACTACCCGAAATCCCTCGACATCCTGTTCGGCGCGCCGGAGACCGTGTCGCGCCTCGTCTCGGAAGCCACGGATGGCCGCTTCCAGATCCAGGTCCTGCCGCCGGGCGAGCCGGTTCCGGCCGAGGGCGTGATCGATGCGGTGTCGAGCGCCGCGGTGGAGATGGGGCATGCGCCGGCGACCCTCGGCACCGCGAAGGATCCGACCTTCGCGCTGGCCACCGCCCTGCCCTTCGGTCTCAATGCGCGCGGACAGAATGCGTGGTGGCTCCAGGGGGGCGCCGCCGACCTGTTCTCGGAGGTCTTCGCCAAGCATGGGCTCGTGAGCCTTCCCGGCGGCAATACCGGCGCGCAGATGGGCGGCTGGTTCCGACGGGAGGTGAAGAGCACCGCCGACCTCCAGGGCATGAAGATCCGCATCGCCGGTCTCGGCGGCCAGGTCCTGGCGAAGTTCGGCGCCGTGCCCCAGGCGACGCCGGGACCGGAGATCTATGCGGGCCTGGAATCGAAGGCCCTCGACGCGGCCGAATGGATCGGTCCCTACGACGACGAGAAGCTCGGGCTGCAGAAGGTAGCGCCGACCTATCATTACCCCGGCTTCTGGGAGGGCAGCGCGATGCTGCATTTCTGGATCGGCGCGGAGGCGTGGAAGGCGCTGCCGAAAGCCTATCGCGCGATCCTGCAGGCCGCGGCGGCGCAGGCCCATGCCGAGGTCCAGGCGAAATACGATGCGCGCAATCCCCGCGCCCTTCGCCGCCTCGTGGCCGGCGGTGCGCAGCTCCGTCCCTTCCCCCAGGACGTGATGGAGGCGGCGCTGAAACACGCCAACGACGTCTACGGCGAGATTTCGGCTAGGAGCGCCGATTTCAAACGCATCTACGAAGCTATGAAGACGTTCCGGAACGAGGAATATCTCTGGTTCCAGGTGGCGGAATACACCTACGACAATTTCATGATCCGGGCGCGGGCTCGCGGATGACCGGCCCGAGGCTGAGATCAGAAAAAAAGGCCGCTCCGAAGAGCGGCCCGAAGTCTAGGGAGGAAACGCCCAAGGAGGGCAGCAGGACCGCGACGCCATCGCGCTCCCGCAATGCACAATCTGATCCTCCTGCACGGAATTGCAAGGTCGTTCGCGCAACGCGACGATCCCTTTTCGTGCGGCGACACACTTCGCAATCCTTCTGTATCGAAAATGTCTCAGGTCAAATCCGGCGACAGTCTTGCGGCCGATCTGCTGCATCTATGGCAATCATCGCTCGTCATGGCGTTGTCGATGCATTGAATTCACGCCTGCGAATGTTGGCGGCGTCCGTCTCCGGCGCCGATCCATGACCAAATCGTTAACTCCCGCCCCTCGCCTGCCGGGCCACAGATTCATCGACCACACAGGACCCGTTTCACACGATGGCGATACAGGCGCAGAGAATTCGAGATCTGAATGACGGCGATCCGCAAGCGGGCGGATCGTACGTCCTCTATCTGATGCAGCAGGCCAACCGAGCGCATTTCAACCCGGCGCTCGAATTCGCCATCGAGGAGGCCAACAGGCTCGGCCTTCCCGTCGTCGCCTGTTTCGGGCTGCTCGACGGGGCGAACGGCTTTCCCGAGGCCAATGCGCGCCATTACGCCTTCCTGCTGCAGGGCCTCGCCGATGCGAAGGCGGGGCTGGAGGCGCGCGGCATCCACTTCGTCATGCGCAAGGCGTCCCCTGCCGACATCGCCATCGCGCTGTCCGACGAGGCGGCACTCCTCGTCCTCGACCGCGGCTACCTCGCCATCCAGAAGCGCTGGTACGGCGAGATCGTGAAGGCGGCAAAGACCCGTATCGTCCAGGTGGAGGGCGACGTGGTGGTGCCGGTGGAGACCGCCTCTCCCAAGCACGAATACGCGGCCCGCACCCTGCGCCCCAAGATCCTCAAGCTCCTCGACGAGTATGTGGAGGCGCTCAAACCCCGGACCGTGAAGCACAAGGCCGGACGTGGGCTGCCGAAGAGCGAGATCGACGTCTCCGATCCCGATTCCGTGCTGGCCGGAATGACCCTCGACCGCGAGGTCGCTCCGGTGAAGCGCTTCACCGGCGGAGAGAGCGAGGCGCGCCGGCGCCTGAAGGCCTATCTCGCCGGGCCGTTCCGCTCCTATGGCAACGACCGCAACCGGCCCGAGGCGGGGGCCGCCTCGCATATGAGCCCCTACCTGCATTTCGGGCAGATCTCGCCCGTGGAGATCGCCCTCGCCGTCCGGGAATCGAAGGCGGGCGCCGCCGAGGACAGGGCCTCCTATCTCGAAGAACTGATCGTGCGGCGCGAGCTATCCATGAACCACGTCTACTTCACCGAGCGCTACGACAGCTACGAGCATGCGGTGCCGGACTGGGCGCGGAAATCCCTGGCCGACCATGCCGAGGACGAGCGCCCGCATCGCTACACCGAAAAGCAGCTCGCGGAGGGTGAGACCCACGACGAATACTGGAACGCGGCCCAGGCCGAGATGCGGGTGACCGGCTACATGCACAACCACCTGCGCATGTACTGGGGCAAGAAGATCCTCGAATGGTCCCCGAGCGCGGAGGAGGGATTCAAGCGGACCCTGCGCCTCAACAACCGCTACTTCCTCGACGGGCGCGACGCGAATTCCTTCACCAACGTCGCCTGGGTCTACGGCCTGCACGACCGGCCCTGGGCACGGCGCAAGATCTTCGGCACCGTGCGCTACCAGAGCGAGAACTCGTTGAGGAAATTCGACGCCAAGGCCTATCTCAAGACCGTCGGCGAGCTCTGCAAGGCGGAAAGCGAGGCGAAGCCACCGCGGAAGTCGGGTTGAGGGGCGGTATGTGCCTTGCGTCGCAGGCCTTGCCCGGTGAGTGTCCTCGGGCTTCGAGTTCGTGTCGGCACTGGCGTCGTACCGTACCGTGATCCCCTCCGTCATTCCGGGGCGCCGCAGGCGAGCCCGGAATCCAGAATCGCCGGTGGAGCAGAATGAACGTCGACCTATGGTTCTCGATTCCGGGCTCTGCTGCGCAGCCCCGGAAAGACGGGGTCGGTTCACTTCCTTTCAGCCAATCGGACGAGCGATCGAGCACGTAACCGTGACTTCGAAGTCTGCGCAGGCCGGTGATCATGCTTGAACCCGAACCCGCCTCCCCTCCGGCGCGGACACGCCTGTCCCGCCTGCGCGGCGCGGCCTTCGATGCCGCGCCATTGTGGCGGCAGCGGCTGCTGTTCCTCTTCGGAGGGCTCTGCGTGGGACTCGCGGCGGTGGCGATGGCCAAGCTCGCCGACTGGGCCCAGGACGTGTTCCGCTGGATGGTGTCGCCCTCGCCGCTCGTCGCACTGGTGCTGACGCCGCTCGGCTTCGCCATCGCGATCCTGCTCTCCATCCGGGTGTTCCCGAACTCGCAAGGGTCGGGGATTCCGCAGGTGATCGCCGCGCGCCATACCGAGGATCCGGCGATCCGCAGCGCCCTGGTCTCCCTCAGGACGGCGTTCGGCAAGATCCTGGTCATGACCTTCGGTCTCGCCTGCGGCGCCTCCACGGGACGCGAGGGACCGACCGTCCAGGTGGGCGCGGCGATCATGGCCGCCGTCGGCCGCCTCGACGCGGACCGCCTGCCCGGCGTCATCCTGGCCGGCGGCGCGGCGGGGGTCGCCGCGGCCTTCAACACGCCGATCGCCGGCATCGTCTTCGGGATCGAGGAACTGAGCCGGACCTACGAGGCGCGCACCAGCGGGCTCATCGTCGCCACGGTGATCGCCGCCGGGCTCACGGCACTCGCGATCCAGGGCGACTACACCTATTTCGGCACGACCAAGGCCCTGCTGCCCTTCGGCCCCGGCTGGCTCGCCGTGCCGATCCTCGGCGTGCTCGGCGGTGTCGCCGGCGGTGTGTTCGGCCGCGTCACCATCCTGTTCGCCAGGGGGCTGCCGGGACGGATCGGCGGCGCCATCCGTCGCCATCCTGTCGTGTTCGGCACCCTGTGCGGGCTCGGCGTCGCCCTGTGCGGGCTTGCATCGGGCGGCACGGTCTACGGAACCGGCTACGAGGAGGCGCGTGCCATGCTCCACGGCACCGATACCGGCCACCCGGCCTATGCGCCGCTGAAGTTCCTGGCGACGGTGTTCTCGTCGATCAGCGGCATCCCCGGCGGCCTGTTCGCGCCCTCCCTCAGCGTCGGGGCGGGGATGGGCGTCTGGCTGCACGGCCTGTTCGCGGAGGTGCCGATCGGTGCCCTGGTGCTCATCGGCATGACCGCCTACCTCACCGGCGCCCTGCAGGCGCCCATCACCGCCTTCGTCATCGTCACCGAAATGACCCAGGACCACTCGATGATGATCCCGCTCATGGTGACCGCTCTCATCGCCGACGCGGTTTCCAAGCTGATCTGCCGCGAAGGGCTCTACCACGCGCTGGCGGCCATCATCCTGGAGAAGGCCGATCCCGGCTCCGCGCCCGTGATCCGGACGGCCTGACAAGCTTGAGCGGAACGCTTCCGGGCCGAGACGGTTATCGGTCGTTCCGCACGCTGGAGTTTCGCGCGTATGACCCTTCTCAAATGGGCCCTCATCTGTTTCGTCATCTCGCTCCTGGCGGGTGGCCTCGGCTTCACCGGGATCGCCTCGGGTGCGCGCTCCCTGTCGCGGATCCTGTTCGGCGTGTTCCTCGTGATCGCGATCGTCATCGTCGTGCTCGCCGTGGCCGCCGGGAAGATGATCTTCTGAGCCGATGAAGGCGCCCGCTCCGTCGATCCCCGGACAGACCTGTCTCGTCACCGGCGCCACTTCCGGCATCGGCTACGAGACGGCTTTGGGATTGGCGCGGGCCGGCGCCCGCGTCGGGATCGTCGGCCGGGATGCCGCCCGCACCGAGGGGGCGGCCTCCCGTATCCGCGCGACCGTGCCGGGCGCCCGTATCGACGTCTTCCTGGCCGATCTGTCCTCGCAGGCCGAAATCCGACGCCTCGCCGGCGAGGTCCGGGATGCCTACTCCCGCCTCGACGTGCTGGTGAACAATGCCGGGGCGATCTTCGATTCCCGGCATATCACCGTGGATGGTCTGGAGCGGACCTGGGCCCTCGACCATCTCGCCTACATGCTGCTGACTCTGGAACTCCTCGACCTGTTGAAGGCGAGCGCGCCGTCCCGCATCGTCAACGTCGCCTCAATGGCGCATAAGCGCGGCCGGATCGACCTCGACGACATCGACGGTGCCGGAGGCTACGGCGCATTGAAGGCCTATTCGCAGGCGAAACTCGGCAACGTGCTGTTCACCGCCGCCCTCGCCCGCCGTCTCGCCGGCACCGGAGTGACCGCGAATTCCCTCCATCCCGGCGTGATCGCCAGCGGGTTCGCCGGTGGCACCGGAGGCTGGTTCGGCTTCGGCTGGTCCTTGATCCGGCCCTTTCTCAGCAATCCGACCGATGGCGCCGCGACCTCCCTCCATCTCGCCACATCGCCGGAGGTGGCGGGCGTCAGCGGGCGCTATTTCTCGAAGTGCAGGCCCGTGCCGACCTCCTCCCTCGGACGGGACGAGGCGCTTCAGGAACGCGTCTGGGCGCTGAGCCTGCGACAGGTCGGGCGGTCGGAATAGGGCGACGGTCATGGCGCCGGCTGAGACAGGGCCGCAGACATCGTCGGAATGGTCGCTACTCCTCCAGCCCGCGTCTCTATGTCAAAAAATGCACCGTTTATGTTATGCTTTTGCCTCGATCCAAATGCGAGGACGGCATGAACGTATCGGTCGGTGATCGGTGGGAGGGGTTTATTTCCCGCATCGTGCAGGATGGACGCTATGGCTCGGCGAGTGAGGTGGTGCGCGAGGGTCTTCGCCTCGTCGAAGAGCGCGAAGCCAAACTCCAGGCCCTGCGCCGGACCTTGAGCGACGCCATCGAAGCGGGTGGTCATGCGAGCGAGGACGAGATCGATGCCGCGCTCGCGGCAAAGAGCGCGGAACTCGAGGCTCTGGGCTACGGGGAGTGAGCAAGGCTCGGTTCCTGCCATTCGCACGAACCAACCTCGTCGATATTCTCGGTTACGTCACCGAAATGAGCGGCAGCCTGGCCATCGCACAGGGATTCGTTGCGCGACTTCGCAGCCAATGCCATCGATTGGCGACGCTCCCGGGAAAGCTCGGTCGGGCACGTCGGGAATTGCCGAGCGACATACGCAGCTTTCCTTGCGAAAGTTACGTGATCTTCTTCCGCTATGATGCCGGGACGGTGGAGATCGTCGCGATCCTGCATTCCAGCCGAGATCCCGGTCCTCACCTCACCGATCATCCGGCCAGCGAATGATCGGTGAGGTCGAGAGTCACGATAGGGCGGTCGTCTCGGTCGAGGCCGGCAGGAACGCGCCGGACAGGGCTTTCTCGATCAGCGATTGCGTCTCCGCCACGCCGTAGAGCGCGATGAAGGAGCCGAAGCGCGGTCCGCGCGCCTCGCCGAACAGCACGTTGTAGATCGTGCCGAACCAGGCCTGCGACACGCCGGGGCGCCCGTCCGGGCTCTTGGCCTTGCCCGACAGATCGGGGAAGTGACGCCGCCCGACCTCGTAGACGATGGCCTGCAGCCCTTCCGGATCGGTCGAATCCTTGTGGGCCTCGAGGGTCGCCGACAGGTCCGTGAGCGCCGCCCTCTCCTCCTCCGTCGCCGCCCGGTAGACCTTCGCCGGACGCACGAGATCGCGGAAATAGGCGAGCGCGTGGCCGACCAGCCGGTCGAGCACGGGATGTGTCCGCGGCCCGATCTCCGGGTCGTAGCGGCGGATGAAGCCCCACAGGACCGCCGGATCCTCGGTATTGGCCACCGCCGCGAGATTAAGCAGCATCGCGAAGTTCAGCGCGCCGCCCTTGCCCACGGCTTCGGCCGCCGGCGGATGACCGGCGTGGAGATGCCAGACCGGGTTGCCGAGCTGCTGGGCCGGCTCCTGGCCGGGGAACTTCTCGAGGAAGTTCAGGTAATCGTCGACCTGACGCGGGATCATCTCCACGAACAGGCGCTTGGCCTCGCGCGGCTTGTTGTACATGAACAGAGCGAGGCTGTCGGCGGTGCCGTAGACGAGCCAGTCGTCGATCGAGAGGCCATTGCCCTTCGACTTCGAGATCTTCCTGCCCTCCTTGTCGAGGAAGAGCTCGTAGTTGAAGCCTTCCGGCGGTTCGCCACCGAGGGCGCGGGCGATCTCGCCCGAGAGCTTCACCGAATCGATCAGGTCCTTGCCGGCCATCTCGTAATCGACGCCGAGCGCCACCCAGCGCATGGCCCAGTCGGGCTTCCATTGCAGCTTGGCATGGCCGCCGGTGACCGGGGTCTCGTAGGCGGTGCCCGTCTTCGGGTCGCGCCAGACCAGTGTGCCGGCGCTCACCCGCACCTCGTCGATGGACACCTGCATCACCTCCCCCGTCTCCGGGTGCAGCGGCAGGAACGGCGAGTAACTCGCCGAGCGCTCGGCCCGCAGCGACGGCAGCATGATCGCCATCACCGCGTCGTAGCGCTCCAGCACCGTGAGCAGCGCCGAGTCGAACAGGCCGGCCTTGTAGCATTCGGTGGCGGAGCGGAACTCGTAGTCGAAACCGAACGCGTCGAGGAAGCGGCGCAGTTCGGCGTTGTTGTGCGCGCCGAAACTGTCATGGGTGCCGAACGGATCGGGCACCCTGGTCAGCGGCTGGTTGAGTGCCGGGATCAGCATCTCCTTGTTCGGCACGTTGTCCGGCACCTTGCGCAGGCCGTCCATGTCGTCCGAGAAGGCGATGAGGCGGGTGGGGACGCTGTCGTTGGTGAGCACGCGGAAGGCGTGCCGCACCATCGAGGTGCGGGCGACCTCGCCGAACGTGCCGATATGCGGCAGGCCCGACGGTCCGTATCCGGTCTCGAACAGCACCTCCAATTTCGGCCTGCGCTCCAGCCGCGCCACGAGCTTGCGCGCCTCCTCGAACGGCCATGCGGCCGCGTTGGCGGCGGCCTCCACGAGGGCGGGATCGAGGGCGAGCGGGGACGAAACAGGCGGGGCGGACATGGGAAAAGCGTCAGTTCTGCGAGAAGAGGCGGGACGCCCGGAGAGGACCGAGCGGGGCCGGGCACCCTAGGGAGCGTGTCCGGGAGGGTCAACGCAACGGCCGTGACGGTCTTGGACTGGAAGGTGGTTCTCGGTTCACCCGTCCCGGCCGGGCGATCGGGGAGCAGCCCCCTCCATCAATCCGCCGGGCCGTTGGACGATGGTTCGGGGCGTGAAGCGCCAGAGCCGCTCCGCCCCCGGAAGCGTCGCGATCTCGGGAGCGTCGAGGATCACCTCCGCATGCCCCGTCATCTGCAGCATCTCCCCGGTGGCGAAGTCGAGGAAGACGAGCCCGGCGCGGGGATTGATGCGGATATTCCCGAGGGTATTGAAGAACCGGTTGCCGGAGTAATCCGGGATCGTCAGCACCCCGTCCTCGCCGATCCGCACGAACCCCTCGGGGCCGCCGCGATGCGAGACATCGACCTGCCGTTCGTCATCCTGCCGCTCGCCGTCCCGCCCATCGACATAGGTGGCGACGAAGAAGGTATCGGCGCCCGAGACGAGCGCGCGGGCGCGGTCGTCGAGGCGATGCCCGATCTCCGGAGCCGCCGCGGTACTCGTCTCGGATCGGGATGGGTCCCGTCCGATGTCGACGCGTCTGACCTGGATGTATTGCGGGCAGTTGCCGAAGCTCTGCCGGGCGCGGATCTCGAAACCGTCGCCCTCCCCGCGCCGAACGGTTCCGTTCAGGCGATTGCGCCGCCGGGTCGCGAGGTCGATCCCGAGCAGACCGACGGACGCGCCGTTCGCGAGGCCCACCTCGGCGGGGTCTCCGGGTTCGGCGATGCTGCGAACCCGGAGATGGAAGGGGTCCGGCGCATCGAGGAAGCCCGGTGCTCCGGTGCGCAGCGTCGCCCAGACGTCTCCGGCCGGGTCCACCGCCCCAAGCACCACGAAGGGCAGATGCCCGTAGAAATCGCGGTGCTGGTCGATCATCCGGTCGCGGATCACCCGGGGGCCGATCTCGGCCATCCGCCCGGCGCTTCCGGCATGGTCCTGGATGGCGATCTCGCCCGGATGCCACGGCGAGGCTGGCTGGTGTTCGAACGGCGACATGGGAGACCTCCCGCGACGGGTGTGGGTTCAGATTGCGTGCAGGCCGACCGGCGACCTCGGAAGGGGAACGAAGCCAGGCAGCGCTTCCATGCGACCGAGCCAGGCACGGATGTCGGCATAGGCCGCGAGGTCGACATTCCCTTCGGGCGCGGCGGCGATGTAGCTGTAGAGGGCGACGTCGGCGATGGTCGGACGGTCGGCGGCGATCCAGGACCGGCCGGCGAGTGCGGCATCGATGCGACCGAGGATCTGGTGGGCCCTGGCCAACACCTCCGCGGCATCGAAGGAGGCACCGAACAGGGTGATCAGGCGCGCCGCCGCCGGTCCGAAGGCGATGGGCCCGGCCGCAACGGAGAGCCAGCGCTGCACCCGTGCCGCGCCGGCAGCATCCTCGGGCAGCCAATCGGTGCGCCCGAGTTTCTTCGCCAGATAGATCAGGATGGCGTTCGAATCCGGCACCACGTCGTCGCCGTCGACGAGCACCGGCACCTGACCGAACGGGTTCAGCTTCAGAAATTCCGGTGCCTTGTGCGCGCCGCCCGCGAGGTCGACCTCGACGATCTCGCATTCCGCGCCCACCAGGGACAGGAACAGGCGGGCCCGGTGTGCATGCCCGGACAGGGCCATGTGAAAGAGCTTCATGATCGGCCTCCTCGATGATCGGACGGGAGCGCCCGCCACCTCCGCATCAGAGACCGTTCCGCAGATTGCGTGAACCGGCATTCCCTGCAATCGACTGTTTCGCGAAATGGAATGATCGGCAGGTCTGGGAGATGGCGGAATGGACCGGTGGCAGTCGATGCGGGTCTTCGTCCGGGTCGCGGAGAGCGGCAGCTTCGCCGGTGCCGCCCGCCAGCTCCATATGAGCCCGCCGGCCGTCACCCGCGCGGTGGCGTCCCTCGAGAGCCGGATCGGGACACGACTGCTGACGCGCACCACGCGCTCCCTGAAGCTCACCGAAGCGGGCGGACGCTATTTCGAGGATTGCCGGCGGATCCTCTCGGAGATCGAGGAGGCGGAAGCGGTCGCCGCAGGCGCCTACGCCACGCCTACCGGCACCTTGACGGTGACCGCGCCGGTGCAGTTCGGCCGGCTCTACGTGCTGCCCGTCATCGTGGACTATCTCGCGCTTCATTCAGCCGTCGGCGTGCGCGCGCTCTTCCTCGACCGGGTGATCAACATGATGGACGAGGGCGCCGATGTGGGAATCCGCATCGGCGCCCTTCCCGATTCCGGGCTCGTCGCGATCCGGGTCGGCACCGTGCGCCGAGTCCTCTGCGCCACGCCGGACTATCTCGATCGGCACGGAACACCCGGGATGATGCGGGATCTGCAGGATCACGCCATCATCGGCTCGATGAGCGCGGGATTGCTGGGAGGAGGCCGTCCGGGCGGCAAGGGACGCATGGGCGTCCCTCTTCGTCCCCGCTTGATCTGCAATACGATCGACGCGGCCCTCGCGGCCGCCCTCGCCGGCCAGGGCATCGTGAACCTGCTGTCCTACCAAGTCGCGCCGTCCGTCGCCGAAGGCCGGCTCAAGCTGATCCTGGACGATCCGGACGCGGCGCCGATGCCGGTCCACATCGTCAGTTCCGAGGGGAGGCGCGCGCCCGCGAAGGTGCGTGCCTTCATCGACCTGGCCGTGGAACGGCTCCGGGCCGACCCGATGGTCAATCCCGACCGTTCCTGAAGGGCAATGAACGACGCCTGCCCGCGCTTCTTCCGGCGCACTTCATACGTTTGCCGCGTCCGGGCCGCAGAATGCGCATCCGTCTCCCGCGGATTTCGGGATTCCTCCGAGATCCGTGAGCCCCGCAAGGCTCGCCGAGCCCACCAAAGGCCCCATGACCGCGACCGTCTTCGCCGAGCCCTCACCCGTCGCGCGATCCGAGCGGCGCTCGACCCGCCTGCTCTTCCTCATCGTCGGTTTCGGCATCGCGGCCTGGGCGCCGTTGGTGCCGTTCGTGAAGGCGCGGGCCGGGCTCGATGACGGCAGCCTCGGCCTGCTGCTCCTGTGCCTCGGGATCGGCTCCCTCCTCGGCATGCCCATGGCCGGGGCGCTGGCCCTGCGTTTCGGTGTCCGGCCGATGCTGATCGCCGCGGTGGCCCTGATCTGTCTGACGCTGCCGCTTCTCGCCCTCGTGTCGCAGCCCCTGCCCTTGGCCGTCGCGCTCATGCTGTTCGGCGCCGGCATGGGCGTCCTCGATTGCCTGATGAATCTCCAGGCCGTCATGGTCGAGCGCCGTGCGGGGCATCCGCTCATGTCCGGCTTTCACGGCCTCTACAGCCTCGGCTGCATCGTCGGTGCGGCCGGTTTCAGCGGGATGCTGAGCGTCGGGCTCTCGCCGATCGGCGCCACCCTCGTGGTCGTCGCCTGCATCGCCGTCGCGCTTCTGGCGGCGCTCCCCGGCATCCTGCCCGCCGAGGGCGGCGAGAGGGGCGGCGATGCCGGACCGCCCTTCGCGATCCCGCGCGGATCGGTGCTGCTCATCGGCCTGCTCTGCTTCGTCGTCTTCCTCACCGAGGGATCGGCGCTGGATTGGAGCGCGGTCTTCCTCATCCAGGAACGCGGCTTCGCCGCTTTCCAGGCCGGCCTCGGCTACGCCGCCTTCGCCCTGACCATGACCGTGGGCCGGCTGACCGGCGACGCGATCGTCTCCCGGATCGGCCGCACCCGCATCGTCGCCCTCGGCGGCCTCCTCGCCGCCGCCGGTCTCCTCCTCGTCATCGGCGTTCCGTCCCCGGCCGCCGGCCTCCTCGGCTATGCCCTGGTCGGTGCGGGCTGCGCCAACATCGTGCCCGTGCTGTTCACGGCGGCCGCGCGCCAGGAGGTCATGCCGGCGCGCCTCGCCATTCCGGCGGTGACGACGCTCGGTTATGCCGGAATCCTCGTCGGCCCCGCCGCCATCGGCTTTCTCGCCCACGTCACCAGTCTGTCCGTCGCCTTCCTCGCGGTGGCGGCCCTGCTCGTCGGCGTCGCGGGAAGTGCCACGTGGTTGCGGACCTGACCGCTCCCTTCGCGGACGGATCGTGTAGACAAGGCGTCTTCGGCCGGAAGGAATGCGCATCATGTGGTCCGACAGACGCTTCCTCGATCTCGTCGGGTTGGAGCATCCGATCGTCCAGGCGCCGATGGTCGGAGCCAGGGGCAGGCTCGCGGCCGCCGTCTCCGCCGCCGGCGGTCTCGGCTCCCTCGCCTGCGCGGCCCTGAATGCGGAGCAGGTGCGCGACGAGGTCTCCAGCATCCGCGAGGTGACGGACCGCCCCTTCACCCTCAACTTCTTCTGCCATGTTCCGGCTGCCGCCGATCCCGTCCGCGAGGCCGCGTGGCGGGAGAGGCTGGCGCCGTTCTACCGGGAATTCGATCTCGATCCGGCGGCGCCGATCGCCATGGCCAACCGCGCGCCCTTCGACGAGGCGATGTGCGCGGTGGTGGAGGATCTGCGCCCGAACGTGGTCAGCTTCCATTTCGGTCTGCCGGACGACACCCTGCTGTCCCGCGTGAGGGCGGCGGGCTGCCTCGTCTTCTCCTCGGCCACCACGATGCGGGAGGCGCGCTGGCTCGAGACGCGCGGCGTGGACGCGATCATCGCGCAAGGAGCCGATGCCGGAGGCCATCGGGGCATGTTCCTTACCGAGGCGCTCGAATCCCAGGTCGGCACCTTCTCTCTGGTGCCGCAGGTGGTCGATGCGGTCCGCGTCCCGGTGATCGCGGCGGGCGGGATCGCCGATGCGCGCGGCGTCGCCGCCGCCCTCGCGCTCGGCGCCTCGGCGGCCCAGATCGGGACTGCCTACCTGCTCTGCCCGGAGGCCGGTGCAGCCCCCGCCCATCTCGCGGCCCTGCGGTCGGCACGCGACGAGGACACCGCGCTCACCAACGTGTTCACCGGCCGCCCCGCGCGCGGACTCCTGAACCGCGCCATGCGCGAACTCGGCCCGGTGAGCCCCGAGGCGCCGGCCTTTCCCATGGCCGCTCCGGCGCTCCAGCCCCTGCGCCAGAGGGCGGAGGCGGAAGGCTCGGGCGATTTCTCACCGCTCTGGTCGGGTCAGGCCGCCGCCCTGGCACGGGAGATGGCGGCGGCGGACCTCACGCTGCGACTCGCGGAAGGGGCACGCTCGATCCTGCGGAACCGGGAATGAGGCCGATCCAGGCTTCCGGCAGGCACCCGACGGTCAGAACGGGCTCACGGGGAAGAACCGCAGGTACAGTTCGGCATATTTCCCCTCGTCCCAGACCCGCTGGAGGGCGTCGTCCAGGGCGCGGGACAGGGCGGTGTCCTCGCGCCGGGTCACGAGGCCGATGCCCTCGCCGAAATAGCGGTTCTCCAGGTAATCGCCGCCCACCAGCGCGCAGCAATTCGAGGAATCGATGCCGCCGATCCACAGGGCGAGGTTGAGGCCGTCGGCGAAGACATAGTCGACGTCGCCGCGCCGGAGCGCGCCTTCCGCCGTGGCGAGGTCGGTGAAGTCGCGGCCCTCGGCCTTGGGGAAGAAGGCCTTGAGGTAGGCCGCGTGGGCGCTGCCGCCGACGACGCCCACGGACTTTCCCGCGAGCGCCTCGGCCGACGGAGCCGGAAAGCCCTTGTCGGTGCGCGAGGCGAAGCGCGCGGGCCAGCGGAAGTAAGGCCGGGTGGCGAGGAAGCGGCTGCGCAGGGTCGGCGTCAGCGGGATCGCGGCCGCGACCACGTCGCCCTGCCGGTCCGCCAGGGCGTCGAGCAGCGTATCGAATCGCCGGGCCTGGATGGTGCAGCTCATCGACAGGCGCTCGCAGACCGCGCGGACGAGCTCCACCACGAAGCCGGTCGGCGTCCCGTCGGGCCCGGCGAAATGCAGGGGCGGGAACTCGTCGTCGGTGAGGAAGCGGATGGCGCGCGCGGTCTGGGGCGGCTCGATCCGCTCGAGACGGCTGCGCGGGTTCCAGAAATTCGGGATCGTCACGCCGGGAGACGCAGGCTCCTGCGTCTCTGCGGACAGGGCCGGGAGCGGCGCCATGAGCAGCGCCGTCACCAGCAAAGCGCCCGCGCACCAGACGGCACGGCTTGACGCAAGGGTTGTGTTGATGTCGCACTGGTTGTGCGCGGGAATCGGCTGGCTCACGGTTCTCCCCCTACCACGTTCCCGGGCCTCGGGGAGCCGGTTCCGGTGTCGATCCTCGGTTTCAGGAGCCTGCGCGGCGAAACGGTGGCACTGCCGCTCGAAGTCGCGTTCCTGCTGGGCCATGCCGTCCCTCCGACATTGCTGGCGAGGGCCGCCGCCCTGGCGCGGGCGAGCGGCACCGATGCCGCAACGGCCCTGATCCAGGCCGGGCTGATGGAGGAGGAGACGTTCTATCGCGCCCTCGCGCTCACCCTCGGGGCGCGTTTCCTCACCGATCGCCTGCCCCTCGGGGCGGGCGCCCGCTTTCCCGACAGCCTGATCGCCGGCGTCGCCCCTCTCGCGGCGGGGATGGGCACGGCCTTCGTCTACGCGCCGCGGGGGCGCGCCGTCGTCGAGCTGCTGGAGGGACGCAGCCCCACCGGACTGATGCCGGCGATCACCACGCCGACGGCCCTGCGCCGCGCGCTCTTCGCTCAACGCCCGGAAGCGATCGCGGCTCATGCCTCGGGCGAGCTCTTCAGGCGACGGCCGGACTGGGCCTACAACGCCGCCCCGGTGGCGCCCCTGATCGCCCTCGCGAGCCTGATCTTCGGGGCGCTCCTCGTCGTCCTCGCCTGCCTCCCGGCGCTCCTCGTCACGGTGGCCTGGATCGTGGTGCAGGTCGGCTTCCTCGCCCTGCTGACCTTTCGCGTGGCCGCCATCGGGCCGACCAGCGGCATCGTACCGGACCACCCGCCCGGGGAAGGGCTGACGGATCGCGACCTGCCGGTCTACACGGTGTTGGTCGCCCTCTACCGGGAGGCGGCGGTGGTCCCGCGTCTCCTCGGGGCGCTGACGCGGTTCGATTATCCGGTGGCGAAGCTCGACATCAAGCTCCTCACCGAGGCCGACGATACCGCGACGGCGGAAGCGCTCTCCCGCCTCGCCCTGCCGGCGCATGTGGAGGTCATCGTGGTGCCGCGGGGCCTTCCCAAGACCAAGCCGCGCGCTCTCAATGCGGCGCTGCCGCTGGCGCGGGGAAGCTGCCTCGTGGTCTACGATGCCGAGGACGTGCCGGATCCCGGCCAGTTGCGGGCGGCGGCCGAGGCCTTCGCCCGCGCCTCCCCGCGCACCGCCTGCCTGCAGGGACGCCTCGTCATCGACAATGCCCGCGATTCCTGGCTGACCCGGTGCTTCGCCCTCGAATACACGGCGCTGTTCGACGTGCTCGGCCCGGCGCTCTCCGCATGGCGCCTGCCGACGCCGCTGGGGGGCACGTCCACCCATTTCCGGACGCATATCCTGCGCGCGGTCCATGGCTGGGATGCCTGGAACGTCACCGAGGATGCCGATCTCGGCCTGCGGCTGGCGCGGGCCGGCTACGATGTCGGCGACCTGCCGAGCAGCACGATCGAGGAGGCGCCGGCCCATTGCAAGCCCTGGCTCAGCCAGCGCACCCGCTGGATGAAGGGCTTCCTCCAGACCAGCCTGACCCATGGCCGCAACCCGCTGGTCACCTTCCGCGAACTCGGCCCCCTCGCGAGCCTATGCGCCCTGGCCCTCGTCCCCGGCACGGTGGCCTCGGCCCTGGCCTACCCGTTCCTGATGCTGCCGGCGGTGGTCTCGCTGTGGCCGAGCCGGATCGAGGCGGGAAGCGATTTCTGGTCGAACCTGCCAACCGGCACCGCGATCACGGTGCTCGTCTCCGGCTTCGTGGCGATGCTGCTGCCCGCCTATATCGGCTGCCGGCGCCGGGGCTGGCACGACCTCGTCCCCTTCGTGCCGCTGCTGCCGGTCTATTTCCTGCTCGTCAGCCTCGCGGCCTGGCGCAGCGTCGTCGAACTGATCCTCGCGCCCGACCGCTGGAACAAGACCGAGCACGGCCTGTCCCGCACCTCGCGCAGCGGCGCGCTGAAGCCTCACGCGCCACCGTGAGGCGTCACATCGCCCTGGCGAGTTCCGCCGCGGTCTGGTCCGCCGGCTTGGTCAGGTTGAGGGCGCTGACGAAGCGGTTCTTCGCGTCCATGATGTAGACGAGCGACGTGTGCTCCATCGTGTAGTCGTCGCCCTTGGTCGGCACCTTGCGGACATAGGCACGATAGGCCTTCACCGCGGCGGCCACCTCTTCCGGCGTGCCGGTGAGGCCGACGATGCGCGGATCGAAGCTCGCGAGATAGGTCTTCAGTGCCTCCGGCGTGTCGCGCTCCGGATCGACGGCAATGAACAGCGCCTTCATGTCACGGCCCTTCGGCCCGAGAGCCTGGAGCACGTCGCCGATCTGCTGCAGCGTCGTCGGGCAGATGTCGGGGCAATGGGTGAAGCCGAAGAACACGAGATGGGCCGCACCCGCGTAATCCCGCTCGGTGACGCGCTTGCCGTCCTGGTTCGTCAGGGTGAAGGGACCGCCGACGCTGCTGGTCGCCACCTGCCCGGCCTGCGGCACGAGCAGCACCGTTGCCGCGACACCGAGCGCCACGAGGCCGATGGCGAAGAGGATGAGGGGAAGGGCGCGACGCATGGGAAGCCTTCAGGCTCGTTCCGGATGAGGCGGCTGGAAGAGCATGGGCGGGAGACCAGGGCAACCCGACAGAGCGTCGCCACCGGGTGCACGCCGTCAGATGACGAGCCTGTCCGGCTCGGCGGTCTCACCGAAACCCGCGGCACCATGGCGCCGCAACGCCTCCCCCACCATCAGCAGCGCCGGCCCCTCGAATCCCGAGGCCTCGACCCCGTCCGCCAGATCGGCGGCCGTGCCCGCGACCACCGCCTGGTTGCGGCGCGTGGCGTTGAAGACGAGGAGCGCGGTGGTGGCCGGGGCGAGGCCTTCGGCGATGGCGCGCTCCAGGAGAACCCGCAGGGTCTTCTTCGGCATGTAGACGACGGTGGTGACGCTCGGATCGGCGAGCGCGCCCCAGTTCAAATCCTCCGGCAGGCTGCCGCGGCGGTCGTGGCCGGTGACGAATTGCAGGCGTCGCGCCGCATCGCGATTGGTGAGCGAGACGCCGAGCGAGGCCGCCGCCCCCTGCGCCGCCGAGATGCCCGGCACCACGCTCACCGGGATCCCGGCGAGATGACAGGCGTCGATCTCCTCGCCCGCCCGGCCGAAGACGAGGGGGTCGCCGGATTTGAGACGCACCACCTGCTTGCCGGATTTGGCGAGCTGCACCATCAGCGCGTTGATGTCGTCCTGGCGGCAGGACGGGCCGTGTCCGGTCTTGCCCACCAGCATGGTCCGCGCCTCGCGGCGGGCATAATCGAGGATCTCGGGCGCCACGAGGTCGTCGTAGAGGATCACGTCGGCATTGCGCAGGGCCCGCAGGGCTTTGAGCGTGAGAAGTTCGGCATCGCCCGGCCCGGCGCCCACCAGGGTCACCGCTCCGCCCTTCGGCGCGGCTTCGGTCTGGCCGAGGAGTTCGGCGAGATCGGTCTCTGTCGGAGCCCGGTCGGGCTCGGCGAAGGCGCGGTCGGTGAACCGCTCCCAGAAGGCGCGGCGGTCGGAGAAAGCGTGGAAGCGGCCGGTCACCTCCTCGCGCCAGTCGCGGGCGGCACCGATCCAGGCCTTGAAGCCGCGCGGCAGCATGCCCTCGATCCGGGCGCGCACGGTCTGGCCGAAGACGGGAGCGGCACCCTCCGTCGAGATGCCCACCACCATCGGCGAACGGTTGACGATGGCGCCGAATTTCACGTCGCAGAGATGCGGCCGGTCGACCGCGTTGACGATGGCGCCGGTCTTCCGCGCCGCGGCGACGAAGGCGATGCAGTCGGCCTCGTCCTCCATGGCGCCGATGCAGAAGGTGGCGCCGTCGAGGTCGGATGGCTGCCACTGGCGCTCGTGCAGGGTGACGCTGCCGGCGACGATCTCGCCCGGAACGGCGCGCAATTCCTCGCTGGGTTCGGGGGCGTAGACGTCGACATCGGCCCCGGCCGCGGCGAGGAGCTTCACCTTCCATGGCGCGCCGCCATTGGAGCCGGCCAGCACCGCGCGCTTGCCCTGCAGCGGCACGAAGACCGGCAGCACGGCCAGGGGTTCGAGGCCGGCGGCCTCGCCGCGTTGACTGGCGATGCCGGCGGGCCGGGTTTCACGGGGCTGGCGGGGCGTATTCATGCTCGGAAAATGAGCCTATGCGGCGTCGCGCGCAAGCGCCTGCGGCAGCAGCTTGCGGATCTCTGGGATGCACGAGCCGCAATTCGTGCCGGCCTTGCAGGCGGCACCCACCGCCTCGACGCTGTGGGCGCCGGCGGCGATCGTGGCCGTGATGACGTCGAGCCCGACACCGTGGCAGGCGCAGACGGTCGGCCCGGCGGAGGCCGTCTCGGCCCGGCCGGAGAGCAGGGCGCGCCGGGCGGAGGGCTCCAGTTCGGGGGCGGCGAAATAGGCCTTCTCGGATTCCCAGCCGGGTTTGGCCTCACTCGGTGCCAGGGCGAGGCAGGCGACGAGGCGGCCCTCCTCATAGGCGGCGAAGCGGTAGCGGCCCCGGGCATGGTCGGCGTATTCGGCGATCTCGAGGCCCTGGAACATTCCCCGCAGCATCAGCGCGACCTCGCGCGAGCTCTCCTGCGTGGCGAAGTGCAGGCCGGAGCCGCCCTGGATCGTGGCGCGCGCCCACCACCAGCCGGCGGGCAGCGATGTCGGCGTACGGGTGAGGAGGAAGCCGCGGCTGCGATAGGGGGCCGGCGCGATGGCGGCCGGCGTCGCCTTCAGCTCGGGCTGGCCGGAGACCGGGTCGGGGATGCCGCGGGCGAGCGCGCCGACGCGGCCCTCGGAGGCGGTGGCCGCGCTCCAGTGGAAGGCGGCGAAGAGGTCGCCCCGGCGCATCCCCTGCCCCACCATCACCTCCAGAACCGCCGCCCCGTGGGCGGTGGAGACGGTGGCGAGGCCGCCATGGACGAGGCCCATCGCCGCCGCGTCGTCGGGGTGGATCTCGACGAAGGGCACGTCGCGATGGGCGGAGAGGCGCTGGCTCTTTCCGGTGCGGGTCATCGTGTGCCAGTGGTCGCGTACCCGGCCCGTGTTGAGCACGAAGGGGAAGCCCTCGCTCACCGGCTGAGCCAGGACCGGCGGCTGGACCGCGACGAAGCGGGCGCGCTTGTCGAAGGTGAAGAACTGCCCGTCGGCGAACAGGCGCTGCCTGCCGTCCTTGGCCCCGCGCTTCGTCAGCGGCCATTGCAGCGGCTTCGTGCCGGCATAGGCTGCATCCGAGATGTCGCTCACCGCGCCGATGTCGAAATCGCGGGTGCCGTTGTTCTCGAAGGCCGAGAGCGACGCGTGCTCGCGGAAGATCGCCGCCGCGTTGGGATAGGCGAAGGCCTCGCCGTGGCCGAGCCGCTTGGCCACGTCGCTGATGATCGCCCAATCGGCCCGCGCCTCGCCGGGGCTCTTGAGAAAGCTGCGCTGGCGCGAGATGCGCCGTTCCGAATTGGTGACGGTGCCGTCCTTCTCGCCCCAGGCCTGGGCCGGCAGGAGGACGGTCTTCCGGCCCGTCGCCATGGCGGTGTCGCTGTCGGCCACGGCCTCCGAGACCACGTAGAGATCGAGCCCCTTGATCGCCTCGCGGATCGCATCGGCGCGGGGCATCGACACGACGGGGTTGGTGCCCATGACCCAGAGGGCCTTGATCTTGCCGCGCTCCACGGCCTCGAACAGGGCGACCGCCTTCATTCCCTCGCCGGTGATGATGCGCGGCGCGCTCCAGAAGCGGCGGACCCGGTCGACCTCCTCGGGGGCGAAGTGCATGTGGGCGGCCAGCATGTTGGCCAAGCCCCCGACCTCGCGCCCGCCCATGGCGTTGGGCTGGCCGGTGAGGGAGAACGGCCCCGCGCCGGGCTGGCCGATACGGCCGGTGGCGAGGTGGCAGTTGATGATCGCGTTGCCCTTGTCGGTGCCTTGCGCCGACTGGTTCACCCCCTGCGAGAAGGCGGTGACGACGCGCTTCGTCTTGGCGAACAGGGCGAAGAACTGGCCGATCTCCGCCTCGCCGAGGCCGGTCGCTGCGGCCGTCGCCGCGATGTCGGGGGCGATGGAGCGAGCCCGCTCCAGGGCGCCGTCGAGCCCCGTCGTGTGGTCGAGGACGAAGCGGTAGTCGAGCGCGCCCGTGCTCGCCAGATGGACGAGGAGACCGGAGAACAGGGCGGTGTCGGTTCCGGGCTTCAGGCCGAGGAAGAGGTCGGCCTCCTCCCCGGTCTGTGTCTTGCGCGGGTCGATCACCACGAGCCTGGTGCCGCGCTTGGCGCGGGCATCGACCATGCGGCGGAACAGGATCGGGTGGCACCAGGCGGTGTTGGAGCCCACCAGCACGATCACGTCGGCCTCGTCGAGATCCTCGTAGCAGCCGGGCACCGTGTCGGAGCCGAAGGCGCGCCGGTGCGCCGCCACGGCGCTCGACATGCAGAGGCGCGAGTTGGTGTCCACGTGCGGGGTGCCGAGGAAGCCCTTCGCGAGCTTGTTGGCGACGTAGTAATCCTCGGTGAGGAGCTGGCCGGAGAGGTAGAACGCGATCGCATCCGGGCCGTGCTGCTCGGCGACCTTGCGCAGGCCGCCGGCCACGGCGCCCAAAGCCGATTCCCAGCTCGCCCGCACGCCGTCGACGGAGGGGTGCAGCAGGCGGCCGTCGAGGGACAGGGTCTCGCCGAGCGCCGAACCCTTCGAGCAGAGGCGGCCGAAATTGGCGGGGTGCTCGGTATCGCCGGCGATCCCCGCACCGCCCTGCCCGTCGGGGGTGGCGAGGACGCCGCAGCCGACGCCGCAATACGGGCAGGTGGTCTTCACCGCGGCGGCCGGTGCCTGGACGTGCGCGTTCATGGCGAGATCCTCGGCGGATGTGGTGTCATCGGGGTGGCAGCAAAAGTCGGGCCGGGCACGTGCAAAAGGCGTTTCGACCCCACCACCTCATCCTGAGGTGCCGAAGCGCAGCGAAGGCCTCGAAGGAGGGCTCCAGTTCGAGCTGCGATCCCTGGACGGCTCCTTCGAGGCCCGCTGACGCGGGCACCTCAGGATGAGGGTGTGGCAGGGACGCGTTGAGGCGGGCGTTACCCGCTCAATACACGTCGGCCTGATACCGTCCGGCCTTCTTCAGCGCGCCGAAATAGGCCACCGCCTCCTCCGGGCTCTTGCCGCCATGGCTCGCGGCGACGTCGATGATGGCGCGCTCCACGTCCTTGGCCATGCGCTTGGCATCGCCGCAGACGTAGAAATGGGCGCCGCCCTCGAGCCAGTTCCAGAGTTCCGCGCCGCTCTCGCGCATGCGGTCCTGGACGTAGGTCTTCTCGGTGCCGTCGCGCGACCAGGCGAGGGACAGGCGGGTGAGCACCTTGTCGTCCTTCAGCCTGGTCAGCTCGTCCTTGTAGAAGAAGTCGCTGGCCTGGCGCTGGTGGCCGTAGAACAGCCAGTTGCGGCCCGGAGCCGCCGTCGCGACGCGCTCGCGCAGGAAGGCGCGGAACGGGGCGATGCCGGTGCCCGGCCCGCACATGATCACATCCTTCGACAGGTCCTCCGGCAGGGCGAATCCATGCGCCTTCTGCAGGTAGACCTTGACCCGCGTGGTCTCGGTGAGGCGCTCGCCGAGATGGGTCGAGGCGACGCCGAGACGAAGGCGCGAGCGGTGGTTGTAGCGCACGGCGTCGACGGTGAGCGAGACCCGGCCCGGATCGGCTTTCGGCGAGGACGAGATCGAGTAGAGACGCGGCTGCAGCTCGTCGAGGGATTCGAGGAACACCTCGGCATCGGGGCGCGCGCCGGGGAACTTGTGCAGGGCGCCGAGCACGTCGAGATAGGCGGCGTCGCCATCCGGGTCCTCGCCGGCCGACAGCGCCTGCGCCTTCTTGCGCGCCTCGCCGGAGGTGAGGAGCGAGAGGAGCTGGTAGAGCCCGTCCGGCGCGCCGCCGAGGGCGTAGTCCTTGAGGAGGCGGTTGCGAAGGGTCTGGCCGCCGATGATGCGCTCCGGCCGGGCACCGAGTTCGGCGATCACCGCATCCACCAGGGCCGGCGGGTTCGAGGGGAACAGGCCGAGGGAATCGCCGACCACGTACTCGATCGGCGTGTCGGTGAGGTCGATCTCGATGTGCCAGGTCTCCTTCTCGCCGCCCGGCTCGTTGAGGCGGCGGCGGGACAGGAACACGGCCTCCACCGGGTTCTCCCGGCAATAGCCGAGCGGTCCGAGCGGCGCCGCTTCCCTGACCTCGCCCTCCCCCGCATCGGCCTTTTTCGCGGCGCCACCGCCACTTGCGCCGAACTCCTCATCCAGCTTCTTGAGCATGCGGAGGGTATCCTTGCCCCCCGGCTGGCACAGGTTCAGGCGCTCTTCCTTCTTGAGGAACAGCGCGTTGGCATAATCCGCGCAATTGTAGCCGCACTGGCCGCAATCCTGCTGGGCCATGGCGGCCATGAGCTTCTGCGGCTCGGGCCGGTCCTTGGCCATCTCCATGCGGTCGGGGAGTGGCATCGACGGGTCGTGCCAGGGTGCGTCGTCGTTGTCGGCGAGCTTAGGCCCGGTGCCGACATCACCGGGCGCGAGGGCCGTCGCACCTTCCACGGCGGGGCCGAGCAGGGCGGCGAAGTATCCGGACAGCCACGAGCGCTGGTCCGGATTGAACGGGGCGTTCTCGGGGATGAGAACGAGCGGGGGGCTGACGTGCTCGCTCATGCTGCGGCCTTCAGGACGGGTTGATCTTCGGCGAGGCTGCGGAGGGTCTCGGGGCCGGTGCGGGCGGTGAAGGCCTGGAAGCTCTCGGCCTGGCTCTCGCGGCGGGCGAGGTAGCTGCGCAGCAGCGCCTCGATGCGGGAGGGGCAATCCTCGGCCTTCACGGCCTTCCAGATCTCGGTGCCGATCTTCGGGCTGTCGCCGAAGCCGCCGCCGACGACGATGTCGTAACCCTCGACGGTGTCGCCCTCCTCCGAGACGACGACCTTGGCACCGATGAGGCCGATATCGCCGATATAGTGCTGGGCGCAGCTATGGTGGCAGCCGGTGACGTGGACGTTCACCGGAACGTCGAGCTCGGTGAGGTTGGCCTCGATGTAGTCGGCGATGATGAGGGCATGACCCTTGGTGTCGGAGGCGGCGAACTTGCAGCCCTTGTTGCCGGTGCAGGCCACGAGGCCGGCGCGGATGCTGGAGGCCTGGGTGGTCAGACCGAGGGCGGCGACGCGCTCCTCCACCTCCATCACCTTGGCGTCCGGCACGCCGGAGAACAGGAAGTTCTGCCAGACCGTCATGCGGATGGCGCCGTCGCCGCATTCGGACGAGATCCTGGCCAGTTCCCGCATCTGGTCCGAGGTCATCTTGCCGACGGGCAGGATCACGCCGATCCAGTTCAGGCCGGGCTGGACCTGGCTGTGAACGCCCACATGGGAGAAGCGGTCCATGGGCCCGCGCGGGGCGAGATGGGCGGGATCGACCCGGTCGAGCTTGTAGCCGAGCTCGTCCTCTACGGCGGCGAGGTACTTGTCGAAGCCCCAGGCATCGAGGACGTACTTCATCCGGCTCTTGTTGCGGTTGGTGCGGTCGCCGTTCTTGATGAAGACCCGCAGGATCGCGTCGGCGACCTTGTTGCAGGCCTCCGGCTTCAGGACCACGCCGGTATCGCGGGCGAGATCGCGGTGGCCGGAAATGCCGCCGAGCACGAGGCGCATCCAGATGCCGGGCGCGACGGCGGCCCCGTCGAGAACCTTCACCGCCTGGAACCCGATATCGTTGGTCTCCTCCAGCACCGGCATGACGCCGCCGCCGTCGAAGGCGACGTTGAACTTGCGCGGCAGGCCGTAGAGCGAGCGGTCGTTGATGATCCAATTGTGCCAGGATTTCGCCAGCGGCCGTGTGTCGAGCAGTTCCTGGGCGTCGATTCCGGCCACCGGCGAGCCGGTGACGTTGCGGATGTTGTCGGCGCCCGAGCCCCGCGCGGTGAGCCCGAGGTCGATCAGCCCGTCGAGGAAGGGCTGGCCATGCTCCGCCGTGATCTCGCGGACCTGCAGGTTGGCGCGGGTGGTGACGTGGCTGTAGCCGCCGCCATGGGCATCCGCCAGATCGGCGATCCCGGCGAATTGCCAATGCTGCAGGATGCCGTTGGGGATGCGCAGGCGGCACATGAAATCGCCGCTGGCCGGGGCGAGCCAGAACAGGCCGTGATAGCGCCAGCGGAAATTGTCCTCGGGCTTCGGCGCCTTGCCGGTGGCGGCCTCGGCGATCAGGCGGTTGTGGCCCTCGAACGGGTTCTCCGCCCGCTTCCACTTCTCCTGGTCGCAGAGCTTGCCGCCGGCCTTCACCGTGGCGTCCTGCGCCTTGATGTGGATCGCGTCCGGCCCGGTGGGTTCGGAGGGGGCGGCGGCGCCCTGCCCCAGCGCGAGGCCGCCGGTCAGCCGGGCGGCGGCGATGCCCGAGGCGAAGCCTTCGAGATAGCGCTTCTGCTCGGCGTTGAAGTCGTCAGCCATGGAAGCCTCCATCATGCTGCCAGGGATTGGGAATCGGGTGCGCTGCCGCGCCCGAACATGAGGTCGTCGCGATGCCCAGCGATGGGCTCGCCGGTGCGGATCAGCGTCTTGCACCAGCCCTGCTCGGAGATGTCGCCGACGAAGACCGCGCCGAGGAGCTTGCCGTCGCCGATGATCAGCTTGCGGTAGAGACCGAGGCCGGGATCCGACATCACCACCGTCTCGGCATCCTCCGGCGCCTCGATGGCACCGGCGGAGAAGACGGGGAGACCCGACACCTTGAGGCTGGTGGCCAGCGAGGTGCCGAGATAGGCGGCCTCCTCGCCGATGAGATGGCGGCTCAGCACCTCGGCCTGATCGTAGGCGGGTTCCACGAGGCCGTAGACCATGCCGCGATGCTCGGCGCATTCGCCGAGCGCGAAGATGCGGGGATCGGAACTCGTCATCCGGTCGTCGACCTTGATGCCGCGTCCGACATCGAGCCCGGCGCCCTGGGCGAGGACGGCATTGGGCCGTACCCCCACCGACATCACCACGAGGTCGGCCGGCAGCACGGTGCCGTCCGACAGGACGAGGCGCTCGACCCGGCCGTCGCCCTCCACATGGGCGGTATCGGCCTTGAGCAGTACCTTGACGCCGCGCGATTCCATGGCCCGCTTCACCAGGCCGGCGGCGTGGTGGTCGAGCTGGCGCTCCATCAGCCGGTCCATGACGTGGAGCAGGGTGGTGTCGACCCCGAGCCGGGCGAGGCCGACGGCGGCTTCCAGCCCGAGCAGGCCGCCGCCGATGACGATGGCCCTCGCCCCCGTGATCGCCGCCTTGCGGATGGCGGCGACGTCGGCGAGATCGCGGAAGGTGATGATGCCGGGCAGATCCATGCCGGGCTTCGGCAGCCGGATCGGCAGCGAGCCCACCGCCAGGACGAGCCTGTCGAAGGGCAGGACATGGGTCTCGCCGACGATGACGAGGGCGTTCTCGCGGTCGATCTGCGTCACCGGGGCGCCGGTGATGAGACGGATGCCGTGTTCCTCGTACCAGTCGAGGCCCCGGAACGCGCAGGCCGCCTCGTCCACCTCGCCGCCGAGCAACGACGAGAGCAGGACGCGGTTATAGGCCGCCTGCGGCTCGGCGCCCACGACGGTGACGTCGTAGAGGCCGGGCGCGCGTTCGGTCAGCCGCTCCAGGAAACGCAACGACGCCATGCCGTTGCCGATGACCACCAGACGTTCCTTCATGACGGACGTCCGATCCTCACGCCGCCATGGCGGGTTTGGCGTGGCGGGCATAGAGGAATTCCAGCACCGCGGCGCGGGCATGGGTGTAGGTCGCGTCTTCCACCAGTTCGAGGCGGCGGCGGGGACGCTCGAGCTCGACCTTCAGGATCTCGCCGACCGTGGCCGAGGGGCCGTTGGTCATCATCACGATGCGGTCGGACAGCAGCACCGCCTCGTCGACGTCGTGGGTGATCATGATGACGGCGTTCTTCAGCCGCGCGTGGATCTCCATCAGCGAATCCTGGAGATGGGCGCGGGTGAGCGCGTCGAGGGCGCCGAACGGCTCGTCGAGGAGCAGCACCTTGGGCTCCATCGCCAGCGCGCGGGCGATGCCGACACGCTGCTTCATGCCGCCCGAGATCTCGTTCGGACGCCGGTCGGCGGCGTGTGTCATGTTCACGAGGGCGAGGTTGTGGTCGATCCACTCGGAGCGTTCGGCCCGGGTCTTCTTGCCCTTGAGCACCTTCTCCACGGCGAGCGCCACGTTCTCGCGCACGGTGAGCCAGGGCAGCAGGGAATGGTTCTGGAACACCACCGCGCGGTCGGGGCCGGGGCTGTTGACCTCCTTCTCCTCGAGGAGGACGCCGCCGGTGGAGGCCTTCAGCAGGCCGGCGACGATGTTGAGCACCGTCGACTTGCCGCAGCCGGAATGGCCGATCAGCGAGACGAACTCGCCCTTGTCGATCTTCACGCTGACATCGCGCAGCACTTCGTTGGTGCGCCCGCCGCGGGTGAAGCTGATGCCGACATTCTCGATGCTGAGATAGCTCATGGGTCTCGTGTCCCTTGGGTCTCGGGTCTCTGTGCGAGAGGCGGTCGAGGTCCCGGCGCGGGGGAGCGCCCCCCACGCCGGGAGGGTCGGATCAGGCGGTGGCGCCGCGGGTGACGAGGGTGCCGATGAAGGCCACGAACCGGTCGAGGAAGAACCCGATCACCCCGACATAGACGAGGGCGACGATGATCTCGGAGATGTGCGACGAGTTCCAGGCGTCCCAGATGAAGAAGCCGATGCCGACGCCGCCGATGAGCATCTCCGCCGCCACGATGGCGAGCCAGGACAGGCCGACGCCGATGCGCAGCCCCGTGAAGATGTAGGGGGCCGCCGAGGGCAGCATGATCTTCACGAAGAACTCGATCGGGTTCAGCCGCAGCACCGCCGCCACGTTGCGGTAATCCTGCGGGATGTTGCGGATGCCCACCGCCGTGTTGATGATGATCGGCCAGATCGAGGTGATGAAGATCACGAAGATCGCCGAGGGCTGCCCGTCCCGGAACGCCGCGAGGGAGAGCGGCAGCCAGGCCAGCGGCGGGATCGTGCGCAGGACCTGGAAGATCGGGTCGAGGCCGCGCATGGCCCAGTCCGACTGGCCGATCAGGGTGCCGACCAGGATGCCGACGACCGTGGCCAGGGCGAAGCCGAAGGCGACGCGCTGGATGCTGGCCGAGATGTGCCAGAACAGCCCCTTGTCGGTGCCGCCGTTGTCGTAGAACGGATGGGCGATGATGTCCCACGCCTCGGTGACGACGCGCGAGGGCGGCGGCAGGCCGGCAGTGGGCCGCGAGCACAGCAATTCCCAGATCACCAGGAAGGCGATCAGGACCACGACCGGCGGGATCAGGTTGGTGGCGATCCGGCGGAAGGTCGCCAGGGTCACGAGGGGCTTGCGCGGGGCCTTCGCTACGGCCGGCTTGGCACTCGCCTTGACGCCGGCCGGGGCCGGGGCCGCGATGGTGGAGGTGTTGGCCATCACGCGATCCTCTTGATGCCGAGGCTGGACAGGTAGGCGGCTGGATCGGCGGGATCGAAGACCTTGCCGTCGAAGAAGGTCTCCTTTCCGCGCGACGTGGAGGTCGGGATCGCGGTGACGCCGAGCGCCTTGGCCGCATCGCGCCACAGGTCCTCGCGGTTCACCTTGGCGATGAGCGCCTTGGTGTCGGTCTGGGCGTCGAACTTGCCCCAGCGGATGTCCTCGGTGAGGAACCAGAGGTCGTGGCTCTGGTAGGGGTAGGACGCGTTGTCGTTCCAGAACTTCATCACGAACGGGCTGTTCTCGACCACGCGGCCGTCGCCGTAATCGATCGAGCCCTTGATGCGGCCGGCGACGTCGCCGACGGGGACGTTCATCCACTGGCGCTTGGCGGCGATGGCGGCGACCTCGTCCTTGTTCTCGGGCTTGTCGCACCATGCTTGCGCTTCCAGCACCGCCATCAGCAGGGCCTTGGTGGCGTTCGGGTATTTCTCGGTGAAGGAGGCGCGCATGGCGAAGGCCTTCTCCGGGTGGTCCTTCCACAGTTCGCCGGTGGTGAGCGCGGTGTAGCCGAGGCCCTGCTGCACGAGCTGCGCGTTCCACGGCTCGCCGACGCAGAAGCAATCCATCGTGCCGACCTTCATGTTCGCCACCATCTGGGGCGGCGGCACGACGATGGTCTCGATGTCCTTGTCGGGGTCGATGCCGCCGGCGGCGAGCCAGTAGCGGATCCAGAGGTCGTGAGTGCCGCCCGGGAAGGTCATGGCCGCCTTCACCGACTTGCCGGCGGCCTTCTTCTTCTCGATCGCCGTCTTGAACACCTTGGAATCGAGGGCGACCTTGGCGTCGAGATATTCCTTGGCCACCGAGACGCACTGGCCGTTGGTGTTGAGGCGCGCCAGGATGTGCATCGGCACGGGCACGTTGTTCTGGGTCACGCGGCCCGCTGAGATCAGGTAGGGCATCGGCGTCAGGATATGCGCGCCGTCGATGCCGTTGCCCTCGGAGCCGAGCACGAGGTTGTCGCGGGTGGTGCCCCAGGAGGCCTGCTTCAGCACCTCGACGTCGGGCATGCCGTGCTTGGCGAAGAACCCCTTCTCCTTGGCGACGAAGAGCGGGCTCGCATCGGTGAGGGCGATGAAGCCGAGCTTGGCGCCCTTCACCTCCGGACCGGCACCCTGTGCGAAGGCGCCGCCGGGCAGTGCGGTGCGCGCCAGAGCGGCCAGCGACAGGGTCGCGGCCGCGCCCTTCAGAAGATTGCGCCGGTTGTTCTGAAACCCATCGATCATGGAGGACTCGATCCTTCGAAGCGTGAAACAGCCGACCGGAAACACGAAAAAACCGCCGCCCAAGTGCAGCCGGAGGCAGCCGCGAATGCGCGCCAACGGGTACTCGGGTCAGCGGCTCTGCCGACATTCGTGCTCATCGCCGTTGACGAGCGGAAAGGTCTCAGCAGGTTCCGTGCCAAACGACGTCCAGCCTGTAACCGCTCCAGGAATCGGACCTGGTCGGTGCGTTACGGGCGGTCGCGTCCGCACCCCGCGACAAAGCGTGCAATGCACAATCGAAAGGCTCGCCCTGCCGACAAAAGCGGCGTCCGGCCTCGATCAGCCGTTCAGGGCAGCATCGAACAGGTCCGGGCGGTAGACCGCGCGGGCGGCGGCGCGGATATCGTCCAAGACGGTCAGCTGCCCGGCCCGGCCCGCCTGGTCGATGCACCAATCCGCCTGATCCGAGTCCGGCCGGTGCGCCGGTTCTCCGAACCTGACGAAATGCGGGTCCCGCCGGTGGCTGCCGTCGGGATCGACGATCACGTCCCCCCGGAGCGCCCGTTCGAGGATCGGCGCGGGCACGCCGAGATAGGCTTCGCGCGCCAGAAGGGCGGCGAGTTCCTCGGTATTGCCGGGATCGGCGCACCAGCGCCCGGCCCGGTCGAGGGCGCGCACCAGGGGGCCGCACTGCTCCGCCTCGGATTCGGGCAGGGCGAGAACCTTTTCCGGGCAATCCGGCACGAGTTCGCTGCAGAGGACGGCGATGCGGCCGTAACCCTCGGCCACGGCGACGCTGTTCCAGGGGCTGCCGACGCAGAACCCGTCGATCAACTCGCGCCGCAGGGCCTCGGCGATCTGCGGCGGCGGGATCACCACGAGGCGTATCGCGGCATCGAAATCGAGGCCGCCGCGCTCGGCGAAGATCCTGAGCTGATAGGTGTGGCTGGAGAACGGATGCACCGTACCCAGCGTCAGGGGCCGTCCCTCCCGCTCCCGCCGCATGGCGATGCGCGCGAAGGCGGCGGCCACGGTGTCCACCTCGTCGTCCGCGGCCTCCATAGCCTCCCACAGGGGGCGGGACACGGTGATCGCGTTGCCGTTGAGGTTCAGCGCCATCGGCACGCAAAGCCGGGTCTGCGGTCCGCTGAGCCCGAGCGCGCTGGCGATGGCCAGGGGCGCCAGGATATGGGCGCCGTCGAGATGGCCAAGGGCCAGCTTGTCGCGCAGGGTCGCCCAGGACGGCTCGCGCACGAGGTCGAGGGTCAGGCCCTCCGCCCTGGCGAAGCCGAGTTCCGCCGCCGCGACGAGGCCGGCGGCGTCCACGAGCGGGACGTATCCGAGCGCGAGCCTCATCCGAACAGGTCCGCCGTGGTCACGATCGCCCGGGCGATGTCGGCGATCTTGCGCTTCTCGTTCATGGCCTTGCGCCGCATCAGCTTGTAGGCGTCCTCCTCGCTCATGGAGCGGGCGGCCATGAGGATGCCCTTGGCGCGCTCGACGATCTTGCGGTCGGCCAGTTCGCCGCGCGCCTCGACGAGCTCCCTCTGGAGCCGGGCGAAGGCCTGGAAGCGCAGGATCGCGATGTCGAGGATGGACCGGATGCGCTGGGGATGGAGCCCGTCCACCACGTAGGCCGAGATCCCGGCATCCACCGCCGCCTGCATCATCGGCACGTCGGAGCGATCGACGAACATCGCCACCGGCCGCTCCACATGGCGGGACAGGCCCGACATCTGTTCGAGGATGTCCCGGCTCGGGCTCTCCAGATGGATCACCACCACGTCGGGGTTGAGGGCGGCGACCTGCGCGGGCAGGTCCGCGGTGTCGGGGATGATCACCACATGCGCGATCCCGGCGGCGCGCAGCCCCTCTTCGAGGATCGCGGCGCGGGCCCGGCTCGGATCGATGACGGCGACGGTGAAGGAGGGTTCTGTCATCGGGGCCCGATGGGCGGCGGTTCGGACGGCACGGGTGCCACGCGCCGGTAAGGGCAAGAGGCGTACCCAACCCGGACCTGAGCGGCTTCGCATCGGCACGCCGACGCTTCACCCCGCTCGGGCCTTCGACGTGTCGCAGGTTCCGGGACGCAGGACCGGTGGCCGCTTTTGCGAAACCTGCTTAGCCAAAACCGCAGGCGCGGAAAAGGCGCGGCGCCCGTCGATACGATCGAGAAAGGAAATGGCCCAGCTTCCGCCGCAAACCGGGTCGCTTATGGACGCTTCGGGGCGAGAGGCGAGGTGTTCGGATGGTGGAGTGCCGCATATCGCAGCCCGTCGAGGACGCTTTCGTGTCCGAGGCCGGGTCCGGCATGGCGCTTCCGCTGCTGCCGACGCTCGCCGTCGCCGTGATCGTGTCCGCCGCCTCGTTCCTGTGCCAGGCGCCGTCCGCGCCGGCGCCCGCGACTTTCGTCGAGACCCGGATGGTCGAGATGGAGAGCCGGCCGGTCCAGGCCGAGGCGACGGAGACGGTCGCCGCCTTCGTCCCCGCCGCCCTCGCCTTCCGCGATCAGTTTCCGCTGCGCGACCACTTCGTCGTGAGCGCCGAGGCCGCGCCGCGCAAGGCCACGACCCGCGTCGCCGCCAAGCCGAACCTGCGTCGTCGGGATGCCGCGCGCTCCGACATGGCGAAGGCCGATTCGGTCAAGACCGACGCGACGCGACCGCCATCGGTGGTCGCCGCCAAGGCGCTGCCCTCCTCGCCCGAGCCGCTGAGGGCGCAGGCCGAGGCGGAGGAGAACCTTCTTCCCGATCTCGCCCTCCCCTTCGCGCCGGCGATCTCCGCCATCAGCCGCGCCGGCAGTTTCGTCAGCGTCCAGAGTGCGGTGGCGGGCGCGAAAGTCGTCTCCTTCGGCGGCGCGCGAGTGGTCGCCCTCGGCAATGTCGTCACCGGTCTCGTCGACCGCCTGCCGCTCCAGCCCTGACCCCTTCGGGTCCGATCCCCGACCGGCCCCGGCCATCGTGGATTAGGCCCTGTTCGCGGTGTCTTTCCGAGCCTTGCCGCTGGATTCTCCCGTCCTCGGGGACTAGGTGAGCCTTCGTCGACGAGACGGGCGCGACGAAGGCAATGCCGCGGGGTCCCGCGGCGAGGATGCGAATGGCGGGACGGATCGAGGATTACGCGCTGGTCGGCGATGGCCGCACCGCTGCGCTCATCGGGCGGAACGGCAGTATCGACTGGCTGTGCTGGCCCCGCTTCGATTCCGCCGCCTGTTTCGCCTCCCTGCTCGGCACCGAGGATCACGGGTTCTGGAAACTGTCCCCGGCGGAGGCCGACGCCACGGTCTCGCGCCGCTACCGCGAAGGCAGCCTCGTTCTCGAGACGTGCTACGTGACGTCGGGCGGCGAGGCGAAGGTCATCGACTACATGCCGGCCAATGACGGTTCGCACATGGTGCGCATCGTCGAAGGCCTCTCCGGCTCGGTCGACATGCGCATGGTGCTGGCGGTGCGCTTCGATTACGGGCTCGCGGTGCCCTGGGTCTCGCACAACGAACTCGGCGACCTGCGCGCGATTTCCGGGCCTCACAAGGTGGTGCTGCGCACCCGCGCGCCCCTCGAGGGAATCGGCCAGAGCACGGTCTCGGAATTCACCGTGGCCGAGGGCGAGAGCATGGCCTTCAGCCTCAGCTACGGCCCTTCCCACGAGGACGACCCACCGCCGATCCAGCCACGCAAGGTGCTGTTCGAGACCGACCGCTATTGGCGCGACTGGTCGAGCCGCTGCGCCTCCGGCACGCCCTGGGACGCGATCCTCAAGCGCTCGCTGCTGACGCTCAAGGCCCTGATCTACCAGCCCACCGGCGGGATCGTGGCCGCGCCCACCACATCGCTGCCGGAAGAGCTCGGCGGGGTGCGCAACTGGGACTACCGCTTCTGCTGGCTGCGCGATTCCACCTTCACCCTCATCGCGCTGATGGATGGCGGCTTCCTCGACGAGGCGCGGGCGTGGCGCGACTGGCTGGTCCGCGCGGTGGCCGGCAACCCGGAACAGGCCCACATCCTCTACGGCATCGCCGGGGAGCGGTTGCTGCCCGAGATCGAGCTCGACTGGCTGCCCGGCTACGAGGGTTCTAAGCCGGTGCGCATCGGCAACGCCGCGGTCGACCAGTTCCAGCTCGACGTCTACGGCGAGATCTTCGACGCGCTCTACCAGGCCCGCCAGCGCGGGCTGCTCGGCGATGCCGATGGCTGGCGCGTCGGCCTCGCGTTGCTGGAGCATCTGGAGAAGGTCTGGAGCGAGCCCGACGAGGGCATTTGGGAAGTGCGCGGCGGGCGCCGCCACTTCGTCCATTCGAAGGTCATGGCCTGGGTCGCCTTCGACCGCGCCATCCGCTCCTTCGAGATGGGCGACGGGCCGCCGGCGCCGGTCGATCGCTGGCGTGCGATCCGCGACCACATCCACGAGGAGGTCTGCGAGAAGGGCTTCAACACGGAGCTGAACAGCTTCGTCCAGTATTACGGCGCCAAGACCCTCGACGCGAGCCTGCTCCTCATCGCCCATATGGGCTTCCTGCCCCAGGACGATCCCCGCGTCGTCGGCACGGTGGAGGCCATCGGCAAGCACCTGACGCGCGACGGATTCGTGCTGCGCTACGACACCGAGGATGACAATACCGATGGTCTGCCCGGCGGCGAAGGGGCTTTCCTGCCGTGCAGCTTCTGGTACGCCGACAATCTGATCGGCCTCGGCCGGTGCGACGAGGCTCGCGAGCTGATCGAGCGCCTGATCGGGATCTGCAACGATCTCGGACTCGTGGCCGAGGAATACGACGTGGAAGCCAAGCGACTGGTCGGCAATTTCCCTCAGGCGTTCAGCCACGTCACGCTGGTGAACACGATCCTGAATTACAGCCGCGCCAACGGACCGGCGCGGGAGCGCAGCGAGAAATCCGCGCTCGCCCGGGCCACCTCCCCCAGCCGGGCGAGTTCTTATGGCCAGGGCGGCGCAGACCTACAGGACGCGGCGGCGCAGCACAGCTGAGCGCCGCCGCTTCTCAGACAATAGAAAGACGAGACCATGAGCGGAGCCGAGACCAAGCCGAAGGGCGAGCTGAGCGAGATCGACAAGCTCTCGATCGACACCCTGCGCACCCTGGCGATCGATGCGGTGCAGAAGGCGAATTCCGGCCATGCCGGCGCGCCGATGGCCCTGGCGCCCGTGGCCTACACCCTGTGGAACCGCTACCTGCGCTACGATCCGGCCCATCCGCACTGGCCCAACCGCGACCGCTTCGTGCTCTCGGCCGGCCATGCCTCGATGCTGCTCTACGGGTTGCTGCATCTGGCCGGCGTCGCCCAGACCGACGGCGGCAACGAGCCGGCGATCACGATCGAGGACATCAAGAACTTCCGCCAGCTCGACAGCAAGACGCCGGGCCACCCGGAATATCATTTCACCACCGGCGTCGAGACCACCACCGGCCCGCTCGGCCAGGGCGTCGCGAACTCCGTCGGCATGGCCATGGGCGGCCGCTTCCTCGGTGAGACCCTGAACCGGCCCGACCTGCCGCTGTTCGATTTCAACGTCTACGCGATCTGCTCGGACGGCGACCTCATGGAGGGCGTCGCCTCCGAGGCCGCGTCCATCGCCGGGCACCTGCGCCTGTCGAACCTGTGCTGGATCTACGACAACAACACCATCACCATCGAAGGCCATACCGAGCTCGCCTTCTCGGAAGAGGTGGCGACGCGCTTCCTCGGCTATGGCTGGCAGGTGCTGCGGGTCGCCGACGCCAATGACGTCCACGCGATTTCGGGCGCCCTGGAGACCTTCCTCCAGTCCAGCGACCGCCCGACGCTCATCGTCGTCAACTCGATCATCGGCTTCGGCGCGCCCAAGAAGCAGAACACCTCGAAGGCCCATTCCGACGCCCTCGGCGAAGAGGAAGTGAAGGGCGCCAAGCGCGCCTATGGCTGGCCCGAGGATTCCCAGTTCCTGGTGCCCGAAGGGGTCAAGGAGAACTTCCAGGCCGGGATCGGCGAGCGCGGCGCCGCCCTCTTCGCCGATTGGGAACGGTTCATGGCCGAGGCCAAGGAAGCCGATCCGGCATTGGCCGAGGAGATCGACGCCCTTCATGCTGGCCGGCTGCCCGAGGGCTGGGACAAGGACATCCCGGTCTTCCCCGCCGACGCCAAGGGCATGGCCACCCGCGAATCCTCGGGCAAGGTCCTCAACGCCATTGCCAAGAACGTTCCGCACATGCTCGGCGGGTCGGCCGACCTGGCGCCGTCGAACAAGACCAAGCTCGAATTCGAGGGCGCCGGCACGCTCTCGCCCTTCGAGCCGGGCGGCCGCAACATCCATTTCGGCGTGCGCGAACACGCCATGGGCTCCATCGTCAACGGCCTCGGCCTCGTCGGCCTCAGGGCCTACGGCGCCACCTTCCTGGTCTTCGCCGACTACATGCGCCCGCCCATCCGCCTCGCCGCGCTGATGGAGCTGCCGGTCTTCCACGTCTTCACCCACGATTCCATCGGGGTCGGCGAGGACGGGCCGACCCACCAGCCGGTGGAACAGCTCCTCACCCTGCGGGCCATACCCGGCCTCGTGACCCTGCGCCCCGCCGATGCCAACGAGGTCGCGGAATCCTACCGCGTCATCATGGGCCTGAAGGACCAGCCGGCGGTGCTGGCCCTCTCCCGCCAGCCGCTGCCGACCTTCGACCGCACCAGGTTCGGAAGCGCGGCGGGCACCGCCAAGGGTGCCTACGTGCTCGCCGACAGCGATGGCACGCCCGACGTGATCCTCATCGGCACCGGCAGCGAGGTGCAGCTCTGCGTCGCCGCCCACGAGACCCTCACGGCGGAGGGCGTGAAGGCCCGCGTGGTCTCGATGCCGTCCTGGGACCTGTTCGAGCGGCAGGACGAGGCCTACCGCAACAGCGTCCTGATCCCGGACGTTCTGGCCCGCGTCGCCGTGGAGCAGGGCTCGGTGATCGGCTGGGATCGCTATGCCGGCTCGTCCGGCACGATCATCGGCATGCACACCTTCGGCTCCTCGGCGCCGATCAAGGACCTGCAGACCAAGTTCGGGTTCACCCCCGACAAGGTGGCGCAGGCCGCCCGCGACCAGATCGCACGGCACAAGAAGTAGGGTCCGCGGGTTCCCCGAAGGGACGAGGTGGTCGGTTCGACCGATCCGCCACCTCGTCCCGAGGCGCCGGAGCGCAGAGGAGGCCTCGAAGGAGGCGCACCGTTCGCGCACCGGTTTCTGGAGGCTTCCTTCGAGGCCCGCTGACGCGGGCACCTCAGGATGAGGTCTGGGCTTGGTGAGATGACGCCGCCCGTTCCCGAGCGGCACGACGACCACGACGAGGAGTTTTCGCATGAACCCGCTCAAGGCTCTCTTCCCGGAACAGGGCCAGGCCGTGTGGCTCGACTTCGTCGCCCGCGGCTTCATCGCGGACGGGCGCCTCAAGGCGCTGGTGGATGAGGACGGCCTGCGCGGCGTGACCTCGAACCCGTCGATCTTCGAGAAGGCGATCGGCGATTCGAGCGAGTACGACGCCGCCCTCAAGGAGGTGATGGATCAGGGCGATGCCCGGGTCATCGATCTCTACGAAGGCTGCGCCATCGCCGACATCCAGGCCGCGGCCGACGTCCTGCGTCCGGTCTACGAGGCGAGCGACGGCGCCGACGGCTATGTCAGCCTCGAAGTCTCGCCCTACCTCGCCCTCTCCACCGAGGACACCCTCGACGAGGCCCGCCGCCTGCACGGGACGGTGGAGCGCGACAACCTCATGGTGAAGGTGCCCGCCACCCCGGCCGGCATCCCGGCGATCCGGGCGCTCACCGCGGACGGCATCAGCATCAACGTCACCCTGCTGTTCGGGCAGGATGCCTACGAGGAGGTGGCGCGCGCCTTCATCGCCGGGCTGGAGGAGTTCGGCGCCAAGGGCGGCGACGTCTCCAAGGTCGCCAGCGTCGCGAGCTTCTTCATCAGCCGCATCGACGTGGCGGTGGACAAGGCGCTGGACGCCAGGATCGCCGAGGCCAACGATCCCGACGAGAAGGCGGAGCTGGAAGCCCTCAAGGGCAAGGTCGCCATCGCCAATGCCAAGCTCGCCTATCAGCGCTACAAGCGCATCTTCGCCGAGCCGACATGGCAGGCCCTCGCGGCGAAGGGCGCCAAGGCGCAGCGCCTGCTCTGGGCCTCCACGGGGACCAAGAACAAGGCCTATTCCGACGTGCTCTATGTCGAGGAACTGATCGGCCGCGACACCGTCAACACGATGCCGCCGGCCACCATGGATGCGTTCCGCGACCACGGCACGGTCAAGCCCGCCATCGAGGAGAATCTCGGCGACGCCGAGGCCGTGATGACCCGCCTCGCCAAGGCCGGCATCGACATCGCCGCGGTCGCCGAGCAACTGGTGGACGAGGGCGTCCAGCTCTTCATCGATGCCGCCGACAAGCTCCTCGGCGCGGTGGCGGGCAAGCGCGCCGACTTCCTCGGTGCCAAGCTCGATGGCCAGACCCTGATCCTCGGCGATGCCATCGGTGCGGAAGCCAGGAAGGCCGTGGAATCCTGGCGTGCCTCGGGTTCGATCCGCCGGCTCTGGGCGCATGACAAGACCGTCTGGTCGAATGCCGACGAGGATCAATGGCTCGGCTGGCTCCGCATCGTCGAGGACGAACTCGCCCACGTCTCCGAGTACCAGGCCTTCGCCGAGGATGTCCGCCAGACCGGGTTCTCCGACGTGGTCGTGCTCGGCATGGGCGGGTCGAGCCTCGGCCCGGAAGTGCTGGCCGAGACCTACGGCACCCGCGAGGGCTTCCCGAAGCTGCGCATCCTCGATTCCACCGATCCCGATCAGGTCCGCGCCACCGAGAATGCGGTGAACCTCGAGACGACCCTGTTCATCGTCGCCTCCAAATCCGGCTCGACCCTGGAGCCGAACGTGTTCCGCGACTACTTCCTCGGCCGGATGAAGGCCGTGGTCGGCGAGCGGGCCGGCGCGCATTTCGTCGCCGTCACCGATCCCGGTTCGGCCATGGAGGCCGCGGCCAAGGCCGACGATTTCCGCAAGATCTTCTACGGCGTGAAGCAGATCGGCGGGCGTTACTCGGTGCTCTCCGCCTTCGGTCTGGTTCCGGCGGCGGCCTCCGGCATCGACGTGAAGCAATTCCTCGATACGGCGCGGACCATGGTCCGCTCCTGCGGCCCGGCCGTGCCGCCGGCCCAGAATCCCGGCGTGCTGCTCGGCACGGCCATGGCGGCCGCCGCCCTCCATGACGGGCGCGACAAGGTGACGTTCATCGCCTCGCCCGGCATCGACACGTTCGGTGCCTGGGCCGAGCAACTCATCGCCGAATCCACCGGCAAGGACGGCAAGGGTCTCATCCCCATCGACGGGGAGCCGGTGGACGTGCCGGCGGTCTACGGTCGGGACCGGTTCTTCGTCTACCTGCGCCTCGACAGCCGGGCCGATGCCCGCCAGGACGAGGCGGTGCGCAACCTCGAACGCGAGGGGCATCCGGTCGCCCACATCACCCTCGCCAACGAAGAACAGCTGCCGCAGGAATTCTTCCGCTTCGAGATGGCCACCGCGGTGGCCGGCGCGCTGCTCGGGATCAATCCGTTCGACCAGCCCGACGTGGAAGCGAGCAAGATCGAGACGAAGAAGCTGTTCGACGCCGCCGAGAAGAGCGGCGCGCTGCCCTCCGAGACGCCGCTCGTCGAAGACGAGACCATCGCCCTCTACGCCGACGCGGCCAATGCCGAGGCGTTGCCGCGGACCGCCGAGGGGTTCGAGGCGGCGCTCAAGGCCCATCTCGGGCGGATCAAGGACGGCGACTACGCGGCGTTGCTGGCCTACGTCGCCCGCAACGAGGCGCATCACGCCATCCTGCAGGAGGCGCGCATCGCTCTTCGCGACAAGCGCAAGGTCGCGACCTGCCTCGAATTCGGACCGCGCTTCCTCCATTCCACGGGGCAGGCCTACAAGGGCGGGCCGGATACGGGCGTGTTCCTGCAGATCACCGCCGATCCGTCGGAGGATCTCGCGATCCCCGGTCGTGCTCTCGGTTTCGGCACGGTGGTGGCGGCCCAGGCGCGCGGCGACTTCGCGGTCCTGGCCGAGCGCGGCCGCCGGGCCCTGCGCGTCCACATCAAGGGCGGCGACGTGGAAGCGGGGCTGAAGCGCATCGCCGCTGCGATCAAGGCGGCTTTAGGGTGAGAAGGGCGGGATGATCCGGCATAGCCGGATCATCCCATTCCGCCACCTCATCCTGAGGTGCCCGCCCTCGGCGGGCCTCGAAGGAGGGCTCCAGGGATCTCGGCGCGAAATGGAGGGCTCCTTCGAGGCCTCCGCTGCGCTACGGCGCCTCAGGATGAGGTGGATTGGTCGGACACTTGGTTTGGCGTGCGTGGCGAGCCTCCTCGCCGATGGCGCCCCCCTTAAGGGAGATCCCCAATGCAACTCGGCATGATCGGCCTCGGACGGATGGGCGGCAACATCGTCCGCCGGCTCCTGCGGGACGGCCATACGGCGGTGGTGTTCGACCAGAACCCGGACGCCGTGGCCTCCCTCGTCGCCGAGGGCGCGGTGGGGGCGGCGAGCCTCGAAGAGTTCGTCTCCAAGCTCGACGTGCCGCGTGCGGCCTGGGTGATGCTGCCGGCGGGGGCGATCACCGAGGCGACGGTGGCGAAGCTCGGCGACCTGATGGCCTCCGACGACGTCATCATCGACGGCGGCAATTCCTTCTACAAGGACGACATCCGGCGCGCTGCCGAACTGAAGCCGAAGGGCATCCATTACGTCGATGTCGGCACGTCCGGCGGCGTCTGGGGTCTGGAGCGCGGCTATTGCATGATGATCGGCGGCGACACCGACGCCCTCGACCGCCTCGACCCGATCTTCAAGACCCTGGCGCCGGGCATCGGCACGATCCCCAGGACGCCGGGCCGCGACGGTCGCGATGCGCGCGCCGAGGAAGGCTATATCCATGCCGGGCCGAGCGGCGCGGGCCATTTCGTCAAGATGGTCCATAACGGCATCGAGTACGGCCTGATGCAGGCCTATGCCGAGGGGTTCGACATCCTGAAACACGCCAATTCGAAGGACCTGCCCGAGGGGCAGCGCTTCGACCTCAATATCGGCGACATCGCCGAGGTCTGGCGGCGGGGCAGCGTGGTCTCGTCCTGGCTCCTCGACCTCACGGCGGGAGCGCTGGCGGGCGACGAGAACCTCACCGACTTCTCCGGCTTCGTCGCCGATTCCGGAGAGGGGCGCTGGACGCTCAATGCGGCCATCGAGGAATCCGTGCCGGCCAACGTCCTCTCGGCCGCCCTCTACGCCCGCTTTCGCTCGCGGGAGGATGCCTCCTACGCGGACAAGCTGCTCTCGGCCATGCGCAAGGGGTTCGGCGGGCACGTCGAGCCGAAATAGCCGGGAGACGCGCCATGATCCCGCTGCCCAACAACGCCGAGATCTTCCCCGACGCGGACAGCGTCGCCCGCGCCGCGGCCGACCGGCTGGTCGCGCTCTGCGCCGAGAGCCGGCAGGAGCGCATCGCAATCTGCCTGTCGGGCGGCTCGACCCCGAAGCGGCTCTACGCGCTGCTGGCCGGGCCGGATTACGTCGGCGCCCTCCCCTGGGAGCGCCTGCACTGGTTCTTCGGCGACGATCGGTTCGTGCCCTGGACGGATGAGGCGAGCAACGTGCACATGGCCCGGACGGCGTTCGGCGACGCGCCGATCCCCGAGGGCCATCTGCATGGCATTCCCACCGACGGGACGCCGGAATCGGCGGCCTCCGCCTATGCCGAGACCCTGCGCGGCTTCTACGGCGCCGACGACCTCGATCCCGCCCGCCCGCTCTTCGACCTCGTCCTCCTCGGCCTCGGCGAGGACGGGCACACCGCCTCGCTATTCCCCGGAAAGCCGGCCGTGGACGAGCGCGAGGCCTGGGTCGTCGCCGTGCCCGAGGCCGGGCTCACGCCATTCGTGCCGCGCGTCACCCTCACCTTCCCGGCGCTCGCCTCGGCGCGTCAGCTCCTCGTGCTGGTGACGGGGGCGGGCAAGCGCGAGCCTCTCACCCGACTCGCGGAGGGCGAGGACCTGCCCGCGCGCCACATCTCGAGTGTCGGCACCCTGACGTGGCTGCTCGACCGCGCGGCGGCGGATCTCGGCTGAGACCGAGGATCGGCGGTCCGTCACTGTCCTGGCCCCTTGGCATCGTCGCATGCGGAGCCTACGTTACATGTAACGCTTTGGGAAAGGTCTCGTCATGTCGGCATCTGTCGGCCAACGCGTCAGCAAGCGTCGTGATGCGCTCCGGGCGGCCGGCCTGCGGCCCATCCAGATTTGGGTGCCCGATACCCGAAGGGCGGGCTTTGCCGAAGAATGCGGGCGACAGGCTCGGGTCGTGGCGGCGACGGATGCGGCCGATCGGGAACTGGATGCCTTCATGGAGGCGGCGCTCCTCGATATGCTCCCTGAACGCGAGGCATGAAGCGGGGCGATCTCGTCACCATCGCCATGCCCGGCGATTTCGGTAAACCTCGTCCAGCGCTCATCATCCAATCTGACGCGTTCGTCGAGACCGGCACGGTCACGGTGCTGCTGATATCCGGCACGCTGGCCGAGGCCCCCCTGATCCGCACGACCATCGAGCCGACCGAGGCCAATGGCTTGAAGAAGCGGTCACAGGTCATGGTGGACAAGGCCATGTCGGTGAAGCGTGAGACGATCGGAGCACGGATCGGGCATCTCGATGCCGAGACGATGCTGGCGGTAACGCGGGCGCTGGCCGTGTTCTTCGCCATTGCCTGAGCGCGGATCGCCGCTGAGGCGATCGCACGAGGCCGATGAGAGACCTTTCGGGATCTGCGCCTACGACTTCAGCACCGGCTCGGAGATATCGCCGCTGCCGCGCCGTGCGAGGTAGGCGGGCTGGAACAGGCACATGCGCACCGCGTCGCGGTACTTGCCGTTGACGAAGAATTCGTCCTTCAGGATGCCCTCGGGCTCGAAGCCGCAGCGTTCGTAGATGCGTACGGCGCGGGCATTGTCCTTGTCCACGTGCAGGTAGAGCTTGTGGATGTTGAGGACGCTGAAGGCGTAGTCCATGGCGATGCGGGTGGCGCGCGGGGCGTAGCCCTGGCCCTGAAACGCCGGGTGGATCGCGATCTGGAATTCGCAGCGCCGGTGGAGGTGGTTGATCTCCACGAGCTCCACGAGTCCGGCCGGCTTGCCCTCGGCATTGGCGATGATGAAGCGCCGTTCGGTCTGGTTGTGGATGTTGCGCTCGTAGAGCTGCGCCAGTTCGGCGAAGGACTCGTAGGCCTCCTCGAACCAGTAGCGCATGATGCTGTCGTTGTTGTTGAGCTGATGCACGAACATCAGGTCTTCGCGCTCCAGCGGCCGGAGCTTCACCGGACCGTCGGCGGCGATGGTGCGGGGAACGAAGGCTGTCATGGGTTCGCGCATTCCGCGATGAGACGGCGCATGAACGCCTCGCCGGCCTCCAGCGCCGCGAGGGTGATGTACTCGTCGGGCTGGTGGGCCTGGTCGATGGAGCCGGGTCCGCAGACCACGGTGGGAATGCCCGCGACCTGGAACCGCCCGGCCTCGGTGGCATAGGGGACCGAGATGGTGTGGTTGCGCCCGGCCACCCGCAGGGTCAGGCGCTCGGCCTCGGAACCCGGCTCGGGGGCGAGGCCCGGCACCGCCACCTCCTCGATCGTCTCGATCCGTCCGTAATCGCCGTAGCGGTTGAGGCGCTCGGTCAGCACCGTCTCGACCTTGGCCGCGAACAAAGCCGGGATCTCGGCCATGTCGAGATCGGGCAGGCCGCGGAACTCCCAGTGGAAGGTGCAGATCTTGGGCAGGATGTTGCGCGCCGTACCGCCGGAGATCGTGCCCACATGCACGGTGGTGGCGGGCGGGTCGAACCGCCCGGAGGCGTCGCCCCGCTCGATCATCGCATCGGCGATGCGGTTGAGTTCGGAGACGAGGTCGGCCGCCGCCATCACCGCGTTGGCGCCGAGCATGGGTTTGGCCGAATGCGCCTCGTGGCCGTGGACGGTGGTAAAATAGGTGACGATGCTCTTATGCGCGTCGGCGACTTCGAGGTCGGTGGGCTCGCCGACGATCACCGCGCCGGGTCGCGGAAGGTCGGCCCCGAACCGGGCGATGGTGTCGGCGACGCCCAGACAGGTGGTCTCCTCGTCGTAGGAGAGCAGGATGTGGATCGGCCGTTTGAGGTCGGCGGCGAGCATGTCCGGCACCGCCGCCAGCGCCAGGGCGCAGAAGCCTTTCATGTCGACGGAGCCGCGCCCGTAGGCGCGCCCATCCGCGATGCGCAGGGTGAAGGGGTCGCCGGTCCAGGCTTGGCCCGTCACCGGCACAACGTCGGTATGGCCGGAGAGGACGACGCCGCCATCCGCCATCGGGCCGATCGTGGCGAAGATCGCCGCCTTGTCGCCCTCCGCGTTGGGGATGCGGATGTAGGAGACGCCCCAGCCGTCGAGATAGGCGCAGACGCTGTCGATCAGCGCGAGATTGGAGCGCGAACTCTCCGTGTCGAAGGCGACGAGGCGCGCCAGCAGGTCGAGCGCGGTCAGCCGTTCTCCGCCGCGCGACATCGGCTTAGTGGACGCTGCGGCGGACGTGCGGCGAGTCGAGGGAGAAGGCGGGGATCTCGGCCTCGAAGCTCTCGCCGGCGGTGGTCGACATGGTGTAGCTGCCGGCCATCAGGCCGTCGGGCGTGGTGAGCGGGCAGCCGCTGGTATAGCTGAACGACTCGCCGGGGCCGAGCACCGGCTGCTTGCCGACGACGCCGGCGCCGCGCACCTCCTGGGTCTCGCCGCGGCCGTCGACGATGCGCCAGTGGCGCGAACGAAGCTGCACCTGCTCGGAGCCGTTGTTCACGATCTCGACCGTGTAGGCGAAGAAGTAGCGGCTCTCGTCGGGCGAGGATTCCTCCTCGACGAAGCGGGGCTGGACGGTCACGCTGATGCCGCGCGTCTGGGCCTTGTACATCGCCTTCAAAGCCTCCCGTGCCGTCGCCCACCCGAAGCGACATAGCCTTTTCGCCGTGGTACGTCCCGGGCAAAATCTCGTCAATCGCGCCGAATGCGGGGGTTGCCCGCGCAATGGGAAGGTCGTGCCCCGTGGTCGAGGAGACCGTCTCGCATCGGCCCGCTCCGTTCCCCGGCCGGGCCGTCCTCGCGAGCCTCGCCATCGCGATCCTGGCGGGCGCCTTCGCCTGGAATGCACCGGAGCGGAACGGCTGGGCCGCCCTGGCACTCGGCGGCGCGCTCGTGCTCGACGGGCTCGCGCGTCTCGCTGGCGCCCTCCTCGCCCGGCGCGGTCCCGCGCCCCGGATCGCCGGGCTGCCTTCGGTCGTGCTGGCCTTCGGCCCGGCGGCGGGTTTCGGCGCCGTGCTGTTCGCCGTGGCCCTCCTCCTCCGGCCCGCCTGGTTTCCTCCCGTGGCCAGCGCGCTCGCAGGGCTGATCGCCATGGGTGCCATCGCCCGCCTCGTCGTCGCCTGGATCGTGCTGCGGGTCGCCCGGCAGGAGGAGGCTTAACGGCGCCTTCAGCGATCCGTAGGATGGTGCGCCAGACCATGCGGTCTTCCTGATCCCCAGCCGGGGAAGGCGGCCGAGTGCGGAGCGGGCGACGCGAGACCATGCCGGATACCAAGCAGGACACGGCGCCACCGAGCCCGCCACCTTCCGCAGGAATCATGGCCGGCGGCATCCTGTCGGCTGCGGGCATCGAAGCCCTGCATGCGGCCGGCGCCATCCTGCCCGAATCCCCCTTCGCGGCCGATCAGGTTCAGCCGGCGAGCCTCGACCTGCGCCTGGGGGCGCGCGCCTTCCGCGTGCGCACCAGCTTTCTCCCCGGTGCCCGCACCGTCTCGGCCTGTATCGAGGCCTTCGCCCTGCACGAGATCGACCTGACCAGGGACGCGGTCCTGGAGACCGGCTGCGTTTACATCGCCGAATTGCAGGAGACCCTGGCCCTGCCGGCGGATGTGGCGGCGAGCGCCAACCCAAAGAGCTCCACCGGCCGCATCGACGTGTTCACCCGCGTCATCACCGACCGGGGCTCGGCCTTCGATCAGGTCGAGGCCGGCTACCGGGGCCGGCTCTATGCCGAGATCTCGCCGCGCACCTTCCCGGTCCGCGTCCGCACCGGCTCGCGCCTGTCGCAGATCCGGTTCCGTCGCGGCGAGCCGCGCCTGTCGGACGCCGAACTCGCATCGCTCCATGCGGCAACGCCTCTGGTCGCTTCGGCCAACCCGTCCTTCCAGGGCGGCATCGCCGTGTCGGTGGATCTCGCCGGGTTCGAAGGGCTGATCGGCTACCGCGCCAAGCGCCATACCGGCCTCGTCGATGTCGATGCGCCGGGCCGGCACCGGATCGCGGATTTCTGGGAACCGCTCCCCGCCGACGGCTCGGGCGCGCTGATCCTCGATCCCGGCCAGTTCTACATCCTGGCCTCCAAGGAAGCGGTGCAGGTCCCGCCCGATTTCGCCGCCGAGATGGTGCCGTTCGACCCGCTGGTGGGCGAGTTCCGGGTCCACTACGCCGGCTTCTTCGACCCCGGCTTCGGCTTTGCCGCGGCGGGAGGCGCCGGTGCGCGGGCGGTGCTCGAAGTGCGCTCGCGCGACGTGCCGTTCCTGCTGGAGGACGGCCAGATCGTCGGCCGCCTCGTCTACGAGCGCATGGCGGAGCGCCCCGCCGCCCTCTACGGCGCCGATGCCGGATCGAACTATCAGGCTCAAGGGCTGAAACTGTCCAAGCACTTCGCCTGAGGTCCAAGCACTTCGCCTGAAGTCCAGCACTTCGCCCGAGGCGGAAGGCGCCCTACTCCGCCGGATCGATCTCCGCCTCGGCCGGATCGATATCGTAGCGCCGCGAGCAGAACTCGCAGGTGATGCCGATGCGGCCGTCCTCGGCGATCATGTCCCGGCGCTCCTGCGGCGAGAACGATCGGATCATGCCCAGCACGCGGTCCTGCGAGCAGCGGCAACGCTCGTGGACGGCCTGCGCCTCGAACACCCGCACGCCGCGCTCGTGGAAGAGGCGGTAGAGCAGCCGCTCGGAGGAGACCTCCGGGTCGACCAGCTCGTGATCCTCGACCGTATTGACGAGGCTGCGCGCCTCGACCCAGGCATCGTCTTCCGGTGCCGCCCCCGCATCGAAATGGGCGTGGCCCTCGGGGATGTCGCCCGGGGGCAGGTCGGCGAGGCGGGCGCGGTCGATGGATTGCGGCAGGAACTGAACCAGCAGGCCGCCAGCGCGGTAGCCCGTCTCGCCATTCGCGAACTGCTCGGCCACCGCGAGGCGGACCTGGGTCGGGATTTGCTCAGACTGGCGGAAATACTGGTGGGCCGCCTCCTCCAGGCTCTGCCCTTCCAGAGCCACCACGCCCTGGTAGCGGCTGAACTCGCTGCCCTGGTCGATCGTCATGGCGAGATGGCCCTGCCCCAGCAGATCCGCGCCCTTCAGCGGGGCCCCGCCGAGGGCCTCGACCCGCGCCGCATCGAACCGAGCGGTGGCGCGCAGGCGGTCGGGCGCCTCGAAATCCACCACGATCATCTCCACCGGGCCGTCGGTCTTGGTCTGCAGCTGGAACCGCCCCTCGAACTTCAGGGACGAGCCCAGCAGGACGGTGAGCGCCGCCGCCTCGCCGAGGAGCCGCGCCACCGGATCGGGATAGCCGTGGCGACGCAGGATGGTGTCGACGCTGGGGCCGAGCCGCACCACGCGCCCGCGCACGTCGAGGGCCTCCACCGAGAACGGCAGGGCGACGTCGTCGGCGCCGTCGATGACGGAGGGGGAAATTTCGTGTCCGGAGGTCATGGCCTCTCCCTGTCTCTTGTCCATCCGATTCGCGGACCGAACGGAATGGCTCGATTCTCGATCTCGACCTCATCCTGAGGCGCCGTAGCAAAGCGAAGGCCTCGAAGGAGGCCTCCAGTTCGCGCAACGAGCACTGGAAGCCTCCTTCGAGGCCGCTTCGCGGCACCTCAGGAGGAGGTCGCGCGGGGAATGAGCAACGCTGTGAGGATCGCGACCGTCCGCATCGTCGAGTATGGCACTCGACCGCCGACCGTGCATCCAGGACCGGATATAGGGATGAGGCCGCCGTTTCACACGGCCTTCAGCCCCGCGCGAACACCACATCCGCCACTGGCGTCTTCGGGAATTCTCGTCACGGACCGTCGTCCGTCGATAGGGGCGAGCGCGCCCGCACGGGGCCTCACGCCCCCAGGCACCACGCCAAGATCCCCTTCTGCGCATGGAGGCGGTTCTCGGCCTCGTCGAAGACCACCGAGCGCGGGCCGTCCATGATCTCGGCCGTGACTTCCTCGCCGCGATGGGCGGGCAGGCAATGCATGAAGATCGCCTCGTCCTTCGCCGCCGCCATCAGCTTGGCGTTCACCTGATACGGCGAGAGCAGGTTGTGTCGGTAATGCTCGTCCTCGTCGCCCATGGAGACCCAGCAATCGGTGACCACGGCATCCGCCCCGTCCACCGCCTCGAACGGGTCGGTGGTGACGTTGACGCGCGCGCCCTCGCCTCTGGCCCAGTCGAGCAGGGCGGCCGGGGCCGAGAGCTCGAGGGGGGCGGCGATGTTGAGGGTGAAGTCGAAGCGCGCGGCGGCGTGCACCCAGGAGGCCAGCACGTTGTTGGCGTCGCCCGACCAGGCGACGGTACGCCCCCCGATCGGCCCGCGATGCTCCTCGAACGTCATCACGTCGGCCATGATCTGGCAGGGATGCGAGACCTTGGTGAGTGCGTTGATCACCGGCACCTCGGCATACTGCGCGAGCTCCAGCATCAGGTCGTGATCGAGGATGCGGATCATGATTGCGTCGATGTAGCGCGACAGCACGCGCGCGGTGTCGCCCACGGTCTCGCCGCGGCCGAGCTGCATCTCGCTGCCGGTGAGCATCAGCGTCTCGCCGCCGAGCTCGCGCATGGCGACGTCGAACGAGACCCGGGTGCGGGTGGAGGGCCGGTCGAACACCATCGCCAGCATCTTGCCGGCCAGCGGACGCTCGGCCGCGATCTCGCCCTTGCGGCGGCGCGCCTTCATCGCAGCGGCCGAGTCCAGTACGGCACGCAGGTCCTCGGCCGAGAAATCCTTGAGGTCGAGGAAGTGGCGGGCCCCGCTCGCGGTCCCGTTGGTGTGGGGTGTCATGGATCCGTTCTTCGTATCGTGCGTCTGGGCATTTCGGGCGTGATGGAGGAGCCCGTCGGTTACTCTGCGGCGCCGCGCATCTGTGCTTCGAGCCGCCCGGCCGTGGCATCGATACGCTTCACCGCCTCGGCCACGTCCGACTCGGTGATGATCAGCGGCGGCAAGAGACGGACCACGTTGTCGCCGGCGGGAATCACCAGCAGGTGTTCGTCGCGCGCGGCCGCCGTGAAGGTGGTGTTGAGCACGTCGAGCTTGAGGCCGAGGATCAGCGCGGTTCCGCGAATCTCGGAGATGATTCCGGGATGGCGGTCCATGACCGAGGCGAGCTGCTGCTTGAGCAGCAGGCCCATCCGCAGCACATGGTCGAGGAAGCCGTCGGCGAGCACCACGTCGAGCACGGCGTTGCCCACCGCCATGGCGAGGGGGTTGCCGCCGAAGGTGGTGCCGTGGCTGCCGGCGGTCATGCCGCGCGCGGCCTCCGCCGTGGCGAGGCAGACGCCCAGCGGGAACCCGCCGCCGATACCCTTGGCCGCGCTCATGATGTCGGGGGTCACCCCGGACCATTCATGGGCGAACAGCCGGCCGGTGCGGCCGACGCCGGTCTGCACCTCGTCCATGACGAGGAGGAGGCCGTGCTCGTCGCACAGCGCCCGCAGGTCGCGCAGCATCTCCGGCGGCACCGTGCGGATGCCGCCCTCCCCCTGGATCGGCTCGATCATCAGGGCGGCGGTCTCCGGGCCGATCGCCGCCAGCAAGGCCTCGCGGTCGCCGAAGGGCACCTGATCGAACCCGTCGACCTTCGGGCCGAAGCCGTCGATGTATTTCTGCTGGCCGCCCGCCGCGATGGTCGCCAGCGTCCGGCCGTGGAAGGCGCCCTCGAAGGTGACGATGCGGAACCGCTCGGGATGGCCGCCGGCCGCATGGTACTTGCGCGCCATCTTGATGGCGGCCTCGTTGGCCTCGGCGCCGGAATTGGCGAAGAAGGCCACGTCCGCGAAGGTCGCGTCGACGAGCCGCTGGCCGAGCCGCTCGCCTTCGGGAATCTCGAACAGGTTCGAGGTGTGCCACAGCTTCTGCGCCTGGCTGGTCAGCGCCTCGACGAGATGAGGGTGGGCGTGGCCGAGGGCGTTGACCGCGATTCCCGCTCCGAAATCGAGATATCGCCGGCCGTCGCGCGCCACGAGCCAGGCACCCTCTCCGCGCTCGAAGGCGATCGGAGCCCGGGCGTAGGTCGGCAGAAGGGCGGATGTCACGATCCCGACTTCCCGTTCGTCACGGCGGGCGCCTCGAGGAGCGCACCCGCACCAAATGAAAGTGCCGCCTCGAAACCGGGCGGCACGGCTGCGATTACTAGAGAATTGGCCCGTTATGTCAATGATGTGGGATGTTCACAGGACCGACATGCCTGGCAATTAGGCTGTCGCGCCGGGCCTGTCGGGCCGCGTCGCACGCCGGCGGCCTCGTCGGGCGCGCGTGGCTTGCGCGACGCGCCTCGATCATGCTCAACCCCGCCGCGATATCCGGGGGGAGCGCCGATCGCGACCCGTCGCCGCCCCGGCGGCGGCCCGGACAGCCAGGAGGACGACGTCGGATGAGCACGGTCAAGGAACGCCTGGATGCCCTCGGTCTGGTCCTGCCAAAGGCGGCCGCCCCCGTGGCGAACTACGTGCCGTTCATCCGCACGGGCAACCTGGTGATCATCTCCGGCCAGATCTGCTTCGGCGCGGACGGCAAGCTCGCCGATTCCCACACGGGCAAGCTCGGCGCCGAGGTCTCGCCCGAGCAGGGCGTCGCCGCGGCCCGGCTCTGCGCCCTCAACGTGCTGGCCCAGGTGCAGGCGGCGGTGGGCGATCTCGACCGCGGCGTCGTGCAATGCCTGCGGCTCGGCGGCTTCATCAATGCGGTGCCGACCTTCGCGGGTCTCGCCGGCATCATGAACGGCGCCTCGGATCTCATGGTCGAGATCCTCGGGGATCGCGGCCGGCATGCGCGCTCCACCGTCGGCGTCGCCGAACTGCCCCTCGACGCCGCCGTCGAGGTCGAGGCGATGTTCGAGGTGAAATGAGGGTGGTCTCGAACGCCCCCGCCTGGCTCACCGCGCGGCCGATCGCCCATCGGGGATTGCACGACCGCGCGGCCGGCATCCCCGAAAATACCCTGGCGGCGGCGCGGGCCGCCATCGCCGGGGGCTACGCCATCGAGTGCGACGTCCAACGCAGCGCCGACGGCGAGGCGATGGTCTTCCACGACGAGGCCCTGGGGCGCCTCACCGGCGCCGTCGCCCTCGTCGCCGAGACGCGGGCGGATGCGCTCCGATCCCTCACCGTAGCCGGTTCGCCGGAGACGATCCCCACCCTGTCCGACACCCTCGCCGCCATCGCCGGCCGGGTGCCGCTCGTGATCGAGATCAAGTCGCGCTTCACCGGCGACCTGCGCCTGACCGAGCGCGTGGCCGAGATCGTCCGGCTCTACGATGGACCGGTGGCGGTGAAGTCGTTCGATCCCGAGCTGATCCAGGCTTTCGCCGCTCTGGCGCCTGACGTCCCGCGCGGGATCGTCGGCGAGACCGCCCAGGACGATCCGGCCTATGCGCTGATGTCGGAGGGCCTGCGGCGCTCGCTCTCGGACCTGCTGCATCTGGGCGCGAGCCGCCCCGACTTCCTGTCCTGGCGCGTGGACGACCTGCCCTGCGCCGCGACCTTCCTCTGCCGGCATCTCGGCCGCATGCCGGTGATGACCTGGACCGTGCGCAATCCGGACCAGCGCCGCCGCGCGGACGAGCATGCCGACCAGATGGTGTTCGAGGGATTCAGGCCGTGAGGATCGGTCTGATCGGGGATTGGACTCAGTTCCGTTGACGACAGAGGACGGCAAAGTGGGTTCCATGCCCATCGGTGCCGACGACGTCGATCAGGCCGGCACGGGCACGAGCCCGTCGAGGAAGGCCGTGACTTCGCGGCGGTTCCAGGATGCGCCATCGGTCCAGAACCGGAGCAGGGCGACGTGGTTGAGCCTCACCCATTCGATCACCCGCGGTCTCGCCGAGCGGGAAGCGCCCCTGGGCAGGAAATCGTCGCGCACCTTCGGATCGGCACCGATGGACACGATCAGACAGGGCAGGTCGCGGCCGGCGCGGTCCGGATACCACTTCACCCGTGGGCCGTGCGAACCGAGGGCCGTCGAAACGAAGATCGTGCCGGCGACGTTGGTGTCCTGCTCGTCGAGATTGGCCATCTCGATCAGCACATCGTGGGCGAAATCATCCGGCAGCGTCCGCCGTTCGCTGCCGGGTCGGACATCGAGGATCGTCGGTCCCATCTCTTCCCTCCTCGGGAATCGTTGCCGTCATTCTTGGCCCAGGGCCATTCGGGCCGCAAGCAGGGTGGCCTCCGGGATCGCCTCGAGAGTTGCCTGCGACCGCGACACGGACATCCCGCGCTTGTCCCCTCGGCCGACAGGGCTAGATTGCGGGCATGGAAAAGACCGGACCGGTAGCCGAGCCTGAGCTGGATTCCGCCGCGACCCTGCAGGTTCGCGCGGTCACCGGCCTCGCTCAGATCCCGGCGGACCAGTGGGATGCCTGCGCCACCTCGGCGGAGACCCTCTCGGCCGGGGACGAGACCCACAATCCCTTCGTCTCCCACGCCTTCCTCTCGGCACTCGAGGAATCCGGCTGCGTCTCGCGCAGGACCGGGTGGCTGCCCCTGCACGTGGCGGTGGAGCGGGAGGGGCGCCTCGTCGGCGTGGCGCCGTGCTACCTCAAATCGCACAGCCAGGGCGAATACGTGTTCGACCATGGCTGGGCCGATGCCTACGAGCGGGCCGGGGGCAGCTACTACCCCAAGCTCCAGGTCAGCGTGCCGTTCACGCCCGTCACCGGCCCGCGCTTCCTCATCGCGCCGGGGCAGGACGTGGCCGAAGCCGCCTCCGCGCTGATCGCGGGCCTGCGCGCCCTGCGATCGGAGACGAAGGCCTCCTCGATCCACGTGACCTTCATGCAGGAGCGCGAATGGGAGCAGGCCGGCGAACTCGGGCTACTCCAGCGGGTCGACCAGCAATTCCACTGGGCCAACGCGGGCTATGCCGGGTTCGAGGATTTCCTCGGGGCGCTCTCCTCGCGCAAGCGCAAGGCGATCCGGCGCGAGCGCCGCGACGCCCTGGCCAACGGCATCACCATCGAGCACGTCACCGGCGCCGACCTGACGCCGGCGCATTGGGACGCGTTCTACGAGTTCTATGCCGATACCGGCGCGCGCAAATGGGGCCGGCCCTATCTCAACCGCGCGTTCTTCGGCCTCATCGGCGAGCGCATGCCCGAGCGCGTCCTGCTGATCATGGCCAAGCGCGAGGGCCGCTACGTCGCCGGCGCCATCAACCTCATCGGCGACGTGGCGCTCTACGGCCGCAACTGGGGTTGCACCGAGGACCACCCGTTCCTGCATTTTGAGGTCTGCTACTATCAGGCCATCGATTTCGCGATTCGGCATGGTCTCAAGCGGGTCGAGGCGGGGGCGCAGGGGGAGCACAAGCTCGCCCGCGGCTACGCTCCGGTGCTGATGCATTCCGCCCACGACATCGCCGATCCCGGCCTGCGCCGGGCCATCGCCGACTATCTGCGCCGCGAGCGCGACCACGTGATCGAGGCAGCCTCGGTCCTCGGCGAGATGACCCCGTTTCGCCGGGACGGTCCGATCGCCGATCCCGAGACGCCCGAGCGAGCCCCCGAGGACAAGGAACGTTCATGAGCCCGATCGACCGTATCAAGGCCTTCGCCGACGACCTCACGGCGATCCGCCGGGACATCCACGCCCATCCCGAGATCGGTTTCGAGGAGGTGCGGACCTCGAACCTCGTGGCCGAGCAGCTGGAACGCTACGGCATCGAGGTCCATCGCGGGCTCGGCGGGACGGGGGTGGTCGGCGTGCTCGAAGGGCGCTCGGCCAAGGGCCGCCGCATCGGCCTGCGCGCCGAACTCGACGCCCTGCCGATCGAGGAGGAGACCAACCTCCCCCACCGCTCCACCATTCCGGGCAAGATGCACGCCTGCGGCCATGACGGCCACACCACCATGCTGCTCGGTGCGGCGCGCTACCTCGCCGAGACCCGCGACTTCGACGGCACCGCCCTGTTCGTGTTCCAGCCGGCGGAGGAGGGTCTCGGCGGTGCTCGCGCCATGCTCGCCGACGGTTTGTTCGAGCGCTTCCCCTGCGACGAGATCTACGGGCTCCACAACGCCCCGAACGGCCCGCACGGCAAGCTCAAGATCCGCCCCGGCCCGATGATGGCGGCGGCGGATTTCTTCGACATCCGCATCACCGGGCGCGGCGCGCACGGGGCCGAGCCGCATCGCGGCCTCGATTCCATCGTGGCCGCCGCCGCCCTGGTCCAGGCGATGCAGTCGATCGTCTCGCGCAACGTCGACCCGCTGAAGAGCGCCGTCGTCTCGATCACCCAGATCCATGCGGGCGCCGCCTACAACGTCATCCCGGAGGGCGCGCATCTCGCCGGCACCGTGCGGACCTTCGACGCGGAGGTGCGAAAGCTCGTCTCCGCCCGCATCCGCGAGGTGGCCGGGGGCGTCGCCGCCGCCCATGGCGTCGAGGTCCATGTGGACATCCGCGACGTGTTCTCCGTCCTCGAGAACAGCGCCGAGCACGCTGCCGCGGCGGCCGAGATCGCGCGCGAGATCTTCGGTGCGGACGGCGTCGACGACGACACCGTGCCGCGCATGGGCAGCGAGGATTTCGCCGACATGCTGATGGCGGTGCCGGGTGCCTATGCCTGGATCGGCGCGACGCCGGGGCCGGGCCTGCACAACGCCGCCTTCGATTTCGACGACAGCATCATCCCGCTGGGCAGCTCCTACCTCGCACGGCTGGTGGAGAAGCGCACCGCCGCATGACCAGCCTCTACGACCTCGCTCCAAGAGCCGCCGACGGGACGCCCCACCCGTTGGCTCAGCATCGCGGCAGGGTCGTGCTCGTGGTCAACACCGCCTCGAAATGCGGCTTCACGCGGCAATACGAGGATCTGGAGCGGCTCTGGCGGCGGCACCGGGACGAGGGATTCGTCGTGCTGGGCTTTCCCTGCAACCAGTTCGGCCGGCAGGAGCCGGGGGATGCCGCCGAGATCGCCCGGTTCTGCAGCCTGACCTACGACGTCACCTTCCCGGTCCTCGCCAAGGTCGATGTGAACGGCGAGCAGGCCGATCCGGTCTTCGTCCATCTGAAGCGGGAGAAGCCGGGGCTGTTCGGCACGTCCCGGATCAAGTGGAACTTCACCAAGTTCCTGATCGGCCGGAGCGGCCGGGCCATCCGCCGCTACTCGCCCATCATCAAGCCCGCGGGCCTGGAGGCCGACATCGCCTCCGCCCTCGCCGCGAAGGAGTCGACGGCGGGCTGACCTCACGCGGTCACGAGTTCCTTCGCCTGGATCTCGATGAACACCCGCTTCACCGCCGGGTTCTGCGCCTTCAGCCGGGTGTCGAGGCGGCCGACGATGGCCTCGACCTCGCCGGCATTCAGGCTGTCCTCCATGTCGAGGCTGATGTTCACGAGGATGTCGGAAGGCCCGAGATGCTGGGTCAGCACCGCGTTCACGTGCCGGATGCCCGGCTCGCTTCGCACGATCCGCTCGATCTCCGCCACGGTCTCCGGGGCCGCCGCTTCCCCGACGAGGAGGCCGTGGGTCTCGATCATCAGGAAGATCGCCATCCCGATCAGGATCGTGCCGATGCCGATGGAGGCCCAGCCGTCGAGGGCGGGCATCTGCAGCCATTCGGCGAGGATCACGCCGGCCAGGGCCACCATCAGCCCGAGGAGGGCTGCGACGTCCTCGACGAGCACCGTGAACAGGGCCGGGTCCTTGCTGCGCCGGATCGCCGTGATGGCTTCGCGGTCGCCCTTCTCGGCCCAGAACGCCTTGAGGGCGACGGCGCAGGAATAGCCCTCGGCCAGGACGGCGAAGCCGAGGATGCCGAGATTGACCCAGAAGCCCGGAATGGTGCGGCCGAAGATCACCGCGTCGGCGGAGGCTTCCGGATAGTGGATCTTGTGGATGCCCTCGTAGACCGCGAAGGCGCCGCCGCCGAGGAAGATGAACAGCGCGACGATGAAGGCGTAGAAATACACCTCTCGGCCGTAGCCGAAGGGGAACCGCGCATCGGCCGGCTTCTTCGCCCGCGACAGGCCGACGAGGAGGAGGATCTGGTTGGCCGTGTCCACCAGGGAATGCACGCCTTCCGCCAGCATCGCCGACGACCCGGTGAAGAAGGCGCCGACGAACTTCGCCGCAGCGATGGCGAGGTTGGCTCCCGCGGCGGTGTAGATCGCGCCGTTGCTCTCATGCGCCATGCCGGCGGGTCGCTCCCGATAGGTCCCGCCGCGCGCCGTGGACGCCGGGGGTCAGTCTGTGCAAGGTCCGGCCGACACCAGCAGACGAAATCCGCGATGGAGCCGGCATCCATGTCCTCAAACGTCGAAGCTGCGCAGTACGATCCGCAGAATGTCTTCGCCAAGATCCTGCGGGGCGAGATTCCCGCTCAGAAGGTCTACGAGGACGAGCACACCCTGGCCTTCATGGACGTGATGCCCCAGGGCCCCGGCCATACCCTGGTGATCCCCAAGGCGCCGGCCCGCGGCCTGCTCGATGCCGATCCCGCATCCCTGGCCGCGACGATCCGCACCGTGCAGCGCGTCGCCCGCGCGGTGAAGACGGCCTTCGCCGCCGACGGCCTGACGATCTTCCAGTACAACGAGCCGGCGGGCGGACAGACGGTGTTCCACCTCCATGTCCATATCGTGCCGCGCTTCGACGATGTGGCGCTGTCGCGGCATACGGGCGGGATGGCCGACAGCGACCTCCTCGGCGTGCATGCGGCCCAGATCCGGGCCGCCCTCGCCGCGGCCTGAGGCGGTCAGGCGACCGCAGGAACCGCCGCGATCAGCCGGCGCAGGGCTGCGTTCTCGGCTTCGAGTTCCCCGATACGCCGCACCAGGGCGAGCATCGCCGCCGATTGGTCCTGCGCTGCCGCGACGGGAGCGGATGGCGCGGCGGCCGGCGCAGGCGAAGCCGCCGCCTCGTCCACGAAGGCGATGCCGATGCCGTCGCTGCGGCGCCAGCGGAGGCTCGCCTTGTAGGTTCGCTCCTTCTGCGGAATGAACAGGTCGAACACGTCCGGAAGGGTCGCGGTTTCCGTGAGAGCGAGGCGCGCACCGGTCGACGACATGTCCCGCACGAGGCAATCCATGCTCGCTGCGCCGTTATTGAAGATGATGCGGCCCTTGAGGAAGGTCCTCTGCCGCGCTTCCCTACGATTTTCCGACATGAGGGTCGGTCTCCGGCTCCGCTTCGTGCGACCATGTGCATCCTCGCATGGCGTCCCTTAAGGAATGATCGCCACGGCGAGCGGAAGGTGCCTCTATCTCGATCGGACGGCCCGCCCCGATCGTCGCTGCCGGCCGCATCCTCTAGTTGAAGCGCCGATCCATCGTCTCGAAGAGATAGAAGCCGTTGAACCGCACGGCCGTGGTCGCGGCCCGTTCGTCGAAATCGGCCGGCGCCTCGGCCTCGTCGCCGAGTCGTCCGGAGAACGCCCAGTTCCGGCCGCTGAGGAAGCTCGGAACCGCACGGCTCTCGGGCACCGCGCAGCACAGGCCGCTGACGGTCTTCAGGCAGAACACGTTGTAGCTTTGCATCGGTCGGTCTCCGACTGGCCACCCCGACTCATCGGATAGCGGCATAATCGGACGGGACTGTGTCGCTCAGTTTTCGGGGACGTTTCGCGTGAGCTCGTCGAGCCAGATCCGGGCGTTGCCGTCGGACGGCGCGCGCCAGTCGCCGCGCGGGGAGAGGGCGCCGCCGGCGACGACCTTCGGCCCGTTGGGCATCGCCGAGCGCTTGAACTGGCTGAAGCCGAAGAAGCGCTGCAGGAACACGGCGAGCCAGGAGCGGATCTCCGGCAGAGCATAGGCCCGGCGCTTCGCCGGGGGAAAATCCGGCGGCCATGCGCCGCGTTCCGCGTCGCCCCAGGCATGCATCGCGAGGAAAGCGATCTTCGAGGGCGCGAAGCCGTGGCGCAGCGTGTAGTACAGGTTGAAATCCTGCAGCGCGTAGGGGCCGATCTTGGCCTCCGTGCTCTGGGGCGACCCACCCTCCTCCGCCGGGACGAGTTCCGGCGAGATCTCCGTGGCGAGGATCGCCCGCAGGGTCGCGTCGGCTTCATGCCCGATCTGGCCGCTGGCGATGACCCAGCGGATCAGGTGCTGGATCAGGGTCTTGGGGACCCCGGAATTGACGCCGTAATGGCTCATCTGGTCGCCGACGCCGTAGGTGCACCAGCCGAGCGCCAGTTCCGAGAGGTCGCCGGTGCCGATGACGATGGCGCCATTCTGGTTGGCCAGCCGGAACAGGTAGTCGGTCCGCAGGCCGGCCTGCACGTTCTCGAAAGTGACGTCGTAGACGGGCTCGCCGCGCCCGAACGGGTGGCCCATATCGGCGAGCATCTGCCGCGCCGCCGGCCGGATGTCGATCTCCCCGGACGTGCTGCCGAGCGCCGCCATCAGCGCGTGGGCATTGGCCTTGGTGGCGTCCGATGTGGCGAATCCCGGCAGCGTGTAGGCGAGGATGTCCGAGCGCGGCAGGCCGAGCCGGTCGAAGGCCCTGGCGACGACGATGAGCGCATGGGTGGAATCGAGGCCGCCCGAGATGCCGATGACGGCCTTTTTCGTGCCGGTGGCCGACAGGCGCTGGGCGAGGCCCGCCACCTGGATGTTGTAGGCCTCGTAGCAATCCTGGGCGAGGCGGGCGACGTCGGCCGGGACGAACGGGAAGCGCTCCACTGTCCGCATCAGTCCGAGATCGCCCGATGGCGGATCGAGGCGGAAGCGGATTGTGCGGTAGGAGAGGCCGCGCCCGCGCGCAGCGTCGTCGAAGCTTCCCGCCTGCCGCCGCTCCTGCGCCAGGAGATCGAGATCGATATCGGCCAAGGTCGTCACCGGCCCGGCGGCGAAGCGCTCGCCCTCGGCGAGGCGCACGCCGTTCTCGTCGATGCTGGTCTGCCCGTCCCAGGACAGGTCGGTGGTGGATTCGCCCAGACCCGCGGCGGCGTAGACATAGGCGCAGGCGCAGCGCATCGACGCCGCGCGCGTGAGCATCGCCCTGGACTCGGCGCGGCCAACGGTGATCGGGCTGCCCGAGAGGTTGGCGAGGATCGTGGCACCGGCGAGCGCCGCATCGGCGCCGGGGGAGGCGGGGACCCAGAGGTCCTCGCAGATCTCGATGCCGAGGGTGAAGCCGGGCAGGTCTTCCGCCGCGAACAGCAGGTCGGTGCCGAACGGCGCTTCGATCCCCGCCACGGTGACGGCCTCGCCGAGGAGGCCGGCGCCGGAGGCGAAATGGCGCTTCTCGTAGAATTCCCGGTAGTTCGGCAGATAGCTCTTGGGCACCACTCCGAGCAGCCGGCCCCGGTGGATCGCGAGCGCGCAATTGTAGATCCGGTGACGCCAGCGCAGCGGCGCGCCGACGACGAGGACGGGCGTCAGGTCGGCCGACGCCGCGACGATGCGGAGGATCGCCGCCTCCACGGCGTCGAGGAGGGTGACCTGCAGGAACAGGTCCTCGATGGCGTAGGACGAGACGCAGAGTTCCGGGAACACCGCCAGCGCCGCTCCGGCGCGATGGCACGCACCGGCGAGGTTCAGGATCTCGTCGGCGTTTCTCTCGGGGTCGGCCGGATGGCTTCGCCCGGCACAGGCCGCCACGCGGGCAAAGCCGTGGCGATACAGGGACTTGAAGGCGTCGGCTCGTTCGGTTTCGGCCAAGGGGCGGGGTGCCTCTCGCAAGGGTCGGGCGGGCGATGCATCGCGGGGCGACGGACCGTCGAGGCTCCACGGTGGAAACCCGTGTGATCGGAAGCCCTTCATCGGGTTCCCTAACCTAACCTGTCGCGCTCCGAGGCTCCAGGGGCAGGTGGCCTCCTCCACTGCCGGACATCCGACGTTTCGACGCGCCGGGGCAAGCGTCTGTTAACGACGTTGGCCCTAGCTTGGGGAAGAACCGCTCCCGTCGGGGACGCGGGCCAGTACCTTATCGAGTCAATCCAGAGCATCATGCGCGCATCGGGACGGCCTCCCTATTCCCACCGTGATCCCTCCAGGCCCGGCCGCGGCGGCGACCGCCCCGGCCTGACCTTGGGCGCCCTCGCGCACAGGCTGATCAGCCTGCGTGCAAGCCTGACCCGGCGTCTCGCCGGACCGCCGCAGCGCCCGAGCCTGGTCTCGCCGCGTCCCGCGCAATCCTGGCTGAAGGCGCCGCGCGACATGGTGCACGATGCCGGTGCCCCGCCTCCCTGGTCCGAGCGCGCCGAATGGGCCGAGCCTCAGGGCTGGCCGGACCACGTCTTCGACGACCGGGCCACGCCCGATCTCTCCCGTTCCTCCGGCATCGCGGCCCTGGACATGGCCGGCGAGAGCCGGATCGACCATGACGCATCGAGCCCGCGCGTGCTGATCCGCTCGCCGCGGCGCCCTGCCTCGATCACGCCGGAAGGCTACGAGGGTGTGGCCTACCCGGTCGCCGCCGAGCCGGCCGCGCCGGCGGTCCGCTATACCCGCACGCCCGATCCGGTGCTGCAGGAGCGTCGTCAGCGGGCGCTCGACGCCGAACGGCTGGCCCAGGAAGAGCAGGTCCGTGCCGCGCTGCAGGCGCAGGAAGAGGCACGCCGCGCCGCCGAACTCGCCGCCCTCGCCGCCGAAGAGGCCGAGCGTGCCGCCGCGGAGGCGGCGGAAGCCGCGCTTCTCGCCGCGATCCCGCCCGAGCCGCCGCAGCCGCTCTGGCGCCAGCCCTATACCGCGCCGCCCGGCGTGCGCTTCTTCCGCTCGCCCGACCGCCGCCCGCAGGCCGTCCTCGCGGCCGTCGCCGACGAGCCGCTGCCGATCCCGGCGGTCGTGACCGTGGCCGAGCCCGCCCCCGCCCTCGCCCCCGCGGCATCGCCCGTGGACCGCGACTGGACCGACGTGCCGGACTGGGCCGCCATGCGGGCCTGGTTCGACGGCGAGGATTCGATCGCCCTCGATGCGTGGTCGGCCATCCATGCCGATGCCGCGTCCGCGCCTCCGGTTCCGGACATGGTCGCGGCGAAGGCGGTCGTCGAGGACATGGTCGCGCCGGTGCCCTTCATCGTCTCGCCGCCGGTGGACATCTCGCTGCTGCGCGCGCTTCCGCCGAACCCGGTCTACGTCCTCGACCGTCTGGTCCGTTTCGACCGTAGCGGCGCACCCCGCCCCGCCAATGGTCAGGACAACGGCCATGTCGACGCCCGCGCCGGCGAGCCGAGCCACGAGGACCGCGTCGCTTCGGTGGCCGAGGCGGCGACCCTCGCCCTCGTCATCGAGCCGACCGGATTGTCCGCTCAACGCTCCCCCCTCGTCTCGGCCATGGCCGCCCGCGCCGCGATCCGGCCGGCCCGCATGCCGGCCCCCGAGAGCCAAGCCGCTGTCATCCAGCCTCCGGTGATGGAGGCTCCGGCGCCGGCCTCCTTCGTCCAGGCCCCCTCCCCTGCCGCGGTCGCTCCGGTCATCGTGCCGCTGCCGCCGCGCCCGGTCCTGCTGCGCAACCCGAAGGCGGCTCCGGCCCCGATGCCCGAACCGGAAGCGGCGCCGGAGGAACTCGTCGCGCGCCCGACCGATGCGCGGGACGAGGTGGAGGAGGCGCCCGCACCCCTCCTCGCCCTGCCCGCTCCGCCGCCCGCCCCGTCTCCGTCCCGCGCGATCTTCCCCGAGCCCCGCGCCACGCTGATCCCGGCCGGCCGGCACACGCCGATGTCGCTCGTCGAGAACGAGGATTACGAGCACCCCTCCCTCGAACTGCTGGCCGAGCCGCCGCTCACCGGCACCGAGGAGGTCGATGCCGACGTGCTGGAGCAGAACGCCCTCAACCTCCAGCAGACGGTGCAGGATTTCGGCGTGCGCGGCGACATCCTCGCCGTGCGCCCCGGCCCGGTGGTCACGCTCTACGAACTCGAGCCGGCGCCGGGCACCAAGTCGAGCCGCGTCATCGGCCTGTCCGACGACATCGCCCGCTCGATGTCGGCCATCTCCGCCCGCGTCGCGGTCGTTCCCGGCCGCAACGTCATCGGCATCGAACTGCCGAACGAGACCCGCGAGACCGTGTATCTGCGCGAGCTCCTGTCCTCGGCCGATTTCTGCATCAGCAAGCACAAGCTCGCCCTGTGCCTCGGCAAGAACATCGGCGGCGAGCCGATCATCGCCGATCTCGCCAAGATGCCCCATCTGCTGGTGGCCGGCACCACCGGCTCGGGCAAGTCGGTGGCCATCAACACCATGATCCTGTCGCTGCTCTACCGGATGAAGCCGGAAGAGTGCCGCCTGATCATGGTCGACCCGAAGATGCTGGAACTCTCCGTCTACGACGGCATCCCGCACCTGCTCTCCCCCGTCGTCACGGACCCGAAGAAGGCGGTCATCGCCCTTAAATGGGCCGTGCGCGAGATGGAGGAGCGCTACAAAAAGATGTCCAAGATCGCGGTCCGCAACATCGACGGCTACAATGCCCGGATGGCGGAAGCGCGGGCCAAGGGCGAGATCATCACCCGCGAGGTCCATACCGGCTTCAACCGGGAAACCGGCCAGGCCGTGTTCGAGACGGAGGAGATGGACCTCTCGGCCCTCCCCTACATCGTGATCGTGGTCGACGAGATGGCCGACCTGATGATGGTGGCGGGCAAGGACATCGAGGGCGCGATCCAGCGTCTCGCCCAGATGGCGCGCGCGGCGGGCATCCACCTGATCATGGCGACGCAGCGTCCGTCGGTGGACGTCATCACCGGCACGATCAAGGCGAATTTCCCGACCCGGATCAGCTTCCAGGTGACCTCGAAGATCGATTCTCGCACGATCCTCGGCGAGATGGGCGCAGAGCAGCTGCTCGGCCAGGGCGACATGCTGTTCATGGCCGGCGGCGGCCGTACCACCCGCGTCCACGGCCCGTTCTGCTCGGATTCGGAAGTCGAGAGCGTGGTCGCCCATCTCAAGCGCCAGGGCCGACCCTCCTATCTCGAGGCGGTCACCATCGACGACAGCCCGCCCGAGGAGAAGCCGGCCAAGGCCTCCAAGGCCGAGAAGGCGGCCGCGGCCGAAGCGGAGGAGATCGATGCGCCGATCTTCGATGCGGGCGCCTATGCCGGCGGCGGCATCGATGCGGGGGCCGACCTCTACGACCAGGCGGTGCAGGTGGTGATGCGAGACCGCAAGGCCTCCACCAGCTACATCCAGCGCCGCCTGCAGATCGGCTACAACCGCGCCGCCTCGATCATGGAGCGGATGGAGGTCGAGGGCATCGTCGGCCAGGCCAACCACGCCGGCAAGCGCGAGATCCTGATGGAGACCGCGCCGTCCAGCATGGGGTCGATCTCGATGTCCTCGTCGATGATGGACGACGACGAGTGAGCTCCGCCTCCCTCCCCTCGCGGGGAGGGACCGGGGTGGGGGCGGCTCCGGACGAGGCGAACCGTCCCCTCGCCCCCTCACCGCCACCGCATCGACGTCCCATATTCGCCACAGGGTGGGGTTCTAAGCCGGAACCTCACCCGATTTCGGAGAACGCGCCACGATGACCGGCCGCCGCCACACCCTCGCCGCCGGCTCGCTCTTCGTGCTGGCCGCGAGCCTCCAGCCCGCGCCGGCCTCGGCCCAGGTCTCGTCCTTCCTCGACGGCCTGTTCGGCCGCAAGGAGCTGCCCGCCCCCGCCCCGGCGCCCGAGCCGGAAGCGGCTCCCGGCCCGGCCGCTCCCGCCGCGCCGAAGAAGCCGGTGGCGCAGTCGCCCAAACCCAAGGACGCCAAGGCGGCCTCCGACAAGGCGAGTCCTGACAAGGCGGCCACCGGTGCCAAGTCCGGCGCCAAGGCCGCCGCCGCCGAGACACCCGCCAAGGTCGCCGCCGTCGGCGCGCCCACCGCCGCGTCGTCCATGCTGGAGGCCGAGCCCGCCGCCGTGCTCGCCCAGGCCAATGCCTATTTCAACGGCATGACCACGCTCACCGGCAACTTCGTCCAGATCGCCGCCGACGGGCGCCGCATCGGCGGCAAGTTGACCCTCGCCAAGCCCGGCCGCCTGCGCTTCGACTACGACCAGCCCTCCCCCATGGAGGTGGTGGCCGACGGGACCTCGGTGGCGGTGAAGGACCGCAAGCTCAAGACCCAGGACCTCTATTTCATCTCGCAGACGCCGCTGAAATTCCTGCTCCGCGACAAGATCGATCTCGCCCGCGACCTGACCGTGAGCGACGTCTCCAACGATCCGGGCGGCATCCGCATCTCGCTGGAGGACCGCGCGACCCTGGGCGGCACCTCCAAGATCCAGCTGTACTTCGACGCCGAGATGAAGACCCTCAGCCAGTGGCGGATCACCGACCCGCAGGGCTACCAGACCACGGTGCAGCTCTCGAACCTGCAGAAGGGCCGGGCCGTCGACGGCAGCCAGTTCTTCATCAATTACGGGCGCACCGAGGACAAGGCGATGGAGAGGCAGATCAAGGCGCAGTGAGGGGGCGGAGCGCACTCCCGGTCCCCTTCCCCGGCCGCCCGAAGCGAAGCGGAACCCGATCCGGGGGCCAGCACGAGACGCCGCGCAGCGTCCCCATGATACCGAGCCGCTGGCGCGGCGCATTTTGCGCTGGGTCCCGGATCACCTTCCGCTGGCGCTTCAGGCGTCCGGGACAGGTGGCGGGAAATCAAAGGCTGTCGCGTGGATCGGATGACGGACGAGCCCCTCGTCGTCACAAACTCCCCTTCCCCGGCCACCCGAAGCGAAGCGGAGGGTGAGCCGGGGCCCAGCACGAGACGCCGCGCAGCGTCCCCATGATGTCGAGCCGCTGATGCGGCGCTTTGTGCGCTGGGTCCCGGATCACCTTCCGCTGGCGCTTCAGGCGTCCGGGAACGGTGGCGGGAAATCAAAGGCTGTCGCGTGGATCGGAGGACGGACGAGCCCCTCGTCGTCACATGCTCCCCTTCCCCGGCCGCCCGAAGCGAAGCGGAGGGTGAGCCGGGGCCCAGCACGAGACGCCGCGCAGCGTCCCCATGATACCGAGCCGCTGGCGCGGCGCTTTGTGCGCTGGGTCCCGGATCACCTTCCGCTGGCGCTTCAGGCGTCCGGGAAAGGTGGCGGGAAATCAAAGGCTGTCGCGTGGATCGGATGACGGACGAGCCCCTCGTCGTCACAAACTCCCCTTCCCCGGCCGCCCGAAGCGAGGCGGAGGGTGAGCCGGGGCCCAGCACGAGACGCCGCGCAGCGACCTTATGATATCGAGCCGCTGATGCGGCGCTTTGTGCGCTGGGTTCCGGATCACCTTCCGCTGGCGCTTCAGGCGTCCGGGAACGGTGGCGGGAAATCAAAGGCTGTCGGCTGAATCGGAGGACGGACGAGCCCCTCGTCGTCACATGCTCCCCTTCCCCGGCCGCCCGAAGCGAAGCGGAGGGTGAGCCGGGGCCCAGCACGAGACGCCGCGCAGCGTCCCTATGATGTCGAGCCGCTGGCGCGACGCATTTTGCGCTGGGTCCCGGATCACCTTCCGCTGGCGCTTCAGGCGTCCGGGAACGGTGGCGGGAAATCAAAGGCTGTCGCGTGGACCGGATGACGGACGAGCCCCTCGTCGTCACATGCTCCCCTTCCCCGGCCGCCCGAAGCGAAGCGGAGGGTGAGCCGGGGCCCAGCACGAGACGCCGCGCAGCGTCCCTATGATGTCGAGCCGCTGGCGCTCCAGGCGTCCGGGAACGGGGGCGTCAGGACGCCTGAAGCTCCATCGCCGCGCTACCCCGCCAGCGATCCAGCTCCGCGTCGATCGCATCCTGCGTGCCGCGCATGAACTCGCCCCCGCTCAATCCCGGCTTCAGGGTCGCGAGGTAGCTCACCACCACGGTTCCGGGGATGTGGCGCGAGCCGCCATGGGGCCAGTACAGGCCGGAATTCACCGCCACCGGCAGCACCGGCAGGCCGAGCTTGGCGTAGAGAAGCTCGACCCCGCGCTTGAACTGCACCGGCGCGTCGATGGTGCTGCGGGTCCCTTCCGGGAACATCAGGATCGAGCGCCCTTCCGCGATGGCGAGCCGGCTCTCGTCGATCATGGTGCGCAGGGCCTGGGTGCCGTTGGCCCGGTCGATGATGATCATCGGCGAGCGGCGCAGGAACCAGCCGACGATGGGGATCGCCACGAGTTCGCGCTTGGCGACGATGGCGACGTTGGGGATCAGGATGAGGAAGGCCAGGGTCTCCCAGGCCGATTGGTGGTTGGCCACGATCAGGCAGGGCTCCGCCGGGATATGCGCCCGCCCCTCCTCCACGTAGCTGAGGCCGACGATGTGGCGCAGCCCGAACAGGATGCCGCGCGACCACAGCCGCGTCGCCGCCCGGATCGGCCGGGTCGGGCAACCGAGGATCGCGAGCACTACGAGGGGGAACGCGAACAGGGCGGTCCAGCCGGCCCAGTAGACGTTGAAGAGCGCAGAGCGGGTGCGCGACACGACGGGCGATCCTTCCTGTATCTTCTACGGCGCGTTCCTTCCGATGGCGGAACGCGGCACTTCTGCGGCGACGGGCAGGCCGATCCGGTCTATCGAAGCGGCCGGTCCCGATCCTTATGACACATGTGAGCTAGACCCGTTGCGCCTCTCCGTCACCACCTGGAACATCAATTCGGTGCGGCTGCGCATCGATCTCGTCCTTCGTTTCCTCGCGCTGGCGAAGCCCGACGTGCTCTGCCTGCAGGAAACGAAATGCCCGGACGACGCCTTTCCGCTCAAGGCCTTGCGCGGTTCCGGCTACGACCACGTCGTGTTCGCCGGGCAGAAGGGCTATAACGGCGTCGCCATCCTCTCGCGCTTTCCGCTGCTGACCCGCGACGTCATGGCCTTCTGCGAGCGGCCGGACGCGCGCCACATCTCGGCGGTGCTCGGGCCGGAGGCCGGCGCGGCCGCCGGTCTCGTGATCCACAATTTCTATGTCCCCGCCGGCGGGGACATCCCGGATGTCGGCCTCAACCCGAAATTCGCGCACAAGCTCGATTTCCTGCGCGATCTGCGCGCCTGGGGCGGGCGGCGCGTGGCCGGCCCGGCGATCCTGGTGGGCGACCTCAACGTGGCGCCGCTGGAGCACGACGTCTGGTCGCACAAGCAGCTTCTCTCCGTGGTCAGCCATACGCCGGTGGAGACCGAGGCGCTGGAACTCCTGCGCGGCGAGGCCGGCTGGATCGATGCCGCCCGCCTCCTGACGCCGGAGCCGGAGAAGATCTACACGTGGTGGAGCTATCGCTCGCCCGACTGGTCCGCGGCCAACAAGGGGCGGCGCCTCGACCATGCCTGGATCTCGCCGGACCTCATCGGCACCGCGCGCTCCGTGGACGTCTTTCGCGAGGCGCGCGGCTGGGAGCGGCCCTCCGACCATGTCCCGGTGACGCTGACGCTGGACCTGTGAACGGCCCGCCCTGACCCCGCGTCATGCATCCGATCGAGGAACGCAACCGCGCGTCGATCATTGCTCTCCGGACAGGCGGCCTCTCCCGAGGCCCGCATTCCCCTCGCTCCGGAGTTCCTCCTTCATGCGCAAGCTGATCCTCGCCTTCATCCTCCCCAAGGTCGTGTCCTACCTCCGCCGCCGCTATGCCGGCCGCTCGGGCCGCCCCACGGCCTGAGGACCAACTCCCTCACCTGTCCGCGCGGAAGCGCCAGAGCAGGATCGGGGTCGAGTCCAGGGGGACGCGTTCGAGCCATGGCACGGAGGCTTCGCTCCTGGTGAGGCGTATCGCGAAGGGAACCGGTCCCGTCTCGGGATCGGCTTTGCGGCACAGGACGAGATAGGTCGCGCCGGAGTCCGCGAGGGCGTGCCTCAGCGCCGCCTCGTCGCCATCGAGGCCTTCGATGGAGGCGCGCAGCCCGGCGATGGCCCGATGATAGGGCGCGGCCACCACGCCGTGATGGGTGTGGACCAGGATCGGCGGTCCGTTGTTGATCGCCGCCAGGACGGTCCCGGCCTCGACCCGGTCCAGGGGAGCGAGGGACGCCTGGGCGGTGCAGCTCTGCCATGCGGCGACCGGCGAGCCGGTCTGCTGGTCGCTCGATCGGGCCAGCGCCAGGGGCACGGCCCAGACCTTCGAGACGAGAAGCAGCGCCCCGGCCAGCATCGCGGCCTTTTGGCGGACCGGCGCGTCCTCGCGCAGCAGCGTGATCGCACGGTCGAGCATCGGACCGGCGACGAGGGCGATGAAGCCCGAGGCCACATAGATCCCCCTGAACTGGAACTGCACCAGGACGGCTCCGGCGAGCAGGAACAGGGCAGTCAGCATCGCCGCCCGCCTGATCGCCAGCGGGCCGCGCCATGCCGCCCAGCCTGCGATGGCGGCTGCCAGGAACAGCGGCATCACGTTGGCCAGGGCCTCGGCGGTGTTCGTCGCCAGGAGCGTGCGGAACGGCAGCATCTCCATCACCTGGTTCAGCCACGCCGTGCGCACGATGGCCGGCATGCCGGTGAACGGCCCCGAGAGGCACGCCGTGAACAGGGCGGCGAAGGCGGCGATGGCGGCCAGACCGAGCGATCCGGCGAAGGCGGCCCGGCGGAGCGGCGTCGTGAGGCGGGGTGCGAGGACGCGTGCTCCGATGGCGATCCCGGCGCCGCAGCCGGCGATCCAGAGCCAGGGCGGCGAGAGGGCATCGCATTCCGTGGTCAGCCACAGAGCCGGGTCGGTCTGCGCGGAGAAGAGGACGAGGGCGCCGCCCGACAGGCACAGGGCGAAGGCGAGGAGCCTCGCCAGGGCCCGTTCGCCGGTGAGGATCCAGTCTCCGACGAGGAACAGGGCGCCAAGGGCGATGAAGGGCAGTGCTTCGAGGCCGACGGCGAGGGAGCAGGCCGCGAACAGACCGCCGAGGGAGGCCTGCCGCCACGACCTGTCGTTGCCGGCGAGCGCCATGCCCAGGCCGAGGATGAACAGGATCTGGATGTTGTGGTGGTCGATCCGGCCGAAGGCGAAGAGGCCCGCGAGTTCGCCGGCCTGGGTCGCCGCGAAGAGCGACAGCATGGCGGCGCGTCGATTGAAGCGCGCGGCGACCGCCCGGTAGACCAGACCGAGATAGAGGCAGAACAGCAGCGGCGGCCATAGGGCGACCACGAGGCCCTCCGCCAGCGGGCGCCCGACGAGGGGGCTCGCCGCCGCGATCAGGCCGGCGAGCGGCGCGTCGACGAAGCGCGACCAGTGCATGCCGGCCCCCGCCGGCGGCATCAGCCGGTGCTGCACCATCTCGAACCAGCCCTGGCCGGCGAGCAGGTCGCGCACCTGGACGAGGCGCATGTAATCGTCGGTATCCGGCAGGTTCAGATGCCGGACCACGTCCAGGAAGGAGCCGACCGGATAGAGGCCGTAGAGGCCGGCGGCGAGGAGCAGCCACAGCACCGCCGGATGATCGAAGGGCGAGCGCTCCGAGCCGGCGCGTGACGGGAGCCGGTCCGTCGTCGATGCTGAAGTCACCGGTTGCCGTCCTCGACCAAGCGTGCAGATCGGCGCCGATACCACGCCACCCCCTTCGGGATTCTGTCCGGAGACGGTTAACGAGGCTCTCGCATCGGCCCGACGCGCGAGCTTCGCCGCGACAGGGAAAGGGCGAAGCGCTCGCCGCCCGGCGTTGCGGCCCGGTGGTGCCGCTGATATGCATCGCCCGGCATCAAGAGTCGCGGCGACGCCCGACGCCAACCTGCTGATCCGAGCAAGGTGGAGCCCTCATCGACAGAGGGGATGTGGCCGAACCGGCAACCAAACGGGTTTCGCCACGCGTCGCTTCGCCCCTCGTGCGGGACCGACCGAAGGCGAGCGAGACGATGAATTCCGAACTCCAGCAATTCGCCAGCGACAATTACGCCGGCATCTGCCCCGAGGCGTGGAGCGCCACCGAAGCGGCCAATCGCGGCTCGGTGCCGGCCTATGGCGAGGATGCCTGGACGAAACGGGCCTCGGACGCGTTCCGCGACCTGTTCGACAAGCCGGATGCGGAGGTGTTCTTCGCCTTCAACGGCACGGCCGCCAATTCCCTGGCGCTGGCCTCGCTCTGCCAATCCTATCACAGCGTCATCTGCTCGGCCTCGGCGCATGTGGAGACCGACGAGTGCGGCGCGCCGGAATTCTTCTCGAATGGCTCGAAGCTGCTGGTGGCGGCGAGCGCGGACGGCAAGCTCACCCCCGCCCTCATCCGCGGCCTCGCCACCAGCCGCTCGGACATCCATTTCCCGAAACCGCGGGTGGTGACGATCACCCAGCCGACGGAGACCGGGCAGGTCTACAGCCTCGACGAGATCCGGGCGATCTCGGCCACCTGCCGCGACCTCGGCCTGCGCCTCCACATGGACGGGGCGCGCTTCGCCAATGCCTGCGCCGGCCTCGGCTGCGAGCCCGCCGAGATGACCTGGAAGGCGGGGGTCGATCTCCTCTGCTTCGGCGGCACCAAGAACGGCATGGCGGCGGGCGAAGCGATCCTGTTCTTCGATCCCGTCCTGGCCGAGGATTTCGGCTATCGCTGCAAGCAGGCGGGCCAGCTCGCCTCGAAGATGCGTTTCCTCACCGCGCCCTGGGTCGGGATGCTGGAGGACGGCGCCTGGCTCCGCAACGCGGCCCACGCCAATGCCTGCGCGCAGCGTCTCGCCGAGGCGGTGGCGGAGTGCCCCGGCTTTGCCGCCATGTTCCCGGTGGAGGCCAACGCGGTGTTCCTGAAGGCCGCCCCCGAGCGGCTGGAGGCCCTGCGGCAGCGGGGCTGGCGCTTCTACACCTTCATCGGCGGCGGCGCCCGCTTCATGTTCGCCTGGGATTCGGACCCGGCGCGCATCGATGCCCTGGTGCACGACATCCGGGCGGTGAGCGCGGCGGCGGACCCCCTCTCGGCCTGACCCGCCGGGCCGGTCCGCGAGGGAGAGGACCGCGTTCTAGATCAGGTCCTTGAACTCGCGGCTCGACCATTCCCGCGAGAAGGCCGGCTTTGGCAGATGGGCCTGGGGTGCCCCCTGCTCCGGTCGCCGCTTGGCCGGGCTCGGCGCCTGGCGCGACTGCCGCTGCGGCTTCTCCGGGCCGCCCACCGCGTCGAACTCGAAGAGCAGCCGGCGGCCGTCATCGGCGAAGATCCAGCCGTTCTCGACCCAGCCGATGAAGCGGCCGGAATAGGCATAGATCCGGCCGTCCTGAATGAAGGCCGCGGCGTTGCCGTTCCAGAGGTAGACCGTCCGCTCGTCGGGACTGACCGCGGTCGCCTGCCCGTCGTGGTCGAAGAACTCGATCATGATGCGTGTCGCCTTCCCACGCGCGGCGGATCGGCCGAAGCGTCCTCGATTGGTAGCGACCCGCAGGGGGAAGCGCGAGTTTAATCGGGCTTAGGGGCTCCCAAGGCTTCGGGCTCGACAGGGTCGCGACCCGGCGCGGGCGCCCTACTCTTTCGGCTTCTCCGGTTGCAGATCGTCCCGCGGCTTCTCCTGCGGCACCGGATCCCGCGGCGGCGCAGGCGGCATCTTCCCGGCCAGCTCGTTGGAGAGCATGTCGGCGTTCTGCCTGACGAACCGCTTCATCTCCCCGGGCGTCACGCTCCAGACGACCGCCGCGATGAAGATCAGGGCTGCGATCGTGTAGGAAAATCCCGCGAAGATGCCCAGCCACCCGAGCAGCAGCGGGACGAGGCTGATGACCCCCGCCACGAAGAACGACGTTGTAAGGTAATAGCACGATACAAAAGTAATAATTGCAACCGCTATCGGTTTTACAATCCTGATGATCGATGATTCCATGCTATCTCCAATGTAAAAGCGGCTATAGGTTTGTGAAGAGCGGCGAATTTGTGGTCTTTCGCCGGTATGAATGGTCCGGTCACGCAAGTCCAGATATTGGGATATTCCCGACCGGTCCGAATGCGCGCGATCGCCGGATGCGCATGCCGCGGCTTCGATGCGGGGCCGGTTCCGTCGTCCGGCCTCGTCCCGAGCCGCGACGGGCCATCGGCGCCGGGGGTGGCACCGCCCGCGGATTCGTGTATGTGTTCCCGCGCCTCGACCCGGAAACGGGCACGGGGCCGAACCTGCTTGTGGACGCGACCGTGCTGGACGACATCCCGGCACAGGCCACGCCTCAGGCCGAGGCCGACCCTCCCGAGGAGGGCCACCTCGCTCCGACAACCCCCGTTTGAAAGGGACAGCGATGTCGATTTCGGCAGAGCGCAAGACCGCGCTCATCAAGGAATACGCGACCGGCGGCAAGGATACCGGTTCTCCGGAGGTCCAGGTGGCGATCCTCACCGAGCGGATCACCAACCTCACCGGCCACTTCAAGACCCACGGCAAGGACAACCATTCCCGCCGCGGCCTCCTGAAGATGGTCTCGCAGCGCCGCTCGCTGCTCGACTACGTCAAGCGCAAGGACGAGGCCCGCTACCGCAGCCTCATCGAGCGTCTCGGCATTCGCCGCTAAGGCGACGTTCACGCGGTTCCGGGCCCGGCCCGGGGCCGCGTTTTGACAGTTCGGGCTGCCGGAATGGGTCCGGCCACCCGAAAACCGGGCGACTTGGAGGCGCGGAAGCGCCGGGGACAGGATCGCGCGGCGCTTTGGCTCCGTCTGCCGAGCGCCGCGCCATCTTGCCCCTGGCGGCGCCGGGTTCGCCCGACCGCAGGAAGGCAAGACATATGTTCGACGTACAACGTGAAGAGCTGATGTGGGGCGACCGCAAGCTCGTCCTCGAGACGGGCAAGGTCGCCCGCCAGGCCGACGGCGCCGTGATGGCGACGTATGGCGAGACTTCGGTGCTGGCCACCGTCGTGTCGGGCAAGGAGCCCAAGGCCGGAATCGACTTCCTGCCGCTCACCGTGAACTACCAGGAGCGTGCCTACGCCGCCGGCCGCATCCCCGGCGGCTACTTCAAGCGCGAGGGCCGTCCGTCCGAGAAGGAGACCCTGGTCTCCCGCCTCATCGACCGCCCGATCCGCCCCCTCTTCGTCGAGGGCTGGCGCAACGACACCCAGGTCGTCGTCACCGTCCTGACCCACGACCTCGAGAACGATCCCGACATCCTCGCCATGGTCGCGGCCTCCGCCGCCCTGACCCTGTCGGGCGTGCCCTTCATGGGCCCGATCGGCGCCGCGCGCGTCGGCTACGTCAACGGCCAGTACCTGCTGAACCCGCCGGTGCCCGAGCTCGAGAACTCGACCCTGGACCTCGTCGTCGCCGGCACGCAGGACGCCGTGCTGATGGTGGAATCCGAGGCCAAGGAGCTCGACGAAGAGGTCATGCTCGGCGCCGTGATGTTCGGCCACAAGCATTTCCAGCCGGTCATCGAGGCGATCATCCGCCTCGCCGAGAAGGCCGCCAAGGAGCCCCGCAACTTCCAGGCGCCCGAGAACGGCGACGTGGAGAAGGCCGTCCTCGACGTGTGCGAGGCCGAGCTGCGCGACGCCTACAAGAACACCGTCAAGCAGGAGCGCTACGCCGCCGTCGACGCCGTGAAGGCGAAGGTGATGGCCGCGCTCTGCCCCGCCGAGGGCGAGGCCAGGTTCCCGGCCGAGAAGGTCAAGGCCGCGTTCAAGGAAGCGCAGTCGAAGGTCGTGCGCTGGAACATCCTCGACACCGGCTCGCGCATCGACGGACGCGACGTCCGCACCGTGCGCCCGATCGTGTCCCAGGTCGGCGTTCTGCCGCGCGCCCACGGTTCGTCGCTGTTCACCCGCGGCGAGACCCAGGCCCTCGTGGTCGCCACCCTCGGCACCGGCGAGGACGAGCAGTTCATCGACGCGCTGGAAGGCACCTACAAGGAGACCTTCCTGCTGCACTACAACTTCCCTCCCTATTCGGTGGGTGAGACCGGCCGCATGGGCTCCCCGGGCCGTCGCGAGATCGGCCACGGCAAGCTCGCCTGGCGCGCCGTGCACCCGGTCCTGCCGCCGGCCCACGAGTTCCCGTACACGATCCGCGTCGTGTCCGAGATCACCGAGTCCAACGGCTCGTCCTCCATGGCCTCCGTCTGCGGCGCCTCGCTGTCGCTGATGGATGCGGGCGTGCCCCTGCGCCGTCCGGTGGCCGGCATCGCCATGGGCCTCATCCTCGAGGGTGAGCGCTACGCCGTGCTGTCCGACATCCTCGGCGACGAGGATCACCTGGGCGACATGGACTTCAAGGTGGCGGGCACGGAAGCAGGCATCACCTCGCTGCAGATGGACATCAAGATCGCCGGCATCACCGAGGAGATCATGAAGGTCGCCCTGCATCAGGCGCAGGAAGGCCGCGTCCACATCCTCGGCGAGATGGCGAAAGCCCTCACCGACGCCCGTCCCGAGCTCGGCGAATACGCGCCGCGCATCGAGACCATGCAGATCCCCACCGACAAGATCCGGGAAGTGATCGGCACCGGCGGCAAGGTGATCCGCGAGATCGTCGAGAAGACCGGCGCCAAGATCAACATCGACGACACCGGCACGGTGAAGATCGCCTCCAGCGACGGCAAGGCCATCAAGGCCGCCTATAACTGGATCCGCTCGATCGTGGCGGAAGCCGAGCCGGGCATGATCTACGACGGCACCGTCGTGAAGACGATGGAGTTCGGCGCCTTCGTGAACTTCTTCGGCGCCAAGGACGGCCTGGTCCACATCTCGGAACTCGCCGCCGCGCGCGTCGCCAAGGTCACCGACGTCGTCAAGGAAGGCGACAAGGTCAAGGTGAAGTTCCTCGGCCAGGACGACCGCGGCAAGATCCGCCTCTCCATGAAGGTCGTCGACCAGACCACGGGCGAGGACATCACCGAGAAGCTCAAGGCCGAGCGCAACGCCGACCAGGACCGCGCCCGCGGCCCGCGTCAGGACGCGTAAGCAGGCTGACATATGAAGAAGGGGCGGTTTTCACCGCCCCTTCTTTGCTTACAAGAACTACAAATTTCAGGCGAGTTGGGTGAGCACCCAAGTCACTGCCTGCCGATTGTAGGGCGGCATTGTGTTGTGCTTAGCGATAGGTGCCGTGGTGGAGGGCGTTCCCTCGACCCGCCAAATACCAGACTCAGGACATTTTTCCCCGGTCTTTGCCCGGGTCCCGATGGCTGCTGACATGTCTACGTTCCTTAACCGAAAAAAGGCGTAGACCTTGACGCAATCGATCAGATGACGCATCAGAGATGCGTCGCGTAAGCGACTGCCCCGGCGTCTACACCGGTGCCGGGCCAAACTACACAAGGCCGTCTGCTTGCTTTACGAGGGCTGGGCAGACGGCCGTTTTAATTTGAGCCAGAATTTCGGAGTAACCCGAGTCTGAAATCGGGTCAACAGCCGCTTTGCAGGGTTTTCGGTTTCTGCGGTTTGCAACGTTGCAAAGAGTCCGCGGCGCTGCTTTTCTAAGTGTCATGGCGAGGTTACCCCATGACGTTGGATCACCAATTTTTGAGTCAAGCGCGGCGAGACTTGGAGCGTGCTGAGATTGCACGTTCCAAGGCGGAGACTATGGTTATTGCTGCCGAGAAAGATATAGCACGACTGCAGGGTTTTATTGAGCAGTATGAGCTTTACGCTAGAGAGCTAGAGAAAACACAAAGTACAATTCGCAGCCGTCTTTCAACGCGCAGTTTAACCGACGTTGCTGTTTCGATTATTGAAAAAGCAGAAGGGCCTATAAGCATTCAGGCTATATTGAACGGACTTCAGGTTATGGGTATTGAAGTCGGTGGTGAGAATAAATCTGCGAATCTCGCTGCGTATTTATCTAAAGATAATCGTGTCCGGTATGAGAGGGGGTCGGGCTGGATGATCTCAGTCGATGCGTTGTTCCAGGATGCATCGACAAATTCTTCGAATCTGGCTCAGGGATCGAATTTTGATCAAAATTTATCACCTTCAACCTTTGGAGAGGTAAGGAGGAGATACAGAGAGAGTAACGCCCACTCCAACCCAACGCGATCAAATCACCCCCATGCATCTCTGAACCGAGATGAGGATATTCCAGTATAAGAATATAGTCTTATAATGGAGTTATGCACATGTCATTCGCGGCCTTAGGATTCCTGTGGAAAACTCAGCGTAGATTTTGTGGTTAAACCAATTTTCCAACGGCACCGATGTCCCTCATACTCGAAATTTGACGGAGTTGCCGTGTGCCTTACGGCTTTGCAAAAGCCGTTCACCAGAGGTCCTAGCCCTCAAGGGTAGAAATTTTGCTTTCGCCGTGCCGGCCGACTTTATTGATCGATTTAATCATATCCGCGCCACACTACTGTGATTTTGGAGCCTCGTGCGTTTGGGGAACAGCAACATCACGCAACAGACTGTTCGAATGCATGATGGCGGTTCTCAGCTTGCTGGTTGCGATGTCTAAACTCTTGCAGGCGCCTTCATTGCGGATGCCCTGACCCCGGATCAGTTCGAGACGGCCTCGGCGATGGCCCGGCCCAGCTCCTGGGTGGTGGCGGTGCCGCCGATGTCGGGCGTGCGCGGTCCCTCGGTCAGCACGGTCTCGATGGCCCGCACGATGGCGTCCGAGGCCTGGCTGTGCCCGAGATGGTCGAGCATCATCGCGCCGGACCAGATCTGGCCGATGGGGTTGGCGATGTTCCGGCCGTGGATGTCGGGGGCCGAACCGTGGACCGGCTCGAACATCGAGGGGAAGTCCCGCTCCGGGTTGAGGTTGGCGGAGGGCGCGATGGCGATGGTGCCGGTGCAGGCCGGGCCGAGATCGGAGAGGATGTCGCCGAACAGGTTGGAGGCCACCACCACGTCGAAGCGGTCCGGGTTGCGCACGAAATGCGCGGAGAGGATGTCGATGTGGAACTGGCTCGGCGTCACGTCCGGGTATCGCTCGGCCATGAGCTGGAAGCGCTTGTCCCAATAGGGCATCGAGATCGACATGCCGTTGGACTTCGTCGCCGACGTCACCTGCCGGGCCGGGCGGGACCGGGCCAGTTCGAAGGCGTAGCGCATGATCCGGTCGACGCCGCGGCGGCTGAAGACGCTGGTCTGCATCACGACCTCGTCGTCGGTATCCTCGAAGCTGATGCCGCCGATGGCGGAATATTCCCCCTCGCTGTTCTCGCGGACGACGATGAAGTCGATGTCGCCCGGCAGGCGGTCGCGCAGGGGCGAGGTGATGCCGGGCATCAGCCGCACCGGCCGGATGTTGGCGTATTGCTGGAAGCCCCGCCGGATGGCGATGAGCAGCCCCCACAGGGACACGTGATCCGGCACGGTCGGGTAGCCCACCGCGCCGAGGAAGATGCCGTCGTGATGGCGGATGGTGGCGAGCCCGTCCTCGGGCATCATGCGGCCGTGCTCGAGATAGTAGTCGCAGCTCCAGGGCAGCTCGTCCCAGCGGAAGTCGATGCCGAATTTCCGGCCGGCCGCTTCGAGGACCCGGATGCCCTCGGGGACGACCTCCTTGCCGATCCCGTCTCCAGCGATGACTGCGATGGTGTGGCTTGGCATGGCGGATCTCCCTGGGTGCCGCGATGGTCGGCGTCTTCCAGGGTGTACGTCCTCCGCGTTCGATGCAGAACGGCGAAAGATCGCAGGTCGAACGTGACGAAACGTGCACGATCGCCCTGCCGGCGGAGGCGCCGCTGCGGGAGCCGAATTGAGCCGGCTCGAGGCGGAACACCCATCCTCATGCCGCGTTCGCCCCGCGACGCAACACGAGGAGTCCTTCGACCATGGCAGACCCGATGATCCCGAGCATCTTCGAGGGTGAGAGCAACCTGTCGACCACCGAGCGGGCCGTGTCCGTGGTGCTCGGCCTCGGCATCGCCGCCGCTGCCGCCCAGCCCCGCCCGAACAAGTGGCTCAGCCTCGCCGCCCTCGTGGTCGGTGCCGGCCTCGCCATCCGGGGCGCCACCGGCCATTGCCCGATCAAGCAGGCCGGCTACATCTCCTGACCCCGGACCCGGACACGAAAAAGGGGCGCTCCCATGGGGCGCCCCTTTTTCGTCGTCTCGATGAAGCGCGGGCCGCGAGGCCCGCGCCGGTAGTGTCTCAGAGGGTGGTGGCACGACGATTCTGAATAAAGCCCCAAATTGCCAGCACGAGGCATGCCCCTATGATGGAGGCAATCCAGCGAGCTCCATCGTTTGGTCCATACCAACCCGTCAACTGACCTAGGAAAGTCATCAGCACGGCGCCAGCGATTCCAAGAAGGGTAGTCATAATGAAACCTGACGGCTCATTGCTGCTACCGGGCATGATAAACTTCGCAATGACACCGGCGACGAAGCCGATGATGATGGTCCAGATGATACCCATGGGATGGTCCTCGATACGCGGAGGCCGGGGGTGTCCCGTCCTGACTTGGCCGTATGTGCTCATGCAACGCCGCATCGCGGGATGGGTTGCGCGCCCGACGGCGATTGTGTCGCATTCGGGCCACGCAAGGTGCATCGCCCCTTTACGGCCGGGCGCCCCGCGCGGCACAACGGGCGCCGTCCCCTCCTCCTGGCGCCTCCTGTCGGCGCCACGCCACGAGTTCCCCCGCATGACCACGATCACCCGCTTCGAATCCGGCGCCCGCATGAGCCAGGCCGTCACCCATGGCGACATGGTCTACCTCGCGGGCCAGGTGGCCGGCACGGTGGTGGGGGCCGGCGTCACCGCGCAGACGCAGGAGATCCTGGCCGAGATCGACCGGCTGCTGGCGCTCGCCGGCAGCGACAAGACCCGGCTCCTCACCGCCACGATCTACCTCGCCGACATGGCGACCTTCGCCGAGATGAACGCGGCCTGGGATTCCTGGGTCTCGAAGGAGAACCCGCCCACCCGCGCCACGGTGGAGGCCAAGCTCGCGGGGCCGGAATACCTCGTCGAGATCGTCGTCACCGCCGCCAAGCTCGCCTGACGCCAAGCTCGCCTGAATCTGGAACACGCGAGGAGCCCGCCGATGCGCCGGATCGTTTTCGTCATCCTTCTGATCGCGCTGGCCCTCAGCCTCGCCGGGTCGCTGTTCCTGGCCTTCGCCTTCCTCAACTCGGCGCAGGCGCAGGAAACCAAGGAGCGGGTGGTCAACATCTACAACTGGTCGGATTACATCGACCCGAAATCGCTGGAGGCCTTCACGAAGGAGACCGGCATCAAGGTCGTCTACGACACCTACGACAACAACGAGATCCTGGAGACGAAGCTGCTCGCCGGCCAGTCCGGCTACGATCTCGTGGTGCCCACCGGGCCGTTCCTGCAGCGGCTGATCAAGGCCGGCGTGTTCCGGCCCCTCGACAAGGCCAAGATCCCCAACCTGAAACACGCCTGGCCCGAGATCGCCCAGCGCCTCGCGGTCTACGACCCCGGCAACGCCTATGCGGTGGACTACATGTGGGGCACCACCGGCATCGGCGTGAATCTCGGCCCCGTGCGCGAGCGCCTCGGCCCGAACCAGCCGCTCAACACCTGGACCCTGGTGCTCAACCCGTCGCTGATGGCCAAGCTGAAGGATTGCGGGGTGATGATGCTCGACAGCCCCGAGGACCTGATCCCGAGCATGCTGCCGGCCTACGGGCTCAAGCCCGACACCAAGCGCTGGGACGACATCTCCCAGGTCACCGACGCCCTGTTCAAGGTGCGCGGCTCGGTGCGAAAATTCCACTCCTCGGAATACATCAACGGCCTCGCCAACGGCGATCTCTGCCTCGCGGTGGGCTATTCCGGCGACGTGATGCAGGCCAAAAAGCGCGCCGAGGAATCGAAGAACGGCGTCGAGATCGCCTATTTCATCCCCAAGGAAGGCGCGCTGATGTGGTTCGACGCCCTCGCCATCCCGAAGGACGCGCCCCACCCGGAGGAGGCGCACATCTTCATCGACTACATGATGCGCCCCGAAGTGGCGGCGGCCAACACCAACTTCGTCGCTTATGCCAACGGCAACCTCGCCGCCAAACCCCTGGTGAAGCCGGAGATCCTGGGCAATCCCGGCATCTACCCGGACGAGGCGACGATGCAGCGCCTGTTCACCAATCAGGCCTGGGACGACCGGACTCAGCGGTTTGTCACGCGGAGTTGGACGCGGGTGCGGACGGGGCGGTAATAATAAAATCCACAAGATCTAAATAAAACGATTGCCATCGATGAGTAAAAATTGATGGCAATCGAAGCTTTGTATTTTTATTTACAAGTTTTAAGTCGTAAGTGCCACTAATTCGTCTATTTCTTTGTCCATTCTTTCCGAAAACTCTATCGGAAGTTTAAATATCTCTGTTGCATAAACTCCTATACGCTTGGTGAACTGTCGGGCTCTTGGCTTAGCGAAAAGGCGTCCCGCCCGCACATCTGATGCGTTATCTCGGTCACCCAAGTAGCGTAAGCTTAATTCACGTAAAGCTATTGAGCTATTGCGCACTTGCGTTGGTGCTTCAAGCATTCCGCGCAAAAGTTGAATCATTTGAGGCCAGGCGACTAATGTAGTCTCCGGTTCAATTTTCCTATCGTTTGTAGAAAGGAGTTCATACATTCGACGAAGCGTGGAAACTCCTTCTTGTCCTCCCCAAACGTAGTATCTCAATATCGAAGTGAACTCTCTTTCTTCGTCTGACAAATCAAGAATATTACGTATGTCGCCTATCATCATGCTAAGTAAAATAGAAACAGATAAGGTGGCTTCCGTAAATATTGCCATATGAGCTTGTTTTTTTGGGTTTAATTCCCCCTTGTGATCTAGGACTCGCGATATCAATCGGCGAAGCGATTTGGGGGCATCTGTCGTAAGAGGAACCTCCTGCTGGATTGCTTTTAGTATTCCCTTAATACAGAATTCCTTGGCCGATTCATCAAATAATCTATGCCAATTTTCCAATGATCCGGCATATGAGCGAGCAATTTTGTATTCTGCATTTGATGCCGCTGCATAATCATCAAACAAGCCCGATCCGAAGATTCTGACATTTAACTTCCGCGCGGCCAATCGATGGGCTCGCTCAGCGGGCTTCCCCATCAAAATTATGCCTTCATCGGCTCCAGCATATTTCATCAATCCCGACAGCCAAAGTGCTCTAGCAAATGCAGGGCCACCTGTTCCTTTGCAGTCAAATATTGTTCTTGTTACGCTTCCGTCTTCTCGGAGGAGTAGTCCGAGAACATCAATGTCGGTTAATAATTTTGGAGATTCTGAAAGGTCGACCCCCGTTCGTACATCGACTTCTAGGAATGGAATTAGTCCAGAAGTAATGCAGAATTTAAGCGCGCGCTCTTTCTCGCCGTTGTCCTTGTCGCTACGTGCCATTATTAAACAAGCCTCAGTGTTAGCTGTCCCCATTGCTCCATTGCGGCAGCGCTTGGACTTATCTTTTGTCTTTCACGAAGATTTTTACTTCCAAGAACTGAGCTAACATATTTATCATCCATTTGCATCAAAGCGCGGGCTTCGTTATCGATCCGCATCTCGGGCCGAGATTCTCCACCCTCAGCAAGGGAGATCGCAAGTCTCACGGCTTCCATATTTTCTTCGGTTTTCCGCAGATGAAATTGATGCCACCCTGGCTGTGTTTCAACAAAATATCCAATGTTAAACGTCGCTGCGACTTTTCCATATTGTTGCCGTGCCTCGGTATTTGCGCGGAGGTATCCATCTCTCAACAGAGCATTCAAAACTACTGCGGGCTTCCTTATCGGGTACGAGAAGGGAAGAAGCTGACCCTTCCGGACAGCGGCGAGCAACGCCATGGCGCGCTCATATATTTCTCGATTCCCTGGAGAAAGTCGCGCGGAACCAGGTCGTGGAGTAAATAGAAATGTCTCATTAAATGTGCCAATTTCGATTGTCGGAGGTTTCAGCATATTTTCAGAAGCTAGCATTCGTATTAGTTCGATCTGAACAGCGGTAAGACGTTTTCCTGAAATTTCCTGACGTGCAATAATCAAGCTCAGCGGCCACCCTTGATTTTCTTTAATAACCGATAAGACATAAGAAAAATCGGAACCGCCGACTTTGGCAAGCAGATCCGCAAGGCCGCTATTATTGTCTGAAAAATAAACTGGGCTTAATAATACTGTTTGTCCTCTGACTCTGTGGCCTGTGATAAGTCCACTTTGCTCGCCGATAGTAAGACATCGATCCGCAAGATTCTTTTCGATTCCAGTCTGTGCTAACAGGCGATCCCTGTTCTCCGGTCTGTTTTGTAGTTTAGCCATAATTGCTACCATGGCTTGTTCGGTTTCACTCAGTTTAAATTCGGCTGAGTAATCTCCTATTTTCTCGTAAACATCTTCAAAGTAGGGAACTTGCGGATCAACTCTGTCAATTGTGCGTCCAGTCTCATAAAGGCGGACCATTCCAACTTCGCTTAAGTTGCGAAGGACAGATTTTAGGGCAACTGTTGGAATGTTAAATAAGCTATCGGAAACCTTTGCTAAAACTGAGTAGCTCAGTTCTGGCAGTCCTCGTATCTGAATGGCCAGAGATGCCGCCATTCCGATTGTTCGAAGATCATCAAAATCCCCGACTTCGTAAGATCCAATGCCACTTTGGATATCGCTTGCGAACTCAGCCAAATTTTTGCCTTTAAGCGCGTCGCTCACTTTATAACATCTCCTAACCGTAATTATTTATACTCGAATTTCTTATTCTCACTAGAACATTCGAGGCGGAGACCAAAGATATTCGTTGTTTCTCCCTACAGACACGTTACGGGAAAATCATGATCGCATCAACCTTAGGCTGCGAAACTGCCGTGCCGGGAGCTAACTATGTTCAGGAGTATGGCCTAGCTTCATCGCTCTTGGTTGGATGGTCGTAAGAAGCCTACGTAAAAACATTGACAAAATTCCTATCCCATGCCTATATCCCCACACC
>NZ_BPQT01000030.1 GCF_022179405.1 Methylobacterium marchantiae
CACGGGCCTGCGCCCGCAGCGGCGAGGTAGAGGAAGACGAAGCAGAACAGGATGGCCGCGTCGCCGCCGTTGAGGGCCGGGAACGGGCTCTTCGGCGCATGGGCGATGAAATAGGCGAAGGCCATCTGGCCGGAGAGGATGAACGCCACCGGCCTCGTGAACAGGCCGAGGATGATCAGGATGCCGCCGACGAATTCGAGGATCGCGGCGAACCAGATCAGGGTGAACAGGGCCGGGGCTCCGCCGCCGCCCATGCGGACGGGGAAGCCGAACAGCTTCTGCGTGCCGTGTTCGAGGAACAGCACGCCCGCGACGATGCGCAGGACGCTGAGGAGGCGGGGGGCCCAGCTGGACGAGATCGCGTTGAGGTTCATGCGGTGACAGACTCCGAGGGGAGGGCCGTGCGTGCGGCCAAGCCTCCGCAATCAGCACGAAACCCCGTCCGCCGTCGACTCGCCGCGCGTGAGAAAAGTCACCGCGGCATCGTTTCGGCCGCGGTGTCGCTGCAGTCTAGAACGCTTTAGATCTACGGTTCCTTGAAGCCATACTCGGGAACGCCATCCTCGTTGCCGTAATACTTATACGGCAAAAACTTGCCGGAGAGGTTCATCTTCACCCGGTCGCCCTTGTTGTTGGGCTCGCGCTCCATGGTCATGTTGAAGTCGATAGCCGACATGATACCGTCGCCGAATTCCTCCTGGATCAGCTCTTTCCAAGTCGTTCCGTAGACCATCACCAGCTCGTAGAAGCGGTAGATCAGCGGGTCGGTGGGCGGCATCTGCGCGATCGAGCCGCGATAGGGCGCCTCGTTGAGCATCCGCTCCTCGGCCTCGGTCAGGCCGAACAGGTCCGCGGCCTTCTTCGCCTGGGCCTTCGGCAGCTTCATCTGGCCCATGCAGGCGGCGGTGATGAGGATCGGCGAGATGCCGCCGATCTCGTCCTGGATGTGCTTCCAGGTCCAGCCCTTCTCGCGCTTGATGTCGAGGAGCTTCTCGGTGAGGTCTTCGCGCTTCATGGATCGGTCTCCTGTCGAGGGTGGGAATGGGCTGCGGCGCTCCGCGTCGCCGTGCCGGGAGGAGTTTGGCCGGGCGGTCAGGCGATGGCCGCCGCATCCGGCTCGTTCGGGGCCGGCCGCACCACGGGCGGGTGGCGCTGGTCGTAGCCGGCGGGCATGGCGTCCCGCAGGGTCTTCGAGCGGGTGACGAGGAAGTCCATGAGGTGGTTGCGCAGGGCGTAATAGCCCGGCGCGTGGTGGAGCTGTGCCCGGTCGCGGGCCTTCGGCAGCGGGTTCTCGACGATCTCGGCGACCTTGGCCTGGGGCCCGTTCGTCATCAGCACGATGCGGTCGGCGAGGTAGATCGACTCGTCCACGTCGTGGGTGATCATGAAGACGGTCTGGCCGGTCTCGATGCAGATGCGGCGGACCTCGTCCTGCAGGGTGCCGCGGGTCAGCGCGTCGAGGGCCGAGAACGGCTCGTCCATGAGCAGGATCTTCGGCTCGATGGCCAGCGCCCGCGCGATGCCGACGCGCTGCTTCATGCCGCCCGAGAGTTCGGACGGCCGCTTGTGCTCCGATCCGGCGAGCCCCACCGTGGCGATGGCCTTGCGGGCACGCTCCTCCACCTCGGCGCGGGACGCCTTGCGCCAGCGCGAGGAGACCGCGTAGGCGACGTTGCCGAGCACGGTCCGCCACGGCAGCAGGGCATGGCCCTGGAAGATCACCGCCCGGTCGAGGCTGGTGCCCTCGATCGCCTGCCCGTCGACGATGACGACGCCCTCGCTCGGCGCCTCGAGGCCGGCCAGGATGTTGAGGACGGTGGTCTTGCCGCAACCGGAATGGCCGATCATGCAGACGAATTCGCCGCGGCGCATCGGCAGCCACAGATTCTCGAACACGGTGGCCTGCTTGCCGCCGGGCGCCGGATAGCGCCGGGCGATCCCCTCGATGGAGATGAACTTTTCGGAGGACGACATACGGCTTGTCCCGGCGGCGGGGTCGGGAGCGGCACTGGCGGAGCGCCGCACGAAGGGGAGGAGCTTGCTCATCGGCCGGCGCCTCACTCGGGGAAGGTGACGAGGCGCTGCGCCCGGGCGAGCAGCTGGTCGAGGATCATGCCGACGAGGCCGATCACCAGGATCGAGACGATCACGTTGGTGATCGAGAGGTTGTTCCACTCGTTCCAGACGAAGTAGCCGATGCCGGTACCCCCCACGAGCATCTCGGCCGCCACGATGACGAGCCAGGCGATGCCGACGGAGATGCGCATTCCCGTGAGGATCGTCGGGGCGGCGGCCGGCAGGATCACCGTGAAGGCGCGGCGGATCGGGCCGACCTCCAGGGTCCGGGCGACGTTGAGCCATTCCTTCCGGGTGCCGGCGACGCCGAAGGCGGTGTTGATCAGCATCGGCCAGAGCGAGCAGATGAAGATCACGAAGATCGCCGACAGGCTCGAATCCTTGATCGTGTAGAGGGCGAGCGGCATCCAGGCCAAGGGCGAGACCGGCTTCAGGAGCTGGATGAACGGATCGAGCGCCCTGCTCATCAGGGGCGACATGCCGATGAGGAAGCCGATCGGGATGGCCACCAGGACCGCCAGTCCGTAGCCGAGCGCCACGCGGCCGATGGAATAGGCGAGCTGGATGCCGAGGCCCTTGTCGTTGGAGCCGCGATCGTAGAACGGGTCCTTCAGGTGCTTCCAGGCGGTGGCGGCGACGTCGAGGGGGCCGGGCATCGCCGACTTGCCGGTGGTGGCGCTGGCGCCCATCAGGGCGGCGTATTCGGGGTCCATCGCCTCGGTCTTGGCGATCCCGCTCACCGCGATCTGCCAGGTGAGCAGGAGGGCGGCGAGGAGGGCGAGGGAGACGATACCGGCCCTGAGCGAGAGCGAGGCGCGCATGGCTCAGCCCGCCCGCTTGATGGCGAAGGAGTTCAGGTATTCCTCGGGTTTCGTCGGATCGAAGACCTTGCCCATCACCGAGAAGGACTTCGAGGTCGCGGTCGGCGGGGTGAGGCCGGCCTCCTTCATCAGCCGCGCGGCGTCGGTGGCGAGATAGACCTTCTCGGCCACCGTCTTGTAGTCGACATCGCCCTTGATCTGACCCCAGCGCTTCATCTGCGTCATGATCCAGACCGCGAAGGACGACCACGGGAAGGCGTCGAAATCGACGCGGTCGGGCACCTTGCGGACGTTGCCGAGGCCGTCGGCGAAGGTCCCGGTGAGGACCTGCTCCACCACCGTGACCGGCTGGTTGAGATAGTTCGCCGGAGCGATCTGCGCGGCGATCTCCTTGCGGTTCTCGATCTTCGAGGCATAGGCCGTCGCCTCGATCACGGCGCGCAGCAGGGCGGCGTAGGTGTTCGGCGTCTGGGTGACGAAATCCTGCGAGGCCGCGAAGGCGCAGCACGGATGCCGGTCCCAGATCTCCTTCGACAGGATGTGGATGAAGCCGACGCCGTCATAGACCGCGCGCTGGTTCACCGGATCGGGCGCCAGGAAGCCGTCGATATTGTCGGCCCGCAGGTTGGCGACCATCTCGGGCGGCGGCACGGCGCGGATCTGCACGTCGGTATCGGGATCGATCCCGGCCTCGGCGAGGTAGTAGCGCAGCAGGTAATTGTGCATCGAATAGTCGAACGGGACCGCGAGCTTGAAGCCCTTCCAGTCCTTCGGGTCGCGCCGGTCCTTGTGCTTCATCGCCAGGGTGATCGCCTGGCCGTTGACGTTCTCCACCGCCGGCATCGTGTAGGGGACGGGGTTTGATCCGACGCCGAGCGAGATCGCGATGGGCATCGGCGCCAGCATGTGGGCGGCGTCGTATTCCTTGTTCAGGGTCTTGTCGCGGATCACCGCCCAGCCCGCGGTCTTCACCACCTCCACGTTGAGGCCCTGCTTCTCGTAGAAGCCCATGGGCTTGGCCATGATGATCGGCGTGGCGCAGGTGATCGGGATGAAGCCGACCTTCAGGTCGGTCTTCTCGGGCTTGGCGCCCTGCGCGAAGGCCTCGGCCGCGAATTTCGTCGGGAAGAACTGGCTCACGGCGGCGAGCGCCGTGGCGGCGCCGACGCTCTTCAGGAAGGCGCGGCGCTGCGCATCTTCCGGGAACAGGGCCCGCATGACCGCGCTCTCGACGGCACGCGCGATCCGGGCGTCTCCCGTCGGTGCGGCCGCATCGTGCTCGGCCTGGCTGTGATGGGCGCCGCATGAGCAGCCGCCGCGCTTCAATGTCAGCCTGGCATTGAACGGATCGTCGAAGAGCGCCATGTCGCGAGCCCCTGATTCTGAGATGCTTCCTGATTGGCAAGCGGCATGCCAGCCGTAGAAATCCGCAATCATCTCGATGATTCAATGGCTTGGCGAGATATGGCTAATTACGACATTTCGTAGATCACGGAATATCGTCATTCATGCTACGAGATGTCGTGACATGACCGAGCCTGCTTCGCCCGCTGCCCTGGGCTCACCCTACGGCCCCGCCTTCGACCGTGCGGCGGAGGCGATGCTGGTGCTCGATCCGGTGGCCGATGCGATCCGCGATGCCAACCCGGCGGCGGCGCGGCTTCTCGGTTACGATCTCGACGCGCTGCGGAGCATGCGGGCGAGCGCCCTGCATCCCGACCAGCTCCCGACCCTGATCGTGTTCACCCAGGCCGTGCAGGCACGCGGCCGGGACTGGACGCATGCTCTGTCGCCACGGCATGCGGAGGGGCACGGCCTCGACGTGGAGTGCAGCGGCACCCTGCTTTCGGGCGAGCCGCCGCTCCTCCTCGTCAGCCTGTTCGATCTCGACGAGCGCCGCCGCCGCCTCGTGGACACAGAGGCCGATGCGCATATGCGCGCCGGGTTGAGCGAGTGGCAGCGGATGGAGCGGATCTTTCGCGATATCGAGCGCGAGAACCAGCTCATCCTGCGCGCGGCCGGGGAGGGGATCTACGGCGTCAATGCCGACGGTATCACCACCTTCATCAACCCGGCGGCGGAGCGCATGCTGGGCTGGCAGGCGTCCGATCTCGTCGGGCGGGACATGCATTCCACCGTCCATCACAGCCATCCGGACGGATGCCATTACCCGCATCAGGATTGCCCGATCTACGCCGCCTTCCGCGACGGCGCGGTGCATCAGGTCGATACCGAGGTGTTCTGGCGGCGGGACGGCACGCCGATCTTCGTGGAATACACCTCGACCCCGATCCGCGACCGGGGCCGTCTCCTCGGCGCGGTAATCGTGTTCCGCGACATCAGCCAGCGGCGGGAGGCCGACGAGCGCCTGCGGCAAGCCCTCGCGGAGGTCGATTCCCTGCGCGAGCGCCTGGAACTCGAGAACGCGTATCTCCGCGAGGAAATCCGCGAGGGCGGCCACCACCAGGGCATCATCGGCCGCTCGCCGGCCATCGAGGCGACCCTCCGGCAGGTCGACCTCGTCGCCGGCACCAACGCCACCGTGCTGGTCACCGGAGAATCCGGGACCGGCAAGGAATTGATCGCCCGCGCCATCCACGAGGCCAGCCGCCGCCGCGACCGGCCGCTGATCCGGGTGAACTGCGCGGCCATCCCGCGCGAATTGTTCGAGAGCGAGTTCTTCGGCCATGCGAGGGGCTCCTTCACCGGCGCCCTTCGCGACCGGGTCGGGCGTTTCGAGCTCGCCGATGGCGGCACCCTGTTCCTCGACGAGGTCGGCGAGATTCCCCTCGATCTGCAGGGCAAGCTCCTGCGCGTCCTTCAGGAACGGCAATTCGAGCGGATCGGCGAGGAGCGCACCCGCATCGTCGACGTCCGGCTCGTCGCCGCCACCAACCGGGACCTCAAGGCCGAGGTGAAACGCGGCCGCTTCCGCGAAGACCTCTACTTCCGCCTCAACGTCTTCCCCATCGCCGCCGTGCCCCTGCGCGAGCGGCCTGAGGACATCCCCCTCATCGCCCAGCATTTCGTCCGCAATGTCGCGCGGCGCCTCAACGTGCCGGACCTGCGCCTCACCGAGGGCGATGTCCGCCGGCTCGTACGCTACGACTGGCCCGGCAACGTCCGCGAGCTCGAGAACATCATCGAGCGAGCCGCCATCCTGGCCGTGCGCGGGCGGATGCGGTTCGACCTGCCCGAGGCCGAGGGCACCGGCCCCGTCGATCCGCGCCGGGCCCAGAACGCACCGTCCTCCGAGGCCGCGCCCGCGACGGAGGCCGAACGCAGGGCGCGCGATCGGGCCGATATCGCCGCCGCCCTCGCCCTCAGCAACGGTCGCGTGTTCGGAGCCGGGGGGGCCGCCGAACTCCTCGGCGTGAAGCCGACGACGCTCGCATCCCGCATCAAGGCGCACGGTCTGGGCGGCACCGGACGGGCGCGCGGACAGGCCTGATCCGGCCCCGGAAGACTCCCCTCCATCCGTGCATTCGGTAGATGGCAGGAAGATATTCAATCGAATTGTCTCGATCATGAAAGCTCGAATTGAAGGAGCGCCGTCCTAGGGATGCTCAACAGGCGAAGGAACGCGATGAATCAGAGGCGGTCGGAACGGTACAAGATCATCCTGCCGGCTCTGTGCTGGAGCAGACATCGTCCTGATTTCTACGCGGTGACCGACGACCTCTCCACGGATGGTATTCGTTTCAAGTCGTCGACGATCCCGTCGGTCGACGAGTCGCTCACCTGTAGCATCCGGCATGCCGGGTCCCTGGAGGCCGTCGTCGTGAGGAATGCGGTCGATTCCTTCGCCGTCCGCGTTCTCAGGGCCGATCATCCCCTCGGCCTCGTGGTGCAGAGCCTCGTCAGCCTCGCCAAGGCCCAGAATCCGCCGCCGATGGCGACGCGCATCCATCGGCGGATCGTGCCGGACAAGCAGCACGTGCTGGTGACCACCGAAGCCGGATCGATGCTGCCCGGGCGCCTCATCGACATTTCGGCCTCCGGTGCGGCGATCTCCATGGAGGAGCCGCTCGACGTCGGCACGCTGATCACCATCGGCCGGACCAGGGCCAAGGTCGCGCGCCGGTTCGACAACGGGATCGGCGCCGCTTTCCTCGCGCCGTTCCATCACGACGCGATCGGTCCGGACGTCGTCCTCTGACGGCGTCCGGGACCTCGCCGGACTGTCCCGGCCTCACGCCGCGGGCGATGCGCCGTTCGACCACGGCGCCGCGGCGAACCGGCTGGCCAGATACGCGATGAGCGCCAGCACGCGGGCGGGACGGGGATCGCCGGGCGGCGTGACCAGATGCAGGGCGATTGGCGGCAGGTCCCAGTCCTGCAGCACCCGTTCGAGCCGTCCGGCCCGAAGGTCCTCCCAGACCACGAAATCCGGTTGCACGGCGAGGCCGAGCCCGGCGCGGAGGGAGGGCGCCAGGGCATCGGCATTGTTGGCCCGCAGGGGCCCCTTCGGCACGACCACGGCCTCTTCTCCGTCGCGGCTGGTGAAGGTCCAGCGGTCCGGGCTCGGCAGGTAGGCGTAGCCGAGACAGGCATGATGGCCGAGGTCGCGCGGATGGTCCGGGCGGCCATGCCGGTCGAGATAATCCGGCGAGGCGACGAGGGCGCGGTTCACTAGGCACAGGCGCCGTGCCCGCAGCGACGAATCCGCGAGCGCGGCGATGCGCAGGCCGATGTCGAAGCCGCCTCCGACGAGATCGACCAGGGCGTCACTCAGGTGAAGATCCACCGAGACCTCCGGATAGAGGCCGAGGAAGTCCGGAAGGATCGGGGCGACGTGGAGGATGCCGAAGGACATCGGCGCCGCCAGCCTCACCACGCCGCGCGGAACCGATGACGAGGCCTTGGCCAGCGCCTCCGCCGCTTCCCCCTCGGCGAGGATGCGCATGGCCCCCTCCCGCGCCGAATGGCCCATCTCCGTCAGGGCGATCTTGCGCGACGTCCGATGGAACAGGCGTCCGCCGATGCGGGATTCGAGGCGGGTGATCGCCTTCGAGACCGTGGCCTTCGACAGGCCGAGTTCGGTCGCCGTGCGTCCGAACGATCCCGTCTCGGCGACCTTGGCGAAGATCGCCCAGGCTTCGAAATCCGGCAGTTTCATTGATGTGTTTCCAGAAACGATAGGTTTCCATCGTTTCTGTTTTCATGGGCCATGCCAAGCCCCAGATTGTCTCCATCACGAAGCGACGCGCTACCATCCACCGGCGGGCGCGCCCGGGAGACAGGATCATGTCCGACAACGGCCTTCACCACGTCACCGCCTATGCCGGCGACATCCAGCGCAACCTCGATTTCTACCGGCGCGTCCTCGGCCTGCGCCTGGTGAAGAAGACCGTCAATTTCGACGATCCCTCCACCCATCACCTGTATTACGGCGACGAGGCCGGTCGCCCCGGCACGATCCTGACCTTCTTCCCCATCCCGCATGCGGCGCGGGGACGGATCGGCATCGGCGAGACCCAGGAGACCGCGTTCCGCGTCCCCCGCGCCTCGATCGGATGGTGGACGCATCGGTTGATCGAGAAGGGCGTCGATCACGATGCGCTGGTCCAGGTCTTCGGCGAGCCGACCCTGCGTCTGCGCGATCCCGACGGGATGCCGCTCGCCCTCGTCGGAATCGATGACGCATCCGATGCGGCGGCGAGCTGGATCAGGGGCGACGTTCCGGCCGAGTACGCCATCCGCGGTTTCCACGGGGTCACTCTCCTCCTCGGCGAGGCGGAGCCGACCGCGCGGATCCTCACCGATGTGTTCGGCTTCTCCGAGGCCGGGCGCGAAGGGACCATGATCCGCTACGGCAACGGAGGTGAGTTGGGTGGGTTCGTCACCCTCAGGGCGGTGGGCGAGTTCCTGCGCGGCCGGCCCGGTGCCGGCTCGGTCCACCACATCGCCTTCCGGGCGAAGGACGATGCCGAGCAGGCCTCCATGGTGTCGGCGCTCACCGGCAGCCACGGGGTCCAGGTGACCGAGCAGCGCGACCGCGCCTATTTCCGCTCGGTCTACTTCCGTGAGCCCGGCGGCGTGCTGTTCGAGATCGCCACGGACATCCCGGGCTTCGCCGTCGACGAGCCGGCCGATGCCCTGGGCGAGGCGCTCAAGCTGCCGGCCTTCCTCGAACCGCATCGTGCGCGGATCGAGGAGGTCCTTCCCGCCATCACCTGACGAAGCCGCCCCTTCTCAAGGAGGGGCGGTTCCCAACCCGATCCCTGCGGGGCTGCCCTCTCCAGGGAGGGGCGGTTCCCACCCGATCCCTGCGGGGGGCTGCCCTCTCCAGGGAGAGGCGGCTCCCACCCGATCCTCGCGAGGCCGTCATGATCAAGCTCTCCTTCACCCACCGTTTCGAGCCCGCGACCGTGCCAGGCTCCCGTCCGCTCCTGCTGCTCCACGGCACCGGCGGCGACGAGAACGACCTGCTGCCGCTGGGCAGGGCGGTGGCGCCGGGAGCGGCGCTGCTCTCCCCGCGCGGGCCGGTCCTCGAGAACGGCATGCCGCGGTTTTTCCGGCGCCTCGCCGAGGGCGTCTTCGACGAGGCCGATCTCCGGCGCCGGGCGCAGGATCTGGCCGCCTTCGTCGCGGAGGCGCGCGAGACCTATGGGATCGCCGCACCGGTCGCGCTCGGCTTCTCGAACGGCGCCAACATCGCCGCGGCGCTGCTCCTGCTCCATCCGGGCGTGCTCGCCGGCGCGGCTCTGCTGCGGCCGATGATGCCCCTCGCCGAGCCTCCCGTGGCGGACCTCGCGGGGACGCCCGTCCTGATGCTGTCGGGCGTGGCCGACCCGATCGTGCCGGCGGAGAATGCCGCGCGCCTCGCGACCACCCTCGGTCGGGCGGGGGCGGATGTCGCCCACGACATCCTGCCGGCCGGGCACGGATTGAGCCAGGCCGACGTCGCGGCGGTTCAGGCGTGGATGGCCCGGACGCTCGCGGGTCGGGGCGCGTAGGCGAGGCTGCGGCGATAGACGTCCTCGATGCCGTCGAGATGGCGGTCGAGGGTCAGTGGGTCGGTCCAGAATAGGTCGTAGGCGGCATCCGACATGCGGCGCGCTTCTCCGTCATCGGCGAGCCGAGTGAGGGCGGCGGCGAGGGAATCCGGTTTGCCGGAGGCGAACCAGAGCCCGTTGACGCCGTCCTCCACCGCCTCGCGCCCGGCGCAGATGTCGCTGACGATCACGGGCGTGCCCGCCGCCAGGGATTCGAGCACCGTGAGGGGCTGGCCCTCGTACCAGACCGAGGGAAACACCAGGGCGCGGGCCGAGCGCATCAGTGCCTTGACCTCGTCCGGGTTCTTCCAGCCGAGGAAGCGGGCTTCCGGGTAATCGGCCTCCAGCCGCGCCCGCTGCGGCCCGTCACCGACGAAGACGACGTTCGCGCCGGCGATGCGGGCGGCCTCGGCGAAGACGTTGGCGCCTTTTTCCGGCGAAATCCGACCGACGAAGACGATGTCGCCGAGCCGGCCCTCCGTCTTGCGGCCCAGAGGTTCGGCATCGACAGGGTTCGAGACCTCGTAATAGCGCGTCCGCTTCGGCAGGTAGGGCGCGATCACGGTCTTCTGCAGCCGGCTGATGGTGATGACGGTGGCCACGCTGCCGATCATGCCGGTATATCGCATCAGGGCATGGCGACCGACCCGCATGAGCTTGCGGGTGTAGCTGCGCGAATCGCAATTATGGGCGATGCAGGCGGGCGAGAGCGGGGTCCGGTGGCAGGCGGCCGAGACCGGATAATCGTAGAACCCGCCATTGGGGCAGGCGAGGTAGTATTCGTGCATGGTGAACACCACCGGCACCTTCGTCGCCCTCAGCACCGGCCCGACCGAGGGCGAAAGCGCCTTGGCCCAGCCATGGACATGGACCACGCTGTCGCCCGGATCGTAGCCGGCGAGCAGGGCTTCGAGGCGGATCGCCGCCGGACGGTTCCAGAGCCATTGCACGCCGAAACTGGCGAGCGACGTCGTGAGCGCCACGTCCGTCTGGCCGAGCACGATCACCTCGATCCCGGCCGCTTCCATCCGGGGATCCGCCGGGCCGACGGCGGAGAAGAACACGATCCGGTTGCCGCGCGCGGCGAGGCCGAGGGCGCTCTCGATGGCGACCTTCGCCTGGCCGCCGTTGATGAAGGAATGATCGGCGACGATGATGACGTTCATGGCCGGCAGAGAGTGCGCGGAAACTATTTACGAGCGATGACGAAGGCGAAGCTCGTGAAGGTCCGCCAGTCGCGGGCGCGGGCGAGCCGGGTGAATGCGCCGTCGATTTGGCGGAGACCCGGCAGCTTGTGGAAATAGCTGTAGCCGTAGAACGGCAGCACGACGATCTCGCGGAAACCGATCTCCTTCAGGAGCGGGACGATCGCCGCTTCGCTGCCGCGACAATAATTGTAGTGCGCCGGGAATTTCGGGTTGTCGCCGTCGTCCTTGCGGTCCGGAAAGACGGCGTGGAGAACGGCGCGCGACAGCGCCTCGGGCATCAGTTGATTGACGACGAAGGGGGGCGCGAACAGGGTCGGGAAGAAGCTCAGCGCGGCCCCACCGGGAGAGAGCAGGCCGTGGATGTTGCGCCACATCTGCGCCACGTCCGGAACGTGCTCCATCACCATCGAGCAATAGGCGAAATCGAACCGGTCGCGGCCGACCGTGTCGAGCGTGGATTGCGAGGCGATGTCGCAGCAGAGCTTGGAGAATTCGGGCGGCGCGAGATCGAGCTCCTTCTGCGAGATGTCGTTGATCGTCACCCCGATGCCGTGCCGGAGCAGTTCGGGCGGCTGGAACACCGGGTCGCGACCGCCGCCGATCTCGAGGTGATCGCGGAGGTCGTACTCGTTGGTGAGCGCGACGATCATGTTCTTGTAGTTGTCCCAGCTCCAGTTCCAGTCCGGGGAATAGCCGAGGTCGCGCGCGATCGTCCCGATGTCGCGCTGGGCGACGAGGGCGTCGGACGGTTGGAAGCTCCGGTTCGGACTCGTCATGTTCATCGCGAGGCTCGCCTTCTGAGGCCGCTGATCCGCACGGCAGCGGAGAAGCGTCGCCTATCTGGCGAGGACATTAGGTCGTGCCGCCTTACGGAGATCTCACGCGCGTCGTGACAGCGACGAATTTTCGAAAGCAGCCTTAACGCTCCATGGCCTTAATCGCGCCATCATGGACCGCTGTGCAGGGGAGGCCGGTCGTCGGCGCGGTGCATCGCCCTCGCCCGACTTGACGGCCTTCCGAAGGATGCCAGACCTTGCCCCTCAGCGCGCGACGCCATCGTCTCCGTGACGAGCCAGACCGGGGTGACGTCTGATGCTGCCGCCTCACCGCTGGTTCTGGATCCTCATCCTCGTCGCCTGTGGCGGCGCCGGACTCCTCTACGACCTGCTGTTCGCCAATGGGGCCGCCCCCCTGGCCGGGCTGATCTACGGCCTCGCCGTGGGAGCGACGACCCTCGCCTTCGATCGCGGCCTGATCCTCGGCGGACTTCAGGTGCGCCTGCGCCAGCTTCCGGCCAAGATCTACGTCGTCACCGCCGAGCTCGCCTATGTCCTGATGATCGCCAGCGGGATCGCGCTCGGCGGGCTGATCGTCTGGGCGCTGGGCCTCACCGGCGACGCGCTCAGGGACGCCATCAAGATCACGCCTCGGGTTCTCGCCTATTCGCTGGCGGTCTCCGCGATGCTCGTCTTCGTCATCCGCATGCGCGACCTCATCGGCGGCGAGGTGTTCGTGAACTTCCTCGTCGGCCGTTATCACCGGCCGGTGCGCGAGGAGCGCATCTTCCTCTTCCTCGACGTGGTCGGTTCCACCGCCTTCGCCGAGACCCACGGCGACCTCAAGGCCCAGGCCTATCTCGGCGCCGTCTTCGCCGCCCTGGCCGAGCCGGTGCGCCGCAACCACGGCTCCACCGACGATTACATCGGCGACATGGCGATGATCACCTGGCCGATGGCACGGGGCCTCAAGGACGCCCGCTGCGTCGCCTGCGTCTTCGACGTCCTCGACCGGATCGAGGCCGAGGCGGCGGCCTGGCAGTCGCGCTTCGGCGTAGTCCCGCGCCTGCGGGCGGCCTTGCATGGCGGTTCGATCGTCACCGCGGAAGTCGGGGTCGACCGGCACAAGATCGCCTATTTCGGCGACACGGTGAACGTGACTTCGCGGATCGAGGCCCTGTGCCGCCCCCTCGGGACGGAGCTCCTGATCTCGGACGATCTCCTCGCCCGCCTGCCGCATCTGCCCCAGGGGATCAGCGCCCGCTCGCTCGGCGCGCATGCCCTGCGTGGCCGTGGCCAGCCGCTCGCCGTCTCGACCCTCGAGCGCGCGAGCCTGGCGATCGCCGGTTCGGAGCCGGTGAGGGAGGTCGCTCCGCGCCTGGCCGCATCGCTATGAGCGATCCGGGCTCCGACCGTTCGATCGTCGTCCATATCGATGCCGATGCCTGCCCGGTGAAGGACGAGACCTATCGCGTCGCCGGCCGATACGGCCTGCACGTCTACGTCGTGGCCAACAGCTTCATCTCCCTGCCGCGCGAGCCCTGGATCGAGCGGGTGGTGGTGAGCGACCGTTTCGATGCCGCCGACGACTGGATCGCGGAGCGTGCCCGGCCCGGCGCCGTGGTCGTCACCTCCGACGTGCCCCTCGCGAGCCGCTGCGTGAAGGCCGGGGCAGAGGTCCTCGCACCCACCGGGAAACCCTTCAGCGAGAGCGGGATCGGGCTCGCTCTGGCGACCCGCAACCTGATGCAGGACCTGCGCGAGGCCGGCGCGGTCACGGGCGGCCCCCGCCCGTTCTCGGCCAGGGACCGCTCCGCCTTCCTCGGTGCCCTCGACCGGACCGTCATGCGCCTGAAGCGGGGCGGTTTCGGCTGAGGCCCGCCGCAGCCGAACGGCTGCGATCCGCGGCCGAGGATCCTCAGACGTTGTGCGCCATGGCTTCCCCGAAGGACTGGACCAGTCCGCCCTCGAGGCGCCCCGTCATGTCCGAGAGGATCGCCATGGCGACGGCAGTCGGCATCGCCGGCTTGTAGACACGTTTCTCGGTGAGCGCCGAATAGATGTCGCAGATCGTCAACAGCCTCACGGTATCGCTGACGGCGTTTCCGCTGAGACCGTCGGGATAGCCCGATCCGTCGAGCATCTCGTGATGATGCCGCACGGCGTCGAGGGTGGCGGCGTCGCAGCCGCTCGGCTTCAGCTTCTCGTAGCCGATGACCGGGTGGGTCCGCATGATCGCGGTCTCCGCATCGTCGAGCCGACCCGGCTTGTTGAGGATCGCGAGGGGAATCTTGGCCTTCCCCAGATCGTGCAGCAATGCGGCGCGGACGAAGTGACTGCGGTCGTCTTCCGCGAAGCCGAGATGGAGCGAGAACTTCGCGGCCACTCCGGCCACCAGCAGGCAATGCTGATAGGTGGCGTCGTCATGGGTCCACACCCTGTCGAGCCAGCGGGTCAGCCCGCCCTCGCGCACCGCCGAAATGATGGGGTCGAGGCTGGCATCGACATGGGTCATGGAGACGTGATCGTTCGTCCGCGCGCTATCGAACAGGCGCGTCAGGACCTCGGTGGCACGGGCGACGCCACGCTCGATGGTGCGGTTCGGCCGTTCCGCGCGATCCTGGATCACCTGCGACATCACCGTGCGTGCGACCATGGCGGGAGGGGTCAGCGCGGAGAGGCAGCAGGTCGCGCCGAGGTTCTTGGCGTCGCGCAAGCTGGTTTCGCTCATGTTCCGCAGCAGGGAGATCACGGGAATATCTGCGGATTTCAGTTCCGCGAAGGCGCTACGCATGGCCGAAGCAGCATCGCGCCGGTCGAGGGTCACGTCGGAAACCACACCGATCGGCTGCTGCTCGAGTTCGAAGGTCGCATCGAACCTGAAGACCTTGCACTCCGCGACGAGACTCAATTCTCTGCGCAGTATATCGCTGTTGTCGGGCCGATCCGTGATTAAGAATACTGTCCCATCGAACATTCGGGGCCGGTCCGAGCTTCCATGTCCATTAGCAAGTGATACTCGGCGAAAAACATGGAGAGACTATTAACTCGACCGTCGATCGACGTTCCAGGCCCGCGAATCGACAAATCTACGTTTTTCCGAATCCGCATGTTTGAAGAGATAGCAATTAAACAATATGTAATGAGCAGTTCGCCGCAGCCATCGTGCCTTCTTCATAAGCACCGCCGGCGGTGCCCCACTGAAGACGTGAGAGCGCTTCACCAGCAAACCATATCTTGTTGCCGATCGGTGTCTGAAGACGCTGCCGTGCCGGCGCGTGCCCCGGCGGTACGACGGCCCATGAGCCGAGAGACCAGGGGTCGTGGCGCCACTCGCTGATGGCAGGAATGGAAAGATCGTGCAGGGCGCGGTGGCCGAAATGGTCCGCCAGGACGGAGCGGACTAGGCGGCGCGCGGCATCCGGGTCGCGGCCCCGCGCATCGAGGGCCTGCGCCATGTGCGTATCGAGTTCGAAGAAGTGAAACGGCGTATCGTCGACGCGCGTCAGCAGGCCGGGTGGGCGGTGGCGCCCGCCGACCATGGCGGCGAGCCGGTCCCGTCCCTGGAACGGTGCGGACGGCCAATGCAGCACGGCATGCTCGTATATCCCGCTCGAGAACCCGTCGATGGCCGCGCGCGTCTCGGGCGGCAGCGCCGGGTTGAACAGGGGTGAGGCGCGCAGCACCATCATCGGGATCGTGACGATCACCGCCTCGGCGTGCCGCACCGATCCGTCCGCGACTTCCACGGCGACACCGGGGCCCGACCAGTCGATGCGCACGACGGGAGTGTTCAGCGCGATCGGCAATCCTTGCGCGAGGCGCGCCAGGTATCCGCCATAGCCGCCGGCGATGAAACGGTTGTCGCCGTATTCCATGCTGGGAAAATCGTGGAGCGAGACCTCGGTCAGCGGACGTCCGGAGACGAGGCCGTGGACGAGGGAGATGCGTTCGGCCCAGGGGCCGAGGCCCGGCGGCAATGCGCTCGATGCCGGGCGGTCGGGACCGTCGAGGCCGGCCTGCACGGTCAGGGCGCGATCGGCCACCGAGAAGGCACGGGCATGGGCGGCGGCCTCCGCCGGGCGCCCCTTGCGGCCGGACACGAACAGGTGCCCTTCCTGCGCTGCCACCCTCAGGGGCTCGCCGCGCGCCTCGCCCAGTCGGACCAGCGGGTTGATCGGTCCGGCATGGAGCCAGTGCCCGCCGAGATCCACCGGATGGCCGCGCAGATTCGTGGTGACGAGCCGCCCGCCGATCCTGTCGCGCGCCTCCAGCACGGCGACGGAGACGCCCCGCTCCGTGAGGGTCCGCGCCGCCGCGATACCGGCGGCTCCCGCACCGACCACGATCACGTCGGCATGGGCGGGAAGCGGCGCGAGACGGGGGGCGATGCTCGGCCGGAAACGATCATGCGCAGGACGGGGTGTCGGGATCATGCGGGGCGGGCTTCCGGGAGACGGGGACGCGATCCTCTACCAGCCGCCACCGGCGCGCGCACCTCACGGCCCGGCGCCGTCGGCCGCTCACCTCACGCCGTCATGGTGACGGCAACGGCGTCGGATCGAGCACCTCCACGAGAGAGGACCGGTCTCCCCCGGGCCGGGGGCTGCCGAGAAGGGAATGGATTCGCCCCTCATGGGTCACGGCGCCGAAGCCGTGCCGGGGGTGGCGCAGGCGCGCCAGCGCACGCCAGAGATCCGCACGCGGATCGTACGCCTCCACCGCATCGAAGGTCTTCGATGCGGATTCCCCGCCGATGACGATCACCTCGCGGCCGAGCACCGTCGAGGCCGCGCCGCTGCGGGGGGTGGGAAGCGGTGCTGCCGCGTTCCAACGGTCGGCGGCGGCATCGTAGACCTCGTTGACCGCGAGGTTGCGGGACGGCTCGCCATCGACGCGTCCGCCCGTGGCGACCAGCTTGCCGTCGACGGCCTGGACCGACAGGTGGTCCCTCGGCGTCGGCAGGGGCGCCGCGCTCGTCCAGGAATCCGTCGCCGGATCGTAGACCTCGTGGGCCGGAGAATTCGCGCGCCCGCTGACACTTCCGCCGACGACATGGATCGCCGTGCCGATGACGGTCGCCCCGCCGGCCGCGCGCGGCGTAGGGAGGTCGCGGCGACGCTCCCAGGCATCGGCCCCGGGATCGTAGACCCAGACCTTTCCGCTCGCCTCCCAGCCGTTCACGTAACCGCCGAACACGTAGATCCTGCCCCCATAGCCGGCCGCCATGGTGTGATGGACCGGATAAGGAAACGGAGCTCCCTTGGTCCAGGTCTCGCGCGAGGGATCGTAGATCAGAAGCTCGGTGGCTCCGGCAAAATCGCCGATCACGTAGGCCCTACCGTCGATGGCGGCGACGGCCACCTCCGAGCGCTCGGCCGGTGCCGGCCGTCCCGCTCTCCAGCCGCCGACCTCATGCGCATGGGCGCCGCCGACGACAAGGGCGACTGCGATGGCGAGACCGAATCTCATGGTCGGAAGCTCATGTCGCCGGTGTTCCCATGGAGGGGTGCCGGCTGGAAACGCGCGACGGCGGCGAAAAGGTTCGGGCCGTAACCGCCCGCCGGGGTTGCGCCGTGGCGCGCGCGACACCAGAACCCGGTGCTGACGGCGGGTCCCGCACAGGCGCCCGCTTACAAACGCGGAACAAGGACCCTGGCGCCATGCTCATTCAGGCCGCCTACGCTGCCGCCAGGCAGGTGCTCTCGCCGCCGCTGCGGGCGATTCTCTGGAAGTCCCTGGCCCTCACCCTCGGGCTTCTCGTCCTGATCTGGGCCGGCCTGACCAAGGCGATCGACTGGTTCCTGGCGAACCACCACCTCTCGGCGAGCTACCCGTTCCTCGACACGATGGCGGTGTTCTTCGCCGGTGCGGGCCTGTTCATCGGCCTCGCCTACGTCATGCCGGCGGTCTCGATCCTGGTGGCGGGCTACTTCCTCGACGATGCCGCCGCGATCGTGGAGCGCACCGACTTTCCGGGCGATGCGCCGGGCACCGCGCTGCCGATCGGCTCGGCGATGCTCTACGCCCTGCGCTTCGCGGGCCTCGCCCTGCTGGTCAACCTCGTCGCGCTGATCCTGTTCTTCGTGCCCGGCGTGAACCTCGTGGCGTTCTTCCTCGCCAACACCTACCTGCTCGGGCGGGAATATTTCGAGCTCGCCGCCGGGCGCTTCCGGCCGATGCCGGAAGCCGGGGCCATGCGCCGGCATTTCAGCCTGACCACCATGACGGCCGGCGCCATGCTGGCGGGCCTGATGGTGGTGCCCGTCCTCAACCTGCTGACGCCGCTCTTCGGCATCGCCCTGATGGTCCATGTCCACAAGGGGCTGAGCCGGAAGCTGGTGCCGGTGGGGGCGGAAGTGCGCAAGCGGTTGGGGTGAGGAAGGGATCACTGGTCCCGCAACTTCCCCTTCAGCGAAAGCAACAGGGCCACGGCGTGCTTCGTGTCGCGATCGGCGGCGGAAGCGGCACTTTTCCAGTCCCGTATGGCTCGCCGTACCCGGCGGTGAAGCTGTCGGGCATCCGTCGCGCTCAGAGGTTCGCTCAGATTATAGTCAGCGTCTTCCCGTTTCGCTTTCGCATCGAGATACGCGGTCGCCAACTGTTGAACGAAGGCTGGTGTGGAAATCGGACCCGCAGCCGTAGCCGGCAATCGAAACAGATCTTCGACGGATTTCTCAATAGTTGCGCCCTTCAGCTTTCCGTAAGTGATGGTCAATCCCGTATGGGAGAGCGTACGAACAAACAGCCTCCGTCTTTGACGAAGTTCGTTGCTCGTACCGATCAGTCTCAGGGCGGCTTCGTCGAGACTGAAATGGAAAATCGCATAATAGGACGTCGAAATACTTCTGCGTACGCAGGCGGATTTGAGTGGGCCTTTCTGACCCGTGCGCCGTGCGTGCAACCGCGCGGCAGCCCGCAACAGATCGTCGGAAAAGTTGGACATCAAGGCTCGGAGAAACGAACGCTGGGAAAACGGTCATCCTTCTTGGAAATCTCTCCCTCGATGGAGGATGTGATCGTATCGACATCATCTTCCGAGAGCTCGTCCAAGTTTTTAAAATGAATGAGAATTCTCAGAAATTCGCCTTCGTCGTCGTAATTGCTGGCTTCGACGTCGACTCCGTTGAGTGCCTTTGCGAATGGTGACGAGCCGACAATCTTCCTTACGAGTGTCGCGACATCACTTGGGTTCGCATGTTTCAGGTCGGCTTTCATCCATATCAGAGATTAAAGCCCATAGGTTTGATCTCCGGAGCACGCATTTCAACGTCAACGCATGCAAGACGTTATCGCGGATACGAAACTCGATCTAACCGCGCGTCCCCCACCGCACGCCCATCCGGCTCGGGGCCGCCGCATCGGGGCCGACAGGAGGACCGCTGCGGGTCGGAGCGGCCGGAGGTGGGGTGGCGGCGGTCTCCCGCTCGACCTCGAGGACCGTTTCCTTGGTGAACTGGCCGGCCTTGCGGAAGGTCCAGAGATAGCCCGGCACGATGGCGGCCATGGCGGACGGAAGGATGCCGAGGCCGTCCAGCGTGCGGCCTTCCGCCTTGGCGGCTTCCGAGACCACGTTGTCCGTCTGGAGCAGGGTCACCTGGTCGCGCGTGAGCTTGAGGCTGTCCGGCAGCAGGCCGAGGCTCAGCGTGTCGATCGTCTCGATCACGCGGGCCTGCAGCATGGCGAGGGGCTTCGGCAGGTCGACCACGAGGCGCCGGCGCATGGTGGTCTTGAGCATGTAGCGGACGAGGGCGTCGAGGGTCTCGACCTCGGGCCCGCCGAGTTCGTAGACCCGACCGGCCTCGGCCTGCCCGTCCACCGCACGGGCGACCGCCTCGGCCACGTCTCCGACGAAGACCGGCTGGAAGCGCGTCCCGGCTCCGGCCAGCGGCAGGACCGGCAGAAGGCGGGCGAGCGACGCGAAGCGGTTGAAGAAGCTGTCGCCGGGGCCGAAGACCAGGGAGGGGCGAAGGATCACCGATCGAGGCTGGGCCGCGAGGACGTTCGCCTCGCCCAGCGCCTTCGAACGGGCGTACTGAGATTCGGAAGTCTCGTCCGCCCCGATCGCAGAGACATGGACGACCGGAGCGCCGACGCTGGCGGCCGCCCGCGCGATCTCGCCCGCGCCCTCGGCCTGGAGGCGCAGGAAGCTCTGCTTGCCGCTCTCCTGCAGGATGCCGACGAGGTTCACCACCACATCGGCGCCCTCCACCGCCCGGGCGATGGAATCGGGATAGCGCAGGTTCGCTTGGACGGCGATGATCTGCCCGACCTTGCCGAGCGGCTGCAGGAAGAGCGCGAGGTCCGGGCGGCGGACGGCGACGCGGATGCGATAGCCGCGCTTGGCCAGCGCGCGCACTACGTGACGCCCGAGAAAGCCGGAGCCGCCGAAGACGGTGACGAGCTGCGACGACGGCCTCGGCAGGGCAGGGCCGGCGGCCGGAGAGGTCGAAGCGTCGAAGCCGGTCATCGCCTGGTTCTCACCTGTCATCCGAAACGCCGCGCCGTGCCCCGTCCGGGCCCGCGCGACCCTCCGTCAGTCACCACTGAATGCGGGGATTACCATCGCTCGCGCATCGATAGCTAGGGCCGTCTGCCGCTCTGCGGGAGGCTCCGGCGAACATGAAACGCCCTCGTCCTGGAAAACCTCGCGGACCGGCCCTCCCGAGATGCCCCGCTATCGCCGGTGCCGGTCCTGTCGGAACACGATCTTCTCGTCCGAGCCCCGTTCGCCGGAAGATTGTCCCGGCATGATCAAAGAAAAAGTATTTCTCTTCCTTTGACTATGGCCTGTCTTCGTAAGACATTCTTCGCACCAAGTTCACAACGCAAGCAAGTCTTCATGGTCTGCTTGGGTTCATAATGTATACACTTGCGGTCGCAACATCGATCGGGCCGCATGATCTCTCGAATTCGCGGATGGATGCATGACTCGCCCGAACCACAACGGCCTTGAGCCGATCCGTTTCGCCTATTGGGTGCCGAACGTGTCAGGTGGCCTCGTCATCAGCAAGATCGAGCAGCGCACGAGCTGGGATGCCGACTATAACCGCAAGCTCGCCCAGATCGCGGAGGAGGCCGGGTTCGACTACGCCCTGACCCAGATCCGCTTCACCGCCGGCTACGGCGCCGAGTACCAGCACGAATCGGTGGCGTTCAGCCACGCGCTGCTGGCCGCCACATCGACGATCAAGGTCATCGCCGCGCTCCTGCCCGGACCGTGGAACCCGACCATCGCCGCCAAGCAGATCGCCACGATCAGCCAGCTCACCAACGGGCGCATCGCCATCAACGTCGTGTCGGGCTGGTTCTCGGGCGAGTTCCGCGCCATCGGCGAGCCCTGGCTCGACCATGACGAGCGCTACCGCCGCTCGGAGGAGTTCATCCGTGCGCTTCGCGGGATCTGGACCCAGGACGATTTCAGCTTCCGCGGCGATTTTTACCGCTACACCAACTACACCCTGAAGCCGAAGCCGGCCGACCCGCAGCCGGAGATCTTCCAGGGCGGCTCGTCGCGCGCGGCGCGGGACATGGCGGCGCGTGTGTCCGACTGGTACTTCACCAACGGCAACACCCCGGAGGGCATCCGGGCCCAGGTGGACGACATCCAGGCCAAGGCCGCGGCCAACGGGCATTCGGTCAAGGTCGGCGTCAACGCCTTCGTCATCGCCCGCGACACCGAGGAGGAGGCGCGCGCCGTCCTCCAGGAGATCATCGACAACGCCGATCCGGATGCGGTGAAGGCCTTCGGCCACGAGGTGAAGAATGCCGGCAAGGCCTCACCGGAAGGGGAGGGGAACTGGGCGAAATCGAGCTTCGAGGACCTCGTCCAGTACAATGACGGCTTCAAGACCAACCTCATCGGCACGCCCGACCAGATCGCCGAGCGCATCGTCGCCCTGAAGGATGCCGGTGTCGATCTCGCGCTCCTCGCCTTCCTGCATTTCCAGGAGGAGGTCGCCTATTTTGGCGCCCACATCATCCCGAAGGTGAGGGCTCTGGAGGCCGCGCGCGAGCGCCGGGCCGAGGCGGCATGAGGCGCCTTGCGGGCGCCGACACGCACGGTTGCATTCACGTCATTCCGGGGCCGCGAAGCGGAGCCCGGAATCCAGACCCATAGGTCGTTCTCCAGTCTTCACCCGATGCGGTTCTGGATTCCGGGTTCGCCTGTGGCGCCCCGGAAAGACGGAGACGCGCGATGTGAAGCGGCCTGTCGGCGAGAACCAGCCATAGGAGAGTCCCTCATGAACATCGCCGTCAGCGCCCAGTCGCTCGAATCCGCCAGGGGCGCTCCGCCGGTTCCCCGGCCGACCTCGCCCGCCCACGTCATCCGCGACGACGAGGAGGCGATCCGGGTCGCGCATGCCCTCGCCAAGACGTTTCGCGAGGGCGCGTCCGAGCGCGATTCCACCAACCGGCGGCCCTATGCCGAGCTTGATGCGTTCTCGCAGAGCGGATTGTGGTCGATCAACGTGCCGAAGGCCTTCGGCGGCCCGGAAGTCTCCTACAAAACCCTGGCCCAGGTGGTCGCCATCGTCTCGGCGGCCGATCCGTCGATCGGGCAGATCTCGCAGAACCATCTCGGCATCGTCGCGGCGATCCGCACGGTCTCGGACCCCGAGCAGCAGGCGCTGCTGTTCGGCGAGGTCCTGAAGGGCATCCGCTTCGGCAACGCCTTCTCCGAGATCGGCACGCCGCGCGCCACCGACTTCAAGACCCATTTCGTCGATGACGGCGACCACGTCATCGTGCGCGGCAAGAAGTTCTATTCCACCGGCGCGCTCCTCGCCCATCTCGTCCCCATCGTGGCCCTCGATGGCGAGGGCCGCGCCTGGTACGCCATCGCCGACCGGCGCGCCCCGGGGCTCATCGTCATCGACGACTGGTCGGCCTTCGGCCAGCGGACCACGGCGAGCGGCACCGTCATCATCGACGAGGTGCGGGTGCCCAAGACCCATCTGGTCCCAGCCTGGAAGGGCTACGAGCATCCGCGCTCGGACGGCGCCGTCTTCCAGATCATCCAGGCGGCGGTGGATGCCGGCATCGCCAGGGAGGCCATCGACGACACAGTGGCCTTCGTCCGCACCAAGACCCGCCCCTGGGTCGATAGCGGCCAGGACCGCGCCTCCGACGACCCCTACACGATCCAGGCGATCGGCGAATTGACGATCCGCCTCCATGCCGCCGAAGCCATCCTCGACCGGGCCGGCCTCGCCCTCGACGAGGCGGTGGCCAATCCGAGCGCGGAAACGGTCGCCGCCGCCCAGCTCGCCGTCGCCGAATCGAAGGTGCTCACCACCGAGATCGCGGTGCTGGCGAGCAGCAAGCTGTTCGAGCTCGCCGGCACCCGCTCGACCCTGGCCGAGAGCAATCTCGACCGGCACTGGCGCAACGCCCGCACCCACACGCTCCACGACCCGGTGCGCTGGAAATACGCGATCATCGGCAACCATGCGCTGAACGGGGTCAACCCGCCGTTCCACGCCTGGAGCTGACGGTCCCCAGCAGCGCGAAAATCGGCTAGAGGGCGGGCATGACATCTGCCCCCCTCGTTCGCTTCGCGCCGTCGCCCACCGGCTACCTCCATATCGGCAATGCCCGTCCGGCGCTGCTGAACGCCTTGTTCGCGCGGGCGCGGGGCGGGCGCTTCCTGCTGCGGCTCGACGATACCGACCGGGAGCGCTCGACCGAGGAATTCGCGAAGGCCATCGAGGAGGACCTTGCCTGGCTCGGGATCGTGCCGGATCTCTTCGCCCGGCAGTCGGACCGCTGCGCCATCCACGACGCAGCGGCCGAGCGGCTGAAGGCGGCGGGCCGGCTCTACCCCTGCTACGAGACCCAGGACGAGTTGGAGCGCCGTCGCCGGCGCCAGCTCGGCCGCGGCCAGCCGCCGATCTACGACCGGGCGGCGCTCGGCCTCACCGTCGACGAGCGCGCGGCGCTGGAGGCCGAAGGGCGAACCCCGCATTGGCGGTTCAAGCTCGATCATCGCAGCGTCGCCTGGGACGACCTCGTGCGCGGCGAGGCGCATGTCGATTGCGCCTCGCTTTCCGACCCGGTGCTGATCCGCGCCGACGGCAGCTACCTCTACACGCTGCCCTCCGTGGTTGACGATGCCGAGATGGGCATCACCCACGTCATCCGCGGCGAGGACCACGTCACCAATACCGGCGTGCAGATCCAGATCTTCGAGGCCCTGGGGCAGACGGTGCCGGTCTTCGGCCACCACAACCTCCTCACCACGGCCGATGGCGAGGGCCTGTCGAAGCGGCTCGGCCACCTCTCCCTCCGTGGCCTGCGCGAGGCCGGCTACGAACCCGGCGCCGTGCGCTCCCTCGCCGTGCTCACCGGCTCGGCCGAGGCGGTGCGGGCGGTCGATTCCCTGGACGAACTCGCCGGCCTCGTGGACCTCGCCCATATCTCGCGGGCGCCGGCCAAGTTCGATCCGCATGAGCTCGACGGGCTCAACGCCCGCCTGATCCACGCCATGCCCTACGAGGCGGCGCGTGGGCGCCTGCTGGCCATGGGCATCCCGGAGGAGCGCGCGCAGGCGTTCTGGACGGTGATCCAGCCCAATCTCACCAAGGTCGGGGATGCCGCCGAATGGTGGCGGATCGTGGCCGGCGACGTGACGCCCGTCATCGCCGATGCCGGCTTCATCCATGCCGCGTCGGAGGTGCTGCCGCCCGAGCCCTGGGACGGCCAGACCTGGAAGGCCTGGACCAACGCGGTGAAGGAGAAGACCGGCGCCAAGGGCAAGGCGCTGTTCATGCCGCTCCGCCTTGCCTTGACCGGGCTGGAACACGGGCCGGACCTGTCGGGCCTTCTGCCGCTCATCGGGCGCGAGACGGTGGTGGCGCGGCTCGCCGCCGCCTGAATCAGGCGCCTGCGCCCGCCCGATTCGTCACGAGCGCATCGCGCTCGGTTTCGAGATGTCCGATGAGCCGCTGGGCGAGCCGGCCCGGCGGGCGCCCCGCCGGGCGGATCAGCACCGTCTCGATGGGCAGGCGCGGCCGGAACGGACGCAGCACGATGGGCAGGCCCGCGAGCTCGCGGGCCGGAAGGGGATCGACGATGGCGAGGCCCAGCCCCTCCGCCACGAGCCCGCACCGCGCCGCCGTGTATTGCGCCATGAGGGAGAAGCGCGGGCTCAATCCGGCCTGCGCGAAGGCCTCCTCGATCGCCTGCTGAAACACCCCCGGTGCCCCGGCGATGAGGGTTTCGCCGACGAGATCGTGCACCCCGATCGTCCGCTTGGCCGCCAGCGCGTGGCGCCGGGGCAGGGCACAGACCGCATCGACCGCGAGGAAAGCCTCGCTGACCACGCCCGAGAAGCCCGAGCGGGGCCGGACCAGCCCGATATCGCATTGTCCCGAGGCGGCCCAGGCCCAGATCGTCTCCGGTGCCGGCACGTGGACCGCCACCTGGATGCCGGGTGAGTCCTCGCTCAGACGCCGGATCGCCCTCGGCAGCAGGCGGGAGGCCAGCGACGGCTGGCAGGCGACGCGCAACGGCCCGGTGCCGAGGTCGCGGATCAGGCGGGCCGCCTGGGACAGATGGTCGAGCCCGGCATAGGTCCGCTCCACCTCGCGAGCGAAGGCCTCGCCTTCCTGCGTCGGCAGCGCGCTGCCATGGCCGCGCACGAACAGCGCGAAGCCGAGATCGGCTTCCAGCTGCGCGACGGCGCGGCTGACATGAGGCTGGCCGATGCCGAGGGCGGCGGCGGCCCTCGTCATCCCGCCATGGCGCAGCACCGCGCGAAACAGATCGATATGGGCCGGGTTCATCATGCCTGTTCTGCATGGAAACGAAGAGGACAGGCATTTGACGGCATGAGCGCGGAATGGTTGTCAAGGCGCCTTGGCCGGGCCCGTCGGGCGTGGCGGAAACCCGGGATGGCACACGGCGATGCAACGGAACGCGGCGGGATGGGGCAACGGCCTCCTGGGCGTCATCATCTTCAGCGCCTCCCTGCCGGCGACCCGGGTGGCGGTGGGCGGTTTCTCGCCGATGTTCCTCACCTCGGCGCGGGCGGTGATCGCGGCCTCGCTCGGAGCGACGATGCTCCTCGCCCTGCGGCAGAGGCGGCCTGAGACATCCGACCTCGCGTCGCTGGCGATCGTCGCCCTCGGCGTCGTGGTCGGCTTTCCGCTGCTGACGGCGCTCGCGCTCCAACACATCACCTCGGCGCATTCCATCGTCTTCATCGGCCTCCTGCCCCTCGCCACGGCGATCTTCGGCGTGGTCCGGGGCGGCGAGCGGCCGAGCCCCGCCTTCTGGCTGTTCTCGGGGATCGGCAGCCTCACGGTGGCGGGCTTCGCATTGCTTCGGAGCGAGGGCGGCTCGGTCGGCGGCGACCTCCTGATGGTGGCGGCGATCCTGCTCTGCGGGCTCGGCTACGCCGAGGGCGCCACCCTGTCGCGCCGGCTCGGCGGCTGGCAGGTGATCTCCTGGGCCCTGGTCCTGTCCCTGCCGGTGATGGGAGTCGTCGCGCTGGCGAGCCTGCCGGCGGCGTGGAGCGGCATCGGCCTCCCGGCCTGGATCGGCCTCGCCTATGTCTCGGTCTTCAGCATGCTGGTCGGCTTCGTGTTCTGGTATCGCGGGCTGGCCCTGGGCGGAATCGCCGGCGTCGGGCAACTGCAATTGCTGCAGCCGTTCTTCGGCCTGGCCCTGGCGGGTCTGCTCCTTCACGAGCCCGTCGCCCCAAGCATGCTGGCCGTGACCAGCCTCGTGGTCCTCTGCGTGGCGGGGGCCAAGCGCTATGCCTGACTTGCCGGGTTTCGAAAGGCGAGCAGGATCGGCCTGTGACGCTCAGGCGATCCGCGACACCAGGATCTTGTCGATGCGGCGTCCGTCGAGATCCACCACCTCGAAGCGCCAGCCGGCGATGTCGCAGGTCTCGCCGGTCTCCGGCAGACGCTGCAGCCTGGCGATGACGAGGCCGGCAGCGGTCTCGTAGTCCCGGCTCGATTCGATCTTGATGCCGAGCTGGTCGGCCATCTCGTCCACCGGCATCCAGCCAGCGATGAGCCAGGACCCGTCCTGGCGCTGCACCGCCTCCGGCTCGGGATCCTCCGAATGGAAGGCGCCCGCGATGGCGTCGAGGATGTCGGCCGGGGTCACGAGCCCGTCGAAATGGCCGTATTCGTCGTGGACGAGGGCCATCGGCACCTCCGCCGCCTGGAGCGCGGTGAGCGCGTCGAGGGCATCGAGCGTGTCGGGGAGCACCGGGGCGCTGCGGATATAGGCGCGGAGATCGAACCGCTCGTTCTCGATGAGCGCCTTGACCAGCTCGCGCACCTGCACGACCCCGAGCATGTTGTCCGGATTGCCCTCGCCGACGGGAATGCGCGAATGCGGGCTCGAGACCAGCATGGCGCGGATCTCCTCCGGTTCCTTGTCGAGGTCGATCCAGTGGACGTCGGTCCGCGGGGTCATCACGCCGCGCACGGCGCGGTCGCCGAGGCGCAGGACGCCGGCAATCATCTTGCGCTCGTCGGTCTCGATCACCCCCGCGGTCTCGGCCTCGGCGACAATGGTGCGGATCTCTTCCTCCGTCACCGCGCTGGCGCTGGAGGCCTCCTGGCCGAGGATGCGGAACACCGCGCGGGTGGAGGCGTCGAGCAGCCAGACGGCGGGCAGCGCGATTCGCGAGACCAGCCGCATCGGCCGGGCGACGAGGCAGGCGATGCCCTCCGGATCGCGCAGAGCGACGTGTTTGGGCACGAGTTCGCCGATGATCACGGACAGGTAGGTGATGGCGGCGATGACGATGCCGTAGCCGAGGGGATCGGACACCGCCTTCGACAGGCCCGCCTGGAACAGGATCTCGGTGAGACGCTCGCCCAGTGCCGCGCCGGAGACCGCGCCGGAGAGGATGCCGACGAGGGTGATGCCGATCTGAACGGCGGAGAGGAACCGGCCGGGTTCCTCCGCCAGCGCCAGCGCTGCCCTGGCGCCGGGGCGGTGCGCCTCCGCCATGGTGCGCAGGCGCGACTTGCGCGAGGAGACGACCGCGAGTTCGGATAGCGCGAAGGCGCCGTTGAGGGCGATCAGGGCGACGGCGACGGCGAGCTCGAACACGTTCGGTTCCGTAGAGCCGGAGCCGCTTGGACCAAGCGAGCCGGACTTCCTCTGTTGGTGGCGGTCGCTCGCCGGTGCTCTGATCAGAGACGACGACGGCCTAGATGGGCCGTCGCGGCGGGCGGGTCAACGGTCGAGGTCGGGTGATGTCGCCGGGACCAGCGGTGGCAGGCGCGAGAGATGGAGGGCGATGCCGAGCGCCACCCCGTAGAGGCCGCCGAAGAAGGCGACCACGCCGGCCCAGCCGGAATGGGCGAAGAACCACCCGCCGGCGGTCCCCAAGACCGAGGAGCCGAGATAGTACATGCACAGGTAGATCGACGAGGCCTGGGCCCGGTCGCGCAGGGCCCTCCGCCCGATCCAGGAACTCGCCACGGAATGGGCGCCGAAGAAGCTCACCGTGACCACGACGATGCCGGCGATGATGAGGGGGAGCCGCTCGGACAGGGTCATGAGGATGCCGGCGAGGCCGAGGAGGATCGCCAGCCACAGCACCTTCCTCCGCCCGAACCGGCTGGCGATCTCGCCGGTCGCGGCCGAACTGAACGTGCCGGCGAGATAGACCACGAAGATCGCGCCGATGGCCGTCTGGCTGAGGTTGTAGGGCGGATCGAGCAGGCGGAAGCCGACGTAGTTGTAGACGCTGACGAAGCCGCCCATGAGCAGGAACGCCTCGGCGAACAGCCAGGGCAGGCCGGGATCGCGGAAATGCTGGCCGAACGTGCCGGGCACCTGGCGCCAGCGCATCCGATTGGCGAGGAAGCGCCGCGAGGGCGGAAGTCCCCGCCAGAACAGGATGGCGGCGAAAAGCGCCAGGACACCGATGGTCCCGAGCCCGATGCGCCACGACGCATGGTCGGTGATGATGCCGGCGAGCAGCCGGCCGACCATGCCGCCCATGGCGTTGCCGCCGATGAGGAGCCCCATGGACAGGCCGATGGCGCGGCCGTCCATCTCCTCGCTGAGATAGGCCATGGCGACGGCGGGCAGGCCGCTCGCGGCAAGGCCCGTCAGGGCGCGCAAAGCCAAGAAGCCGTGCCAGCTCGGGACGATGACGGCGATGAGCGTGAGGATCGCCGAGGCGAACAGGGAGGCGACCATGATCGGCTTGCGGCCCCACACCTCGGAGAGCGGGCTGACCACGAGGAGGGCCAGGGCCAGCATCGCGCAGGGGAGCGAGAGGGACAGGCTGCTCTCGGCCGGAGAGACGTGGAATTGATCGGCGAAGACCGGCATCAGCGGCTGCACGCCGTAGAGCACGGCGAAGGTGGAGAAGCCCGCCGCGAACAGGGCTAGCGTGGTCCGACGGAAGATCGGCGTCCCCGCCGTGATCAGGCGGTCGCTCTCCTCTTCCATGCTCGCCATTCTCCTTGGTCGTCGCGCTCGCCGTGCGGGCGAGGCGGCATCTCGGTTCGGGGATCGTCGGGGAAGCACGGAACGGCGCGGGCCGCACCCCTCTTTCGAGACATGCGGCCCGTGACGTCACGACAATGCGGTCGGATCGGCTCCCTCAGCGCGGGGGCGGCGCGGCCTCGCTCTGCTGCTGGATCAGCGGCGTGATGCGACGCACCGTGACCCGGCGGTTCTCCCTGGCGGCTTCCTGGGTGTTCACCTTCAGGGCCTGCTCGCCATAGCCCTGGGTGGTGAGGTTCTCCGGCGGAACCTGGAAGTTCTGGCTGAGCACCGTCGCCACCGACTGGGCGCGGCGATCAGAGAGCGACAGGTTGTCGACCTCGCTGCCCACCGCATCGGTGTAGCCCTCGATGAGGAACACTTCCTGCGGGTTGGCCTTCACCGCCTGGTTGATCGCCGCCGCGATGTTGCCGAGCCGCGATGCCTGATCCGGCGTCACGTCGAACGATCCCGAATCGAAGGTGATCGTATCGATGTCGACGCTGCGCATCCGGGCACGCAGCTGCGGGCTGTACCGCACCTGATCGAGAGTGTAGCGCCGGTCAACCGCAGTCACCGGCGGTGCGGACAGGGCCTCGTAGACCTGCCGCTCGTCGGCGCCTTCATAATTCACCACGTAGCGGTCGCGGGGGATGCGGATATCCGGCGGCGGCAGATCGACCACGTCCTCATAGATCGGGCGCTGCGGTCCGCCGAAACCATTATCGATGATCACGACCTCGCGGCCGTCGCGGAAGCGACGCGAACGACGGACGAGACGGCCGTCATCGTCCACCACCGTGACGATCTGGATACCACCCGGACGGTCGAGATAGGTGATCGTGTCGCCGCCACGGCGCTCGCTGCGATAGGCGCCGCGATCGAGGTAGCGGAAGCGCTCGTTCTCGTCGTGCCGGATGAAGTAATTGTCGCGGTCGCGCACGATGATGCGGCCCGGCTCGCGGATGTAGGTGCGGCCGCCTTCGCTGAATTCGCGTCGGTCGCGACGGACCTCGTCGTAGCTGCGGACGTCGTCGCCACGGAAGCCGCCCTCGACATAGCCGGGACGACCCGGACGGTTGAAGCCGTCGCGGCGGTCACGCTCATCCCTGCGCTCGAACGCATCGCGGCGCTCGCGGTCGCGACGGTCGATCTCTCCACGACGCTCCGGATCGACACCTGCCGGCGGGACCGCGGCGGGCGGGGGTGCCCGGTCGGTGGTGGTCGGACCGGTGATGACGCCGGGCTTGTTCTCGTCCGCGCCACGCTTGTCGGGGCCGCGATCGTTCCGGTCCTGCCTGTCCTGCGCCTGACCCGGCGGGACGAACGGCTTTCCCGGGACGCCCGGACGGGCATTGGGCGCCGGCTTGGCGTCGGGAGCTTTCGGCTCGGGCGACCTCGCATTCGGCGGAGCATCCGCCGGAGGACGCCGGGCCGGGTCAGTCCTGTCGCCACGGTCGGGCTTGTCGCTGCGGTCGGGCCGGGTGTCGCGGTCGGGCCTCTCGCCACGCTCGGGCTTGGTATTCGCGTCGGGCTTGTCGCTGCCGGCGGGCTTGCCGGGCTTCTCGCCGCGGTCGGGCCTCTCGCCGCGGTCCGGACGGGCGGGACGATCGGGCGTCGCATCGCGCTCCGGCGCTGCCGGGCTGCGCTCGCGGGGGGCAGGTGCCTCCTTCTCTGTGGGCTTGGGGGCGGGCGCGTCGGGAGTGCGATCGCGGGCAGCCGGAGGTGTCGGCCGCTCGGCCGGAGCACGATCGGGTCTGTCGGGGCGCTCGGGTCGATCGGGCCGCTCCTGGCGATCGGGCCGCGCAGGACGCTCCGCCGGCGCCGGCTGCTCACGGGCCGGGGCTCGCTCCTGGCGCGGCTCGGGTCGCTCGGGGCGCGCAGGACGTTCCGCCGGCGCCGGCTGCTCACGGGCCGGGGCCCGCTCCTGGCGCGGCTCGGGCCGTTCGGGGCGCTCCGCTCTCTCGGGCCGTTCGGCACGTTCCGGACGTTCCGCTCTCTCCGGTCGGCCAGCGCCACCGCGCGGTCCGTCGCCACCGCCGCGGGGATCCGCCTTTTCGCCGCCTGGACCGGCCTGGGCCATCAACATCGGGCCCGGTTCAGCCGTGTCCGGCCTCGCCGACAAGGGCCCTGAAAGGACCAGAGCCGGCAGCATCGTGCCGGTCAGGAAGAGCAGGCGGGTGGTCCGCATCGATGGTCACTCACAAACGTTGTCGAGGCCATCGGAACCGGATGGAGCCGAGATGGTTCCGGATTCATTCGCGGCACATCCGTCCGCGACCGCCCTGTCAGGTCGGTGAGCGGCTGTGCGATGAACACTTAATCCCGTATTGCCAGTAGGTTAGGTGAGCGTCGCGAGACCTGTCGGCGAAATCGCGGACAGATCCGTTGTTTTCACTCCACCACCCGCAACACCCGATCAGGGCGCGGTGACCCTCGCCGGTACGGCGATCATGTTCGGGGCGATGATGCGAACGCTCGGACGTTCGTCGCCGCCGGCTGATGCCGATGTCGCGGCGATGGCGGCATCGGTAGCGGCACCGTCGCGTGTCACGCCGGCATCGGAGACGACGGCTCCATTGCGGCTCGCCGCATCGGCGGCGATGACGGCCGCGGTCTTGTCGGCGCGTCCGGCGAGGGTCACGCGCACTTTCGGACGCGACATCGCCTCGGCCTGCATCGGCGTGACGAAGATGTCGCCCTTGTGCCGGACGAGCATGCTCTCGGCCTTCACGAGGGATTGCGCCCAGGTCTGGTTGGCCTTCTTGCACGAGCAATCCGGCGTGAAGCTCTTCTGGAACTTGAACGCGTTGGCGAGGGAGACATAGGCCCGGCTGCCCTTGATCGACGCGGCCTGTTTCAGGCCGTCATCGCCGTGGGGCATCGAATAGGCCACGGCCTCGGTGCCGGGGCAGAGCGCCTGGCACAGGTCGTTCGCGCCCTCACGGCCCTCGGGCAGGTTGTTCATCGGGAAATACGCGCCGTCGCAGGTCCTGACGCAGACCACCTGCGGTCCGCCCCGGCCCCGCTGCTCGGCCACGATTCCGTCGACGATCCGCGGGCCGGTATCGGCGCAGGAGGAGGCGATGGCCGCGGTGAGCTGTCGCCGGCGGGCGGCGGTGACCTCGCCGTTCTCCGCGCCGTAGCCAGCCTGGAGGGCCCGGATGCGCTGCTCGACCGCGCCGCATTGCGGCGGGCGCGAATCGAAGAAGAGGAACTTGCCGCCCTCGCAGCTGAGGGTGCGGTAATAGGCTTCGAGCCGGCCGATCTCGTTCTGGAGCGCCCGGGCGGTGTTCGCGCCGTCGCTCAGATTGGCAAGTTCGTAGCGGTATCGCTGGCATTGGGCGCTGGGCGCCTGCGCCTGCACGGCCGTGCCGAACGCGATCGCAGCCATGGCTGCGCCGAGCGTTGCGACGAGCTTGCGGATCTGTGGGAGGATCAGCGGCATGGCCTATCTGAAACGGGTGTGAAGCTTTGCGGTTCCGGCCCTCGGATAGGGTACGGAACATTACATTTGCAAACGGTGTCTAACCGCCCTCGCCGAGAGGCGACAGTGTTCCCACATGCGCATCGACCAACTTGAGGGGAATGGTGTGATGATGTGGCTTCGTAGTCTCACAGGTCGGGTGGCGGCGGCGGGTCTGGCGGCTCTCGTGGTGAGCGGGACGGCGGTTCGCGCCGACGATGCGGATCGGATTTTCGACAAGTCCACCGTCTGGCGTCCGCTCACCCCGAACGACAAACTGGTGGTCTACGGCATCGACGATCCCGAGGTCGCCGGTATCGCCTGCTGGTACACGCAGCCCGAGAAGGGCGGGATCAAGGGGACGCTCGGCCTCGCCGAGGACGTGTCCGACATCTCCCTGGCGTGCCGGCAGGTCGGCCCGGTGACGTTCAAGAATCCGAAGGACAAGCTGCAACAGGGTGCGGTCGTGTTCAGCGAGCGTCGCTCGCTGATCTTCAAGTCCATGCAGATCGTCCGCGGCTGCGACGCCAAGCGCAACACGCTGATCTACATGGTCTATTCCGACAAGGTGATCCAGGGATCGCCCAAGAACTCCACCTCCGCGGTCCCGCTGATGCCCTGGGGAACCACCGAGGCGCCGCCTCGCTGCAGCGATTTCTTCAAGGGCTGATCCTGCCGGCCGCGCCGTCCGATCCGCGTCACGGCCCTGCGGGACCCGGTCCTCGCAGAGACCCGATCCTTGCGAGGACTTCAGTCTTTGCAGCGACTCAGTCTTTGCAGGTGATGCGGATCGGCGGCTCGACGGTCTTGGCCGCCGGGACCTGCTCGATGGCACCGGTATATTCGTCGGCGGCGGCGATCCCGAAGGAGCCGGCCACGGCAAACCCTTGCGCCTCGCACCAGGCATCGGCCACGACCTGACCGCACGAACCGCTGCCCGCCGCTAGGCACTCGCCGACGCCGTAGCCCTCGGCCGCGGGAATCAGGAAGGTCTTCTCGACCTGACCCGGTGCCCGCGCGGGGCTCTCGCCGTCACCGACGGCCAGTGCGGCGGAGGAAATCAGGGCGAAGGCGCAGAGAGCGCCGAGACCGGCAGCCGAGCGTCGCATGGGCATGACCTTGATGGCAGGATTCGCGGATGGAGGATTCGCGTTTGGGAAAATCTCGGCGGCGTCGGTAAACAAACCCTTTCCAGGTCGTCGCGACGTTGACCGAAACTCCTCCGGCGTCGTTCTCGAATTCATCACCGTTTTGGGTTAGCGCAGTTGGTCGGAAGGGTCCGTCGCCTCCGTGCAACACGGTCGGCGCTTGGCATCCGGTCCATCCGGTCACCGCGATTCCCGGGCGAACCCCTCGCGAATCGCAAAAGCTGATCGGTTCTCGGAGTTTAGGGCTTGGGGGCCGGCGGCATCCGCGGAGGCGGCGCGGTCCCGGGCCGAGGTGACGAAAGACGGTTTCATGGCGCCGATGTTGCGGCTCTACAACACGCTGACCCGCGAGAAGGCGCCGTTCGCGCCGATCGATCCGACGCATGTGCGGATGTATGCCTGCGGGCCGACGGTCTATGACGCCGCCCATATCGGCAATGCCCGGCCGATCATCGTCTTCGACCTGCTGTTCCGGCTGCTGCGCCACCTCTACGGCGAGGCGCACGTCACCTATGCCCGCAACGTCACCGACGTGGACGACAAGATCAACGCCCGCGCCGCCGAGCGCGGCATCACCATCCGCGACCTCACCGACGGGACGCTCGCCGCCTTTCACGGCGACATCCGCGACCTCGGCGTGCTGATGGCCGAGGATGTGAACGTGGCGGGCGAGCGCCCGCGCTTCGTCGAGCCCCGCGCCACCGACCATATTTACGAGATGCACGCGATCATCGACGGGCTGGTGACGGCGGGCCACGCCTATGTGGCGGAGGGGCATGTCCTGTTCGACGTGCCGTCGACGCCCGATTACGGCGCACTCTCGAAGCGGCCCCTCGACGAGATGGAGGCCGGCGCGCGGGTCGAGGTGGCGCCCTACAAGCGCTCGCCCCTCGACTTCGTCCTGTGGAAGCCCTCGAAACCCGGCGAGCCGTCATGGCCTTCGCCGGCCGGCATCGCCGAACCGGGGCGTCCGGGCTGGCACATCGAGTGCTCGGCGATGTCGTGGAAGCACCTGGGCAGGACCTTCGACATCCATGCCGGCGGCATCGACCTGATCTTTCCCCATCACGAGAACGAGGTCGCCCAGTCGCGCTGCTGCTTTGGCACCGATGTCATGGCCAATGTCTGGCTCCATAACGGATTCCTCCAGGTGGAGGGGCAGAAGATGTCCAAATCGCTGGGCAACTTCATCACCCTGCGCGAGGTGCTGAAGGACTGGCCGGGCGAGGTCGTGCGCCTCGCCATGCTGAAGACGCATTACCGCCAGCCGATCGACTGGACCGTTCGCGGTCTGGAAGAGGCGGCACGGATGATCGATCGCTGGTACGACATCGTCGGCGACGTCGCCGCGGGATCCGAGGCTCCCGCCGCCGTGGTCGAACCGCTCCTCGACGACCTCAATACCGCCGCGACGCTCGCCGAACTGCATCGCCTCGAAGACCCGGCGTCGCTGAAGGCCGGCGCGGGCCTGCTCGGCCTGCTCGGACGGACGAAATCCGCGCGCGACGACAGTGCCATCGCCGCGGCGGGCGTCGACGTGGCGGCGGTGGAAGCCGCGATCGAGGCACGTCGTGCCGCCCGCGCCGCCAAGGACTGGCCGGCCTCCGACCGCGCCCGCGACGCGCTCGCCGCCATGGGCGTCGCCGTCAAGGACAACAAGGACGGCACCACCACCTGGAGTGTGGTGCCATGATCGCCCCCTCGGACCGGCAGCCCATCGTCGTGGCCGATGCGGGGCCTCTGATCCGGCTCGCCGCAGCGGGCATCCTCGATACGCTGCGCGGTCTCAACCGGCGGATCGTATTGGTGGACCGGGTCGAGGAAGAAGTGGTCGGCGACCTCTCCAAGCCCTTTGCTGCCGAGATCGCCGCCTGGATCGATGGCCTCGGCGAAGCCGCGCTCCGGGTCGAGACCGTGGTCGGCATCGGTGTCGCGGCCCTGCGCGCCCGGCCGCGGACTCCAGCAGGGGATGCCTTGCTGAAGTCCGCCCTGCGCGATTCCGGCGAGCAGGCGCTACGCGAGTTCGTGGCGCATTGGCACCCGACCGAGGCGAGTTCGGCGGTCGTGCTTTACGAAGATCGGAAGGTCGCGACCCTCTTCCTCGACGTGGAGTTCCCCGTGACGCTGATGACGACACGCGCCTTCGTGGCGACGGTGACGCGCTGGGGCATCAATCAGGACGCGATCGCCGCCCTTGAAGCCATTTCCGGTCTCTATGACATGAAGCCGGCCCTCGTCGGTGAGATCGACCCGAGCCAGCCCGGCGACCTGCGGACGTTGCCGCAGCCGATTCTACCGATCCGAACTTGACCGGCCGTCTCCCCGCCCTTGACGGGCGGTATGAACCTATACCGATTCGTTCCCCGTCAAGAGAGACGCCAGATCCCCCCTTCGGCAGGAAAACCGACCCGAAATAGAAAACATAGTTTCATCTAAGCCGCCCGAGATGCAAGGATGGTGGCATGACGAACGAACGCTCGGCCCATGCTCCCTTCGAGGTTTCGGAGGGTCTTCGCGAGATCGGGCAGTCCATCAGGGCCGCGCGACTGCGACGACGTCAGCTCGCATCCGACCTCGCGTCCCGCGTTGGGGTATCCCTCCCGACATTGCGCAAGCTCGAGAAAGGCGATCCTTCGGTGTCGCTCGGCGTCTTCGCCAGGGCCGTCTGGACCCTCGGCCTGTTCCCGGCCGTCCGGCGCGCGGTCAGTCCCGAGAACGATCACCTGGCCGCGGCCATCGAAACCAGCCGCCTTCCCAGCCGTGCGCGTCGCCCGCGCGACGTGAACCTCGATGACCTCTGACGTCTATGTCCATGTCCGCCACGAGGACGGGGCCACGGACCTCGTCGGCCGCTACCGGCTCGTCATGCCGGCGGCCGGTCGGTCCTATGGCGAATTCACCTATGTCGGGTCCTGGGTGAGGAACAGTCATGGCCGGGCTTTCGCCCTGGACCCGGAACACCTGCCGCTTCAGCCGGGGCCGTTCAGAAGCACCGGCCGTGGCCGACTTCCGGGCGTTCTGGCGGATGCCACTCCGGACCGTTGGGGGCGACGGCTCGTCGAACATCGTCGGCCTCACGACTCTCCCCCAATGATGCCGTCTGACTGGTTGCTCGCCCCCGGAGACGAGCGCGTCGGCTGCCTCGCCTTTTCCGAAACCCCGGCTTCCCCGTCGCCGCGTCCGGGCTACGCGGACACGGCTGACCTCGACAGCATCGCGGATGGATTCGAGCGTCTGGAACGAGGCGAGGCGGTCGAAGGGCTGGCGGCCCGCCTCTGGACAGCGGGTATGAGCATGGGCGGCGCCCGACCGAAGGCCGTCATCAAGCACGAGGGTGCCTTATGGATCGCCAAGTTCCAGAGGCGGGACGACACCTACGACCAATGCGGCGCGGAACACGCGACGATGCGTCTGGCATCCCGTTGCGGGATCGACGCCGCCGAAACCCGGGTGCTCGTCGTCGGGCCTCGTAAGGTCGTCCTGGTGAAGCGCTTCGACCGCGATGCGGCCCCCTACCACCCGACATGCCACTACATGAGCGGATTGACCGCGCTCGGATTGGATGAAACCTCCGATTCCGGCTCCTACCCCGAACTCGCCATGTTCCTCCTCCGACACGCGGCGCGGCACGTGTCGGACCGGCATGAGCTGTTCCGACGAATGGTGTTCAACGTCCTGTGCGGCAACCGGGACGATCACCTCAAGAACCACGCCTTCCTTCGATGCGGCGACGCATGGCGGCTTTCCCCGGCCTTCGACGTGGTCCCTCAACCGGATATGGATCCCCAGCAAGCCATCGGCGTCGGTCGGTCCGGGAGTTACCCGACGACCGCCAACTGCCTGACGCGGGTCGAAGATTTCGATCTCTCGCAGGATGAGGCCCGAGACATCGTCGCCACCCTCGTCATCCGCATGCGCTCCTGGCGTGCCGACTTCGTCGCCGACGGCGTCGATGATGCGACGGTCGAGCGGCTCTCACGCGCATTCTCGAAAGAACTCGACTGACTTACGGCAGGGAAGATTTCCTGCACGCGAAGAATCGCTGTCGCCTCGAACGCAAGGCTCGATGGACCCGACCCGGAACACCAGACGACGATGAGGACAACTCCATCATTGTATGTCCGCGCGACCGCGCGGTGGTGGGCGTCCGGCGAACGCGCTCATCCTCCTGTTCCTGGGACAAGCCGCCCCGGCGGCAGGACCGGTCCGGATGGCAGTGCGGGTTCTCTCCCGATGACGGCGCCTGTGAACACGCTCGCCCATGTCGCGAGCCGCACGATCAGATGGTCAGAGAACATCGCTCTGGATGCCCGTCGCCGGGAACAGCGCGAAACGACACCGTGGAAAGTATCGCGCGCGGTGCGGATATGATCGGCCGCACATTCCGCCGGAACCGAGACATCGTCCATGGTCGCGCGACGAAGCCCGATTCACGATTTCGGACCCGTGCCGGCCCGCCGTTTCGATGTGTCGAATCCGGGTCGCGCGATCGATCGCCACCGGCATGCGTTGACGCCCGTTCAACGCGGCCCAGATTAAGGCGGCACAAGCGGAGACAGTCAGATCCATGGAATACCTGCACACGATGGTCCGCGTGGCGGATCTCGACAAGGCGCTCGCCTTCTACGTGGACACGTTCGGCCTGCGCGAGACCCGCCGGGTCGAGAACGAAAAGGGCCGCTTCACCCTGGTCTTCCTCGCCGCCCCCGGTGATTACGACACCGCCAAGGAGACGAAGGCGCCCCAGGTCGAGCTGACCTACAACTGGGACCCGGAAAGCTATTCCGGCGGGCGCAACTTCGGCCATCTCGCCTATCAGGTGGACGACATCTATGCCTTCTGCGCACGCCTGAAGGACAAGGGCGTGACCATCAACCGTCCGCCGCGCGACGGCTACATGGCCTTCGTGAAGTCGCCCGACGGCATCTCCATCGAGATCCTGCAGAAGGGCGAAGCCAAGCCTCCGCAGGAGCCCTGGGCTTCGATGGAAAATACCGGCTCCTGGTGAGCCTCGGTCGAAGCGGGGCGCGGCAGCGCGCGCCCCGCCTTTGTCGGACGTGCCCTGCTCAGGCGCCACCCGTCTCGCTCGCCGGCGTGATTCCGAGTTCGGCGAGCTTGGCGGAGACGGCCTCGATCGGCCGTTTGAGCTTCAGGCTGATGATGGAGACCGGCATGCGATCGCGTGCCAGCGTCCGGAGTTCCTGAACGGATTCGAGCGTCCAGGCCGCATCGGTCGTCGCCATGGTCATCTCCTCACGTCGACGGGGCCTGCCGGCGGGCTTGCGCCGTACAGGGGAGCTAGGGCCGCTCCGGCGGGCGAGCAAGCCGGCGAACAAAATCCCGGCATGGTGCGAAGATGGGCATCGCGCTGCTTGACCTCGGACGGAATGGCGGCGCACATCCGCGCCGGATCAGTCGGCCGGGCGGCCGCTCCGGTGCGAACCGGGGAGGAAAGTCCGGGCTCCATGGAGAGACGGTGCCGGATAACGTCCGGCGGGGGCGACCCCAGGGACAGTGCCACAGAGAGCAGACCGCCCTGCTTCACGCAGGGTAAGGGTGAAAGGGTGCGGTAAGAGCGCACCGCGGACGCGGCAACGCGGACGGCACGGCAAACCCCACCGGGAGCAAAACCGAATAGGGGCGACACGCGCCTTCCCGGAAGGGGAGGGGCAGGCCCTCTCTCCAGGCTCGTCGCCCGGGTTGGTTGCTCGAGGCGTTCGGTAACGATCGTCCCAGAGGAATGGCCGCCACGTCCGGAAGCTCGCTTCCGGGCCCTACAGAACCCGGCTTAAAGGCCGGCTGATCCGCATCCTGTCCGCTGCCGGGAAAGCCTGCGGCAGGCGACCTTCGAGCACCGAAGACGCTTAAAAAAACCGATGAAACTTACCGTCGGTTAACCTTGCTGAGGTCTGATCGGTCCCGGCGGCTCCCAAGCGGGTCTGCGCGTTGACGGTGCTCAGAGGCTCATGTTACCCGGAATCACTTCGTCAGCGGCGATTTTGGGAATGGCGGACGCGCAGTGCGATCGCCGGAGGCCGAGAGCGGGCCGCGTCCGCGACGTCTCTTTTTCCCCCGCCGCTTCGTCTCTCACGGCCGCCTTCGCGCGGTCGACGCCCGCCGCAGGGACGCATGCGCCACATCCATTTTCCCGTCGCCGATCGGCGTCCCCGATTCGTTCCGCTTCGCCTCCCGGCGTTCGTGATCGTCGATCGGATCGCGGCATGACGAACCCCGGTGACGACGTCGCCTGCGCCCCTGTCGAGGCAGCGCTCCACATCCCCGTGCTGCTCGCGGAAACGATGGAGGCGCTGTCGCTGAACGGTGCGTCGCTCGCCGTCGACGGCACTTTCGGTGCGGGCGGCTACACACGTGCCATGCTGCAGGCCGATCCGGGCGTGAACGTCCTGGCGATCGACCGCGATCCGAACGCCATCGCGAGCGGCGCGGGCCTCGTTGCTGCGTCCGATGGGCGCCTGACCCTGGTGCCGGGTCGCTTCGGCAACCTCGATACGCTCGTCCGCGACCAGGGCGCCGAATCGGCCGATGCCGTCGTCCTCGATATCGGCGTCTCCTCGATGCAGATCGACCAGGCCGACCGCGGCTTCTCGTTCCGCAACGACGGCCCCCTCGACATGCGCATGGAGCGCGCCGGCCAGAGTGCGGCCGATCTCGTCAACGGCGCCGAAGAGGCGACGCTGGCCGACATCATCTTCCATTACGGCGAGGAGCGCCGCTCGCGGGCGGTGGCGCGCGCCATCATCGAGGCCCGGCGCAAGGGTCGGATCGAGACCACGGCGGCGCTCGCCGAGATCGTGTCGAGCGTGGTCTGGGCCGACCCCGCCAGCGGCATCCATCCGGCGACGCGGACCTTCCAGGGCCTGCGCATCGCCGTGAACGACGAGCTCGGCGAACTCGTCCAGGCGCTGCACGCCGCAGAGCGCATCCTGCGGCCGGGCGGGCGCCTCGCGGTGGTCACCTTCCATTCGCTGGAAGACCGCATCGTCAAGCAGTTCTTCTCCGCGCGAAGCGGCCGGGCGGCCCAGGCCTCCCGTCACCTGCCGAGCGCCGAGGCACCGACGCCGCGCAGCTTCGCCATGGTGACCAAGGGGCCGGTGACCGCCTCCGATTCCGAAGTCCACGCCAATCCGCGCTCGCGCTCGGCCAAGCTCAGGGCCGCCGAGCGCACCACGGCGCCCGTCGCGCCGCCCCTCGCCGCCATCGAAGCGCTCGCCGCACTTCCGGCCCAGCGCGGTCATCTCGTCTCGAAGAGCGGTGGAGTGCGGCGGTGATCCGTTTGCTGAACGTCGTCGCCATCCTCGGCCTGATCGGATCGGCGATCTACGCCTACTCGATCAAGTACGACACGCTGTATCAGGCCGGCCAGGTCTCGAAGGCCAAGAGCCAGCTCCACAAGGAGCGGCAGGCCATCGCAGTCCTGCGGGCCGAGTGGCAGCTCCTGACCCGGCCCGACCGCCTGCAGGCGGCGGTGGAGCGGCATCTCGCCCTCGAACCCATCGGCGTGAATCATCTCGGCCGCCTCGCCGACCTGCCGGCCAGGCCCGACCGCGGCGACGAGATCGGCCGCCTCCTGGCCGCCACCGCGACGCCCAAGGAAAAGTCGTCGGCGAAGACCGCCGACGAGCCCAAGACGACCGGTTCGATCACCACACGCACGACGACGACCAAGCCGACGGTGACGACCAAGACCACCACGACCGCGCCGACCATCAAGACGACCACCGTTCAAACCACCAGAACGCCGAATACGGTTTCGAGGTAGTCCCGTGTCAGACGAGACCGTTCACGATCACACCCCCCTCGATACGCAGGATTCGGGTGCGTCCGAAGTGCAGGACGCAGCCCCGGAGGAAGCGGCTCCCGAGGCTGTCGCCGCGCCTCCGCGTGAGCGGCGCACGGCGATGGGCCTGGTGCGGGCGATGTTCCACCTCGCCATCGAGCGCTCCTATGCCCGCGTCGGTCTCGTCGGCCTCGGCTTCGCGCTGGTCTTTCTGACCATCGCCGGACGCCTCGTGGCGATGGCGGCCTTCCCCCAGGTCGACAACGGCGACAACCGCGTCGCCGCTGCCGCGACCACCGCGATCCGGCCCGACATCGTCGACCGCAACGGCGAGATCCTCGCCACCGACATCCGCACGGTCTCGGTCTTCGCCGAGCCGAAGAACATCTACGACAAGGACGAGGCGGTGGAGCTCCTCACCGCCGTCCTGCCCGAGCTCAACGCCACGGACCTTCGCGCCAAGCTCTCGACGAAGAAGGGCTTCGTCTGGGTCAAGCGCGAGATCACCCCGAAGCAGCAGGTCGAGGTGCATCGGCTCGGCATTCCCGGCATCGGATTCCTGCCGGACCACAAGCGCGTCTATCCCAACGGAACCGCGGCGGCCCATATCCTCGGGGTGACCAACCTCGACAATATCGGCATCGCCGGTATCGAGAAGTACATCGACAATACTGGCCTGAAGGACCTCAACAGCCTCGGCTTCGTCGCCAAGGCCACCGATCTGAGGCCGGTCCAGCTCTCCATCGACCTGCGGGCGCAGTTCGCGCTGCGCGACGAGCTCGCCTGGGGCGTCGATCACTTCAAGGCCAAGGCCGCGGCCGGCATGATCCTCGACGTGACCACCGGCGAGGTGATCGCGCTCGCCTCCCTGCCGGATTTCGACCCCAACAATCCGGCCGAGGCGAACAACCCCGACCGCATCAACCGCATGAATGTCGGCGTCTACGAGATGGGCTCGACCTTCAAGGCAATGACCCTCGCCATGGCGCTAGATTCCGGCAAGTACAACGTCAATTCCACCTTCGACACCCGCGGCGGCGTGCTGACCTGGGGCCGGCAGAAGATCCACGAATATCACGGCACCAACCGCACCATCACCATGCCGGAGGTGTTCACCCACTCCTCCAACATCGGTTCGGCCAAGATGGCCCTCGGCATCGGCGTGCCCGGCCACAAGGCCTTCCTGAAGAAGATGGGCCTCACCGACCGGATGCGGACGGAGCTTCCCGAGAGCGCCGAGCCCATCGTCCCCTCGCGCTGGACCGAGATCAACACCATTACCATCGCCTTCGGTCACGGCCTCGCGGTCGCGCCGCTCCAGGCCGCGGCGGCGGTGGGCGCCATCACCAATGGCGGCAACCTCATCGTGCCGACCTTCCTCAAGACGACGGAGGAGGAGGCGCTGAAGAAGGCGACCCGCGTCCTCAAGCCTGAGACGAGCGAGGCGATGCGCTTCATCATGCGCCTCAACGCGGTGGAAGGCTCGGCCAAGAAGGCCTCGATCCCGCTCTACTATGTCGGCGGAAAGACCGGCACGGCCGAGAAGGTGATCCACGGCCGCTACGTGAAGAACCGCCTGTTCACGACCTTCATGGCCGCCGCGCCCATGAACAACCCGAAATACCTGTTCGTCACCATCATGGACGAGCCGCAGGGCCTGCCGGAATCCGGCGGCTACGCCACCGCCGCCTGGAATTCCGGCGTCGTCACCGGCCGGGTGATCGAGCGCGTCGCCCCGATCATCGGCCTGCCGCCCCAATTCGACCCGCCGGTGAAGCCGTTCCCGCTGATGGTGAAGCTCGGCGCGTATCACGCGACGATGCTCGACGGACGATGAGCGTGTCCGGCTCGACGCTCGGAGAGCTTTTTCCGGAAGCCGATCTCGGAACGGCGTCCGGTAGAACAATCGCGGGCATCACCGCCGACAGCCGCCGGGTCGTTCCCGGCGGCGTCTTCGTCGCGGTGCCCGGCACCCGGGTGGACGGCAAGGTCTTCGCCGCGAAGGCTATCTCGGATGGTGCCGTCGCCATCGTCGGCGCGGGACATCGTCCCGAAGACCTCCCGGCCGAAGCACTCTGGATCGCGACCGACGACGTGCGCCGTGCCTTGGCGCTGGCCGCCGCGCGTTTCTCCGGCCGCCAGCCTGCGACGGTGATCGCGGTGACCGGTACCAGCGGCAAGAGTTCGGTGGCCGATTTCGTCCGCCAGATCCTGTCGCGGCTCGGCCTCGCCTCGGCGAGCCTCGGCACCGTCGGCATCGTCACCGACCGCGGCGCCGAATACGGCTCCCTGACGACACCCGATCCGGTCTCGCTGCACGAGACCCTGGCCCGGCTCGCCGATGACGGTATCACCCATCTCGCCATGGAAGCCTCGTCTCACGGCATCGAGCAGCGCCGTCTCGACGGCGTGAGGCTCACTGTGGCCGGCTTCACCAATCTCGGCCGCGATCACCTCGATTATCACGCGACCATTGAGGAGTATCTCGAGGCCAAGCTGCGCCTGTTCACGACGCTTCTTCCGGAAGGGCGTCCTGCCATCGTAAATGCCGACGGACCGTATGCCGGGCGGGTGATCGAGGCCGCGCGCGAGGCCGGCCATATCGTCATGACGACCGGAGCCAAGGGCGACATGGTCCGGCTCGTCGATGCCCGCACCGAAGGCTTTTCGCAGTCCCTGACGATCCATGCCGGAGAAGGTGGTGCCACCCACCGCGTGAACGTCCCTCTCGTGGGCGCCTTCCAGGTCGAGAACGCGTTGCTCGCCGCCGGCCTCGTCGGTGCCGCCATCGGTCTTCATCGTATGGCGGAGATTCTCGCCGCCCTCGAACATCTCACCGGCGTGCCCGGCCGCATGGAGCGGATCGGCGAGGTCAACGGCGCCCTGTGCCTCGTGGACTACGCCCACAAGCCGGAGGCGCTGGCGAGCGTGCTCGACGCGCTGCGCCCCTTCGCGACGGGCCGCCTCGTCTGCGTGTTCGGCTGCGGCGGCGACCGCGACACCGGCAAGCGCCCGCTCATGGGCGCCATCGCCGCCGACAAGGCGGACGTGGTCATCGTCACCGACGACAACCCGCGCAGCGAGGACCCGGCGACGATCCGCGCCGCCATCCTCGCCGCCGCCCCCGGTGCCATCGAGATCGGCGACCGGGCCGAGGCGATCCGCCATGCCGTGCGCGGGCTCGCGCCCGGCGACGTGCTGGTGGTGGCCGGCAAGGGTCATGAAACCGGCCAGATCGTGGGCGCACAGGTACTCCCGTTCTCGGATCACGAGGTGGTCCGGTCTGCGATCGCGGAGGTGGGCGCGTGAGATCGACCGAGAGAGAAGCGCGCCTCCGCTCCCTGCATGAGTTCGACCGATGATCCCCCTCTGGACCCGAGAGGCCCTCGAAGCCGCCACCGGCGGCTCCCTGCAGGGCAACCCGAAGCCGATCACCGGCGCCTCCATCGACACGCGCACGCTCCAGCCCGGCGACCTGTTCTTCGCCATTCGGGGCGATGCGCGGGACGGCCATGATTTCGTCCGCGATGCGTTGGCCAGAGGTGCCGGCGCGGCCGTGGTCGCGACCGACCGGGCGGAGGAATTCGCCGGGGCAGGGGGGTTGCTCGCCGTATCGGGCGGCACCGACGACCCGGTCCTCGACGCGATGCGGGCGCTCGGTACAGCCTCCCGCCGGCGGACGAAGGCCGGCATCGTCGCGGTGACCGGCTCGGTCGGCAAGACCGGCACCAAGGAGGCCCTGCGTCACGTCCTGTCGGCACAGGGCGAGACCCACGCCTCCATCGCCTCCTACAACAACCATTGGGGCGTGCCGCTCACCCTGGCGCGGATGCCCGCGACGAGCCGCTACGGCGTGTTCGAGATCGGCATGAACCACCCCCGCGAGATCGTGCCGCTGACCGCAATGGTCCGTCCCGACATCGCGCTCATAACCACGGTGGAGCCGGTCCATATCGAGCATTTCGCCTCGCTGTCGGCCATCGCGGACGCCAAGGGCGAAATCTTTTCGGGGTTGAGCGCCGGCGGAACGGCGATCATCAACCGTGACAATTCGAGCTATGCACGCCTGCTCGCCCATGCCCAGGCCTCGAAGGCCGGCCGGGTCGTCACATTCGGCGAGCATCCGGAGGCCGATGTCAGGGCGCTGCGCATCGTCATGCGGCCCGATCTCTCGGTGGTGGATGCGGTGGTGATGGGCATCCCCGTCACCTACCAGCTCGGTACGCCGGGCCGGCACACGGCGATGAATTCGCTCGGCGTGATGGCGGTGGTCCACGCGCTCGGCGCCGACCTTGCCCGCGCCGCCCTGTCGCTCGCCGCGCTGAAGCCGCCGGTGGGACGCGGAGAGCGCACGGCGCTGAAGCTCACGGATGGAGAGGCCTTCCTGGTCGACGAGAGCTACAACGCCAATCCGGCCTCCGTGCGCGCGGCCCTGGCGACCCTGTCCGGTATCGAGACCGGAAGCCGCGGGCGCCGCATCGCCGTCCTCGGCGACATGCTCGAACTCGGAGCGGCGGCGGAAGAGCACCATCGCGCCCTCGCTTCCGCGGTGGAGGACGCCAGGGTCGATCTCGTCTTCACGGCGGGTCCGATGATGCGCCATCTGTTCGAGGCGCTGCCGATGAGTCGGCGCGGCGTCTCGGCGGGCATCTCGACGGATCTCGTCGATCCGCTGCTCGGCGCCCTGCGGCCCGGCGACGCCATCATGGTCAAGGGCTCGAACAGCATCCGCATGGGTCGGATTGTCGAAGCCCTCAAAGCCCGCTACGCGGGCGCCGTGGACCGCGCCGAGTCGGCGCAGGCCGCGATCCGCCAATAGACCTCCGTGTCAGTCCCGGTCCAGGCCGGGATCGCCCGCAAGCCGGGCGGCGCGGCGGGGATGGAAAGGCGCGCGGCCTCCTCCAGCCCCGATGATCCATCGTCAGACAAACCGCGACCGGGTGCTGGATGCTGTATCTCCTGTCGGACCTGAGTGGCACGCTCTCGCCCCTCAACGTCTTTCGCTACATCACCTTCCGCACCGGCGGCGCGCTGTTCACGGCGGGCCTGTTCGTGTTCTGGTTCGGGCCGCTGATCATCTCGCTGCTGCGCCTGCGTCAAGGCAAGGGCCAGCCGATCCGCGATGACGGCCCGCAGACCCACCTGACCAAGCGCGGAACGCCGACCATGGGCGGGCTGATGATCCTGGCCGGCGCCATCGTGGCGATCCTGCTCTGGGCGAATCCCCGCAACCACTATGTCTGGATCACCCTGATGGTGACCCTGGGCTTCGGCGCCATCGGGTTCTACGACGATTACCTCAAGGTGACGAAGCAGTCGCACAAGGGTTTCTCGGGCAAGTTCCGCCTCGGCCTCGAGGCGCTGATCGCGATCACGGCCTGCTACGCGATCTCGTATTTCTCGCCTTCTTCCCTGCAGAACCAGCTCGCCTTCCCGGTGTTCAAGGACGCGCTCCTGAATCTCGGGTGGTTCTACGTGCTGTTCGCCGGTTTCGTCATCGTCGGCGCCGGCAATGCCGTGAACATCACAGACGGGCTCGACGGCCTCGCCATCGTGCCGGTGATGATCGCCTGCGGCACCTTCGGCGTCATCGCCTACCTCGTCGGCAACGTCTTCACCGCCGGCTACCTCCAGGTGAACTACGTCCGCGACACCGGCGAACTCGCCGTCGTTTGCGGCGCGGTGATCGGGGCGGGCCTCGGCTTCCTGTGGTTCAACGCGCCCCCGGCCCAGATCTTCATGGGCGATACCGGCTCCCTGGCGCTCGGCGGACTGCTCGGCACCGTGGCGGTCGCCACCAAGCACGAGATCGTCCTCGCCATCGTCGGCGGCCTGTTCGTCCTGGAGATCATGTCGGTGATCATCCAGGTCGCCTCGTTCAAGCTCACGGGCAAGCGCGTCTTCCGCATGGCGCCGATCCATCACCATTTCGAGCAGAAGGGCTGGAAGGAGCCGCAGGTCGTGATCCGGTTCTGGATCATCGCCGTGATCCTGGCGCTCGCCGGCCTCGCCACCTTGAAGCTGCGCTGAGCGTGGTATGAGGACGTGCCGCGCCGTTCGTCCTTCCGACCGACCCACCTCATCCCGAGGCGCCGCAGCGTAGCGGAGGCCTCGAAGCAGCCTGCCAGTCTTCGCTGCGATGGCTGAATTCCTCCTTCGAGGCCCGCTGAAGCGGGCGCCTCGGGATGAGGTGGAGGGAAGGATGGACGATCAGCGCCCGATGAGCTCGAGATTCGCATGACCCCTGCCACCACCTTTGCCGGCCGCAAGGTCGCCCTGTTCGGCCTCGGCGGCTCCGGCCTCGCCACTTCGCTCTCGCTCCAGGCAGGCGGCGCCCAGGTGATCGCCTGCGACGACAACCCCGCCAGCATGGCGCGGGCGCAGGAAAGGGGCATCGCCACCGCGGACCTGCGCGGCGCCGACTGGTCCGGCTTCTCCGCTCTGATCCTGGCACCCGGCGTGCCGCTCACTCATCCTGCGCCGCACTGGACCGTAGACCTCGCCAAGGCGGCGGGAATCGAGATCATCGGCGACGTCGAGCTGTTCTGCCGCGAGCGGGCGAAGACCGCCCCCGAGGCCCCTTTCGTCGCCATCACCGGCACCAACGGCAAGTCCACCACCACGGCGCTGATCGCCCATATCCTCGCGCAGGCTGGCCGCGACGTGCAGATGGGCGGCAATATCGGTACCGCGATCCTGTCGCTGGAGCCGCCATCAGCGGACCGCGTCCACGTGATCGAGCTGTCGTCGTTCCAGATCGACCTGACGCCGTCGCTGGCGCCGAGCATCGGCGTGCTCCTCAACATCACGCCGGACCATCTCGACCGGCACGGCACGATGGAGAACTACGCGGCGATCAAGGAGCGGCTGATCCAGGGTTCGGCTCTCGCCGTGATCGGGGTCGATGACGAGCCGAGCCGTACCATCGCCGCCCGGCATATGGGTCCCCTCGTGCGCGTCGGTGTCGCCACGCAGGATGCGGACGGGCTCACCGTCCGCGATGCGACCGTCAGGGGACGGTCCGGGGAGGCCATCGCCGATGTTTTCGGTATCGGCTCGCTGCGAGGCGCGCATAACTGGCAGAACGCCGCCATCGCCATCGCCGTGGCTCAAGCCCTCGACGTCACCGAAGCGCAGAGCGATGCCGGACTGAGGACGTTCCCCGGCCTGCCGCACCGGATGGAAGAAGTCGGTCGGCGCGGCCGCGTCCTGTTCGTCAACGATTCCAAGGCGACCAACGCCGATTCCACCGAGAAGGCGCTCACCGCCTTCCACGACGTCCACTGGATCCTCGGCGGCAAGCCGAAGGAGGGCGGGATCGAGATGCTGGAGCCGCTCTTCGGCCGGGTCGCCCATGCCTACCTGATCGGCGCGGCGAGCGACGCCTTCGCGCAGACCCTCGCAGGCAAGGTCGCCCATACCCGCTGCGGCACCCTCGACGTCGCGACGCACGAGGCCGCGAAGGCCGCGGCTCTGTCGGATGCGCCGGAGCCCGTGGTGCTGCTCTCCCCGGCCTGCGCCTCCTACGATCAGTTCAAGAGCTTCGAGGATCGCGGCGACCAGTTCCGGGCACTCGTGCGCGGCCTGACCTGAGACAAATCCGCGTTTAGGACTTCGCGAAATCTCAATCAATACCGCGCTTTGTTGATGGCTGAGGCGGTCCGTCGATCGCCTTCCTCCGGGGATTGGCGCAGAGCGCATGAATTCCATCACCGAAGGTCCTGGATCGCGTTGGCGCGCTGGGGCCTGGTCGAACGTTCAAGCCATTGGTGTGCTTCGCGGTTTCGCGAGCCTGCTGCATGCGGCATTCATCTTCTTTGCCTGTTTCGCCTTCAGCGCCGCATCGCCCTACGACATCATCGCGATCCCGACGATCCTGCTCTGGCTCTGCCTCGGCATCCGGCTTTATCGAGGCGCCCTCCCTCTGGCAGTTCTGCTCGTCTTCTATATCGGCACCATCGTCGTCGCTCTCATGCCGTATCTCGGCGAGCCGGACCCGGTGGCCTGGACGATTCAGCTCGCCTATCTCGCCATCACCGCGATCTTCTTCTCGATGCTCTATGCCGACCATTCGCGGGAGCGGGTCGAGCTTGCCCTCAAGGCCTATCTCGCGAGCTGCCTCTTCAGCGCCTCCCTCGGGATCGTCGGCTATGCCGGGCTGACCGGCTCGGACGAACTGTTCGCACGGTGGGGCCGTGCGGCGGGAAGCTTTCAGGACCCCAATGTCTTCGGATCGTTCCTGACCCTCGGCGTCCTGTATCTCCTGCACGGTCTCCTCCTCGGAACGTCGCGCCGGCCTTTGTTCGCCTTCCTCGCTTTGCTGTTCCTGCTCGTCGGAATTCTGCTGTCGTTCTCACGCGGTTCGTGGGGCGGCTCGATGATGGCCATCGTCGTCATGGTGTCGGCGATCTACAGGACGAGCACGTCTCGGACCTTGCGCCGCCGCATCGTGTCCTTAAGCCTCCTGGCAGGGCTCGGAGGCGCCGTCGCCATCGGCGGCGTGCTCTCCATCGGAACCATCGGCGAGACCTTCTCCCAGCGAGCCTCGGTGACTCAGGACTACGACGAGGGCGAGACCGGACGCTTCGGGAACCAGCTTCGCGGCCTCGGGCAGCTGATCGAGGAGCCCATGGGGATGGGGCCTTTGCGCTGGCGGCGGACCTTCGGTTTGGAGCCGCACAATTCCTACATCGGCAGTTTCGCCAATGGCGGCTGGATCGGTGGCATCACCTTCATCTGCCTCGTTCTAGCGACGGCCTTCGTCGGCTTCCGGCTGATGTTCCATGCCTCGCCATTCCAGCGTCATGCCCAGATCGTCTTTCCCGCATTGCTGATGTTCTTCTTCCAGGCGGTTCAGATCGACATCGAGAAGTGGCGGCACGTCTACATGATGCTCGGCATGGTCTGGGGGCTGGAGGCGGCGCGCATCCGCTGGATGGCACACCGGTTGCAGACCGATTGAAGGCGGATCGTTTTGAAGGCGGATCGTTGAGGGCAGGTTGATCGAGGGCGGGTTTGGCACGTTCGCAGTGTTCGGGAAGCCTCACCTGCCGAGGGATCATGCCCGGAGGGTCGGCCCGAGGTTGAACGAACCGGCAAAAGCCGGTCCGATAAAGCGGATGTTATCCTGCCGGTCGATACCGATACCGCGTAAGGCTGCCACCGCCCTTCAACGAGGCCCGATCCTTGACCATGCCGTCCCTTGAGGCCGAGCGCGTCGCCGCGCTTCACGATCTCGGCATTCTCGATACGCCGCCCGAAGAGCATTTCGAGGCGGTGTCGCGCACGGCCAAGCGTCTCTTCGGCGTGGAGAAGGCCTATGTCGCCTTTATCGATTCGGAGCGGCAGTGGATCAAGTCGGAATGCGACCTCGCCGGAAAGGAGATGCCCCGCCAGCAATCCTTCTGTCACCACACCATCGCCGGCGGCGACATCCTCGTGGTTCCGGACGCGCGTCTCGATCCTCGCTTTGCCGCAAATCCCCTGGTCACCGCTGCGGACCCGGTCGTGTTCTATGCCGGTGCCCCGCTCTGCCTCGAATCGGGTCACCGCGTCGGCTCGTTCTGCCTGATTTCCGCGAAGCCGCGCTCCTTCAGCGCGGAGGACGCCGCCGCCCTGAAGGACCTCGCCGCCACGGTCACCGCCCATCTGCGTCTCGCCGATGCCCATGTCCGACTGGTTCGCGAGGCCGAGGAGCGGGCGATTCACGAGGCGATGATCGCTAACCAGCGGGACGTCCTGCAGCAGCGCCAGGCCGCCCTGGCGAGCGCGCATCATCTGCTCGCCATGGCCGAGGAAGTCGCCGGGGTCGGTCATTGGCGCGTCGGGCTCGCCGATGGTCAGACCGTCTGGTCGGCCGGGATCTACATGATCGCGGGGCTCGACCCGGCGGGCCCCTCGCCGACCCTCGACGGAGCGATCGCCCTGTATCACCCCGACGATCGCGACGCCGTCCGCCGCAGCATCGCGGACGCGCTGACGCGCAAGGGTGATTTCGCCTTCGAGGCGAGGATGATGCGCTCCGACGGGCAGGCCCGCATCATCGTCGTCCGCGGCATCTGCGAACTCGATGCCGAGGGCGAAGCGGTCACTCTGTTCGGTACGGTCGTGGACATGACGGATGCCCGCCAGTCCGATGCCGCCCTGCTGGAACGGACCAGCCAGTTCCGTCGTCTGGTCGACGCGGTCAGCGATTGCGCCTTCGTCACCCTCGACCGGACCGGTCACGTCTCCAACTGGAACAGCGGAGCCGAGCGCATCACGGGCTACAGCGCGAGCGAGGCCATCGGCCGCCATGTCTCGCGGTTCTATACGCGCGCCGGCCTCGATGCCCACGCTCCCCGCATCGCCCTCGCCACGGCGGCGTTCGAAGGGCGCCTGAAGTTCGAGTGCTGGCGGGTTCGCCGCGACGGTTCCGAGTTCTTCGCGAGCGTCGCGATCGACGCCATTCGCGACGAGGCCGGAATCGTCATCGGCTATGCCGAGATCACCCGCGACATCACCGAGCGCCGTGCGGCGGAGCTCGAACTGAAGCGGAGCGAAGACCGCTACCGGACCCTGTCGGAAGCCTTGCCCGTCCTGGTCTGGACGACCCGTCCTCCGGGAGGCATCGCGACCTACGTGAACCCGGCCTTCACCGCCTTCTATGGCGATATCGGTCCCGAGCGCGTCGAGCGCACGATGCGCAACCATCCCGAGGACGCCCAGCGCATGGAATTCGCTTGGCGAGATGCCCATAACAACGGTCGTACCTTTACGGTCGAGGGACGTCTGCGCCGCCACGACGGCGTCTATCGCTGGCACAAGATCGTGATGATCCCGATCCCGGCCCATGACGACCGGGCGGCGGATGCCGGAGAATGGCTCGGCACCGCCCTCGACATCGATGACATCATCACCGCCCGTCAGCGGCTGGAAGAGACCACGGACCTGCTGCGCATTGCGCAGAAGGCCGCCGATGCGGGCACCTGGGACCTCGACCTCTGGACGGACGTCATCACGCTCGGTCCGAAGGCGGTCGGCCTGTTCGGCCTCACCGGCGAGAGCGCGCGTGCCATGCCGGTGCAGGATTGGGCCCGCGTCGTTCATCGCGACGATATCGAGGCCGTCCGGGGAGAGGCGCTGCGCGCGATCCAGAGCCGAACCAACTACGCCGCCGAATACCGCATCCTCGTGGATTCCGAGGAACGTTGGATATCCACCCGCGGACGCGTGCTCTACGACGCCGCCAGCGTCCCCTATCGCATGGTCGGCCTGCATTTCGACATTACCGAACGGAAGGCGGTGGAGGCCGCGCTGCGGGCGGCGACGGCCGAGGCCGAGCGTGCGAGCGCGGCCAAGAGCGATTTCCTCGCGGCCATGAGCCATGAGATCCGCACGCCGCTCAACAGCATCCTCGGCTATGCCGACCTGCTGCTGGAGGAGCCGAGCCGGACACCGGAGGACAGGCGCCGCCTCGAACTCATCCAGGGATCGGGCACCGCACTTCTCACCGTCGTCAACGACGTCCTCGACTTCTCGAAGATTGAGGCCGGCCAGTTCACCCTCGAACTCCTGTCCTTCCCCCTGCGCGACCTGATCGAGAACACCGTGGATATTGTTCGCGGCAGCGCCCTCAAGAGTCCGGTGACGATCCTGTCGCGGCTCGACCCCGCGCTGCCCGCTTTCGCGACGGGCGACGCAAATCGGCTCAGGCAGGTTCTACTCAACCTCCTCAACAACGCGGTCAAGTTCACTCCGGCCGGGTCGGTCAGCCTCAACGTCACCCTGTGCGGCGAGGACGCGGCCGGCTCCGTGCTGCGCTTCGAGGTGGTGGATACCGGGATCGGGATCTCGGCGGATCAGCAGGAGCGCCTGTTCCAGCGCTTCAGCCAGGTCGATTCCTCCATCAGCCGCCGTTTCGGCGGCACCGGCCTGGGCCTCGCGATCTGCCGGCGCCTCGTCTCGATGATGGGCGGGACGATCGGGGTCACGAGCAGCCCCGGCGAGGGATCGACCTTCTGGTTCATGCTCACGCTGCCGTGTGCCGAGACGAAGGCGGGTCATGTACGGGCCGAGCCCCGCCCATCGGCGGCAGCGTCCGTCATGGATGACGCCGGGCCGAGGCCGGCGCGGATCCTCGTCGCGGAAGACGTGCCGGTGAACCAGACGCTCGCCCGTGCGGTCCTCGAACTCGCCGGACACAGCGTCGATGTGGTCGGCGACGGCGCCGAAGCCGTCGCCGCGATCCGAGCCACCGCCGGTGGTCCGCATGCCTACGATCTGGTCCTGATGGATGTGCAGATGCCCGGCATGGACGGGATTGCCGCGACGCGCCTGATCCGGGCCCTGCCTGCCCCCGCCCGTACGATTCCGATCGTCGCGATGACCGCCAACGTCCTGCCCGAGCAACTGGCGCAACTGACCGCGGCGGGCATGGACGACCACGTCGGCAAGCCGTTCAAGCGCGACGCGCTCTATGCCACCATCGCTCGCTGGACCCCCCGTTCGATGGCCGCCGATACCCCGCTTCCAGCGGAGGATTCGACGATCCTCGATCACGCGGTCTTCGATTCGCTGCAGGACATGGTCGGGCAGGAGCGGGCGAGAGCGCTTCTGTCGATGCTCGCCGACGAACTCGTCGACCGGTTCGGGCAATCCTCGAAAACGGTCGACCTGACCGCGATGGACCGGTCGGAACTGGCCTATGGCGCTCATGTCATGGTGTCGGCCGCGGGGCTCCTCGGCTTCGTCGGCCTGTCGGATCTGTGTCGCGAGATCGAGGTGGCCTGCCGCAACGACGGCGATCTCGTGCCCCTGATCCGGCGTCTCACGCACGTCCGCGACGGCACGCTCGGAACGATCAGGACCCTGCAGGCCGCCTGACCGTTCCGGCCGCCCTAATCGTCTTCGGGCTCGGGCTCTGCCGTCCAGGCCGTTGCGAAGGCGGCGAGCTGCATCGCATCCTTGAAGGCCATCACCGAGACCTGTCGCTCCGCCGGCATCGCCCCCGGATAGGGTGCGATCAGCACGGTCTCCTCGGACAGGCGCGCACCGGGAGCCTTTTCGGCGATCCAGGCGTCCGCCTCGGCGCAGAGCCGTGCCGGATCGGAGGGATCGCGCGCGCGGGAATCGGACCGCAGCACGAGGACGTAGGGGCCGAGGGCGGGATTGCGCTGCTGCAGGCCCTTGATGATGTCGATCATGGTCGCTTCTCGTAACGGTTCTGCCGGGGGCGACGTACGGCCCCCGGCGACATCCGGCTCGCCTCAGTGAAGCTTGACCCGCGGCTCGGTCCGCCGGGTGAGCGCGCGGGCCATGGTGTCGAGGCCGGTCTTGATGGTGCCGTGCAGGGCCTGCTCGTGCATCTTGTAGAGCGAGCGATACATCATCCGCGCGAACAGCCCGGCGATGAACATGTTCTTCCCCTGGATGAACCCCATCAGGTTGCCGACCGCGGAGTACTCGCCGAGGGAGACCAGCGAGCCGAAATCGCGATACTTGAACGGCTTCAGGGGCTCGCCCGCCATCTTGATCGGGATCTGCTTGACGAGGTGGCTCGCCTGCTGGTGCGCCGCCTGGGCGCGCGGCGGGATCGGGGTATCCGAACCCTGCTCGACCAGATAGGCGCAATCGCCCATGGCGAAGATGTCGGGGTCGCGCGTGGTCTGAAGCGTCGGCGTCACCACGAGCTGGTTGTTGCGCGTCGTCTCGAGGCCGCCGATGTCCTGGAGGAACGGCGGCGCCTTCACCCCGGCCGCCCAGACCACGAGTTCGGAGGGGATGAACCCGCCATCGGCGAGCTGGACGCCGTCGGGACGCACTTCCGTGACCCGCGCCTCGACCCGGACGTCGACCCCGATCTTGTTCAGCAGGGCCATCACCTCGGCCGAGAGCCGCGCGGGAACGGCCGGCAGGATGCGGCTTGCCGCCTCGACGAGGGTGATCTTCAGGTCCTTGGCCGGGTCGATCCTGTCGAGGCCGGTGGAGGCCACGTCGCGGGTGGTGCGATGGAGCTCGGCAGCGAGTTCAGTGCCGGTGGCGCCGGCCCCGATCACCGTCACGTGGAGCTGGCCCGGTCGTACCGGTCCGACCTGGGTATGGGCGCGCAGCATGCCGTTGACGAGGCGCTGGTGGAACCGCACCGCCTGGTCCGGCGTGTCGAGGGCGATCGCATTCTCCTTCACGCCCGGCGTGCCGAAATCGTTGGTGGTCGACCCCACCGCCAGGACGAGCGTGTCGTAGGGAATGGAGCGCACGGGCGTGACCTCGCGGCCCTCGGCATCGTGGCTCGCGGCGAGCTGGATCGTCCGCGCGGTGCGGTCGAGCCCGGTCATCGAGCCGATGCGATAGCGGAAATGATGGTTGTGGGCGTGGTGGAGGTAATCCACCGCATGATGGCCCACGTCGAGGCTGCCGGCGGCCACCTCGTGCAGCAGCGGCTTCCAGATATGGGTGCGGGCCTTGTCCACGAGGGTGACGTGGGCCTTGCCCTTCTTGCCCAACTTGTCGCCGAGCTTGGTCGCGAGCTGGAGCCCCGCCGCGCCTCCACCGACGACCACGATGCGGTGAAGGTTGTCCACGCTTTCGCCCGGTACCATGCGTCCCTCGTCTTCAGCGTTGAGCGGCAGGCCGTCCGGCCTCTTGTCCGCATGGGCAATATAGGCAAATTCTCGGCGCGCGGCAGCGCAAGCTGCGCAGATCGGCCATTAATCTCGGGCTGGCCACCCTGACCGGTTCGCATCGGCAAGCCAACGCTTCGCCTCGCTCAGGCCCTTGAAGTGTAGCAGGTTTCAGATCGCAAGACCGGCGACCGCTTTTGCTGAACCCGCTTAGGCGGGCGCACCCGGCTGGCGCAGGGGATGCGCCTTGGCGAAGGCCTCCTGCGACAGGCAATCCTCGGCGATCCGCTTCACCGTGGGATAGGGCGCGGTCTCGACGCCGAAGATGGCGGTGCCGACCCAGAGACTCACGAGACACAGATCCGCATGGCTGATCGCGTCCCCTTGCGCGTAGCGGCCGGTGCCGGGCTCGTTCGCGAGACGGGTCTCCAGGGTCTTGAGGCCGGTCTCGAACCAATGCCGCACGAAGCCCATCATCTGGTCCTTCGGGATGTCGTAGGCCGACATCAGGTAGGTCCGCACCCGCGGCACGTAGAGCGGATGGGTATCGCACGCCACCACCTGCGCCAGCGAGCGGGCGCGCGCCCGTGCCTTCGGTTCGCTCGGCAGCAGAGCGGGCTCGGGATGAAGGTCCTCGAGATAGTCGAGGATGGCCAGCGACTGGGTCAGGGGAGGGCCGTCACCGTCGAACAGGGCCGGCACCGCCGCCTGGGGATTGATCGCGAGGTAATCGGGCTTGTGCTGGTCGCCGGCATCGAGGTCGAGGAAAATCTCCTCGCAGGCGATGCCCTTGAGGTTGAGGGCGATCCGCACACGGAAAGCGGCGGCCGAGCGCCAATTGCCGTACATCTTCATGGCGATACTCTCCCTCGATCATTCTTGGCGCGGACCACACCCGACAACGGCGCCGACCGCAAGTCCCGATCCCGTCAGCGGCGTTCGGGCGGGCTGGCCATGATCGTGCATTTGGCAGCGGCGGCTCCTTCGCGCATAGACGGCATGGACCGGCCCCGACACCTCTCTCCCACGGGTGAATGCGAGATGCAGATCGAAACGCCCTACCTGATGTTTCTGGGCGACGTGCCCGACACCCTGGCGGCCAAGACGGCCTACGGCATCGCCGATTGGCGGCCGGAATGGTGTGTCGGACAGCTTCGTCTGCCGGGATGCGCCGCCGATCTCGGCATTCCCGACCTGACCTTAGAGGAGGCCGCCGCCAAGGGCTGCAGGACGATGGTCATCGGCGTCGCCAATGCCGGCGGCGTACTGCCGCCTCACTGGGTCTCCGAGGTCGTCGCGGCCCTCGATGCCGGCCTCGACATCGCCAGCGGCCTGCATGTGCGCCTCGGCTCGCTGCCCGAGATCGCCGAGGCGGCGGAGAGGAACGGTCGCCAGCTCCACGACGTCCGCCACACCACGGAGACCTTCGATACCGGCAAGGGCACCAGGCGGTCCGGTCGCCGCCTCCTCAGCGTCGGCACCGATTGCTCGGTGGGGAAGAAATACACCGTCCTCGCTCTGGAGCGCGGGATGCGCGAGCGCGGTCTCGACGCGGATTTCCGCGCCACCGGCCAGACCGGCGTGTTCATCTCCGGTCGCGGGGTCGCCATCGACGCGGTGGTGGCGGATTTCATCTCCGGTGCCGTGGAGTGGATCTCGCCGGCGGCCGATCCTGACCATTGGGACCTGATCGAGGGCCAGGGCTCGCTCTATCACCCGTCCTTCGCGGGCGTGAGCCTCGGCCTGCTGCACGGCGCCCAGGCCGATGCCTTCGTCGTCTGTCACGAGCCCAGCCGCACCGCCATGCGCGGCGTGAAGCATCCGCTGCCGTCGATCCAGCAGGTCATCGACCTGACGATCCAGCTCGGGAGCCTCACCAATCCGGGCATCTGCCCGGTGGGGATCGCGGTGAACACCCAGAAGCTCGAACAGGACGAGGCCCGGACCCTGCTCCAGGACCTCACCAAAGAGCACGGGTTGCCGGCCACCGATCCTGTCCGCTTCGGCGTCGACGGGATCATCGACCGCCTCCTGGCGGAGTTCCCCGCCGGGAGCGCCGCATGACCCGCCGCCTCACCGTCGCGGTGGAGTGCTTCCCGATCGCCGGGGCCTTCACCATCGCGCGGGGCAGCCGCACGGAGGCTGTGGTGGTGCTCGCCACCATCGCCGACGATGCGGCCGGGCTTCTGGGAAGGGGCGAATGCGTCCCCTATCCGCGTTACGGCGAATCCCCCGAGAGCGTCTGCGCCCTGATCGCCGAACAGGCCGAGGCCATCGCCGCCGGTGCCACCCGGACCGACCTGCTGACGCTGATGAAGGCGGGGGCCGCACGCAACGCCGTCGACTGTGCCCTGCTCGATCTGGAAGCCAAGCAGCTCGGCCGTTCTGCCTGGGAGATCGCGGGCCTGAGCCGGCCGCAGGTCGCCACCACCGCCTACACGCTGAGCCTCGGCACGCCCGAGAGCATGGAAGAGGCGGCGCGCGGCGCGGCGCATCGGCCCCTGCTCAAGGTCAAGCTCGGCGGCGAGGGCGACCCCGAGCGGATCGCCGCCGTCCGTCGCGGCGCGCCGGAGTCCCGCCTCATCGTCGATGCCAACGAGGCGTGGCGGGCGGAGACCATCGAGGCGAACCTCGCCGCCTGCGTGGCGGCGGGCGTCGGCCTGATCGAGCAGCCGCTCCCGGCCGGCGATGACGCGCTTCTGGCGACGATCGCGCGGCCGATCCCGATCTGCGCCGACGAGAGCCTGCACGACCGGGCCGGCCTCGACGCGCTCGCCGACCGCTACGACGCCATCAACATCAAGCTCGACAAGGCCGGCGGCCTCACCGAGGCGGTGATGCTGGCGCATGAGGCCAAGGCGCGGGGGCTCTCGCTGATGATCGGCTGCATGGTCGGCACCTCACTCGCCATGGCGCCCGCCATGCTCCTCGCCCACCACGCCGACTACGTCGATCTCGACGGACCGCTGCTGCTGGCGCGGGATCGCGAGCCCGGCCTGCGCTTCGACGGCAGCCTGATCCACCCGCCGACAGCGGACCTGTGGGGCTAGGGCGGAGCCTCCCCAGATCCGGTTCGGGTTTCAAAACTCGGCGAACGACCCTGCAAAATGGTGCCGATCCCCGCCGCCGAGTTGACGGAATGGTGCCGGGACGGGCATGGCCCGATGCCTGCGACCTGAGTTCGGCCGCAAGCGTGACAGGTCCACCATGTTGAAGACCCGCATCATTCCCTGCCTCGACGTGAAGGACGGGCGCGTCGTCAAGGGCGTCCAGTTTCTCGAACTGCGCGATGCCGGCGACCCGGTGGAGGCGGCCAAGGCCTATGACGCGGCCGGCGCCGATGAGCTCTGCTTCCTCGACATCACCGCGAGCCACGAGGCGCGCGGCACCCTGCTCGACGTGGTGAGCCGTACGGCCGAAGCCTGCTTCATGCCACTCACCGTGGGCGGCGGCGTGCGCACGGTGGAGGACATCCGCACGCTGCTGCTGGCCGGGGCCGACAAGGTCTCAATCAACACGGCGGCGGTGAACGATCCCGCCTTCGTCGAGCGCGGTGCCCTGAAATTCGGCAGCCAGTGCATCGTCGTCGCCATCGACGCCAAGCGCATCTCCGCGCCGGGCGAGCCGGATGCCTGGCAGATCTTCACCCATGGCGGGCGCAAGCCCACCGGCCTCGACGCCATCGACTTCGCCAGGACCGTGGCGGCGCGCGGCGCGGGCGAACTCCTCGTCACCTCCATGGACCGGGACGGGATGCGCTCGGGCTACGACATCGCCCTGACGCGTGCGATCTCGGACGCGGTCTCGGTGCCGGTCATCGCCTCGGGCGGTGTCGGCGGTCTCGACGACCTCGTGGCGGGCGTACGCGACGGCGGCGCCAGCGCCGTGTTGGCCGCCTCGATCTTCCATTTCGGCCAGCACACCGTCGCCGAGGCCAAGGCGCATATGGCGAAGGCCGGTCTCGCCATGCGGCTCGACCCGTGACGCGTCCGTACCCGTATCACCCCACCCTTGCCCAATTCCGCTTCGTGCCGCAGGCTCCGCGCCGTCGAGCGCGAGGCGCCGCTCGCCAACGTGCCTAGGATCGCATGACCGATTTCACCCTGAGCGACCTGGAGGCCTTGGTGGCCGACCGGGCCGCGGCGCCGCCCGACCAGTCCTACACCGCCAAGCTCCTGGCGGGCGGCCCGGCCAAGGCCGCCAAGAAGCTCGGCGAAGAGGCCGTGGAGGCGGCCATCGCCGCTGTGCAGGGCGATCGCGCCGGCCTGGTCGCCGAGGCGGCCGACGTGCTCTACCACCTCCTCGTGGTGCTGCGCGCCGGCGGCATCGGATTGCCGGAGGTGATGGCGGAGCTCGAGCGCCGCACCGCCCAGAGCGGCATCGCCGAGAAGGCGGCCCGGAGGCACTCGTGACCATCGAACCGTCGCGGCCCATCACCGCCATGTCCGGGCTAGACCCGGCGCTGGGCCAGGATCCGGTGACCGGGATCGGCCCCGAGCGCCTCTCGCCCTATCGACTGTTCTCGCGCGAGGAATGGGCGCAGCTGCGCGCCGAGACGCCGCTCACCCTCACCAGCGACGACGTCACCCGCCTGCAATCCCTCAACGACCCGATCTCCATCGAAGAGGTGGTGGCGATCTACCTGCCGCTGTCGCGCCTGCTCTCCCTCTACGTCGCGGCGACGCAGGGCCTGTTCAAGGCGACCCAGCGCTTCCTGCTGGCCGAGCACGAGGCGAAGGTTCCCTACATCATCGGCGTCGCCGGCTCGGTGGCGGTGGGCAAGTCCACCACCGCCCGCGTCCTCAAGGCGCTGCTCGCCCGCTGGCCCAACACGCCCAAGGTCGACCTCATCACCACGGACGGGTTCCTGCATCCCAATGCCGAGCTGAAACGCATGGGCGCGATGGAGCGCAAGGGTTTCCCGGAGAGCTACGACACGGCGGCGCTGCTGCGCTTCCTCACCGACATCAAGGCCGGCAAGAAGCGGGTGGCCGCGCCGCTCTATTCCCACCTCGTCTACGACGTGGTGCCCGGCGAGGAGCGGGTGGTGGAATCTCCCGACATCCTCATCGTGGAAGGCCTCAACGTCCTGCAGCCGGCGCGGCTGCCGCGCGACGGCACGGCGATTCCCTTCGTTTCCGATTTCTTCGATTTCTCGATCTATCTCGACGGTCACGAAGACGACCTGCACCGCTGGTACGTCAACCGCTTCTTGCGCCTGCGCCAGACCGCCTTCCGCGATCCGCTTTCGTATTTCCGCAAATACGCCGAGGTCACGGAAGCCGAGGCCCTCGAGATCGCCGACACGCTCTGGACCACGATCAACCTGCCGAATCTGCGCGACAACATCCTGCCGACGCGCCAGCGAGCGAGCCTGATCCTGGCCAAGGGGGCGAGCCACCGGATCGAGAGCGTGGCACTGCGGCGGCTGTGAGTCGCCTCAGCCCATGCAGGCATCCTCGTTTTTCTTGAAGGTCTCGGATTTGGGTTCGTGTTCGGCAGGGCGGCCCCGCCCAATGGCTCCGTCGGACCGGGCGCGGAGATAAACGTAGATGTCGTCGATGTAGCACATGACGTTCTTGTCATCGCCAAAGGCCGGCATCACGAGTTGCTCTGACGCATTCACGTCCTTCTTGCCCCCGGCCACGATGCCCACGAAGGTCGCGTAATCGTCCGTCTTCAAGGCGTCGACGAGGGAAGGGGCGTAGGTCGAGCCTGCGCCGTCGGGGCCATGGCAGACGATGCAACTGGCATTGTAGCGCAGGTAGCCCGACATCGAACTCCAATCGACCATCTTGCCGCCGTCGCTGACGCGGTAGGTCGGGGTGCCGTCCTTGTCCGTGTACTTGCCGTCATCGACCTTCGCAGGCTGCGTGGGACCTTCGCTCTTGAGGAGAGCCGGGTCGGCCTGTGCGGCCAGGGCGAAGATCAGGCCGGCTCCTGCCAGCAGCGGACGAAAGAAGATCCTGTGGTGCATATGCTATCCCCGAAATCGGTCACGATCCGTGTCCACGATCCGTTTCGGTGACGTCCGATGGGCTGTTTCGTTGCCATTGCCCGACGCGAAACAGGACGGCTACCGACAACGTGATGACGGCTGGTCTCAGCGGCTGCCCGCCTCACCCCAGCGGATACGCCGCCTCCACCACATACGGCCCGCCACCCCGCGATTCCCGCGCCGAGAACAGGGCCACCCGCGTCGCGCTGAACCTGAGTGTGGGAAACAGGCCCGTCGCTGCGAGATACTCGGCCACGTCCGCAGCCTGGGTGTCGCGTCGATTGAGGCGGGCGAGCGTCACGTGAGGCGTGAACTTGCGCCGTTCGGGCTCGGCTCCGGCGGCGCGGGCGATGCGCTCGTGCTCCTCCTGCAGGTCGAGCAGCTCGGAATCGGGCTTCACACTGGCGATGATCGCACGCGGCTTGTCTCCGCCGAACGCGTCGAGCCCCGGCAGCGTCACGTCGAGAGGCGGGCGTGAGCGTGCCTCCACCAGCCCGGCATGGAAGGACTCGGCCACGTCCTCGTCCACATCACCGAGGAAGCGCAGGGTGATGTGGAGATCGCTGCGTTCGATCCAGCGCGCCCCGCGCAGGCCGCATTGATGGCGGGCCAGCGCCTCGGCGATGGCGTCGGGGATTTCGAGGGCAGTGAACAGGCGCGGCATCGGCCTATTTCGGAGCCGCGGCGAGCCGGTCGAGAAAGGTCTCGACGGTGGGCAGGATGCCGGCGACGATGGTCTCGACACCCTTCACGTTGGGGTGGAGCCCGTCCTCGAGGTTGAAACGCCGGTCTCCGAGGATGCCCTGCAGGAAGAACGGGTAGAGGACGAGGCCGTAGCGCGAGGCGAGATCGGGATAGATCGCGTCGAACCGCGCCACGTAATCCGGCCCGAGATTGGTCGAGGCCTTCATGCCGGCGAGCAGGACCGGGATGTTGCGGGCCTTCAGGCGCGAGATGATGGTGTCGAGGGCCTTCCTCGTCACGGCCGGGTCGGTGCCGCGCAGCATGTCGTTGGCGCCGAGTTCGAGGATCACACCGTCCGTTCCGTCGGGGACTGACCAGTCGAGCCGGTCGAGTCCGCCGGTGCTGGTATCGCCGGACACGCCGGCATTGGCGATCGAGACGGTGCGCCCCCTGGCCTTGAGCTCGCGTTCCAGCACCGAAGGGAACGCCGCCGCCGAGGGCAGGCGATAGCCGGCGGTGAGGCTGTCGCCGAAGGCGACGAGGTTGAGGGGGCGGGATGCGGCGTGGCCGATGCTGGCCCCGGTCATGAGGGAGCCGGCGGCGAGTGCGGCAAAGACGGCCATCACCAGGGCCGCCCGGCGGGAATGCTGGCGCGGCGCCCGCTGGCCGACCATATCGATGCCGTTGCGCGTTCCGCCGCGTGACGTAAGACACAGACCCATTCCCGCACAGCCTCGACCTATGGTGTTCATGACGATGATCCCACACAGATCGGTCCTTCGGTGATGCCCGGCAAGGTGGAAGGCCCCGCGATCGCCCTGTCGCAGATCGATCTCAGCCTCGGCCGCGGCGCGGCGCGAGTGCATGTCCTGCGTGGCATCTCCCTCGATGTCGCGCGCGGCGAGGCGGTCGGCCTCGTCGGCCCCTCGGGTTCCGGCAAGTCGACCCTGCTCATGGTGATGGCCGGTCTGGAACGTCCTGAATCCGGCCGGATCGCCGTGGAAGGCACCGACCTCGGAGCCCTCGACGAAGACGCGCTGGCGCGGTTCCGCGGACGCCGCATCGGCATCGTGTTCCAGGCCTTTCATCTCGTGCCGACCATGACGGCCCTGGAGAACGTGGCCCTGCCCCTCGAACTCGCCGACAAGCCGGGCGCGCACGAGCGCGCCAAGGCCGAGTTGGAGGCCGTCGGCCTCGGCCACCGGCTTCACCATTATCCGGCGCAGCTCTCGGGCGGCGAGCAGCAGCGCGTGGCCATCGCCCGCGCCATCGCCCCCGACCCTGCAATCCTGGTGGCCGACGAGCCCACCGGCAATCTCGACGAGGCGACCGGCCGGCAGATCGTGGACCTGCTCTTCGCGCTGAAGCGCGACCGCGGCGCCACCCTTGTTCTCGTCACCCACGATCCCGGCCTCGCCCGGCTCTGCGACCGCACCGTGCGCCTGCGCTCGGGCCGCGTCGACGAGGCGGTAGCGGCGTGAGCGATCGTTCGCCAAACGGACCTGCGTATCGATTTCGCCGATCCCCCACACTTCCTCATCCTGAGGTGCCGCAGCGTAGCGGAGGCCTCGAAGGAGCCCTCCAGATCTCACCGCGATCCCTGGAGAACTCCTTCGAGGCCCGCTTGCGCGGGCACCTCAGGATGAGGACCGGGGTAGGGGCAGCAATGGCGTCGCTCATGGCACGGGTATGTTATCCCGACACCCAACCGAGGGTCTGATCCATGCACGGCACCCTCGCCAGACCGGGCCCGACCCCGCGCCCCAGCCGCGTCCCACTCACCCTCCGCCTGGCCTTCCGCGAGTTGCGCGCCGGGCTTTCCGGTTTCGCGGTGTTCCTCGCCTGCATCGCGCTGGGCGTGGCCGCCATTTCGGGCGTGGCCTCGATCTCGCGCTCGCTGACGGACGGCCTCGGCCGCGAGGGCAAGCGCATCCTCGGCGGAGATCTCACCTACAGCCTCATCAACCGCGAGGCGACGCCGGACGAGCGGGCCGCCCTCGATGCGCAGGGCCGCGTCTCGGTGGTGACGACCCTGCGTGCCATGGCGCTGGCCGGCGACAAGGGTGCGGCCCTTGTGGAGCTGAAGGCCGTGGACGGTGCCTACCCCGCCGCGGGCGAACTCGTCACCGACCCGGCCCTGCCGCTCTCCGACTTGCTGGCCGAGAAGGAGGGAGCATACGGCGCCGTCGCCGACCCGCTCCTGCTCACCCGCCTCGACCTCGAGGTCGGCGACCGGATCGAGATCGCGGGCAAGCCGGTGGCGATCCGCGGCACCCTGGTCTCCGAGCCGGACAAGATCGCCAACGGCATCGGCTTCGGCCCACGACTGCTGGTCTCCGCCGCCACACTCCGGGCGACGGGCCTGATCCGGCCGGGGAGCCTCAATCGCTGGAGCTATCGCATCCAGGCGCCCGCCGCCGACGATGCCGAACTGGAGCGCCGCATCGCGGCGGTCGCCAAGGCGGTGCCGGATGCCGGCTGGGAGATGCGCTCGCGCTCCAATGCCGACCCGCGTTTCGCCAAGAGCGTCGAGCGCTTCACGCAGTTCCTCACCCTGGTCGGGCTCACCGCCCTGATCGTCGGCGGGGTGGGCGTCGCCAATGCCGTCAATGCCTTCGTCGCGCGGAAACGCGGCTCCATCGCCACACTGAAGAGCGTCGGCGCGCCGGGGGGGAAGGTGGTCGGGATCTACCTGACCCAGGTCATGCTCATCGCCGGACTCGGCACCGCGATCGGCCTCGTCGTCGGTGCGGGCCTGCCCTTCTTCCTCGATATCCTGTTCCACGATGCGCTGCCGCTGCCGCTGAACCCGACCCTGGCACCGGTGGAACTGCTGCTCGCCGCGGCCTACGGTCTCCTTACGGCCCTGGCCTTCGCGATCATTCCGCTGGGCCACGCCCATGACGTGCCGGTCTCCGGCCTGTTCCGCGATGTGGTCGATCCCGACGGCCGCAAGACCCGGCTGCGCTACCGGCTCGTCCTCGTCGCGGCGCTGGCGGCACTGGTGGCTCTGGCGCTGGCCACCGCCTTCGACCGCAGGGTGGCGCTGATGTTCATCGTCGCGGCCGGCCTCGCCTTCGGGCTGCTGCGGCTGGTCGCCCTCGGCCTCATGGCACTGGCCAGGCGCCTGCCGCGTCCGCGCATGGCCGCGCCGCGCATGGCGCTGGCCAACCTCCACCGACCCGGCGCGTTGACCCCCGCCATCGTCCTGTCGTTGGGCCTCGGCGTGACGCTGCTGGTGACGCTGAGCCTCATCGACGCGAATGTGCGGCGGACGTTGACGAGTTCCCTTCCGGCCCGTGCCCCGAACCTGTTCTTCCTCGATATCCCATCCGCCGATGCCGACGGTTTCCATGCCGAACTCGGCAAGCTCGCGCCCGGCGCCAAGATCGAGCGGGTGCCGATGATGCGAGGCCGCATCGTCGCCATCAACGGCGTCCCGGCCGGCGAGATCAAGCCGCCGGAGGATGCCGCCTGGGTGCTCGATGGCGATCGCGGCATCACCTATTCCGAAGACCTGCCCGAGGGTTCGAGCCTCGTCGCCGGCTCGTGGTGGAACGCCGAAGAGGGCGCGAAACCTCTGGTCTCCTTCGATTCGGAGTTGGGGCGCGCGCTCAATCTCGGCGTCGGCGGCACCGTCACCGTGAACGTCCTCGGGCGAAATCTCACGGCCACGGTCGCCAACCTGCGGAAGGTCGAGTGGCGCAGCCTCGGTATCAACTTCGTCATGGTGTTCTCGCCGGGTACCTTTCGCGGCGCCCCGCATTCGGACCTCGCCACGCTGACCCTGGCGGGCGGCCCGGACGCCAAGGCCGAAGCCGTGATCCTGCGCGACGTCGCCCGCGCCTATCCTTCCGTCACCAGCGTGCGGGTGAAGGACGCCCTCGACACCGTCAACGACATCGTCGGCAAGCTGGTCCTGGCGATCCGTGGCGCCAGCGGCGTCGCGGTGGTGGCGAGCCTGTTCGTTCTCGCCGGCGCCATCGCCGCCGGGCATCGCGCCCGGCTCTACGATGCGGTGGTGCTGAAGACGCTCGGCGCCACGCGGGGGCGCCTGCTCCTCGCCTACACGCTCGAATACGGAGCGCTCGGCATCGCCACCGCCGTGTTCGGGCTCCTGGCGGGGACGCTCGCCGGCTGGACCATCGTCACGCGGGTGATGAAACTCGAATTCGCCCTGGATCTGTCCGGCGCCCTCGTCGCCTCCGTCCTCGCGGTGGTGTTCGCGATCCTGCTGGGCCTCGCTGGAACCTGGCGCATCCTGGGGCAGAAGCCGGCGCCTTATCTCAGGCAGTTCTGAGCTTCATCCAGCCGTCCGGCAGGAGCATCTGGACGAAGGGCGGATCGTCCGCCCTTCGGACGGAAGCGAGGCGATGCGAACGGAGGTCGTGGTTTACGTATCGTCAACCCGCCTCTGCATGAGCATTAGGATAATGGACGAAATTTAATCCGTAGATCGGCAAATAAAGATCGCACTCGATCACTTCGATTCTTGGTCCACAAAGCTCGGCCGCCCCCTTGTGCGAAGCGGCGCGACCGAACATATTTCGGCTCAGGGCGCGATCTCGCGCCAGAGGTCATGTGCGTGAGCCTCGGTTCCAAATCACACGCTGAGAGAGCTTCCAAGGGAAACTCCCATGGCATTCGATAACAGCCCCTTCCGCTACGGCGCCCAGCCCCAGGGCTATGCCGGCTCCCAGGTCGAAGTCGACCAGGGGCTGCGCACCTTCATGCTCGGCGTCTACAACAACATGGTCATCGGTCTCGGGATCTCCGGTCTGGTGGCCCTCGGCCTCAACATGGCCGCGACGGCCCAGACGGCCACGGGCAAGCTCGCCCTGACCCCGTTCGGCCAGATGCTCTACACCAGCCCGCTCAAGTGGGTGCTGATGCTCGCCCCGCTGGCGTTCATCTTCATCTTCACCATGCGGATGGACAAGATGTCCGCCTCCTCGGCGCGCATGACCTTCTTCGCCTTCGCGGCGGTGATGGGCGCGTCGATGTCGACACTGCTGCTGGTCTTCACCGGTGCCAGCGTGGTCAGGGTGTTCTTCATCACGGCGGCCACGTTCGGCGGTCTCAGCCTCTACGGCTACACCACCAAGCGCAGCCTGTCGGGCATGGGCTCGTTCCTGATCATGGGCGTGATCGGCCTCATGATCGCGTCGATCGTGAACATCTTCATGGCGTCGAGCGCACTTCAGTTCGCGATCTCGGTGCTGGGCGTCCTGATCTTCGCAGGCCTCACCGCTTACGACACGCAGAAGCTCAAGGAGATGTTCCTCTATAGCGGAGCCGATGCCGAAGGCGCGGCCAAGCTGTCGGTGAACGGCGCTCTGACCCTGTACCTGGACTTCATCAACATGTTCCAGTTCCTTCTCCAGCTTCTCGGCGACCGCCGCTAAGCGAGCCTGCAGGGAAAGATCTGAAGAGCCCCGGCGGGAACGCCGGGGCTTTTTCGTATCGAATGCGCCCGCTCTCCGGATCTCGATGACGGCCGTCTCCGACGGGTCCCGAGACCAGAACGGACGCGGCGACGCTGATTTGCCCATGACGATCGATGATGATCCGAGGAGACGGCCATGCCAAAGCCGGTGGTGCCGAAGGTCCGGTTGGGCGCAGGGGGCGAGCCGCCTCATCCGAACGATGGACCGACCTATCTCGTCGTCGGCGCGAGCATCATGGCCGCGATTGGCACCGGCGCCTTGGCCGGCCTGGGAGCCGCCGTCATTGCGGGCATCGCGACCCTGATCGTGCTCGGCGGCCTGTATACCATCGCGGCACGGCTCTGGGGCTGGCCGCCGCTCAGATGGGACGCGATCCCCTTCATCATCCCTTAGACGAAGGATCTCAGACCACCCGGAGCGGCTTTTCCAGGGTCGTCAGCACGCGGGCGAGATCGTGGCCGCGCTTGAGCACGATGCCGGCGGCGGAAATGACGGCGAAGGCGCCCTGGCGTCGCGCGAGCTTCGGGTCCTTCTCGACCCGGAAGAGGGGGGTCTCCGACGAGCGGCGATAGATCGAGAACACCGCCTTGTCGCGGCGGAAATCGAGGGCGTAGTCGCGCCATTCGCCGGCCGACACCATCCGGCCGTAGAGATTGAACAAGGTCCTGAGCTCGCTGCGGTCGAACGCGACCTGAGGCACCACGGGGGCCGTCGGGAAGGGCACCACGCGACTGCCGGGATCCTGGGATCGCGGCTCGGCTCCGGTCCTCTCGTCCATCCTCGCTCCTCTTGCATCAGGGCAACGTCGCGGATGTCGTATCCGCGGGGCGATGGCCGCGCCTCGATCCTAGGAATCGACTTACCCGAACCCCGTTTTCCCGTCTCGGCCCGATCCCGCATCGCTTCGGTGGGGGCCGAGACACGGATGATGGGCCTCCCCTCGTGAGGCCGCAAGCCCGATAGGCGTCTAACATCCCTGTCCTGCGCCGGCCCGGAGCACGCGGACGCGACGCGACCGCAGGACAAGATCGAGCAACACATCATCACGATTTTGACGTCTTATCGCCCATCGTCGGCCTTGATAGAAGATGATACCTGTTGCCGAACCTCGTCGGTTCCGTGCTCGGTCGGGTGACCGATATCCATGCTCCCCAGCTTTCGGGAGCCTGCCGATTTCACGGGAGCGACACTCCAGAGGTTTCGAGACCCAAGGACTCAGGCCGCCTCTTCGGAGTGCGGCCTTTTTTTCTGCCATGACGGCGCGCTCTGGTCTAAAAACCTCCCTGACGGCGATCCTCGTTCATTCCCTTCTCCACCGCCACCTTCGAGCCGGCGGTCGCGAGGGAGGGCGAACTGGCCGGTCCGGCGAGCGAGGGCGACTGGTCATGGGTATCGGGTCTTGGTGAGTTTCGATCCCGGCTTTCGCGAAACGCTCGGCGACCTGTTCGCCTGGCGTCGGGACGTGCGCCGTTTTCGCGCCGATCCGGTCGACGAGACCCTGCTGCAGCATTGCCTCGCCCTGGCGAGGCTCAGCCCCTCGGTGGGCAACAGCCAGCCCTGGCGGTTCGTCCGCGTTTCCGATCCGGCCCGTCGCGAGGCGGTGATCGCCAGTTTCGAGCGCTGCAACGGCATCGCCGCCGACACTTACGAATCCGAGCGCCGCGACGCCTATATCCGGCTGAAACTCGCCGGCCTGCGCGAGGCGCCCATTCACCTCGCCGTGTTCTGCGACGAGGGGACGGCCTGCGGATACGGCCTCGGCCGCGCCACCATGCCGGAGATGCTGCGCTACTCGGTGGTGACGGCGGTGCACGGCTTCTGGCTCGCCGCGCGGGCGCACGGGATCGGTGTGGGCTGGGTCTCGATCATCGAGCCCGACTGCGTCGCCTCGCATCTCGACGTGCCGGCGGGCTGGCGGCTCGTCGCCTATCTCTGCGTCGGTCATCCGGTGGAGGAGCACGAGGATCCCGAACTCGTCCGTCACGGCTGGCAGGAGCGGGACGAGGCGGCGGCGGCCCTGCTGGAGCGCTGACCGGCATCGTCGTTAAGAGAAGCCTGACCGGGTCGTTCGCATTTGCCGCGAGACCGATGGGTGGCACTTAACCGCCCTACGTAATTCCCGTGCGTATCCACCAGACGAGCCTCGCCGGTAACCGGAACTGCAACCTCGACGGTCGCTTATCGTGAAGCTCACGGTCACGCTTTCGAGGATGAAGACAGATGTTCGCGCGTATTGGTTTCAGTGCATTCTTGGCGGGTACGGTCCTGAGCGCAGGTCTCGCGGCGACACCGGCCGCATCGCGCGAACTCGTGGCCTTCGACCAGGCCGCGATGCCCGGTACCGTGGTCATCCGAACCTCGGAGCGCCGGCTCTATCTCGTGAACGGGGACGGCACGGCGATCCGCTATCCCGTGGCGGTGGGCAAGCCCGGCAAGCAATGGACCGGCGCCACCAGGATCGACGGCAAGTATGTCGAGCCGGCTTGGTCGCCCCCGCGCGAGGTCAAGCGCGACAACCCGCGCCTGCCCGACGTCATCGCCGGCGGTTCGCCGCACAACCCGATGGGTGCGGCCGCGATGACGCTGGCCGGCGGCGAATACGCCATCCACGGCACCAACCGGCCGAACTCCGTCGGCACCTACGCGTCCTACGGCTGCATCCGCATGTACAACCAGGACGTGGTCGATCTCTACGGGCGCGTCTCGGTGGGGACGCAGGTCTACGTCACGCGCTGAACCTGCGAAGGACAGCCGTCAAAAATCGACGGCGATGCCCTTCACCTCCCAATCGTCGTAGCGGACGGGTTCCAGCCCGCCGCGACCCTGTCGCTCGCGGGCCGCGGAAATCTCCGCCGCCTTCGCATCGATGGCGGATCGGCGCTCCGTGGCTTCGGCCAGGGCCCGTGCCGCGGCCGGCGTGAGGTCGGGGCGGGGCGGGGTCGCGGCATTTTCCGCGTCGTCGGGCGTCGTCATGGCTTGCATCTCAATGGGCCGGATGGGAGGGCATCCGTTGGGATCGGCTTCGGGTGACCGGGCCTTCGAGACGGAAAGTGGCATTCATGGCGACACGCCGCAACGCGGACGGGCCGACGAAGACGATCGATCGCACTGTCCCGGGCCTCGCCGCCCGTCAGGTGGCGCATGCGGCGGTGGCCGATCTGCTCGTGCAGGGCCGCGCCTTCGCCTTGGAGGATGCCCTGGCTCAGGCAGGCCGGGACGCCGGACTCGATGCCGCCGATGCGTCGCTCTCCCGCGCCATCGCCACCGCCACCTTCCGCCGCCTCGGCTTCCTGCGGCGGATGCTGGCGGCCCGGATGAACCAGGGCCTGCCGCCGGATCAGCCGCGGCTGGTCGCCCTCCTCGTCACCGGCGCGGTGCAGATCCTCGATCTCAACGTGCCGGATCATGCCGCCGTCGATCTCTCGGTGCGCCTCGCCAAGGGCGATCCCTACCTGCAGCACACGCCCGGCCTCGTGAACGCCATCCTGCGCCGGGTGATCCGCGAGCGGGACGCCATCGCCGCCGAGGCCTCGGATCCCCTGGCGCAGAACACGCCGGACTGGCTCGCCGCACGCTGGGCCGCCGCCTACGGCCCCGAGACGGCGCGCGCCATCGCGACGGCCCATCTCTCCGGAGCCGCCCTCGACATCACCCCGCTCGGCTCGGCTGCGGAATGGGCCGAGCGCCTCGGCGGTGTCGCCCTGCCCACCGGCAGCATCCGCCTGCACGACATCCGCTCGGCGGTCTCGGAGCTGCCGGGCTACGACGACGGTGCCTGGTGGGTCCAGGATGCCGCCGCCGCGATCCCGGCGCGCCTGCTCGACACGAAGCCCGGCGAGCGCGTCGCCGATCTCTGCGCGGCGCCCGGCGGAAAGACCGCACAGCTCGCCGCCACCGGTGCGGAGGTCGTCGCCGTCGACCGCTCGGCCCCACGCCTCGAACGCCTCAGCGAGAATCTCGCCCGCCTCGGACTGAAGGCCGAGATCCGCGTCGGTGACGCTACCCAACTCCCCGATACCGATGCCGATACGTTCGACGCCGTGCTCCTCGATGCGCCCTGCTCGGCCACCGGCACCATCCGCCGCCATCCCGACGTCGCCTGGACCAAGGCCGGCGGAGATGTCGGGCGTCTCGCCGGTCTGCAGCGCCGCCTCCTCGATCGTGCCGCTACCCTGGTGAAGCCCGGCGGCCGCCTCGTCTACTGCACCTGCTCGCTCGAGCCCGAGGAGGGGGAGGGGCAGATCGCCGCCTTCCTCGCCCGCAATCCCGCTTTCGAACGGCACCCGATCCGGCCCGACGAGGTCGGTGGTCTCAGCGAACTCGTCAACGGTGACGGCGACCTGCGGACGCTGCCCTCGCACCTGTCCGGGGACGCGATCGCCGGTGCGGAAGCACAGCCGGCGGCCCATGGCGGCATCGACGGGTTCTTCGCGAGCCGTCTGGTTCGGAAGGTCTAGGCCGCCCATTGCGCCGCGCCCGCCACGCCATTGCCGGGCTGGTCGCCGCCCTGTCCCTCGTCGGCCGAGCCCCGGCCGACGAGATCGACCGCCGCATCCTGCCGGTGGCGCCGGCTTATGACCGCAACCCGACCTGCGCCACTGTCGCGGCGACGATCCCGTTCGAGATCCATACCGGAACCCGCGACGTGGGGATCTCGCCCTCGCCGAAGGACTTGCCCCTGAACCAGGGCGAGAGCGCGATCTGCTTCGCCTACGCGACGGCCGACATGATCTCGCACCGGATCGACAGGGCGGTCGCTCCCCTCGACGTGGCGACGAAATTCTACTTCGCCGACCCGGAGAAACTCGCAGCCATCCCCGATCCTCGCCTGCGCCGTCATCTCCGGGCGCACCCGACCTACCGGGCCGACATTGCCTGGAGCCGCAACAACGCGGAGGTGACCAGAGACGGCAACCCGGGCCTGGAACCGTATTTCGACAAGATCGAGGGCGGCGAGGAGGATACGGCAGCACTCCTCTACAATATAGGCGGATACTGTGAGGATCGCGACCTCCCGTCCAATGACGGCTACCGCTACGTGATGCCGACCTTGCGCTCGCTTCGCTATCGGACGCGGCTACACGCCCCGAAACAGAGCTTCCGCTCGGTGGCCGCCACAGCTTCGCACCTGCGGAGCCGGCGCGCCGATCCATTCAATGCGGCGTGGATCGCCCATGTGGAGAGCGTTTGCCGCCGCGCGCCGCTGCCGGTCCCGCTCCTGCCGGTCTCCTACCGCGTGGCGGCGAGCCAGGCGGATTTCGCCGACATGATCGAATCCGGCCGCCATCCCAGCAAGCGCAAGCTCGACCGCATCCTCGCCATGGTCGACTACGCCCTCGACCATCGGCGCGTCCCCACCGTGGGCTATAGCTGGTACCTGCTCGAGGCCCGCGATCCGAAGGACCCCGACCTGTTCGCCGATCATGCGAGCCCGGTCATCGGCCGACGGAGGGAGGGCGGCGTCTGCCAATACCGCATCCAGGACAATACCGGCGAATATTGTGGACGCCTGCGCGATGGCATCCGCGAGCGCTGCGACAACGGCCGGGTCTGGGTGACCGAGAAGGAACTGCGCGAGACCTTGTACAGCGTGACCTATCTCAGGTAGCGGCCGTCACCTGGCCCTACGGAGTGATCACCCGCATCGAGACGGTCTGAGCCTGACCATCGGCCGGCAGGGTCGTCGAAGGCGTCGCTGTCTTCAGGCGTGCCATGAACTTGCGCACCTCGTCCGGCGGCAGGGCACCGACGGGGGCGATCATCATCGAGAGCAGGGCCTTGGTCTTGCGATCGACCGAGGCCGACCGGTTGACCGGTTCGAAATCCCGAAGACTGTGAGTCTTGTCCTCGTCGCCGGTGAAGACGCGGGCGCCGTCCTTCAGGACGACGATATCGCCGGGCCTGAGCGTCGGGTCCTTCAGCAGGGCATGCATCGGTCCCGATGCCATGGAGATCGGCGTCTGACGGTCGCCGATGCGGAGCTGCAGCGGCTCGCTCTTCGGCAGGGCGGCGTAACGGATCTTCGGACGGGGACGGGCCGCTTCCCGCCGCAGGGGCAGGCCCATCTCGGCTCCGTATGAAGGCGACGGCGGCGCTTCGACAGCGGGGCGAGCGGGGGAAAACAACGCGTTGAAGAGACCACCCAGGCCATGGTCTACAGCGCTCTGCGCCATCGCAGCACTTGCACTGCACAATAACGCGGTAGCCGACACCAGGAGACCGGCGCGCTTGAGAACGTTGATGACAGTCATGGTCGCACTGCCATTGCTGTGTGTTGCAGGAACGATGCTCGGCGGACGCTGTGTATAACCTGTGCAGCATTCAACCGTTCCGGCCTCGCTTGGCAAAAAATACATTATTGCCGATCCGTGCCGCCGACGTGTCATCCTGCTTGGCGAGGCGGACGGCGGGGGTCGAAAACGCGCGGCGATAATGGTGCGGCGCCGCGAGTGTCGTCATCCTTAATCGTTGGTTAATAGGCACAGCCTAGCTTCGGATTAGGCGACATCCGGCACGATGCTCAACGGGGGCGAGGTGCTGGAGGAAAGGCGTGCGTGAGTTGGGGGGCTGATCGCTGGCGGTTCTATCGGCTCGTCGGGCGCGAAATCGCGCGCACGGCGCGCGGTGTGTCCGCACGCCTGACCGCGAGCCCGGACCTCCTCGCCCGCGCTCGGGTCAGCGCCCTGGTGATCGCGCCGCACGACCTGCGCACCAGCGACGCCACCTTCGCCGACGACATCTATGCCGGCTTGTTCGTCTTCGCGGGACGCTCGCTCTCGGTGAGCGGTCGCTCGCCCTTCGATTACGCCCCGCCTTCGCCGGAATGGGCGGATGCGTTCTACGGCTTCGGCTGGCTGCGCCATCTCCGCGCCGCCGATACGGCACTGGCGAGAGCCAATGCCCGCGCTTTCGTGGCGGATTTCATCGCGGGGCGCGGCGATGCCGCCCTGGCCGAGCCCGTCCCCGTGGCCGCGCGTCGGCTGATCTCATTCCTCAGCCAGTCGCCTCTGGTGCTGGAAGGGGCGGACCATGCCTTCTACCAGGCCTTCCTCAAGGCGGTGGGTCGCGGCGCCCGTGACCTCGAACGCTCGCTCCGACGGGGCCTGCCGCCGCAATCGCGGCTCCTGGCGGTGGTGGCGCTCTGCTACGCCGGCCTGTGCTGCGAGGGCATCCAGCCGATCCTGCGCCGGGCGACCCGTATCCTGTCGCGCGAACTCGACCGGCAGATCATGGCGGATGGCGGCCATCGCAGCCGCGACCCGCGCTTCGCCATGGAGTTGCTCCTCGACCTCCTGCCTCTGCGCCAGAGCTTCCTCAGCCGCAGCCTCGATCCGCCGGAAGGGTTGCTCCACGCCATCGATCGGATGCTGCCGCTGCTGCGCCTTCTGCGCCACGGCGACGCCTCCCTAAGCCATTTCAACGGGATGGGTGCGACGGCGGCGGACCATCTCGCGACGCTGCTGGTCTATGACGGCGCCCTGGCACAGCCGATGATGCATGCGCCGAATTCCGGCTACGAGCGGCTGGAGAGCGGCCGCGTCGTCGTCGTCGCCGATGTCGGCGCGCCGCCGCCGCTTCCCTATTCCATGAATGCCGGGGCCGGCTGCCTCTCCTTCGAGATGTCGAGCGGTCCTCAGCGGGTGGTGATCAATTGCGGCCTGCCGGCGAGCGGCCCGGAATTGCGGCGCCTCGCCCGCAGCACCGCCGCGCATTCGACGGCCACGGTGGGGGATTCTTCGTCCTGCCGGTTTCTCGGAGCCAGCGAGGGGCTGGGAAGCCGCTGGGCCGCGGATTGGCTCATCGGCCGAATCGGACCCGTGCTGGTGCGCGGCCCGCGGGCGGTGAAATCCGAACGGACCGTCGACGGCGGTACGATGATCCTCGCCGGCCGCCATGACGGCTATGCCGCCGAGTTCGGGATCGTCCACGAGCGTCGCTGGCGCCTCCTTCCCGACGGGGCGGGGCTCGAAGGGGAGGACGCCTTCGTGCCCGTGGCCCATAAGGGGAACCGGATCCGGCTGCGTCCGCCCGAGGCCGCGATCCGCTTCCATCTCCACCCCGCCATCGCGGCCAATGCCGCCGAGGGCGGCGGCCTCGACCTCACCTCGCCCCTGGGCGAGGTATGGCGGTTCGAGGCGGAAGGGGCCGCGCTCGCGCTCGAAGAGAGCGTCTACTTCGCCGGTCTCACCGGCGCGCGGAGGACGGACCAGATCGTTCTCTACGTCACGGCCGGGGAGGGCGCGCGGGTCAGCTGGCGGTTCCTGCATCTGGCACAGGCGCCGGGCCGGGGCGAGGCCGCCAGAATCGAACCCGTCGGGTTCCAAGACGCGGGCGTCGACCCGGCGCTGTTCGAGCCTGTCGCGATCGAGGCTCCTTTGGCCGATGATGCGGCGCGGTAGCCGATAGGGCCGCATCTGTGGTACCGGCCGCGTTTCAGGGGCAGGATCTGCCCTGTGCCGGACGGTTCTCGACGATGTCGCATGATCAGGCGCGGGTTGCCCGCGCGCTCCTTTCCGTCTCCGACAAGACGGGCCTCGTGGATTTTGCCCGCGCGCTGTCCGGGCGCGGCGTCGCCCTGGTCTCCACCGGCGGCACCCATCGGGCGCTCACCGAGGCCGGGCTTCCCGTCACGGAAGTGGCCGAGATCACCGGCTTTCCCGAGATGATGAACGGCCGGGTGAAGACCCTGCACCCGGCGGTGCATGGCGGTCTGCTCGCCGTGCGCGACGATCCCCAGCATCAGGCGGCGCTCGCCGCCCACGGCATCGGCACCATCGACCTCCTCGTGGTCAATCTCTACCCGTTCGAGGCGACGATCGCGAAACCCTGCGCCTATGACGATGCGGTGGAGAACATCGATGTCGGCGGCCCGGCGATGATCCGCGCGGCGGCCAAGAACCACGCCGACGTGGCGGTCGTGGTGGATGTGGCCGATTACGGCGCCATCCTCTCCGAACTCGAATCCGGCAACGGCACCCTCGGCGCGGCGACCCGCAAGCGCCTCGCGCAGAAGGCCTTCGCCCGCACGGCCTCCTACGATTCCGCCATCGCCTCCTGGCTCGCCGACCATGTGGAGATGGAGGAGGCACCCGCCTTCCGTGCCTTCGGCGGCACCCTCGCCCAATCCCTGCGCTACGGCGAGAACCCGCATCAATCGGCGGCCTTCTACAGGACGCCCGGCTTCACCCGTCCCGGTGTGGCGAGTGCGCGCCAGCTCCAGGGGAAGGAGCTCTCCTTCAACAACCTCAACGACACCGATGCGGCCTTTGAGTGCGTCGCCGAGTTCGACCCGGCCCATGCGGCGGCGGTGGCGATCATCAAGCACGCCAATCCCTGCGGCGTCGCCGAAGGCGACACCCTGGCAGAGGCCTACGAGCGGGCGCTCGCCTGCGACCCGACCTCGGCCTTCGGCGGCATTGTCGCCCTCAACCGCACGCTGGATGCCGAATCGGCCGCGAAGATCGTCGAGATCTTCACCGAGGTGATCATCGCTCCGGATGCGACGGACGAAGCCATCGCCCTCGTCGCCGCCAAGAAGAACCTGCGCCTGCTGCTGGCGGGCGGTCTGCCCGACCCGCGCGCCAAGGGCTTTGCCATGCGCAACCTCGCCGGCGGCATCCTGGTCCAGGGCCGCGACGCGGCGGTGGTCGACGACATGGCCCTGAAGGTCGTGACGCGGCGGGAGCCCACGGCGCAGGAATACGCCGACATGCGCTTCGCCTACCGGGTCGCCAAGCACGTCAAGTCGAACGCCATCGTCTATGCCCGCAACGGCGCCACGGTGGGGATCGGTGCCGGGCAGATGTCGCGGGTGGATTCCTCGCGCATCGCCGCCTGGAAGGCGGCCGAGGGCGCCAAGCGCATCGGCGCGGCCGAGAGCCTCGCCAAGGGCTCGGTGGTGGCCTCCGACGCGTTCTTCCCCTTCGCCGACGGGCTGATCGCGGCGGCAGAGGCCGGTGCCACGGCGGTGATCCAGCCCGGCGGCTCCATGCGCGACGCCGACGTGATCAAGGCCGCGGACGAGGCCGGCCTCGCGATGGTCTTTACGGGGTACCGCCACTTCAGGCACTGAGCGGACGAGGTGCGTGCGGCGAACGGCTGCACGCGCCACCTCGCCGAGGCTCTTTCTCCATGACCACTCTCCCCATCTCGTCCAGCCGCGCCGAGCGCGTCGAGGCCGGAAAGCACCTGCGCGAGTTCGTCTCTCGCGAATCCCACGGTGACTGGCAGCCGGCCGCCTCCCGCGACCCGCTGGCGTCCCTGCACGCCAACGACGCCGGACGGCTCCTCGAACTCATCCCCCTGCGCCACGAGCGGATGCGGGCCAGCCCCTTCGCCTTCCTGCGCGGAGCGGCCGCGGTGATGGCCGACGATCTCCTCGGCGTTCCCGTGCCGGGCATCCCGGTCCAGGCCTGCGGCGATTGCCATATCGGCAATTTCGGCGTGTTCCGCAGCCCCGAGGGGCTGACCTTGTTCGACATCAACGATTTCGACGAGACCCTGTGGAACGTCGATTTCACCGTCGACGTGAAGCGCCTCGCCGCCAGCGTCGCCGTCGCCGCCCTGCCGCAGGGCGAGGACAAGGCCCGCCGCGCGGCCCGGGCGAGCGTCCGAGCCTATCGCGAGCACATGCGCGAGCTCTCGTCCCTGACGCCGCTGGCGATCTGGCACAGCCGGATCGACCTCGACCGCGAGGTCGGCCGCACCGGGAACGGCGACCTGTGCCGGCGCCTCGTGGCCGAGGCGGAAGAAGAGACCGCCGGCGGCCTCAGCCACGGCGACGCGCCGAATCTCGATCCGGCGACCCTGTCCTCCGATCCGGCGGAGTGGCGGATCGCCGACAAGATGGCGGGCCGGTGGCTCACGGTCTTCCACGAGGGCCCGAACGGCCTGACGGAGGCGGTGGAGGAGGCCAAGGCCGCGCTTCTCGACTATCCGCCGAGCCTGACGGCCGACCGCAACCTGCTGGCGCTCCGTTACACACAGCGGGACGTCGCCTTCAAGGTGGTGGGGATCGGCTCGGTGGGCACGGTCTGCGCCGTGGGCGTCTATGCCGATGCGGACGGCGCGCCGCTCTTCCTGCAGATCAAGGAGGCCCGTCCCTCGGTCCTGGCGCAGCTGGCGCTCTCGCCGTTCTTCCTCGGCTCGGAGGGCCAGCGGGTCATCGACGGTCAGCGCATCATGCAGGCGGCGAGCGACCTCTTCCTCGGTACGTCCCGCTCCGAGGCGAGCGGACGCTCCTATTACGTGCGCCAGCTCAAGAACAAGAAGCTCTCGTCCGTGGGCGAGATCCTCGCCGAGAGCGGGGCCAAGGCCTATGCGCGGCTCTGCGGCACGACGTTGGCCCGCGCCCATGCCCGCTCCGGCGACGCGGCGATGATCTCGGGCTATCTCGGCAAGGGCGACGCCTTCGACGAGGCCATCGCCGAATTCGCCATGCGCTATGCCAGGCAGACGACGGCCGATCACGCCGCGCTGGTGGCGGCGCACGAGGCCGCGAACCAGCCGGAATGAGGAGGCGTCTTTCCGGCGCCGTCGGCGTCGAGCCATGAAAAAGGGCCCCGTCTCGCGACGGGGCCCTTCTCGTTTGCGGTCGTCTTCGACGATTACCGTGCCGGGCGGTCGTCGTAGGTGAAGATGTCGCGATCCTTTGTTTCGGGGAGGAAGAGGGCCCCGATGATGGCGGTCGCGACGGCGATGACGATGGGGTACCAGAGGCCGAAATAGATATCGCCGGTCTGGGCCACCATGGCGAAGGCGGTGGCGGGCAGGAGACCGCCGAACCAG
>NZ_BPQT01000031.1 GCF_022179405.1 Methylobacterium marchantiae
GACTTCTTCAACACCCTGCTATGGGACGACCCGTTTCGGCGATGCATGCCCCCGCTTCCTCGGCCGCGTTCGAAGCCGGATGCGGGATGCGGGTAAGCGGCGTCGCACGCGGCTGCCCGTCGCTCATCGATGCCGCCGACGATCGAAAGTCCCCATTCCGTTTGCGCGCGATCGGGATTTTTCAGTCCTCCCTCCGACCATAGACATGAGTTTATCAATATTTGTGAACGAGACTGTCGCTCGTATCCTGATATGTCAGGATAAGATCGAGGCGATAATGAGAATTCTGAACAATACCAAGATCCTCCTCAAGGTCGCGCTGCCCTTGCTGATCCTCGCGCTCGTCACCGCCGGGCTGGTCGCCTACGCCCGGACCGCCATGATCCATCTGGCTGAGCAGACGCGGCAGATCGTCGATATCCAGGTGGTTCGCCTCGACGGCATCCTGAATGTCCGCCTCAACGTCAACGAAGCCGCCGCTCAGGCGCGCAACATCCTGATCGAAACGCGCGAGAAGGAGATGTCCGCCTACAAGGCTCGCTACGACGCGGCGGCGAAGGGTGCGCTGACCTACGCGGACAAGCTGATCGCCATGTCGGATACACCGGATCGCAAGGCCGCGAACCAGACGCTCCGTGAGGTCCTCGTCGAACTCTTCGCCATCACCGACCGCGCCAATGTCTTTGGCTTGAAGAACGACGCCGAGTCCGCGGCCAAGATCCTCCTGAACGAAGGGGCCGTCGCACGCGCCAAGGTGCGCGACACGATCCAGCCGCGCATCGAACGCCTGATGGCCGAGCTCATTCAGGCGAGGGATGGGGCCGATCGATCCGTCGCGGATGCCAGCACCATGCTGATCGCCTCGACCGTCGCGGCGCTCCTGCTGACCCTGACCCTGGCCGCCTTCATCGTCCTCGCCGGCATCACCCGTCCCATCGCCAGCCTCGTGGGCGTGCTGCAGCGCATGGCGGGCGGCGAGATCGATGCCACGATCCGGGAAGCCGTGCGCGGCGACGAGGTCGGCGCGGTCGGTCGTGCCGTGGAGGGCATCAAGGCCATGGTCGCCCAGAAGGCGGCGGAGCAGGCCGAAATGAAGCGCATCGCCGACGCGGCCGCGGCCGCCGAGCGTCGGCGCACGATGATGGAACTGGCCGATGGCTTCGAGCGGGCCGTCGGTGGAATCGTCGGGATGGTGTCCGCGTCGGCCACCGAGTTGCAGGCCACCGCCCAGCAGATGACGTCGACGGCCACCGAGACGGCGAGCCAATCCGTCACCGTCGCCGCTGCGGCCGAGGAGGCCGCCGCCAACGTCAACACGGTCGCCGCCGCCGCCGAGGAACTCGGCTCTTCGGTCCAGGAGATCGGACGCCAGGTGGCGGGCTCGGCCGATCTGGCCCAGCGGGCCGTCTTGGAGGCCGATCGGACCGCCGGTCTGGTTCAGGAGCTCAGCAGCACCGTCGCCAAGATCGGCGACGTGGTGGTTCTGATCTCCAACATCGCCGGTCAGACCAACCTCCTGGCGCTCAACGCGACGATCGAAGCGGCCCGCGCCGGCGAAACGGGTCGGGGGTTCGCGGTGGTGGCGGCGGAAGTGAAGGAACTCGCCACCCAGACCGCGCGCGCGACCGATGAGATCGGCCAGCAGATCGGTCGGATCCAGGGGGCGACCGGTGACGCGGTGACGGCCATCGGTTCGATCACGGCGCGCATTCGGGAGATCAACAGCGTTGCCGCCACGATCGCCGCCGCGGTCGAGGAGCAGGGGGCGGCCACGCAGGAAATCGTGCGCAATGTCGCGCAGGCCTCCGCGGGCACGAGCGAGGTGACCGGCAACATCGCCGGCGTCGCGCAGGCTTCGGAGGAGACGGGCGCGGCGGCGGGCCAGGTCCTGATCGCAGCCTCGGAACTGTCGCGTCAGTCCGAGCACCTCGGCGGCGAGGTCGGTCGGTTCCTCGCGACGGTTCGCGCCGCCTAGAACCGTCCCTTCCGGAAGAGAGGCCGGCTCGGCGAATCGAGATCCGGCCTCGCAACGAGAGCCTTCTCCGTGATCCGGCGATCACGGTGAAGGCTCTCGACGCCATCGTCACTCGGATGAGCCAAAGCCGGTCATCCGCTTGGAGTGGTTTCTCATACTGTCGTTTCCGGCATCACCTTCGCCGCCGCTATCGGCAATGTCCGAGCACTTGTGACCCGTAGGTGGTCGATGACGACACCGCAGCGAGGAACAGGAAGCGTTCTCCGGTTCCGATCTCGCCGCGCGACGAGAGGCGTCGGTAACGGCGCGTCGTTCGCTCGGGCGATCCGGGGAAATGCCGCCGACACGCCCGCAGCCGGCTTTCGACGATGCCGTCGGTCGGAATCCAGCGCACCGTCCGCCGCCTATCCTTTGCAGAGCTTCCGCATACAAGTTTAGATGCTGTGGAAGAGTGGTGGGCACCCGATGAGCATCGACACTTTGGATGACGGGAATGAAGCCCGGCACTCGCTCGTGGAGCGTCGCTTCTCGTTACATCCGGGCAAGGAGGTCACGGCGAGTTTCTTCCGTCCGGAGGCTGCGGGCAAACGCCTTTGGCGGTGCCGCTACATCCTGGCATGGCCCGACCGGCGCTTTGCCTTTCATGCCTATGGCGAGGATGGTGTGCAGGCGCTCCTTCTCGCAATGGAGTTGGTCCACCGAACTCTTCTGGCTGAAGCGGCGTATCTGAAAGACGTCTCTCCGCCCGAGAACCAAGCCGACGCCCTGGCTTGGATGGGCCGACGCGACCTGGGTCTACCGATGCCGGGTACGGTGAAGACGGAGGGCTTGCACGCGTCGCTGATCCAGGAAGCCCAGGATGACGGAGGCGATCTGGACCTCGTCATCCTGCGGGAATGTACCGGCACGTTCCTCAAGGTCGCGAGGATCGCCGGAGCGGTGCTGAATGCGATAGGGGTCCGGTGTAGATCGACACGGATTTTCGGCGAGATGGGTAGCGATGAGCCTGACCCGGTGCTCGATGCCGTTCTGTCGCGTATTGGAGCCTTGGTGATTTGTGGACGCCTGGAAGCTCAGGGCGACCTCTCGGAGCCGCGATACAGCGAGGTGCGGCGGCCCGCAGAGTGAAATGCCTATGGGCCCTATTTCAGGAATGACCATTTCCCGCAGAGACCGCGTGGAAATGTCGGCGCGGACGAATCCTCACCCGAGCCACGTCTTCAGCCGCCGCACCGCTTCCGCGCAATCCTGCTCGGAGCCCGCGAAGGAGAAGCGCACGTGGTGGCCCCCTTCCGCCGCGTCGAAATCGAGGCCCGGGGTCGCGGCCACGCCGGCCTCCTCCAGCATGCGCCTGCAGAAGGAGGCGGCGTCGTCGGTGAGGTCGGCGACGTCGGCATAGAGGTAGAACGCGCCGTCGGCCGGATGCGTCTTGCCGAGGCCGAGGGAGGGGAAGGCGTCGAGGAGGAGCGCCCGGTTGGCGGCATAGCCGAGGCGGATCGTCTCCGCCTCCTCCATCGCGTCGAAGGCCGCCATCGCCGCCACCTGCGACAGGTAGGGCGCTGAGATATAGAGGTTCTGGGCCAGACGCTCGATGGGCCGCACCAGCCAGGGCGGCACCACCATCCAGCCGATGCGCCAGCCGGTCATGCAATAGGTCTTCGAGAACGAGTTGATGACGATGGCATCGTCGTCGAATCTCAGCGCGGTCTCGGTGGGAACGCCGTAGCCGAGACCGTGATAGATCTCGTCCGAGATGAACGGCAGGCCGAGGTCGCGGGCCGTCGCGCAGAGCTCGGCGAGGCGGGCCGGCTCGATCACCGTGCCGGACGGGTTGGCCGGGCTCATCACCAGGACGCCGGACAGGGCTTCCCGGCGATGGAGTTCGCGCAGGGAAGCGCTCGTCGGGGCGAAACGGTCCTCGTCGCGCAGGATCATCGGCGCGGGGACGAGGTCGAGGGCGTGCAGGATGCTGCGATAGGCCGGGTAGCCCGGCTGCGGCACCGCCACCCGCGCGCCGGCATCGAACAGGCTGAGGAAGGCGAGGACGAAGCCCGCCGACGAGCCGGTGGTGACGATGATCCGCTCCGGCGCCACCGTGAGGCCGTAGCCGTCGCGGTAGTGCCGGGCGATGCGCGCGCGCAGGGCCGGCATCCCGAGGGCGTCGGTATACGGCAGCCTGCCGGAATCGAGGGCGCGCCGCGCCGCCTCGATCACCCCGCGCGGGGCCGGCGCCGAGGGCTGGCCGACCTCCATGTGGATCACGCCGTCGCCCTGCCTGTCGCGGATCGCGGCGGCGGCCATGATGTCCATGGCGAGGAACGGCGCGACGCGGCTCGCGCGCAGGGAGGATCGCGGAGTGGTCTTCCCCGAGGCTCTGGCGTCGAGACGGTCTGCGGCTGAGGTCATTGCGCTGGCTTACCCCGCCCTGCCCTCGCCTTCCAGGGCTGCCCTCGCCTTCCAGGCCGCCCGCATCCGCACGCGCGATTGACCGGCCGCCGCGAAAACGCCTAACCCGGAGATTAACGACCAGTCGTCCCGCGCCGGATCACGGCCGAGGAGACACGACCCCGCGAGGATCAATGCGCCTGCTTCGCCACCTTCTCTCGACCGTCGCCCTCGCGGGCGCGCTGGCCTCCGGCATCTCCGCCGCCTGCGCCCAGACGAGCCCGGCTCCCGCGCAGCCGGCCCCGGCCGCGGCCTTCACCGACGTGCAGCGCCAGGCGATCGAGGCGATCATCAAGGATTACCTCGTCAAGAATCCGGACGTGCTGCAGGAGGCCATCGCCGAGGGCGAGAAGCGCCAGCAGGAGACGCAGAAGCTGGCGCAGGCCGCCGCTCTGAAGGAATCCCGCGAGACCCTGGTGAATTCGCCCCACGGCGTCGTGGTCGGCAACCCGGCCGGCGACGTCACCCTGGTGGAGTTCTTCGATTACAATTGCGGCTATTGCCGCAAGGCGCTGGCCGACATCCAGGCTCTGGTGAAGGCGGACCCGAAGCTGCGCGTCGTGCTCAAGGACTTCCCCGTCCTCGGCGCGGAATCCCTTGAGGCGAGCAAGATCTCGCTGGCCGCCAAGCAGCAGCTCAAGGGCGACAAGCTGTTCGAGTTCCACGTCAAGCTCCTGGAGAGCAAGGGCCGGGTCAACGGCGAGCGCGCGATCGCTCTGGCCAAGGACATGGGCCTCGACGTCGCCAAGCTGCAGAAGGACGCGCAGGGCGCGGAGGTGAAGGCGGCGCTCTCCGAGAATGTCGGCCTCGGCGACAAGCTCGGCCTGTCGGGCACGCCCGCCTTCATCATCGGCGACGAGATCATTCCCGGCGCGGTCGGCGTGGAGCCGATCCGCAAGACCATCGCCGACATCCGCCAGTGCGGCCACGCGAGTTGCTGAAGGCCCATGCTCCCCGGCGATTGTTCCGGCCCGCACCTGTCGCGAGCCGGAACGATCGTCTAGGACCACCGCCCCGGCTCCTGCGCGCAGCCGGCGCTTCGAACGCGATGTCATGATCCCGATCCACGTCCTTCACGGACCCAACCTCAACCTCCTGGGACGCCGGGAGCCCGGCATCTACGGGACCGCGACGCTCGACGACATCGAGCGCGATCTCCGCGTGCGCGCCGAGGGCCTCGGCGTGGCGCTGACGATCCGCCAGACCAACCACGAGGGCGAGCTCGTCGGGTTCGTGCAGGAAGCGGGGCTGTCCGGCGCCGGCATCCTGATCAACGCCGCCGCCTATACCCACACCTCGGTCGCCCTGCGGGACGCGATCGCCGGCAGCGGTGCCGTGGCGGTGGAGGTCCATCTCTCGAACGTGCATGCGCGCGAGGCCTTCAGGCACGTCTCGCTCATCGCCCCGGTCTGCGCCGGGATCGTCTGCGGCTTCGGCCCGCACAGCTACGGCCTCGGTCTCGAAGCCCTGGCGCGGCTGCTCCGGAACCGCCTCTCCCCTCTCCCGTCCGACGCTTCGTCGGGCGCCAACTCTCAAGACTGACCGGAATGGCCAAGGTGCCGATGCCCAAGAACGAACCTTTCGATCCCGAACTCGTGCGCGAACTCGCCAAACTCGTGACCGAGACGGATCTGACCGAGATCGAGGTGGAGAAGGGTGACCTGCGCATCCGCGTCGTGCGCCGGATCGAGCCCGTGCATGTTCAGGTGGCGGCCCCCGCCCCCGTCTTGGCGGCGCCCGCGCCCGTCGCGGCGGCTTTGCCCGCGGCCGGACCCGGCGCCGCCGGTGAGCGCGCCAAGGCCGGAGCCGGTCATCCGGGCGCCGTGCCCTCGCCCATGGTCGGCACCGCCTATCGCCGGCCCTCGCCGGACGCCAAGGCCTTCGTCGATATCGGCTCCCAGGTGGCGGCGGGCGAGAAGCTGCTGCTGATCGAGGCGATGAAGACCTTCAACGAGATCGTCGCGCCCCGCGCCGGCACCGTGACCGCGATCTTCTTCGAGGACGGCCAGCCGGTGGAGTTCGGCGAACCCCTCCTCGTCATCGAGTGATAGCGCGCCCCATGTTCGAAAAGATCCTGATCGCCAATCGCGGCGAGATCGCCCTGCGCGTGCTGCGCGCGGCCAAGGAACTCGGGATCGCCACCGTGGCGGTGCATTCGACGGCGGATGCCGACGCCATGCATGTGCGGCTCGCCGACGAGAGCGTCTGCATCGGGCCGCCTTCCGCCCGCGAGAGCTACCTCAACATCCCCTCGATCATCGCCGCCTGCGAGATCACGGGGGCGGATGCGGTCCATCCCGGCTACGGCTTCCTCTCGGAGAATGCCCGCTTCGCCGAGGTGCTGGCCCATCACAATATCGGCTTCATCGGCCCCAAGGCCGAGCATATCCGCATCATGGGCGACAAGATCGAGGCCAAGCGCACCGCCAAGCGCCTCGGCATCCCCTGCGTGCCCGGGTCCGAGGGCGGCGTCGAGGATCCGGTGGAAGCCAAGCGCATCTCCGCCGAGATCGGCTATCCGGTCCTCGTCAAGGCGGCCTCCGGCGGCGGCGGCCGCGGCATGAAGGTGGCCCGCACGGAAGCCGACCTCGAACAGGCCCTCGACATGGCCCGCACCGAGGCCAAGGCGGCGTTCGGCGACGATGCGGTCTATCTCGAGAAGTATCTCGAGAAGCCGCGCCACATCGAGGTGCAGGTCCTCGGTGACGGCCGCGGCAGAGCCGTCCATCTGGCCGAGCGCGACTGCTCGCTGCAGCGCCGCCACCAGAAGGTCTGGGAGGAAGGCGGCTCTCCCGTCATCGACGAGGCCACCCGCGCCGAGATCGGCGGCATCTGCGCCCGCGCGATGCAGGAGCTTGAGTATATCGGCGCCGGAACGGTCGAGTTCCTCTACGAGGACGGGCGGTTCTACTTCATCGAAATGAACACCCGCATCCAGGTGGAGCATCCGGTCACCGAGATGATCACCGGGATCGATCTCGTCACCGAGCAGATCCGGGTCGCCGCCGGCCTGCCCCTCTCGGTGACGCAGGACGACGTCAAGGTGACGGGCCACGCCATCGAATGCCGGATCAATGCCGAGCATCCGGCGACCTTCCGGCCCTCGCCCGGCCTCATCACCTATTTCCATCCGCCCGGCGGCCTCGGCGTGCGCGTGGATTCGGCCGCCTATCAGGGCTATCGCATCCCGCCCCATTACGATTCGCTGATCGGCAAGCTCATCGTCCACGGGCGCACCCGCCACGAATGCCTGATGCGCCTGCGCCGCGCCCTCGACGAATTCGTGGTCGACGGGGTGGACACGACCCTGCCGCTGTTCCGCACGCTCGTGCGGAATCCGGAAGTCCTCGACGGTGCCTACGACATCCATTGGCTGGAAGGGTTCCTCGAAGGCGGTGGTCTCGCGGAGACGACCTGACCCTCGGCACGTCCCGGTTGTCGGCCAAGAGGAACTGCCCCGCTTGAACCTCGTTCTCTCGGTGAAACGTTTCCCTTCGCGCGCAATCGAAGACCAGAGCGCGCGTCGTGGGCACGAACCGAGAAGGATGATCTCCATGCGTCTTGCAAAGCTGACCGTCGCCGCCCTGCTCCTCGCCGCCTCGCCCGCCCTGGCCCAGTCGCCCTCGGGCAACGTCTCGCAGCCATCGCGAGCGGTTCCGCAGGCCGGCACGACCACGGGCGGACCGCTCGACAACCCGTCCACCCGCGACATGCCGCCGGCCACCGGCAGCACCGCCCGTCCGATGGGCGAGAACGGCATGTCGCCGGGCGCGGGCGCCGTCGATTCGGCGAAGGGCGGCAATGCCGACCAGACCAACAAGGGCATGGGTGCCAATACGGGTACGACCTCCGGCGGCCCGGCGCGCTGAACAAAGCCGCTTTCCGAACGGGACATATGAAGAGCCGGCCCTGACGGGCCGGCTCTTTTATTTTGTGCCGTAAGCAGGGGGAAAGGTCGCACCGTGCGGGTTGTCACCCATCACGGATTGTTCATCGTTTCATTATTTCGATCCGTAGAGAAAGTTTCTCCACCTTCCCTGGCCTGTCCTGGCAAGAGCAGTAAGAATCTTCCTCATCTAGCCGCTCATGCCCCCGAATGGTGGCTGATGTCCGGAATCATCCCCTCCGAACTGCGACAGATCGCCGGCTCATCGTCTTCGGAACGTAGCCGGCTGCCGATGCTTGTTGGGGCATGCCGGCCCGGCAAGCGCCCCGCTTCTTTCAGGAGGCAGCTACCGAGAGGCCGACCATCTCAAGAAGACATCGAGACACGACCATGCGTACCCTGACCCTCGCCCTCGTCGCCGCCTCCCTGAGCGCGACCGCCGCCCTCGCCCAGTCGCCCTCCGGCAATGTCGGCCAGCCCGAGCGGGCCTACCCGCAGGCCGGAACCACCGCTGGCGGCCCAATCGATCACCCCTCCGTCTACGGCGCCTATCGTGACGCCGATGGCCGTCTCGATGTCGAGGATACCGGCAGCGTCCGTGGCGGCCCCTTCATCTCGAACCGTGAGGCGGTGTTCGAGGATTCCGCCAAGGGCGGCAATGCCGAGCAGAACCAGCGCTCGAATCCGAATCTCGGCACGACCTCGGGCGGCCCCGAGTTCTAAGCTCGCTCATCCATCGACGGTGGCAGACGGCGGGGCGAAAGCTCCGCCGTCTTTCGTCGTGAAGAGGCCGGGCGCGGCATCGTTTCTCTGGCGTTCGCGCGCGCGAGGGATCACATTGCTTCCATGCAGCACGACCACGACGGCGAACGCGTGGACATTACCCCACAGATTTTGCTCAAGGCCTATGCCGCCGGGATCTTCCCCATGGCGGAGGATGCCGACGACCCCACGATCTATTGGGTCGAACCGAAGGCGCGCGGCGTCCTGCCGATCGATCATTTCCACGTGGCGCGCCGGCTCGCGCGCACCGTCCGTTCGAACCAGTTCGAGGTCCGGACCGACCTCGATTTCGACGGCGTCATCTCGGGCTGCGCGGCGCCTCGGGGCGACGGCGAGAAGACCTGGATCAACGCCCGCATCCGCGAACTCTACGGCGCCCTGTTCGATGCCGGGCACGCGCATACGGTGGAGGTCTATTCCGAGGGACGGCTCGTCGGCGGCCTCTACGGCGTTTCGCTCGGGGCCGCGTTCTTCGGCGAGAGCATGTTCCACACGGTGCGGGACGCGTCGAAGGTGGCCCTCGTCCATCTGATGGCGCGGTTGAAACTCGGTGGATACCGTCTGGCCGACACACAGTTCGTCACCGACCACCTGATCCAGTTCGGCGCCGAGGAACTGCCGCGCCACGTCTACAAGCGCCGCCTCGCCGAGGCGATCGTCCTGGATGCGAGCTGGGATGTCTGGCCGGGGGACCGGGCCGTCGGCGGCGAGGACGTGCTCGCCGCCTTCACCGTGACCTGACCCGTCAGCGCCGGCCGTCGAGGGCCATGCGGATGGCGAGGCCGCCGAGCACGCCGCCCATGATCCAGCGCTGCACCTTCAGCCATCCCGGATTACGGGACAGGAAGACGGCGATCGAGCCGGCCGCGATGGCGATGAGCCCATTGACCGCGACGCTGACGACGATCTGGACCGAGCCGAGCAGCAGGGTCTGACCGAGAATGCCGCCGCCCTCGGGCGCCACGAATTGCGGCAGCAGCGCGAGGTAAAGCATCGCGATCTTCGGGTTGAGGAGGTTGGTGAGGAACCCCATCGCGAACAGCTTCGCCTTGCCGTCGGGCGCGAGCGCACGCACCTCGAAGGGCGAGCGGCCGCCGGGCTTTAGCGCCTGCCAGGCGAGATATCCGAGATAGAGCGCGCCGGTCAGCCGCAGGGCGTCGTAGGCATAGGGGATCGCCAGGACCAGGGCGGTGATGCCGAGAGCGGCGCACAGCATGTAGAACACGAAGCCCAGGGCGACCCCGCCGAGGGAGACCAGGGCTGCGGCGCGGCCCTGGCAGATGGCGCGGGAGACGAGGTAGGCCATGTTGGGCCCCGGCGTCAGCACCATCCCGAGGGAGACGCCGGCGAAGGCGAGGATGGTGACGCTGTCGGGCATGGCGCGCTCTCCTGTTGCCGGCCGATCCTACCGGAAGATGGAATCGAAGATCGATTGCGGCTGGGCCGGCGGCGGCGGTGCGGGCGCCGGGCCCTCGTTGGTCGGGAAGAACTTTCGCGACGGCTTCTGCTTGGGCTGGACCGGCACGCCGCGCGGCGCCTCGACATCGACCTGCCCGTTCGGGTTGACCTGCTGGGCCGTGCGCGTCGGGTCGGTGTTCTTCGGGCGCCGGGTCTTCTCCGGCTTCGAGGCCATGGCCGGCACGTCTTCCTGCTCGCGCGCCTCGGCGATGATGTCGTTGCCGCCCTTACAATCCACGAGCCACACGTCGTAGATCGGATGCTCGATGGCGTGCAGGCCGGGACTCGCCGCGAACATCCAGCCCGTGAAGATTCGGCGGTACTTGTTGTCGAGGGTCACCTCGTCGACCTCGAGGAAGGCCGTGGTCTTCGGGCTCTCGGTGGGAGGCCGGCTGTAGCAGACGCGCGGGGTCAATTGCAGGGCGCCGAACTGCACCGTCTCGTCGACGGCGACCTCGAACGACACGATCCGGCCGGTGATCTTGTCGAGGCCGGAGAACACCGCGGTCGGGTTCTTGATCTTGTCGGCGAGGGCCTGGCCTGGGACGGCAGCGGCGCCCACACATGCACACGCCATGGCGAAGGTGACGTGAAGAGCGATTCTGGCGCGACGTGCAGCGGTCATGAAGTCAGCGAACCCGTTGCGGAAAGACGATCGAGACCCGGTAGGCCATGCCTGCGCCGATGTCATCCGGCTTTAGACAGGGGAACGATGTTGGAAAAAGGGCATCGCGAGACGCAGACGAGACACGGTCACGCGTCCCAGAATCTCTGCCTCCGACGTGTTTGGACAGGACAGATTCACCTAACTACAGATTGATTAGTATCCTTTGCCGGTTGATCCTGCGTTGAAGAGCGATCAGCGAATCATGCGGGGGGCAACAATGGCAGTCGAGATCGATAGCGCCCCACTACATCAGAGACCCGATTTTGAGATCGGTCTGGCCTTGGCCGGCGCTATTTCAGCGGGTTCTTACACCGCCGGTGTCGTCGATTTTCTGTTTCAGGCGCTTCAGGCTTGGGAAGACTCGCGGAAAGACGATGTTCCGCAGCATCGAGTCTGTATTCGCACGATGGCTGGTGCCTCGGCTGGGGCGATCACGGGAGCCCTGGGCATCGTTGCGCTTGCCCGCGGGCTTCGCCCCGTTACCTTATCCGATGAGGAGACGGCGGTACTTCAGGGTACCGCGAACACTCCGTTTCAGAGCATCCGATGCGTCCTGCCAACTCTGTACGAGACCTGGGTGACCCGGCCCTGCATGGTCGCCGCAGCCGGGAGTAAGCGCAAGGACCTCTTAGGCAAGGACGATGTCGCGCCGTGTGGGCCGGACGGCAAGGTGCTGACGCCGACGAAGGGCGCCAAGCCTCTCCTTTTGCGCTCCGTTCTCAACGCTACGCTGCTCGACGAGATCGAGAGGGCGGGACTGCTACATCCCGAGTCGGGGCCGGCAGCACAGCCAGGGCCGTTTCCCTACCTCGCCGACACGCTCAACCTCATCGTGACCGTAACGAACCTGCGGGGAATTCCATTCGACGTCGCGTTCGGTCAAGGTTCTTATGGCATGCAGACCCACGGTGACCGCCTCCATTTTGCAATTGGCGGCGTCGGTACAGCGGTTTGGCCAAAGACGGACGGGCTCTGGCTCGCGGCGGACAAGTCGCTCAGGCTGGATGCAGCTACGTTGCCCGGCCCGGGTCAGGGGGACATATCGGAGGAGTGGCGGTCCTACGGCAACGCCGCCATAGCCTCGGCCGCTTTTCCCGGCGGCTTGGCTCCCCGCACAGTCTCCACCCCGTTCGAGCAATATGAAAAGCGGCAGTATCCCTACCGCTTGACGAACACCGGCATCAATGCCGCTTTCCCCTCGTCGGTCGATCTGACTGGAAAGTATAATTTCGTCGCCGTCGATGGTGGCGTCGTCAACAACTCGCCGTTCGACTTCGTCGAGCACGCCCTGTGGAATCCTGGCGAAACATGCAAAACTGGGGAGGACGCCGATCGAGCCGTGATCATGGTGGCGCCGTTTCCCGAACCACCCGCATTTCCGCCCGAAGGGTACCCCGCCCTGGAGATCGTCTCGATCTTCCGCGCCCTGTTTCCGGCCCTGATCGATCAGGCTCGGTTTCGGCCATCGGAACTTGGGCCTGCGGTGAATCCCAACGACCGCTCCCGGTTCATGATCTCGCCAATTCGATCGCTCCAGAATGGTCCGATCGAGCGATATCCTATCGCCTGCGGCCTGCTCGGAGGATTCGGCGGGTTTCTCGACGAAGCGTTTCGCGCGCACGACTATCAACTCGGGCGACGGAATTGTCAGCGGTTCCTTGCATCCGTCTTCGGACTGCCTGCGAGCAGCAGCGTCCTGATGGGCTCTGATGGAGCGGTCTGCCAGGCCCTCTCTTCCCGCTCCGACCCGTATGGCAAAGGCGCAGAAGAGGCCATGATCCTACCGCTCTGTGGCAACGCCGCCGTGGAAGTCGGGCTCCCGCCCTGGCCCAAGATGTCCGGTAGCGCCTTTCGAACCCTATCCAAGCGAATTGCCGGGCGCCTCGACGCCATCCATCGCCCATTCATCGCGGCGCAAGTCCAAAAAAGCGAAATTCGTTGGGCGGCTTCTGGCCTCTACCGGATCAGCCGTCGCAGGCTCCTGAACTTCATCGAGCTCACGATCCTCTCCGATCTTGTCCGCCGCAACCAGATCGTGGGCTGGGATCTTCCCGTCGACCTGATCGCTCCAGTCCTTGCGAAGCAGCCGGGTCGTACAGTCGATGATGTGCGGTTGATTCTAGCCTGTCTCGTGAGTCCAATGTATGCTGGAGCTACGAAGGATGAAATCGTTGCTATGACTAGTCTTGAGCCCTGCTTCGTCCGGCAGGTCTTGAAAACGCTGACTGCAGTAGACGAAGCCCTTCCGTTCCGCGTGATTCGCAGAAACGCTGACGTCTACAGCCTGCAGATGCATGCTCCGCTTGGCTTCCGTTCGTGGCCCTTGATCGGAGGAATCATCAGATACCTGTGGCCGCAACCCTATCGCTACGCCTGAACGCTAGGATTCCGGGCTCCAGGCCACGTAATCGCCGCCGGTCGCCGGCTTGGCGCGGGGGTTGAGCTGCGAGCCCTTCGGGCGATAGGCGGCGCTGGTGCCGGTGAGGTTCTCCACATGCGGCTTCTGCCAGTCGCGGGGCGTGTAGGTCTCCTCGCTCGGGGGCACGTCGCCGTTGTGGCAGAGCCAGCCGCGCCAGCCGGGCGGGACCTTCGAGGCGTCGGCATAGCCGTTATAGACGACCCAGCGCCGCTCCGGGCCGACCGAGCGGTCGATCAGCGGTCCGAGCGCCTTGTAATAGGTGTTTCCGAAATCGTCCGTGCCGACGAACTGCCCGTGCCGTGCCGTCATCACGGCGAGCGACATGGTCTGCCCGTTCCACCACGTGAAGATTCGCAGAAGCGTGTCCTTGAGAGCCATCGCACTCGCCTGAACCGGACCGGCGCGACCGCCCGTCCTTCCTCGGCCGGGACTATGGTGAGGGGCCAGGGCGAAGTCCAGCGCAAGCGCGTCGCGCGCCGACGATATCGGCACCGGCGGCCGGCACGCGGGTGCGGCCGGAATCCCACAGGGAGGGCGCCTTAACCAAAAGTTCAGGCTGCCCCGGCGGCTCACGGCCTGTGAATGCAAAATTTTTCGCCGGCGAATCCTTCAGGCGAAAAGAGCACTTATCGGCGCCGCCGCGATATCCACAGGAATTACGAACCCACCACAACATCTAGCTAGGAACGTAGCCGGCACACACAAGTTGTTGACGTGAAGGCCATGGCCGCGATAGTTTGCGAGGGTCGCCGAAGCAGTTGTGTCGGTACGGCGGCCCACAGCCTTTCTCGGCCTTCGGACGGCGTATCGCGAACGCTCGCGGTCGCTTGCCTTCTTCAGACTTGACTACACCAGCGGCTGCGCAGGGCGCGGCGGCATCGTCGACTCTTCGACAAGGGATACAGGGTTCATGCGGTTCGAGCGGCGCCACACCACGGCCGGGCAATCCCCCTACGCCACCATCGCCTTCCGCAAGGCGCTGAGCGAGATCCGCAACCCGGACGGATCGATCGTGTTCCGCCTCGACGGCATCTCCGTGCCCGAGAGCTGGAGCCAGGTCGCCAGCGACGTGCTGGCCCAGAAGTATTTCCGCAAGGCCGGCGTCCCCGCCCGCCTGAAGCGCGTGGAAGAGAACGACGTTCCCTCCTTCCTGTGGCGCTCGGTGGCCGACGAGGCCGCCCTCGCCGACCTGCCCGAGGCCGAGCGCACCGGCTCCGAGACCTCGTCCACCCAGGTGTTCGACCGTCTCGCCGGCTGCTGGACCTATTGGGGCTGGAAGGGCGGCTATTTCTCGTCGGAAGAGGACGCCTCCGCGTTCCTCGACGAGCTGCGCTTCATGCTCGCCCGCCAGATGGTGGCACCGAATTCGCCGCAATGGTTCAATACCGGCCTGCACTGGGCCTACGGCATCGACGGCCCCGCCCAGGGCCACCACTACGTCGATTACCGCACCGGCGAGCTCACGAAGTCAGCCTCGTCCTACGAGCACCCGCAGCCGCATGCCTGCTTCATCCAGGGCGTGCAGGACGACCTCGTCAACGAGGGCGGCATCATGGACCTGTGGGTCCGCGAGGCGCGCCTGTTCAAGTACGGCTCGGGCACCGGCTCCAACTTCTCGATGCTGCGCGGTGAGAACGAGAAGCTCGGCGGCGGCGGCAAATCCTCGGGCCTGATGTCGTTCCTCAAGATCGGCGACCGGGCGGCGGGCGCGATCAAGTCGGGCGGCACCACCCGGCGCGCGGCCAAGATGGTCATCGTCGACATCGATCACCCGGATATCGAGCAGTATATCGACTGGAAGGTGAAGGAGGAGCAGAAGGTCGCCGCTCTCGTCACCGGTTCCAAGATCGTCTCCAAGCACCTCCAGGCGGTGATGAAGGCCTGCACCCAGTGCGAGGCCGAGGGCGACGCCTGTTTCGACGTCGAGCGCAACCCCGCCCTGAAGAAGGCGGTGAAGGCCGCCCGCAAGGAGATGGTGCCGGACGGCTACACCAAGCGCGTCATCCAGTTCGCCCGCCAGGGCTTCACCAAGATCGATTTCCCGGTCTACGACACCGACTGGGATTCCGAGGCCTATCTCACGGTGGCCGGCCAGAACTCGAACAACTCCGTCTCCCTCACGGACGACTTCCTGCGCGCCGTCGAGGCGGATGCGGATTGGAACCTGACCGCCCGCACCACCGGCAAGTCGGTGAAGACCCTCAAGGCCCGCGAGCTCTGGGACAAGATCGGAGAGGCCGCCTGGGCGTCGGCCGATCCCGGCCTGCACTTCAACACCACCATGAACGACTGGCACACCTGCCCGACCGCTGGAAAAATCCGCGCGTCGAACCCGTGCTCCGAGTACATGTTCCTCGACGACACGGCCTGTAACCTCGCCTCCGCCAACCTGCTGACGATGTACGACCGCGCCAGCGGTGAGTTCGACGTCGCCGCCTTCGAGCATCTCAACCGGCTCTGGACCGTGGTCCTCGAGATCTCGGTGATGATGGCGCAGTTCCCCTCGAAGGAGATCGCCGAGCTCTCCTACAAGTATCGTACGCTGGGCCTCGGCTACGCCAATATCGGCGGCCTGCTGATGAGCATGGGCCTGCCCTACGATTCGCATAAGGGCCGGGCGCTCGCCGGTGCCCTCACGGCGATCATGACCGGCGTCGCCTATGCCACCTCCGCCGAGATGGCGGCGGAGCTCGGACCCTTCCCGGGCTACGACGAGAATGCGGACGCCATGCTCAAGGTCATCCGCAACCATCGCCGCGCGGCGCATGGCGAGGCTCAGGGCTACGAGTTCCTCTCGATCGCTCCCGTCCCCCTTGACATCGCCAACATCCCGCAGGCGGATCTCGCCGAACGCGCCAGGGTGGCGTGGGACCGCGCCCTCTCGCTCGGCGAGGAGCACGGCTACCGCAACGCCCAGGCCACCGTCATCGCGCCCACCGGCACGATCGGCCTGGTGATGGATTGCGACACGACCGGCATCGAGCCCGACTTCGCCCTGGTGAAGTTCAAGAAGCTCGCCGGCGGCGGCTACTTCAAGATCATCAACCGTGCGGTGCCCGACGCCCTGCGCTCCCTCGGCTACCGCGAATCCGACATCGCCGAGATCGAGGCCTACGCCGTCGGCCACGGCTCCATGGGCCAGTCGCCGGCGATCAATGCGGGAACCCTGCGCGCCAAGGGCTTCACCGACGACAAGATCTCGGCCATCGAGGCCGGCCTGAAATCGGCCTTCGACATCAAGTTCGTGTTCAACCGCTGGACGCTGGGCGACGACTTCCTGAAAGACGTGCTCAAGGTGCCGGCCGAGAAGCTCGCCGACCCGACCTTCGAGATCCTGCCCTTCCTCGGCTTCTCGAAGAAGGACATCGAGGCCGCCAATACCCATATCTGCGGCGCGATGACCCTGGAGGGCGCACCGTTCCTCAAGCAGGAGCATTACGCGGTGTTCGACTGCGCCAATCCGTGCGGTCGCATCGGCAAGCGCTACCTCTCGGTGGAGAGCCACATCCGCATGATGGCGGCGGCGCAGCCCTTCATCTCGGGCGCCATCTCCAAGACCATCAACATGCCCAACGACGCCACCGTCGAGGATTGCAAGAACGCCTACAAGCTGTCCTGGACCCTCGCCCTCAAGGCGAACGCCCTCTACCGCGACGGCTCCAAGCTGTCGCAGCCCCTGAACTCGGCCCTCATCGCCGACGAGGAGGACGATGTCGACGACGTGATCGAGGCCCTGGTCGCCCAGCCCTCGTCGGCCAAGGCCGCCCAGCTCGCCGAGAAGGTGGTGGAGCGGGTGATCGAGCGGGTCGAGCGCATCCGCTCGCGCGAGAAGCTGCCCGACCGGCGCAAGGGCTACACCCAGAAGGCGGTGGTCGGCGGCCACAAGGTCTACCTGCGCACCGGCGAATACGAGGACGGCCGCATCGGCGAGATCTTCATCGACATGCACAAGGAAGGCGCCGCCTTCCGCTCGCTGATGAACAACTTCGCCATCGCGATCTCGATCGGCCTGCAATACGGCGTGCCGATGGAGGAATATGTCGACGCCTTCACCTTCACCCGGTTCGAGCCGGCCGGTTTCGTCCAGGGCAACGACGCGATCAAGAACGCCACCTCGATCCTCGACTACGTGTTCCGCGAACTGGCGATCTCCTATCTCGGCCGCATGGACCTCGCCCATGTCGATCCGTCCGAGATCGGCAACACCGTGATGGGCAAGGGCGAGGGCGAAGGCAGCCGCAGCGGCGACAGGCCCGATCCCGTGGCCTCCAGCATCGTCTCGCGCGGCCTGCTGCGCGGCTCGGCCGACCGGCTCACCCTGATCCAGGGCGGCCCGGCCGGCGGCACGGTCGGCATCGGCTCCGGCCATGCCGGGGCGTCGGCGCCCGCTGGAGGTGCGGTCCACGCCGTGCGGGGCGCGACGGCGCTGAAGGCCGAGCCGGCCACCGCCGGCCATGCCGAAGCCCTCGTCACCGCGCTGCCCTTCGCCAAAGCGGAACGCACCGTCTCGGATCGCCGGGCCGAGGCCAAGATGAAGGGCTATGTCGGCGAAGCCTGCCCGGAATGCGCGAACTTCACCCTCGTGCGCAACGGAACCTGCCTGAAATGCGACACCTGCGGCGGCACCACCGGCTGTTCGTGACGGGTCGAGCGGATCGACCTCCCACCCCCGCTGGTGACGGCGGGGAATTAGACACGGGCCGTTCTCCCCATGGAGGACGGCCCTTTTTCGTCGATGGACCCTGGACCGGACGGATGCTCCGGCGCGGCTCAGCGTCCCGCTCGCTGCCGGTTCCGTAACGGTGTCCGAAGGTTTTCCTCGTTCGTTTCGAGCTTCTCCCGCATGATGGGATCAAACGTGGTGCGATCCACCGGCCGGGGCGGTCCGCGTGGTCGCGGTCACGATGGGGGACGCGATGTTCGAACTCGGCCGGCGGGATTTCCTGAGAGGCGCCGTGGCGGCCGGAGGCCTCGCGCTGCCGTCCCTGAATGCCCTGGCCGGCGAGGTCGCGACGCTGCCCTTCGCCAATGGCGAGAGGCCGCTGGTGGCCTATCCCGGTAAGCGTCCGCTGATGCTGACGACGGCGCGGCCGCCCCAGCTCGAGACGCCGTTCTCCATCTTCGATGAGAGCGTGCTCACGCCGAACGATGCGTTCTTCGTGCGCTACCATCTCGCCGACATCCCCACCTCCATCGACCCGGACCTGTTCCGGCTGGAGGTGAAGGGCCATGTGGATGGGGCGGTCTCGCTCTCCCTCGCCGAGCTGAAGAGCCTTCCGACCGTCGATCTCGTGGCGGTGAACCAGTGCTCGGGCAATTCGCGCGGCTTCCTCGTCCCGCGCGTGGCCGGCGGCCAACTCGGGAACGGCGCGATGGGCAATGCCCGCTGGACCGGAATCCCCCTGAAGGCCGTGCTCGACAAGGCCGGTGTGAAGCCGGGGGCGGTCCAGGTCGCCTTCACCGGCCTCGACGGGCCGGTCCTGCCCGAGACGCCGCGTTACGCCAAGGCGCTCGACATCGACCATGCCCGCGACGGCGAGGTGATGCTGGCCTGGGCGATGAACGGGGAAGACCTGCCCTGGCTCAACGGCTACCCCTTGAAGCTCGTCGTTCCCGGCTATTACGGCACCTACTGGATCAAGCATCTCAGCGCGATCACGGTGCTGGACAAGCCCTTCGACGGGTTCTGGATGCAGAAGGCCTACCGCATCCCCGAAAACGCGTGCGCCTGCGTCGAGCCGGGAACGGCCTCGGCCAAGACCGTGCCGATCAACCGGCTTCCGGTCCGCTCCTTCGTCACGAGCCTGGCGGATGGCGCCACGGTCGCGGCCGGCAAGATGGGCTTGCGCGGCATCGCCTTCGACGGCGGGTCGGGGATCCAGGACGTGGCCGTCTCCCTGGACGACGGCCGGACATGGGCGTCGGCCAAGCTCGGCCAGGATCTCGGCCGCTATTCCTTCCGGCCCTGGACCTTCGAGGCCGATCTGCCGGCGGGACCGCACGTGGTCCGCGTGCAGGCGACGGCGACGGACGGCGCGACGCAGCCGATGGAGCCGCGCTGGAACCCGGCGGGCTACATGCGGAACGTCGTCGAGACCACGCGCATCCAGGCTGTCTGAGGGAGCACGGCATGACCAAGCATCGTATCGCCGCCGCGTGCGGAGGGATCGCCCTGCTCGCCGCCGGAGGCGCCCAGGCCGAGCCGCGCAGCTACGACATCCCGGAACCCACCGCCCAATTGCGCCCGGCGAAGGGCCACGAGGCAGGGTTCGAGGCCGCGCAAACCAACTGCATGGTCTGCCATTCGGTGGATTACATCCTCACCCAGCCGCCGGGCAAAGGCGCCGCGTTCTGGACCGGGGAAGTCACGAAGATGGTGTCGGTGTTCCACGCCCCGATCGAGGAGGCGGATGCCAAGGCGATCGCCGCCTATCTCGCCGCCGCATACTGACCGGCCGCAACCGGCACCGCGTCAGCGGATCGCCCCGACGAGGGAAGCGATCTGCGCCTGAGCGAGAATGATGGTCTGACCGACGCTCTGATCGCTGAAATAGACCCGGCCGGCGATCAGCGTCAGCGCCAGGGTCCAGAACACCGCGATGGCCGCATTGCGCGCCCGCCGGTCGCCCTGCACCATGGCGACCGAGCGGTCGTCGCAGACCGGCTCGCCATACGGATCGAAGCTCGTGGCGCGGAGACTCGTGGCGCGGAGGTCGGAACGCGTGCTCATGCGGGTGAAGATCGTGTTTTGCTTGCCTTCGATCAATGGATGCGTCTTTTGAACTTGGGCCGTTATGGAGAGGGGTTTTCTCTTTCCGTGAAGCTAGGCAGAAGTTTCTTTCCGGGGGCCCTCGCGGGTGCGTCCGAGCGGGCAGAGCGAGCGTGAAGGCATCTCCCAACCCCGCCGCTGCGGCGGGCGCGACGACCGGGAACGGGGCCTCCTCCCTCCTGCCGGGCATCGCCCTCTGCCTCGGCGTCACGGCCATCGCCATGGCGGTCCAGGTCTGGGAGGAGCGAGCCACCGGGCATCCCTATATCGAGGCCCTCGTCATCGCGATCCTGTTCGGAATCGCGATCCGCACCGCCTGGGTGCCGGGCGAGCGCTTCCGGGCCGGGATCGCCTTCAGCGCCAAGCAGGTGCTGGAGATCGCGGTGACGCTGCTCGGCGCCTCGATCAGCCTCGGCGCCATCGTCGCCTCTGGGCCGGCCCTGCTCACCGGCATCGTCGGCACCGTCATCCTCGCCATCGCGGCGAGCTACGCGATCTGCCGCGGCCTCGGCCTGCCGGCGCGGATGGCGATCCTGGTCGCCTGCGGCAACGCCATCTGCGGCAACTCGGCCATCGCCGCCGTGGCGCCGGTGATCGGGGCCGACAGCAAGGACGTCGCCGGCTCCATCGCCTTCACCGCCGTGCTCGGCGTGCTGATGGTGCTGGGATTGCCCCTGTTCATCCCCCTCGCCGGGCTGTCCGACCACCAGTACGGGGTGCTCGCCGGCCTCACGGTCTATGCCGTGCCACAGGTTCTCGCCGCGACCGTGCCGGTGGGGCTGCTCAGCACCCAGGTCGGAACGCTGGTCAAGCTCGTGCGCGTGCTGATGCTCGGGCCCGTGGTGGTGGCGTTCTCGCTCATCGCGCATCGCCTGCCCGCGGAGGCCGGGGCACGGAAGACCGAGCGGCGAAAACTCGGCTTCGCCAGACTGGTGCCCTGGTTCATCCTCGGGTTCCTCGGCCTCGCCACCCTGCGCTCCCTCGGCCTCATTCCCGAAGCCGCCTCCGGGCCGGTGAAGCAACTGGCCGGCTTCCTGACGATCATGTCCATGACCGCCCTCGGCCTCGGCGTCGACGTGCGTGTCCTGGCGCGCATGGGCGGCAGGGTGACCCTCGCCGTCACCGGCTCCCTCGCCGTCCTCCTCGCCATCAGCCTGATCCTGATCCGGGCGCTCGGCATTGCCTGACCGCCCGGTTTCCGGCGGGACAGGTGACGGCACGGCCGGAGGGGAGTGGTGGCACCGCCGGCGACCGGATAGGGAGAGGACTCGGGCAAGCCGCGCCTGCCCGGATCACCCGAGAGCGGTTTTACGATGGTCCATACCGGCTACAATCCCGCGCTCGTCGCGCTGTCCGTCGCCATCGCCGTCATCGCCTCCTACACCGCGCTGGATCTCGGATCGCGCGTTCGCGACGCGGAGCCCGGGCGCCGCATCCCCTGGATCGGCGCGGCGGCCCTGGCGATGGGCGGCGGCATCTGGTCGATGCATTTCGTCGGCATGCTCGCCTTCGAGATGGGAATGCCGGCCGCCTACGATACCGGCCTCACCCTGCTTTCGCTCCTCATCGCCGTCGGCGCCACCGGTGGCGCCTTCGCCTGGGTCAGCCGGACAGTGGCCGGGACGCGCGACATCCTGGTGAGCGGACCGCTCATGGGGATCGGCATCGCCGGCATGCATTACACCGGCATGGCCGCGCTCAGGGTGCCCGGCAACCTCGCCTACAGCATCCCGGTGGTCGCCGTGTCGGTCCTCATCGCCGTGACCGCTGCCACGGCCGCGCTCTGGCTGACCTTCCGCCGGAACGAGGTCTGGCAGAAGATCGCGGCCGCCTTCGTCATGGGCTTCGCCGTGGCCGGGATGCACTATACCGGCATGGCCGCCGCCACCTTCACCGCCGAGGAGGCCGGTGCGCATGCCGCCCATGTCTCCGCCCTCGCGCCGGGCCAGCAGAACCTCGCCCTCGTCGTCGGCGGCGCGACCTTCCTGATCCTGTTCCTCGCCCTGCTCGCCTCGTCCATCGACCAGCAGCGCGTGCAGCGCGACCTGAGCGCCAGCGAGGCGCGGTTCCGCGCCGCCGTCCAGGCCGTGCGCGGCGTGCTCTGGACCAACGATGCCGAGGGCCGGATGGTCGGCGAGCAGCCGGGCTGGTCGGCCATCACCGGCCAGTCGCGCGAGGAGTACCAGGGCTTCGGATGGGCGAACGCCGTGCATCCGGACGATTCCCCGTCCTCCATCGCGGCCTGGAACGAGACGGTGCGGGAAAAGCGCACCTTCGTCCACGAGCACCGGGTGCGCTCGCGGGACGGGACATGGCGGCATTACGCCATCCGCGCCGTCCCGGTGCTGGCCCCCGACGGCGCCATCCGCGAATGGGTCGGCGTCCATACCGACATCACCGAGCAGCGGGAGGCCGAGGCGGAACTCCGGGAATCGAACGAGGAGATCCAGCGCTACGCCTATATCGTGAGCCACGACCTGCGCGCCCCCCTCGTCAACGTGATGGGCTTCACGAGCGAGCTCGACGCGACGCGCGAGGATATCCGCGCGGCCCTCCAGGGCCATCCGCAGGCGGAGGGCATCGACGCCGATCTCGGCGAGGCGCTCGGCTTCATCAGCGCCGCCGTCACCCGCATGGAAGGCCTGATCGCGGCGATCCTGAAGCTCTCACGCGAGGGACGGCGCAGCTTCCAACCCGAAGCACTCGACCTGAAGGCGCTGCTCCAGCGCCTCGCCGATGCCCAGCGCCACCAGACCGAGGCCGCCGGCGCCGAGGTGATCGTCGCCTCCGACTTCCCCCGGATCACCGCCGACCGACTGGCCGTCGAACAGATCTTCGGCAACCTCCTCGACAATGCGGTGAAGTATCTCGATCCCGCGCGGCCGGGCCGGATCACGGTCACGGCGACGGCGGTCGGCGCGCGCATCCGCATCGACGTCGCCGATAACGGCCGGGGCATCGCCGAGCGCGACCATGCCCGCGTCTTCGAGCTGTTCCGCCGCTCCGGAAAGCAGGACCGGCCCGGCGAGGGAATCGGCCTCGCCCATGTGAAGGCCCTGGTCCGCTCCCTCGGCGGACGGATCGACATGACGTCGAGGCTCGGGGACGGCACCACCTTCAGCGTGACGCTGCCCCGCGAGAGCGCTACAGCTACGAGGACGGGCGCCGACGCGACGCCCCTCGCCGCGGAATGAGGCCTGTCCCGAACGTGCAATCCGTCAGTATCGTGATGATCGAGGACGACGAGGGCCATGCCCGTCTGATCGAGCGCAACATCCGCCGAGCCGGCGTCAACAACGACATCATCCCGTTCCGGGACGGCACCTCCGCGCTCGCCTACCTGATGGGGCCGGACGGGTCGGGGGAGGCCAGCGCCAAGCGCCCCCTCCTGATCCTGCTCGATCTCAACCTGCCGGACATGACCGGCATCGACATCCTCGAGAAGGTGAAGGCCAACCCGCATACGCGGCGCTCGCCGGTGGTCGTCCTCACCACCACGGATGACAGCCGCGAGGTCCAGCGCTGCTACGATCTCGGCGCCAACGTCTACATCACCAAACCGGTGAACTACGAGGGTTTCGCGAACGCCATTCGCCAGCTCGGCCTGTTCTTCTCGGTGATGCAAGTTCCAGAGAACCCATGAATGCCCGAGAACCCATGAATGCCCGGAAACCCATGACGTCGTCGGATTCATGAGCGCCCCCGTCTCCCCGGAGCGCGGCCGCGTCCTTTATGTCGACGACGATCCCGGCCTCGGGCGCCTCGTGCAGAAGGCCCTGCGGGCGCGCGGCTACGTGGTGGAGCTCGCCGCCAATGCCGACGAGGGGCTCGCGCGCCTCGAACGGGGAGGCATCGATCTGGTGGCGCTCGACCATCACATGCCGGGCCAGACCGGGCTCGACGTACTTCCCGCCATCCGCGCCATGCCCTCGGCGCCGCCGGTGATCTACGTCACGGGCTCGGAGGACAGCCGCGTCGCGGTGGCTGCGCTGAAGGCCGGCGCCGTCGACTACGTCTGGAAGGATCTCCAGGGCCAGTTCCGCGAGCTTCTGGGCGAGGCGGTCGATACGGCCCTTCGGCAGGAGGCCCTGAGGCGCGACAAGGAGCGGGCCGAGGCCGAGATGCGCGAGGCCCGCGACCGGGCGGTGATGCTCCTGCGCGAGGTCAATCACCGGGTCGCGAACTCCCTCGCTCTGGTGGCGGCGCTGACGCACATGCAGACCAACGCGGTCTCCGACCCGGCGGCCAAGGCGGCCCTGCGCGAGATGCAGGCGCGGATTTCGGCCATCGCCGGTATCCACCGCCGGCTCTACACCTCCGACGACGTCGAGGCGGTGGAGCTCGACGCCTATCTCGCCAGTCTCGTGGAGGAATTGCAGGGGGCGATGAAGGCTGCGGGCCGCGACCACGCCATCCGGCTCATCGCCGAGCCCATCCGCCTCGCCACCGACAAGGCCGTCTCGGTCGGCGTCGTCGTCACCGAACTCGTGACCAACGCCTACAAATACGCCTATCCGCCGGACATCCTGGGCGAGATCCGGGTCGCGGTGGGACGGCAGGGACCGGACAGCCTGAGCCTCACGGTCGAGGATGACGGCATCGGCTGGACCGGCGAGGGCCAGCCGCGCGGCACCGGTCTCGGCTCGCGGATCGTCAGGGCGATGGCCACGAACCTGCGCTCCGCCCTGATCTATCGTCCGGGCGGCCCCGGAACCAGCGCCAGCCTGCTGTTCCAGGGCTGAACCGACGCCGCCCCGCCGGCGCGCCTAGCCCTTCGCCTCGCAGGCGGAATGCCTTATCTCCCGGTCTCCCTCGTCGGATATCCGGGACCAGGATCATGAGACCCGTCGTCGTCGCCGTCGCCATCACCGGCTCCGTGCCGCGCAAATCGGACAATCCCGCCCTTCCGGTCACGGTCGCCGAGCAGATCGAGTCGACGCACCAGGCCTACGAGGCCGGCGCCGCCCTCGTGCATATCCATGTGCGCAACGACGACGAGACGCCCTCCTCCGACCCGGAGCGGTTCGCGGCGGTTCAGGAGGGAATCCGCCCGCACTGCCCCGGCATGATCGTGCAGTTCTCCACCGGAGGACGCGGGCGCGATCCGGCGAGCCGCGGCCTGTCGCTGCGCCACCGGCCCGACATGGCCTCGCTCTCCACCGGCTCGGTGAACTTCCCCACCATCGTCTACGAGAATCCGGCGAGCCTCGTCACCGATCTGGCGAGCCAGATGCGGGAACACGGCGTGCGGCCGGAGATCGAGATCTTCGACCTCTCGCACCTGCATGGCGCGAAGCGCCTGCTCGATGAGGGGCTGATGGATGCCAGCCCCCACGTCCAGTTCGTGATGGGGGTGAAGAACGCCTTGCCGGCGGACGAGCGCCTTCTCGACCTGCTTCTGGGCGAACTCAGGCAGGTGCTGCCCGACGCGACCTGGACCGCCGCCGGCATCGGCCGCCATCAGGCGGAGGTGATGGATTGGGCGCTGGCGCGGGGCGCCGATGCGGTGCGGACCGGCCTGGAGGACAATATCCGCATCACGAAAGACCGGCTGGCGGCGAGCAATGCCGAACTCGTCGGCCTCGCCGTGGAGCGGGTGCTCGGCCACGGCCGCTCCGTCGCGACGCCCGCCGAGGCACGCGCGGCGCTTGGATTGGTGGTCTGAGCGATCGCGTGGAGTGCCGTCGGCTTCAGACGCCGGGCACCCATCAGGGCGAAATGGGCCGACGCCCGACATCCTCCCCACGACCTCATCCTGAGGTGCGGCGACAGCCGCCTCGAAGGAGGCTTCCACGAACCTGACGTAAACTGGAGGCCTCCTTCGAGGCCTCCGCTCCGCTCCGGCGCCTCAGGATGAGGGGGTGGTCGGGAGGTGAGGGATACTTCCCCCGGTCATCGAGCGGGAATCGCCGTTCAGTTCACGCCGAGCAGTTCGACGTCGAAGATGAGCGTGGCGTTCGGCGGGATGAGGCCGCCGGCGCCGCGTGCGCCGTAGCCGAGATCCGACGGGATGATCAGCGTGCGCTTGCCGCCGACCTTCATCGTGGCGACGCCCTGGTCCCAGCCGGCGATGACCTGGCCGATGCCGAGGGTGAAGCCGAAGGGCTGGCCGCGGTCGCGCGAGGAATCGAACTTCTTGCCCGGCTTGCCGCCATCGTCGAGCCAGCCGGTATAGTGCACGCTGACCTTCTTGCCGGTCTGCGGCGAAGGACCGGTGCCGACGACTTCGTCGCGGTATTGCAGGCCCGAGGGCGTGGTCACGGTCTCGGCGGATGCGGAAGCGGTCATGGCGATCAACAAGGCTCCGGTGAGGGCGAGAAGCGGACGACGCATGCGGGTGGTTTCCTGTCTGGCGTGCCGGACCGGCCCAGTAGCACGGCTTTGCCCGTCCGTCAGCGCCTGCCCAGCAGGTGCTTGATCAGGGTCTTCGCCTCTCGCTCCATCGTCGCGAGGCGGAGGCGGCGCTCCAGGGAGATCGGTCGCGACGCTCCGTCCGGGACGGCGATGATCTCGCTGATCGTCTCGCGGTCCGGATAGAGGTCCTCCAGGACCGAGCCCGCCAGGGTCGCGGAATCGAGCCGCCCGGCAAATCCGGTGGCGTGCATCTCCTCGATGATCAGGGCCTCCAGCAGGAGGCCCGGCGCATGGGCGCGCTCCCGCTCGTCGTAGGTGGTCTTCAAGAGCGTGGCCGTCTCGCCGGCCAGGAGGGCGAGGCTGATCGAGAGCGCGCGACCGTCCAGCGACAGGGTATCCGCCCGAAGCCCGACCGGACCGCTCCCATCGGCGAACAGCGCCCGGGCGAAGGCCTCGTGCTGCGGCAGGCAGGCGAGCGCGGTCCCGGCCCTGCCCTTCCATCCCGCCCGTTCGAGGCGCAGGAACCCGGCCACCGCATCGGCCAGGGCCGGTCCCTCGGTGGCGATGCCGAGGGTGAGCGAACCGCGCTTCGACAGGCGCCGATGGCGACGGCGCAGGTCCTTCATCCGGGAGCGGTGCGGATGTTCGCCGAGGAAAACGGAGTGGCTGCTGCGTCGTTCGACGATCGGCCGTTCGAAACGGTCGGCGGCGCCGTGCACCCAGCCGGCCCGGTCCATCGCCGCGAGCAGGCCGCGCCCGAGCCTCGTCCCCGTCGGAAGCAGCGGCCAGCGCCAGGGGCGCCCGCCGGACGCGATCCGCAGGCCCGCCACCAGCAGGTCGAGCCTGTCGGGCAAATCCCGCCCATCGGGCAAGTCCGGCCCTTCGGCGACGAGGGGGCTCGTCTGCGTGATGAAGGGCGACAGGAACGGGTGCGTCACCCGCGATCCGAGACCGGCGATGTCCCGCCTCGACCGGAACGGCATCAGAGCTTCGAGGCCGCCTCTCCCCCGCACGCAGACGAAGGCGAGGTCCGCATCGGCGAGGCCGGCGGCATGATGGGCGGCCATGACGTGGCGGCTGTAATGCGGATGCGTGGTGAGCGCCCGCTCCATCAGCGCGTCCCAGGAAGCGGGATCGGCGGCGAGCTCCGAATACGTGACGATGGAGACGGAGCGCGCGTCCTCTTCCCGGTGCGGGACCTCTTGCCGTCGTATGCCTTCGCTCATGGATGGCGACGGCCGGAGATCGGCAGGACGGGGGTCGCGATGCCGTGCACGGTCCATGCGGCCAGCGCCATGCCGGCCCCGCGAAGGACGTTGGCGAGCGCCATCGCGATGGCCGCTCCCATCACGCCGAATGCCGGGATCAGGAGAGCGCAGAGCAGGGACGCGAGGGCCAGCATCGCCAGGGTGATCGCGGCGCAGAGGCGCTCGCCGCCGATCATGGTGAGCAGGTCCTCGCCCGGCCCGAACAGGCTCGCGGCGACGCTGCCCGAGACCAGCACGGTGAGGAGCGGGAGGCTGTCGCGGAATTCCGGCCCGAACATCCCGAGGAGGAGCGGCCCGGCCGCCACAACGGCGAGACCGATGGCGGCCGTGGCGGCGAAGGTCAGGCGGGCCTGCATGCGGACGAGGCGGGTGAGGCCGGGGGCGTCGCCGACGGCATGGACGGCGGTGAAGCGCTGGGCAGTCGCGGCCGAGGCGGCGAATTGCACGAAGGGAACGAATTGCTGGATGCGGGTCGCGACGAAGTAGAGGCCGACGGCCGTCGGCGGCATCATGACGCTCAGGATGACCACGTCGATCATATTGAAGGCGGAATGGGCGAGTTCCGTCGCCCCGATGGGCAGGCAGGCCCGAAGCCAGAGCCGCCAGCGGTAGCGCGGCGTCACCGGGGGCAGCACCGCGCGAAGACGCAGGACGAGGAGGCCGGCCTGGATAGCCAGGGCGATCCCCGTGGCGGCCAGGGTGCAGGCGACGGCGACCCAGGCCTCCGCCGGTGCCCCGAGGGCGACCGCTCCCACCATCGCCGCCATGATGAGGCCCTGGCGCAGGAGATAGGGCGGCGCGATGGCGAGGACCGCCCAGTTCTGGCTGCGGGCGACGCCTTCCAAGTAATCCTGGAGGGTGAAGAGCGGCAGGACGAGGGCGGCGAGGAGGAGAGGCCCGGCATAGGGCCCGGCGAGCAGGCTCCCCTGCATCCAGACCAGCGCGAGGCCGACGAGCGCCACGGCGCAGGCGAAGGTTCCGGTGGCGAGGGCGCCCGCGAGGAGGAACCCGCGGACCTGCGCGACGTCCCCCCTCGCCTGATCGGCCGGCAGGAAGCGGCAGGCGCCCTGGGCGAATCCGAGGGTCGAGGAATGGCCGAGGATGGCGATCCAGACCCAGATCGTGGCGAAGATTCCGTACTCGGTCCGCCCCATCAGGCGGGCCATCAGAACCTGGGCCACGTAGGCGAAGGCGGCCGCCGCGATGCGGATGGCGAAGACGTCGAGCGCCGCGCCCGCCGCACCGGCACGGAACGTCCTGAGGCGGACGAGCGCCGCACCGAGGGTCCGGCCCTCCGTCCCGTCCGTTGCTATGCCCACTCCGTCCCCCAGACCTGAACACGGATCCTTAGGTCAAGGCCGTTGCGTCCGGGTTAAGCGAACCGTCGTCTCTCAGGGCTGGTCCTGAATCGGTGCGGTGCCGATCCGCGGCGGCGACGGCGGCTTCACCACCACGTCCTTGGGGGGCGCGACGATGACCGACGGCGCGCCCGCCGTGCCCGTGGCGGCCGGGTCGGGCTGGAGCAGGGACAGGGTGATCGCCCGCGTCACGTGCTCGGCCATGCAGCGCAGGCCGAGATCGTTCAGGCGGAACTGGCGCCCCAGCATGTGGGCTTCGCCCTTGTCGCTGTGGCCCGACAGGTAGCGCATCGCCTCGTAGCGCTGCACCAGGGGCACGCCCTCGCGCAGGGCCACTTCCTGCACCTTGCTGACGATGCTGTTGTAATACTCGTCCTGGGCCAGCGACGCCGTGTAGACGGGATTGACGAGCACCACGTCGATGTCGTGGGACTTGATCCACTGCACCGTCTCGTCGAGGGCGCTGGCGAAGGCATCGACATCGACGCGGGCCAGCGCGTCGTGGGTGCCGACCTGCCAGATCACGAGGTCGGGCTCCACCTCCGCGACCATGCTGCGCAGGCGCTCCGCCGCGCCGGACGCGATCTCCCCCTGCATGCCCCGGCTCTCCACCTCGACATCGACGTTGGGAAGCGAGCGCTCCAGGGCCGTCTCGAGCTTGACCGGATAGGTCGCCGAGGCGCCGGCGCCGGCCGAGGAGGAGCCGATGGCGAGCACGCGCACCGGCCTCTTCTCCTTCAGCGCGGCCTTCACGGCGCCGAGGCGGGCCAGCGTGTAGAGCTTCGAGCCCGGGACCCGGCATTCCGGCGACAGGCTGACATCGACGGCCTCCGACCCGTCGCCGCCGGGTGCTGGCGCGGCGGCGGTGGGCGGCGAGATCACGGTCGTGCCCCCTTCCGCCCCGGCCGGCGACGATCCGCCGATCGTCCCGAGACAGGTCAGGCCGAGGCAGATCAGGAGAGTCGAGGTTTGCGCGAGCGCCATTCGACGAACCATGCAGTAAAGCCCAGAGCGAACAAGCCCGATCCTAAGATACCGACATCAACGAGGATGCCGCCTCCCGTCGAGAACCGCACGAGTTGGGCGGCGAGGCTCAGGAGCGAGCCGATGGAGAAGACTGCCAGTGAATTACGACCAAGTCCTGTCAAATATCTAACCACGAAGCCGATGTGCGGCGAGATGAGCGCATAGACGCCCTGAAATGTCAGCAGCACGCCGATGAAGTGGATCAGCCGGGCGGGCGTGAGATAGGTCTTCTCGAAGGTGAAGATCAGCCGCGGATCGGGGACGGCGAGCGGGTCGGGACGGATCTCGAACACCGACAGGACGATCCCGAGCACGACGATGACGACGCCCAGCGGCATCAGCCGCCTCGACCACAGCCGGAGCGTCGGGGATTCGCGGTTGAAGTCATGGCCCACGAAGCCGAGCACCAGCAGGAGCTGCCAGCACAGCGGATCGAAGAACCAGTCCCCCTCGCCCGGCCAGGACGGCAGGTTCCATTCGAAGACGAGGCTCGCGACGTAGAGCGAGAAGGACAGGCCGAGCGCCGCGAGACGGCTCACGCGGGCGACCAGGATGAAGAACGGCGCGATGCCCAGCAGCACGACGTAGAGCGGCAGGATGTTGAAGAAGCCGAGCTGGTGGGTGAGCAGGACGAAGCCGACCGTGGTCTGGATCGGGTCCGCGAAGAATCCGCCGGCATTGTGCCATTCGAGCAGAAGCGGGTTGTCGAGGAGCAGCGCGGTTCCGGCGATCATCGCCAGGGCGATCGCCATGGTGGTGATCTGGGCGCGGTAGACCTCGATCGTGCGCGACAGGAGCCGCAGCACGCTCTTCAGGCGCGGTTCGGGCTTGCCGTCGCGTCCCCGCGTGGCGATTCCGATCGACCAGCCGGCCAGGAACACGAACAGCTCCGCCGCGTCCGAGATGCCGTATTGCGAATAGGTGTAGCGCTCGAACGTGTTGCCCGGAATGTGGTTGACGTAGATCGTCACGAGGGCGAGGCCGCGCCAGAAGTCGATCGCGTTCGGTTCGCGCATCTAGGATCCGAACTCCGGCGTGTCGGGTGGGTTGGTCGAGCGCGAGGCGGCGTCGAGAGCCTCCCCGCAGCGAGGCGGCACGGTCTGATAAGGCGGGACGCGGCATCTGCAAAGTCCGCCGGCTCGTGCTCCTCGAACGGGAATCGCCCGTATTGTGGCCTATTTGCCGACGACGGAGTTGTCCCGGGAACCTATTGTGCCTCGATGCCGTACCCTCGGACATGATGATGCCAGTCAATCCCGCCCACGACGCCAGGCCGATCCCCACGGGAGTGCCGGGCCTCGATCACATCCTGTCCGGCGGATACGCCGCCCATCGGGCCCACCTCATCGAAGGGCGGCCCGGCGGCGGCAAGACGACGCTCGGCCTGCAATTTCTGCTCGACGGGCAGGCGCAGGGCGAGCGCAGCCTGTACATCACCCTGTCCGAGAGCAAGCGGGAGCTGCTGTCCGTGGCCGAACGCCATGGCTGGTCTCTCGACGGAATCGACATCTACGAGCTCGTGCCGCCGGAGCTCAGCCTCGATTCGGAGCTGCAGCAGAGCCTCGTCCACTCGTCCGACCTCGAGCTCGGCGAGACCGTGCGGATGGCGCTCGCCGAGATCGAGCGGGTGAAGCCGAGCCGCGTGGTGTTCGACAGCCTGTCGGAGATCCGGCTGCTGTCGCAGGGATCCCTGCGCTATCGCCGCCAGGTCCTCGCGCTGAAGAGCTATTTCCTCCTCAACAACGCCACCGTGCTGATGCTCGACGATCTCAGCTCCGAGGAGGACGACCTCAACCTGCACTCGATCAGCCATGCGGTGATCCGCCTGGAACAGGTGACGCCGGCCTACGGAGCCGCCCGCCGGCGCCTCCACGTGATCAAGATGCGCGGCACCGAGTACCAGGGCGGCTACCACGACTTCGTCATCAAGAAGGGCGGGATCAGGGTCCATCCGCGGCTCGTGGCGAGCGACCATCACCGCAGCTTCGCCAAGGACACGGTCGAGAGCGGCGTGCCCGAACTCGACCAGGTGCTCGGGGGCGGGCTCGACCGGGGCACCACCAGCCTCTTGATAGGACCGTCGGGGGCCGGCAAATCCACCCTCGCCCTGAGCTATCTCATCGCCGGGCTGCGGCGGGGCGAGCACGGCGTCGTCATCAGTTTCGACGAGACCCGCGGCATCTTCGTGCAGCGAGCGGCCAGCGTCGGGATGCCGCTCGCCGAGTTCCTCGATGCCGGTCTGCTGCGCATCGAACAGATCGACCCCGCCGACGTGTCCGCCGGGGATTTCGCCGGCCGCATCCGCGATGCCGTCGAGAATGACGGCGCCCGGCTGGTGCTGATCGACAGCCTCACCGGCTACATGAGCGCCATGGCCGGGCAGCCGTTCCTGGTCCTCCAGATGCACGAACTGGTCACCTACCTGAACCAGCAGGGCATCGTGACGATCCTGATCCTCGCCCAGCACGGCATGGTGGGGCGGATGGAATCCCCGGTCGACCTGACCTATGTCAGCGACACCGTGGTGATGCTGCGGTTCTTCGAGGCCGCCGGCCGGGTGCGGCGGGCCTTGTCCGTCCTGAAGAAGCGGACCGGGCCGCACGAGGACACGATCCGCGAGTTCAAGATCGATTCGGGCGGATTGCGGGTGGGAGAACCCCTGCACAATTTCCGCGGCGTGCTCACCGGGGTCCCGACCTATGACGGCCACCGGGACGACCTGCTCGACGAGCGGACCAAGGCGGACGGCAAGCCCCTGAACCAGCGCGGATCCGATGCCGCATCCTGATCCGGTCGTCCTCATCCTCGCACCGGCGGGGCGGGACGCGAAGGTGGCGGCGGCGATCCTCGAGGAAATCGGCATCGCCTCCGAGACGGTCCCGACCCTCGACGCCCTGGTGGCCGATCTCGACCGGGCCGCCTGTGCAGTGGTGACGGAGGAGGCGCTGCAGCGCTGGGACCGCCGCGCGATCGCCCAATGGGTCGAGAGGCAGCCGCCCTGGTCGGACTTTCCCTTCGTCCTCCTCAGCTATCGCGGCGGCCAGCCGGACGTGCGGCTGACCGACCTCCTCGGCAACGCGACGGTGCTGGAACGGCCGTTCCACCCGGCGGTGCTGACCAATGCCGTCCGTTCCGCCCTGCGGGCACGACGCCGGCAGCGCGAGGTCCAGGCGCATCTGGAGGAGCGGCAGCGGACCCACGAGCGGCAGGCCCTGCTGATCCGCGAGCTCCACCACCGGGTCAAGAACACCCTCGCCACCGTCCAGGGCCTGCTCGGGGCCACGGCGCGGTCGTCCAACGACGTCAACACCTTCTACCATTCGTTCTCGGACCGAATCGTGTCGCTGGGCAAGACGCACAACCTGCTCACCGAGGATTACTGGCAGACCGCGCCGCTGCGGGACCTCCTCCAGAACGAACTCGGCCCCTACAACGACGCGACGGCCAGCCGGATCTCCCTCGAAGGGCCGGCGATCGAACTGGCGGCGGATCTCGCCGTGCCCACCGGCATGGCGATCCACGAACTCACCACGAACGCCGCCAAGCACGGCGCGCTGTCGGTGCCGTCCGGGCGGATCAGGGTGCGCTGGAGCATCGATCAGCGGGGGGAAGGCCGGGTCCTCGATCTCGACTGGACGGAGAGCGGCGGTCCCGCGGTCACGCCGCCCGAGCGGCGCGGATTCGGATCGACGCTGCTGCAGCGCGTCCTCGCCCAGCAATGCGACGCGGAGGTCACCATCGGCTACGAGGCCGAGGGCCTCCGGTTCCGGATGATCGCGCCCCTGAAGGACGACCGGCTGGTGCCGGCCTATTGAGGCAGGCCGGTCAGGATTTGACGATCCGGTCGAGGCGCCCGTTGACGAAGAAGTACAGCTCCTTCGCGCCGGGCTCGCTGTAGAGCACCTGGACCTCGCGGCCCGAGCGCCCCTCACCGACCAGCACGTCCGTGGGCGCCTTGCCCTTGAGCCGGACGAGATCGCATTCGCCGATCCCGGTCTCGATCGCGCCCGCGGAACCCGGCGCGGCCTGGCTGCAGGTCCCGTCCGGGTTGAGGACCGGGCCGGTCACGCTCGGCGCGGCGGGCGGCGCGACGGCGACCCTGGCGGGCGCCGGTGCAGGTGCGGGCGGCTCGCGCTCGCTGGTGGTGCAGGCGCTCATGGCAGCGAGCGCGAGCAGGGCGATGCCGGCGGACACCGCGGGTCGAGACGAAACGACGATCACTTCACGTCCTTGGAAGGAGGGCCGGACCGCGCCTTCAGGGCAGCCGCATAGAGATCGGACGCGTCCTTGTGAAAGGCCGCGCGCGAATCGGGCCGCGAATAGAACATATGCCCGCCCGGATACACCGCGAGGTCGATCCGCTTGCCGTCGCCGAAGGCCGGCAGCTGGTCGATCAGGAGCTTCGAGGTGAAATAGGGCGTCACCAGATCGGTGAAGCCGTGGGCCACGAGCACGCGCAGGTTGCCGTCGAGGGCCATGGCGCCGCGCAGGGCACCGAGGGATTCCGGCGCCATCCGTCCGCCGCCCCAGCTCCATCCCCGGCTGACCGAGCCGTTGAGGAGTTCGTAGCGCAGATCCGGCACGCGGTAGTTCAGCTTGGTGCCGTAGAGCTCGATCATGGCGCTTGTCAGCGGCGCCTGCATGGCGGTGAGGAGGGGGTCCTCGAAACCCGAGAAGGTCGCGGCCGGGTCCGGGTCCCAGCCGGTGATGCCGGTATCGTAGGCACTGGCGACGCGGCCCTCGTCCTGGCCGATCTCGCGCTGGACGCTGGTGGAATTCAGGCGTCCGGCCTGACGCCGGACGAAGGCGGGGTCGAGGCCGGTGATGGCGCCGACCCTGTCGCCGAGACGGGCGATGGCGGTCCGGTCGGCCGGCCCCTTCAGGAGATCGGCGAGGTAGTCCCCGGTGGCGTAGACTTCCGTCTCCGCCAGGGCCTTGCGGCTCGGCGTGCCGCCTGCCCGCTCGATGGCTGCGGCGGCGAAGGAGGGCAGCTTCGTCACGTGGCCCCAGGGCGTGGTGCGCGGCGATTGCAGCCAGGCGAAATCGAGCACCGGCGACAGCAGGACCATGCCCGACAGGCCGACGCCGATCTCCTCCTGAAGCTTCGCCGCGATCAACGGCCCGCGGAACCCGCCATAGCTCTCGCCGACGTAGAATTTCGGCGCCGCCATCCGGTCGTTCGTCCGCAGCCAGCGGGCGATGGCCGAGGCCAGGACCGACGCGTCGGCATCGACGCTCCAGTAGCGCTTGGCGTCGCCATCGGCCGCGCGGCTGTAGCCGGTCCCCACCGGATCGAGGAAGACGAGGTCGGTGAAATCGAGCCAGGTGCCGTCGTTCGGGACGAGGCCCACTTGGGTGGACGGGCTGATGCTGGTGCCGTCGAGGGGCAGGCGCCACGGGCCGATCGCGCCGATGTTGAGGTAGGCCGAGGCGGCGCCGGGGCCGCCATTGACCGCGAAGGTGACCGGCCGGTTCGCATCGCCCGCATCGGCGAGGCGGTAGGCGATGAAGGCGATCTCGGCCTGGAGCTTCCCGCCCTCCTCCACCAGGGGCAGGCTGCCGGCGGTGGCGGTGAAGCGCAAATTGCGCCCGCCCGGCAGGGTGACGCTGTGCTCGGTGGTGACGTCGGGCGGAAGCTTGCGCCCTTCCGGGCCGCGCTGCTCGGCGGAACGCCGTTCCGGAGGCTTCTCGCCGCCGTGCGGCGCCTGCGCCATGGCCGGTTGGACAGCGACGAGAAGGATGGCCGATATCGCGAGGGCGAGGCGCCCGACCCGACGGGGCACGGAGAGCGAGCCCGGCCCCTCGGCCCGTCCCTGCCCCGCCGGCTCAGGGACGGTCGAGCCTCGAACCATGCCTCGGATCATGCATCTGCCTTTGCGGTGATGAGGAGGACGGGCGTCCCGGTCACGCCTTCTTCTGCCAGCGTCCGGATTCGTCCTGCTGCCAGTAGGCGATCGTATGGCCCGCCTCCTTGGCCTGTTTCCACTGGGCGCGCGCGCCGAGCAGCGCATCCTGGTCGTTGCCGTCGAACAGGATGCAGATGCGCTGGTAGTCGGAGGCATCGGGCGGCAGCGGCGCACCGTCCACCAGGAAGCGGATGGCGGCGCCGTTGGGATTGTGACCCTGCAGGGTCAGGACCACGGGCTGGGTCGCGGCCTGCGGGTCCCGGTCGGTGCCGTGCGGCAGGAAGCTGTCGTCGCTGTAGGTCCAGAGATGGTCGTCGAGGGCCTGGAGCCGCTCCTCGCCGGACGCCTGGATGGCCGCGCGCCACTGGCGCTCCAGGGAACGCTCGACGAGATTCGGCAGCACCTTTTCGAGGGGCTGCTGCTGGAGATGGTAGAACAGGATCTCGGTCACGCGGCCCAGGATAGGCCAATGCCGGCGATTTGAAAGCGACGGGTTGCCGCTCTCAGGCCGGCTCGATGACGTGCGGCACGAACAGGGCACCGTTGCCGGTGATCGGGCCGGCACTCTCCCGGACGCAGAGACCCACCGGCTCGTTCCCCACGATCCAAGAACCGATGACGGGGCGTCGTCCCTCGAAATCCGGCAGTTCGGCGAGGGCCTGGCGGATATGGCGGCCGCCGCCATAGGGGCCGTGATCCTGCGCCAGCACGGTGCCGTCGCGCACCACGAGGATGTTCGCGCCCTCCCGCGAGACGAGGGGCTTCTTGACGAAGGACGTCCCGAGCGAGGCCTTCCGGGGATCGTCCTCGAAATAGGCCGGCAGCAGGTTCGGGTGCCCCGGCTCGCGGGCATGAAGATGCGCCAGTAGCCCCTTGTTGGACAGGATGGCCTTCCAGGGCGGTTCGAGGAACCGCGTCGTGGTCTCGTGGAGCCGGTCACCGAAGGCGTCGGCGAAGGCCCATTCCCAGGGATAGAGCTTGAACAGGGCCGGGATCGGCGCGTCGACGCGGTCGACGAAGCGGCCCGCCTCGTCCCGCCCGATATCCGAGAGATCGAGGAACCGCGTCGCGAGCCCTGCCTGCCGCGCGCAATCCTCGAGATAGGCCACCGTGCCCCTGTCTTCGGGCGCGTCGGCATAGGCGGTGAAGGCCATCGTGCCATCGCCGCGCAACGTGCGGAACCGGGCGATCAGCCTCTCGTGGACGGAGTTGAACTGGTCGGACCCCTCGGGCAGCGAGCCGGAGCGCAGCCCCTCTTCCAGCCAGAGCCACTGGAACACACCGGTTTCGTACAAGGCTGTCGGCGTATCGGCATTGTATTCGAGGAGCTTCGCCCGGCCGGCTTTGTCCCCGCCATAAGAAAAGTCGAGGCGGCCGTAGAGCGACGGATCTCCCCGCTTCCAGCTCGCGCGGACCGCGTCCCGGGCGTGTTCGGGAATGTCCAGCGAGGCGAGGATCCGCTCGTCCTCGACGGCATCGGCGACGAAGGCGAGGCAGAGCGCTTGGATCTCTCCGCTCGGCCCTTCGAGATCGCGCTCGATTTCGTCGAGGCCGAAGGCATAGGCGTGGCTCTCAGACCAGTAGGGCGCCCCGTCGAGCGTATGGAAGGTGAAGCCGTGCCGGCGGGCGGTGTCCCGCCAGTCCGGTCGCTCGCCGATGGCCACGCGCCGCATCAGCCGCCGCTCCCGTGGCCGGACCCGCCATGCGAGGAGAACCCGCGTCCGGTGCTGCCGAAGCCGCCGAACGCGACCCTGCGCACGGCCGAAGACGCGACCCTTGCGCTCGAACTCGCCCCTCCCGACGAGGTCGTGACCCGGCCGCCCCAGCCGGTGCAATAGCCTCCGCCGCTCGATCCGCCTCCGGTGCCGACGCCGCTGGCGGTGCGTTCCTTGGGCGCGTGATCGTAGAGCGGCTGCGGATCGAGGTCCTGGTCATCGCGACGGCCGATCACATAACCCGCCATCATCGGCACGAAGCGACCGGTCGCGCTCGACGCGACGCTGGCGCCCGGCAGGCAGTGCAAGGCACCGTGATGCGCCTCGCAATCGATCATCGTGGCATAGCGCGGTGCGGATTCGGGATAAGCCGCGCGGGCGGTCAGGTACTCGCTCCGGCACTCCGCCTCCGTCCGGACCCGGCCGGCGATGCAGGCCTCGGGGTTCGCGTAGACGAGCACGTCTTCCTCGTCCTGCGACGGATCGACATGGGCGAGCCCGAAGGCCGCGGCTCCGGCACCCGCCAGCATGACGAGGGTGACCGTCTGCGAGCGCATCACGCGCGGAGGTTTCACGGGCGTCGGCGTATCGGCCTTGGATGGCATCCCAGCATGGACCGCCTTGCGACGACCCGCTCCCTCACGGCACGACGCCGCATGGAGTTTAATCTAGGAGCGAGCTTGACCGTTTGAAACCGGCGCGCCGCGGAAATGCGCAGGCGCCGGCTCAATAGGTCATCGAGGCCGCGTTGACGATGCCACCCGCCAGGGACATGGCAGCGAGCAGGATGGCGGCCGCGATCTCGCCGGCTTCGATGCGCCGCGACAGGTCCGGCAGGATCAGCCGCACGACGAAATACAGCAGGATCTGCACGATGAGGGCGACGAGGCCCCAGACGATGCAATCGAGGATCGATTGCGCATTGTAGATCGCGACCGAGAGCGGCAGCGTATAGCCGATGAGACTGGCGCCGAGGGCTATCGCGGCGGCCGCGTTGTTGGCCCGGATGAGCGCGATCTCGCGGTGCGCGGTCGCGGACAGATAGACCGCTAGATAGACCGCCACGAGCCCGAAGGCCGTGGCCACATAGGCGAGGAAGGCGGGCAGGCCCGAGATCGAGACCATCGTGCCCGCCCTCCCCTCAGACCAGCCGGCTCTGCACGATCGCGGCGGAGATGAAGCTCTTGAACAGCGGATGCGGCTCGAACGGGCGCGACTTCAGCTCCGGATGGAACTGCACGCCGATGAACCAGGGGTGCCCGGCATGTTCCACCGTCTCCGGCAGCAGGCCGTCGGGCGAGAGCCCGGAGAAGCGCAGGCCCTTCGCCTCCAGCCGCTCGCGATAGGCCATGTTGACCTCGTAGCGGTGGCGGTGGCGCTCCGAGATCTGGGTCTCGCCGTAGATCTCGGCGATCTTGGTGTCGGCGCCGAGGGTCGCCTGATAGGCGCCGAGGCGCATGGTGCCGCCGAGATTGCCCTCGGCCGCGCGCCGCTCCAGCTCGTTGCCCTTGAGCCATTCGGTGAGGAGCCCGACCACCGGCTCGTCCGTCTCGCCGAATTCGGTGGAATTGGCGTCCTCGACGCCGGCGAGCGAGCGGGCCGCCTCAATCACCGCCATCTGCATGCCGAAGCAGATGCCGAAATACGGGATCTTGCGCTCGCGGGCGTAGCGGGCCGCCCGGATCTTGCCCTCGGCGCCGCGCTGGCCGAAGCCGCCGGGCACGAGGATGCCGTTGATGCCTTCGAGGAACGGCGCCGGGTCCTCGCGCTCGAACACCTCGGATTCGATCCATTCGAGGTTCACCTTCACCCGGTTGGCGATGCCGCCATGGGTGAGCGCCTCGGACAGCGACTTATAGGCGTCCTTCAGGCCGGTATATTTGCCGACGATGGCGATGGAGACCTCGCCTTCGGGGTTGCGCACCCGCTCCGAGATGGTGGTCCAGCGCACCAGGTCGGGCTCGCCCTTCGGCTCGATGGCGAAATGCGCCAGCACCTCGCGGTCGAGGCCGGCCTCGCGGTAGGACAGCGGGACGTCGTAGATCGAGGCGACGTCGCGGGCCTCGATGACCGCCGTCTCGCGCACGTTGCAGAACAGGCCGAGCTTGCGCCGCTCCTCCACCGGGATCGGACGGTCGCAGCGGCAGAGCAGGATGTCGGGCTGGATGCCGATCGAGCGCAGTTCCTTGACGGAATGCTGCGTCGGCTTGGTCTTCAGCTCGCCGGCCGAGGGAATGTAGGGAAGCAGGGTCAGGTGCACGAAGGCGGTGGTGCCGCGCGGCAATTCCTGGCCGAGCTGGCGGATCGCCTCGAAGAAGGGCAGGCCCTCGATGTCGCCCACCGTGCCGCCGATCTCGACGAGCACGAAATCGAACGCCTCGTTGCCGTCGAGGACGAACGCTTTGATGGCGTTGGTGACGTGCGGGATCACCTGGATCGTCGCGCCGAGATAATCGCCGCGCCGCTCCTTGGTGATGATGTCGAGATAGATCCGGCCGGTGGTGATGTTGTCGGCCTTCGTCGCCGGCAGGCCGGTGAAGCGCTCGTAATGGCCGAGATCGAGGTCGGTCTCGGCCCCGTCGTCGGTGACGAAGACCTCGCCGTGCTGCGTCGGGCTCATCGTGCCCGGATCGACGTTCAGGTAGGGGTCGAGCTTGCGCAGGCGGACCGTGTGGCCGCGCGCCTGGAGCAGGGCCGCGAGGGCAGCCGAAGCGAGGCCCTTGCCGAGCGAGGAGACCACGCCGCCGGTGATGAATACGTACCGCGTCATGGGCTTCGGCTCATAAACAAGGGTGGATGATTCGCCAAACTTCAAAACACCCCGCCGTATCGAACGGCAGGGCGGTTTCGGCGCGGTCCATGCGAGACGCGGGATCGTGACGGTCCGGACATCGTCCGGACCCTCGTTCCTCGCCGATCAGCGCGACTGCGGCGCTTCGGGCGTCGCCGGCTGGGCGGGCGCCGCCGGAGCGGGCTGGCCGGTGCCTTGCGTCGCGCCCTGGCTGCTACCCTGGCCCGGACGCAGGGTCTCGAGCAGGTTGCCATTGGGCACCGCCGGCTGCGTCGTCGCGGCACCGTCGAGGATCGATTTCGGCGCGGCGCTGCGATGGGAGATGATCGCGAGCGTCATGCTGGTGGTGAAGAACAGGGCGGCCAGGATGGCGGTGGCCCGCGTCAGGGCATTGGCCTGTCCGCGCCCGGTCATGAAGCCCGAGACGCCGCCGCCGCTGCTGCCACCGCCGAGCCCGAGTCCGCCTTCCGAGCGCTGCAGCAGGACCACGGCGATGAGGGCGAGAACGACGATGAGGTGGATGGAGATCAGGACGGCATTCATGTCGATCGGGTCCGATGTTCCTGGTGCGTGACGCGCGAGAGCCGCGCTTCGGCGGCCGACGAGGTCCGTCGAGGAACGTCTGCAAAGCGCAGGCTCCTACACGAGATGGTGTCCCGCGCCAAATCCTGCACGGGGTCTTGACGGCGATCGTCTCAGGCGTAGGCGGCCGCGATCCCCAGGAAGTCCGCGGCGACGAGGCTCGCGCCGCCCACCAGCGCGCCGTCGACATTCTCCACCGACATCAGCTCGCGGGCGTTGCCGGGCTTCACAGACCCGCCGTAGAGGATGCGCACCTTCTGCGCCTCCGGTCCGATGAGCTGGCCGAGCATCTCGCGCAGCGAGGCATGGACCTCGGCGATGTCGGCGGGGGTCGGGGTGAGGCCGGTGCCGATCGCCCAGACCGGCTCGTAGGCGATGACCGTGTCGCTCGCCTTGGCGCCTTTGGGCACGCCGATGGCGAGCTGGGCCCGGACGATGTCGAGGGCACGGCCCTCCTCGCGCTCCTCCTGCGTCTCGCCGACGCAGATGATGCCGCAGAGGCCGGCGCGGCGGGCGCCGAGCGCCTTGGCGTGCACGCCGTCATCGGTCTCGTGGTGATAGGCGCGCCGTTCCGAATGTCCGACGATGACGTAGCTCGCACCGAGATCGGCGAGCATCTCGGCGGAGATGCTCCCGGTGAAGGCGCCGCTGGCCTTGGCGTGAAGGTTCTGGCCGCCGATGGAGACGGCCGACCCGTAGACGGCGGCGACGCACGAGGAGATCAGCGTCGAGGGCGGGCAGATGAGGACGTCGATCCGGGAGGTGAGTTCAGGCGAGAGCCCGTCGCGGATCGCCTCGACCACGGGGACCGAACCGCGCAGGCCGTTCATCTTCCAGTTGCCGGCGATCAGCGGCCGCCGTCCCGACTTCGTCATCGAATCCCTCGTTCCCAAAACCTGATGGACCGGCTTCACCGGATCGTGAGCTGGGCCGTAACAGAGCCGACTTGCCGGCGCAAACCTGGGCCTGCGAATTCCACCGGCCTTTGCTGGCGGGCGCGGATGGTCTATCGCGGGCGGCTTGGAGCCGTGCCCCGGCAGGCCGTCACGACGGATATTCGAACGTTCCGATGCTGCAGAACATGCGTAGCGCCAGCCAGCATTGGCTCGGCAAGATCATCCTCACGGTGGTCTTCACCTTCCTCATCGCCGGCGTCGCGATCTTCGGCGTGGAGGATTTCTTCCGCTCGAATTCTGCCACGACGGTGGCCACGGTGGGCAAGACGCAGATCACCGCCGAATCCGTGCGCTCGGCCTATCAGCTGCAGCTTCAGCGCTATCAATCGCAGCTCCAGCGCAGCCTGACCCCGGAACAGGCAAGGGGCCTGGGTCTCGACCGGCAGGTCCTGTCGCAGCTCATCAGCGAGGCCTCCCTCGACCAGCAGACCCGCGATCTGGGCCTCGTGATCCCCGATTCGGCGGTGCTGCGGGCGATCCAGGAGGAGCCGACCTTCAAGGGCGCCAACGGGACCTTCGACCAGAACCTCTTCTTCCAGACGCTGCAGCGGGCCGGCATCAACGAGGCGATGTTCGTGCGCGACCAGCGCGCCGCCGCCGGGCGTCTCCAGATCGCCGAGGCCGTCGCTTCCGACGTCCATGTTCCCGCGGCCCTGCGCGAGGCCGTGCATCGCTACACGACGGAGCGCCGCGCCGCCTCCTTCCTGATGCTGCCGCCCTCGGTGGCGGGCGACGTCCCGGCCCCGACCGAGGACGAGGTGAAGTCTTTCTACGAGGAGAACAAGACCGCGTTCCGCGCGCCGGATTACCGCGCCGTGACCCTCCTCGCCCTCGATCCGCAGGCGATGGCGAAGCCCGACGCCGTCACCGACGAGGACGTGCAGAAGCGCTACGACCTCGGCAAGGCGCAGTACGGCACGCCGGAGCGCCGGACCATCCAGCAGATCGTGTTCCCCGACGAGGCTTCCGCCGAGGCCGCCCGCAAGGAGATCGAATCCGGCGAGAAGCCGTTCGAGGCGGTGGCGCTGGCCCGCGGCGTCGATGCCAAGGAATTGTCGCTGGGCAACCTGACCAAGGCCGAGCTGTTCGATCCCGCCGTGGCCGATGCCGCCTTCGCCCTGGCCCAGAACGCCGTGAGCACGCCGGTCAAGGGCCGCTTCGGCACCGTGCTCCTGCGCGTCACCGCCATCGAGCCCGCGACCAGCAAGCCCCTGGCCGAGGTGGCGCCCGAGATCCGCAAGACCATCGCCCTCGAACGCGCCAAGACGGCCGTCGAGAAGGACCACGACACGATCGAGGACGAGCGCGCCAACAGCAAGCCGCTCGCCGACATCGCCAAGGAGCGCGGTCTCACCCTCGTCACCCTGCCGGCGGTGAGCGCCCAGGGGCTCGACCCATCGGGCAAGCCCGTCGAGGGCATTCCCGACCGCGACACCACGCTGCCCATCGTGTTCCGCTCGGAGATCGGCAGCGACACCGAGGCGCTGCGCCTGAAGACTGGCGGCTATGTCTGGGTCGACGTCACCGGCATCGACCATGCCCACGACAAGCCCCTCGAACAGGTGCGCGACCAGGTCGCCGCCCAGTGGCGCGCCGCCGAGGTGGCCAAGCGCCTCTCTGAGAAGGCGCGCAGCCTGACCGAGCGCCTCGACAAGGGCGAGTCCATCGACACCCTCGCGGACGAGGTCGGCGTGCAGGTCCAGACCTCCACCGACATCGCCCGCAACCAGGGCAAGGACGGGCTGTCGGCGGATGTGGTCAACCGCATCTTCTCGACGCCGGTGGACAAGTCCGTCTCGGTGGAATCCGGCGAGTCCCGCGTGGTCGCGAAGGTCACCGCGGCCTCGATGCCCGCCTTCGTGCCGGGCAGTCCGTCGGACGAGGCCATCTCCAAACGGTTCCAGGCGACGCTCATCGACGACGTCCTCGGCGAGTACATCGCCGACGTCCAGAAGACCGTGGGGATCACCGTCAACCAGACGGCGTTCCGGCGCGCGATCGGCGGCGAGTACTGAACGGACCATGTTTCAGGAGCCGGATTACGCCGCCTTCGCGGAGGCCTACGAAGCGGGTCGCCCGACCCTCCTCAACCTGACCCTGGTGGCCGATCTGGAGACCCCGGTCGCGGCCTTCCTCAAGCTGCGCGCCGTCCATGCCGGACCGGCCTTCCTCCTCGAATCCGTCGAGGGCGGTGCCGTGCGCGGCCGCTACTCGATGATCGGGCTCGATCCCGACCTCGCCTGGCGCTGCCGCGACGGTCGCCCGGAAACCGCGCGTGGCGGCGACCTCTCGGCTTTCGAGCCCGACCCTGCCGCTCCCCTCGACAGCCTGCGCGCGCTGATCGCGGAGAGTGCCATCGGCATCGATGACGGCGCAGCACTTCCGCCCATGGCGGCGGGCCTGTTCGGCTATCTCGGCTACGACATGGTCCGCGCCATGGAGCGGCTCGGGGAGCCGAACCCCGACCCGCTCGGCGTCCCCGACGCGATCCTCGTCAGGCCGCGCGTCATGGTGGTGTTCGACGCCGTGCGCGACATCATCACGATCGTCGGTCCCGTGCGTCCGAATCCGGGCGTGTCGGCCCGCTCGGCCTACGAAGGTGCCCTGACCCGGCTGGAACGGGTCGCGGAGGTTCTGGAAGGTCCGCTCCCGATCGAGGCCCGGATCGATCCCCGCACCATCGCCCATCCCGAGCCGGTCTCGAACACCTCGGCCGACGAGTACCTGTCCATGGTGGCACGGGCGAAGGAGTACATCGTCGCCGGCGACGTGTTCCAGGTGGTGCTGTCCCAGCGCTTCGAAGCGCCCTTCACGCTGCCGGCCATCGCCCTCTACCGCTCGCTGCGGCGGACCAACCCGGCCCCCTTCCTGTGCTACCTCGATTTCGAGGATTTCCAGGTGGTGTGCTCGTCGCCGGAAATCCTGGTGCGGGTGCGCGACGGGCGCGTCACCATCCGCCCCATCGCCGGCACGCGCCGGCGCGGCGCCGATGCAGCCGAGGACAAGGCCCTCTCGGACGAACTCCTGGCCGACCCGAAGGAACGCTCCGAGCACCTGATGCTGCTCGATCTCGGACGCAACGATGTCGGCCGGGTCTCGCGCATCGGCAGCGTCACCGTGACCGGCTCGTTCTTCCTCGAATATTACAGCCACGTCATGCACATCGTCTCCAACGTCGAAGGCGAACTCGATCCGCGCCACGACGCGCTGGGTGCCCTCTCGGCGGGGTTTCCGGCGGGCACCGTCTCCGGCGCACCCAAGGTCCGGGCCATGGAGATCATCGACGAGCTGGAGCGCGAGAAGCGCGGACCCTATGGCGGCTGCATCGGCTATTTCGGCGCGCGCGGCGAGATGGACACCTGCATCGTCCTGCGCACCGCCATCGTGAAGGACGGCCGGATGCACGTTCAGGCCGGCGCCGGCATCGTCTACGATTCCGATCCGGCCTCCGAGCAGCAGGAATGCGTGAACAAGGCGAAGGCCCTTTTTCGCGCGGCCGAGGATGCGGTGATGTTCGCGAGCCGGGCGCGGCGGGGGCAATAAGGCTTCACCGGTTTCCGCGAAGCGCGAGCCAGCGGCCGAGTTCCAGTCCGATGAGGACGAAAGCAAGACTGAGTGCGAAGGGACCAATCAGATAATAGTTGGCCGCACTTCCCCAGAACAGAAGATCACTACGCCAGCCGAACGAGATTTTGCGGCCCGGTAGGGCGAGTTGGAGATGAGCCGTTAGTCCGTGAAACTCTGGACAGTCTCGCAGGATCGAGGCCTCGAAACGATAGGGGCCTGGAATGAGACCTTTCGGCTGAGCGATCATCCTCCAGATCTCTTTCTCGGCATGGCTATCGCCGCCGAAAGTGCTTCCCTCTCCCGACGCCACTCTTCGTCCAGACGGATCGCTCAGCGACCATCGTATCGGGACATCCGTTCCCGAAGGTCGGGTCCGCAATCCATCCTTTCCAAAAGGAGAAAACTTTCCAACCAAGACCATCGCTTCTTTGCGCGGACGTGAGCCGATTGAGAACTTGAAGCTCAGTTCGTGGGGACCATCCATCCTGACCCGAATGGTTCGTTCCACGTGGCCGGCAGGCGAGAGCGAGATCGGTTCGTCCAGGGGCGCGTCGGTCATCTCAACCGACCAGAGTGCGAACCCGCCCAGCCAAACCAGCAGGACGAGCAGAAGCGACATCAAGACACGACGCCTGTTGAAGAAATCGATCATCTGCTGAAAATCGGCCCTGATGACACGCTATCGGAATGGCCCGAGCATCCCGTTCTTTCGGTGTAGAGCGACAGACCACAAAGGATTGCTGCCTCTCTCAGAATTGTCTGTCCATTCCGGTTGTCGACGAAGGCTGCTTGAAAGAATCTATCGATAGCGGATCAATCGTCCCGGGCGGAGGAGAGGATGTGATGGCGAGGAGCGAGATCGATGTCGTTCGGGCCCTGCTCGCCGACAGTCCGAGATCGTCCGATCTGGCGCAGCGCCGCGAGCGGCTCGACGGGTTCGGGACGCGCTATCCCGTCGCCGCGGATGTCGAGGTCGTGCCCGTCGATGCCGGCGGGGTGGCAGCGGAATGGACCGCGAGCCCGACGGCCGATCCCTCCCGAATCGTCCTGTTCCTGCATGGCGGCGGCTACGTCTCCGGCTCGATCGCCAGCCACAGGCACATGGTGGCAGAGGCGGGGCGTGCCGCCGGGGCCCGGACCCTGGCTCTCGGCTATCGCCTCGCTCCGGAGCATCCGTTTCCGGCGGCTCTCGACGACGCCCTCGCGGGCTATCGCTTCCTCCTCGATTCGGGGATCGGCCCCGGCAGGATCGCCCTGTCCGGCGAGAGTGCGGGCGGCGGTCTCGCCCTGGCGACGGCGATCTCGCTCCGCGACGCGGGCCTGCCGCTGCCGGGTTGCCTCTGGCTGACCTCGCCCTGGGTCGACCTCGACATGTCCGGGGGCAGCATGGATTCCAAGGCCGCGGTCGATCCGTTGATCCACCGGGACTACCTGATCGAGTTGGCGACGGCCTATCGCGGCGGGAGGAACGCGTCGGCGCCGCTGATCTCGCCGCTCCATGCCGATCTCGCCAGCCTGCCGCCGATGCTGATCCAGGTCGGCTCGGCCGAGACCCTGCTCGACGACGCGCTGAGGCTCGCCTCCCGGGCCGCCTCCGCGGATCTCGCCGTGACGCTCCAGGTCTGGCCGTGCATGATCCATGCCTGGCACCTGTTCTACCAACAGCTCGCCGAAGGGCGCCAAGCGCTGGCGAGTGCCGGTGCCTTCATCCGCGCGCGGACGGAGACCTGATCGGTGAAAGAGCCCGCTCGGGGCCGCCTCGTCGTCGGCGCGTCCTGCCTCGGCATGCTCTGCCTCGGGGCCAACGGGACCGCGATCATGGCGGCCCTGCCGACTATGCGCGAAGAGCTCGGCCTCGGCGCTGGCGAGGTCGAATGGGTGGTGAACGCCTACCTCCTCGCCTCGGCGGCCTTCATCATCCTCGGCGGCAAGATGGCGGATCGGTCGGGAGCCGGCCGGGTCGCCCTCGCGGGCCTCGTCCTCTTCACCCTGGCCTGCCTCGTCATCGCTCTGGCCGGCTCCGCCTCCTGGGTCCTGCTCGGCCGGGCGCTTCAGGGTCTCGCGGCCGCCTTCGCCGTCCCCGGCACGCTGACTTTGGTGGGCAGGGCCGTGCCGCCGGAGGGACGTGCGGCGGCGATCGGCGCCTGGGCCGGGTTCCTGATGCTCGGCTTCAGCCTTGGCCCGCTGATCGGCGGGGCCCTCACCCATTTTCTCGGCTGGCGCGACATCTTCCGGGTCAACGGCGCGGTGATGCTCGTCTCCGCCATCGGCGTCGGCCTGTCGGCGCCGCTCCGGGCGCCGGAGCGAACCGGCTCCCCTCCCCGCATCGACGGCGGCGGCTTCGTCCTGCTGGCGATCCTGATGGTCTCCGCCATCGTCACGCTCCAGGGAGTGAGGACGGTGTTCGAGGCGCCCGTCCGGTTCCTCGCGCCCCTCGCCGTGGCGACGGCCTCGCTCCTTCTCTTCGTCGGAACCGAGCGGCACCGGTCCGACCCGTTCGTCGATCTCGCCTTGCTCGCGCATCCCGCCTTCCTGCGCGCGACCGCCACCGGCGCCGTCGCCATGTTCTGCATCCTGCCCCTGCTGATGTTCCTGAACCTCGACGTCCAGGGAGCGGAAGGCCTCGCGCTGAGTCCGGTGGAGGCCGGCCTCGCCACCCTGCCGATGAGTGCCGGATTGCTCGCCGTCTCGCTCTCCGCGCCGGCGCTGGTGCGCCGCTTCGGAGCGCGCCCGTCGATGATGGTGGCGATGCTGGCGATCGTCGGCGCGAGCCCCGTCATCGCCCTGGCCGCCGGGGACCGGACGCTCGCTTTCCTCGGGATCGGCCTGCTCCTCGCCGGGGCGGGCCTCGCCTTGCCCTACGCCACGGCGCCGCGCCTCGCTCTCGCCGCCCTTCCTCCGGATCGGGCGGGTCTGAGCTCCGGCCTCGTCAATGCCGGGACCTTCCTGGGGGGCAGCCTCGGCGTCACGCTCAACGGGCTGGCCTTCGCGGCGGGCGGCCTCGGCGCCGTCATGGCGGTGATCGCGGCGGCCGGGGCGGTCGGCTTCGCCCTATGCCGGGCCATGCCGGCAGATACCTCTCGACAAGACACCGCGCAGCGATAGGGCGCGACGCGAGGACGCTTGACCCTCCGTCCCCGCGTCGTCACACGAGGAGGACAAGAGAAGCGCGATCATGTCCAACGTCCTCGTCATCGACAACTACGATTCCTTCACCTGGAATCTCGTCCATCTCATCGGGCCGCTCTGCGGATCGATCGACGTGGTGCGCAACGACCGGATCACCATCGACGAGATCCGCGAGCACGCGCCCGACGCCGTGGTGCTGTCGCCGGGGCCGTGCACGCCCAACGAGGCCGGCGTGTGCCTCGACGTGGTGCGCGATCTCTCCGGCGAGGTGCCGATCTTCGGTGTCTGCCTCGGCCTGCAGGCGATCGGACAGGCCTTCGGCGGCGACGTCATCCGTGCGCCCAAGCCGATGCACGGCAAGGTCTCCAGCATTACGCACCACGCGACCGGAATCTTCCGCGGGCTGAACGGTCCGTTCGACGCCACGCGCTACCATTCCCTCGTGGTGGAACGCGGCGGCTGCCCGCAGGATCTCGTCGTCACGGCGGAAGCGGACGGACTGATCATGGCTCTGGAACACGCCACGCTCCCGGTCCACGGGGTGCAGTTCCACCCGGAAAGCATCCTCTCGCATCACGGATCGCAGATCCTGCGCAACTTCCTCGACATCGCCGCCGGCTGGAACGCGGCACGTGACAAGCGCGGGCCCGGCGTGCATTGACGCTTCGATCAACGTTGATTGACGCGTTCTAATCCATGGACACCTTCAAGCCGCTCCTCGCGAAAGTCGCGGCCGGGTCGAGTCTCGACCGGGTGGAGGCGCGCGCGGCCTTCGACCATCTGCTCTCGGGCGAGGTCACGCCCGTCCAGGCCAGCGCCTTCCTCATCGCCCTGAAGGTTCGCGGCGAGTCCGAGGACGAGATCGTCGGCGCGGTGGAGGCGATGCGGGCGCGGATGGTGCGCGTGACCCCCGTCCCCGGCGCCATCGACATCGTCGGCACCGGCGGCGACCATTCGGGCAGCTACAACGTCTCGACCCTGGCCGCGATCCTCGCCGCCGCCTGCGGCGTGCCGGTCGCCAAGCACGGCAACCGCGCCGCCACCTCGCGCTCGGGAGCCGCCGACGTCCTGGTCTCCCTCGGAGTCAGGATCGGCCTCGATCCGGAGGGGCTGGCGCGCTGTCTGGCGCAGGCCGGCCTGTGCTTCATGTTCGCCCAGACCCACCACGGCGCCATGCGCCACGTGGCGCCGATCCGCTCCGAACTGCCGGTGCGGACGATCTTCAACCTGCTCGGGCCGCTCTCGAATCCCGCCGGCGTCGAGCGCCAGCTCCTCGGCGTCTCGACCGCCGCCTGGGCCGAGCCGCTGACACGGGTGCTCGGCGAACTCGGCGCGACGCGGGTCTGGACCGTCCACGGGTCCGACGGGCTCGACGAGATCACCGTCACCGGGCCGACCTCGGTGGTCGCCCTGGAGAACGGGCGGATCGAGCGGTTCACCATCGACCCGCGCGAGGTCGGCCTGCCGCTCTGGACCCTCGAGGATCTGCGCGGCGGCGATCCCGACCACAACGCGCACGCGCTGAACGCCGTCCTCGCCGGCGAGCGCAACGCCTATCGCGACATCGCCATCCTCAATGCGGGCGCCGGCCTCGTCGTCGCCGGCGCCGCACAGAGCTTGAGCGAGGGCGTGGCGCGGGCCGCATCCGCCATCGACGACGGCACGGCGAGGGCGACCCTCGCGCGCCTCGTCGCGGTCTCGAACACATGAAAGAGGCCCCGATGAGCGAGGCGAAAGCGATGGCGGATGCAGGCCCTGCACCGACGACGACCGACCGCCGCGACGTGCTCGCGCGGATCGAGGCCTACAAGCGCCGCGAGATCGCCGAGGCCAAGCTGCGCGTACCGCAGACAAAGCTCGAGAAGCGCATCGAGAAGGCGGCCCCGGTGCGGCCCTTCGCCGATGCCATCGCGGCCCATATCGCGCAAGGGCGACCGGCCCTCATCGCCGAGGTGAAGAAGGCCTCGCCGTCGAAGGGCCTGATCCGCGAGGATTTCGACCCTGCCACCCTGGCGGCCGCCTACGAGGCCGGAGGCGCCACCTGCCTCTCGGTGCTCACCGATACGCCGTCCTTCCAGGGCAAGCCGGAATTCCTGACGGAGGCGCGCGACGCCTGCTCCCTGCCGGTGCTGCGCAAGGACTTCCTGTTCGAGCCCTATCAGGTCTACGAGGCACGGGCCTGGGGCGCCGATTGCGTGCTGGCCATCATGGCCTGCCTCGACGACGACGAGGCGCTGGCCATCGTCGAGACCGCCCACGATCTCGGCATGGACGTTCTGGTGGAAGTCCACGACGAGGAGGAGCTCGTCCGGGCCATCCCGCTCGGGACGCGGCTGCTGGGCATCAACAACCGCGACCTGAAGACGTTCGAGGTCTCCTTCGACACGGCGATCCGCGTCGCCAAGGGCGTCCCGGCGGATCGGATCGCGGTGGCCGAGAGCGGCATCACCGGTCACGACGACGTCCTCCGCCTGGAAAAGGGCGGGCTGCGCACCATCCTCGTCGGCGAGAGCCTGATGCGCGAGGCGGACGTCACCAAGGCGACGAAGCGCCTGCTGTTCGGCAAGGCCGGCAAATGAGCACGCTCACGCATCTCGATGCGGCGGGCGCCGCCAACATGGTCGACGTCTCCGACAAGGCGCCCACCACCCGCACGGCGCGGGCCGAGGGCGTGGTGGTGATGCTGCCCGAGACCCTGCGCCTAATCCGCGAGGGCGATGCCAAGAAGGGCGACGTGATCGGCACGGCGCGGCTCGCCGGCATCATGGCCTCGAAGCGCACGCACGAACTCATTCCGCTCTGCCACCCGCTGCTGATCTCCAAGGTCAGGGTCGAATGCGAGCCCGACGATTCACTGCCGGGCCTGCGCGTCACCGCCGAAGTGAAGGTGATCGGCCCGACCGGGGTGGAGATGGAAGCGCTCACCGCCGTCTCCGTCGCCTGCCTGACGATCTACGACATGGTGAAGGCGGCCGATCGCGGCATGCGGATCGAGGGCATCCACCTGCTCGCCAAGGATGGCGGACGCTCGGGCTCCTACCGCGCCGAGGACGCCTCGTGAGCAAGCTCATCCCGGTCGAGGAGGCGCTCGCGCGCATCCTCCGAAGCGCCGCCGAACCGGTCGAGGCCGAGACGGTCCCGGTGGCCGAGGCCTATGGGCGGACGCTGGCCGGGGACGTGGCCGCCCTGCGCACCCAGCCGCCCTTCCCGGCCTCCGCCATGGATGGCTATGCGGTGCGCGCCGAGGACGTGGCGGCGGTTCCGGCGAGGCTGAACCTGATCGGCATGAGCGCCGCCGGCCATGGCTTTTCGGGCACCATCGGCCCCGGCGAGACCGTGCGCATCCTCACCGGTGCGCCCGTTCCGCAGGGCGCCGACGCGATCCTGATCCAGGAGAATGCCGAGGTTTCGGACGGAAGCGTCACCGCGGTCGAGTCGGTCGCCGCCGGTCGGCACATCCGGGTGCCGGGCCTCGATTTCCGGTCCGGCGATCCGCTCCTGCGGGCGGGCGACAGCCTCGATGCACGCCGCCTCGCCCTCGCGGCGGCCGGCGGCCATGCGACCCTCTCCGTGCGCCGAAGGCCGCGCGTGGCGATCCTCGCCACCGGCGACGAGCTGGTGGCGGCGGGCGAGCCGGCGCGCTGGGACCAGATCGTCGCCTCGAACGGCCTCGCGGTGGCGAGCCTCGCCCGCGAGGCCGGCGCCGAGCCGATCGATCTCGGCATTGCCGGCGACAGCCTCGCCTCCCTCGAAGCGGCCCTCGGTCGGGCGCGCGACGCGAAGGCGGACCTCCTCGTCACCCTCGGCGGCGCGTCGGTCGGCGATCACGACCTCGTCCAGGCGGCTCTGCACCGCGAGGGGCTGGAACTCGGCTTCTGGCGCGTCGCCCTGCGGCCGGGCAAGCCGCTGATGCACGGGCGCCTCGGGCCGATGATGGTGATCGGGTTGCCCGGAAACCCCGTTTCCGCCGTGGTCTGCGGCCTGCTCTTCGTCGTACCGGCGATCCGCGCCCTCCTCGGCGACCCGAAGGCGGGAGCCGACCGCAGCGAGGCCGCGATCCTCGGCGCCGACATGCCGGCCAACGATGTCCGCCAGGATTACATGCGGGCCCGGATCGAGGCCGCGCCGGAAGGCCCGCCGCTGGTCTTCGCGGAGACCCGCCAGGATTCGTCGATGCTCTCGGTCCTCGGCCAGTCCGAGGCGCTGCTCATGCGCCCGCCCGGCGCCCCGGCGGCGAAACGCGGCGATCCGTGCCGGATCATCCGGCTCGACCGGACGCTGCTCTGAGCGGAAGCGGCCGGAATCCGATTCTCACTTCTTCTCCGTGACTATGGCAGGCGGCTTCGTGACGAGCGTCGCGAGCCAGCCGACCTCCAAGACCCGCGAGCCGAAGACGCGCTGCCCCGTCGCCTCATGCAGGACGAGGAGGATGATACCGGCAAGGCATGCGGCCGCACCTACGCGCTCACGTCTTCGGGGCCGAAGACGAAGTCCATCGCCTGCGCCACGATCTCCGGCCGGTAGGCGTGCGGCCCGTCATATTCCACCGAGGTCACGTCGTAGCCAGCCTCCCTCAGCCGTGCGGTGTGCACCCTGGCGCTGCGGTCGATGGGGATCTGCTCGTCCCGTGTCCCGTGCGAGAGGAAGATGTGCGGCGAGCCGGATTGCAGGTGGACCGAGAGGAAGCCCGCCGAGGAGACGATCAGGTGGGTCACCACATGGCCGTTGGCGAGGCCGGTGGAGAGGGCGTAGCTGCCCCCGTCCGAATGGCCGGCGAAGACGATCGTCAGCGGATCGAGCATGTAGCGCGAGGCGACGTCGGTGAGGGCGAGGTCGAGCCGCTCGCGGTCCGGCCCGTGGCCGCCGATGACGAGGTCCCAGGTCGGGAACAGCGATTGCGGAGCGAGAAGGAGGAAGCCGCGCTCCGCCGCGTGAGCCTCCAGCATCGGCAGGATCTTCTCGGCACTGCCGCCGCCGCCATGGAAGAGCACGACCAGGGGCGTCGGCCGGCGCGGATCGATCCCCGGCGGCACGATGAGCATGGCGTCGCGCTCGTCGAACAGGCCGAGGGCGTTACGGCCGGGAGGCAGCGGCTCCCGGTTCGGCAGGCGATGCGCGAAGGTGAGCCGCCCGGCGAGTTGGGGATCGATCATGCTATGGACCTCGCGATGGTCGGTGGCGTGATGGGGGCGGGCATTCGGCTTCCCGCCCCGCTGCCTAATCCTGCCTGGCTTCTGTCACCGGCTTGATCTTCAGCTGGTCGATGATCCAGAGCCAGCCGCCATTGTCCTGGAGCCGCGCCGTCTCGACGGAGATCGTCCCGTTGGGCAGCCGGGCGAAAGTCATGGCGATCGACCCGTTGCGGAGGCTCGGCAGGGCCTCGGCGGCCGGAAACTCGGATCGGCGCGCGAGCAGGTCGGTGTAGAAGCCGCGGATTTCCGCATGGCCCGTCGCCACCACCTTGCCGGCGGCGAGGACGGCGCCGCTCTCGTAGAGGGCCACCAGTCCTTCCACATCGCCGGCATTGGCCCGCTCGTTGAAGAGGCAGGCGAGGTCTTCGGGGGAATGTGCGAGCGAGCGCTCCATGGCGTTTCCTTTTCTGGGTTTGTCGGATCCCGTGATCCTTAGATCCCGTGATCCTTGGATCCCGGCTTTCGTTGCCGGATTCGCCGAGAGGAGCCGGTTGGTCTGTCCCGGTTCGACTATGTCAGCAGCGTACCGTCCGAATCACGGACGGCGACGGTGACCGGAATTCCCGCCTTCACGCTCTCCGACACGGTGCAGAAGCGCTCGAACTGCTCCAGCACCTTGTCGATGCGCGGCAGGGATTCCGCCGGAGCACCGAGGGCGATGCCGACCTCGATCCCGGCGATCCTGAGCCGTCCCTCCTCGTTGCGCTCGACGCGGAAACTCGACGTCGCGGCGATCCCGGGTGCGTCCTGCCTGTACTTGCCGAGGGCGAAGACGAGACTGGCGCAGAGGCAGTTGGTGACGCCCGCGACGAGGATCTGCTCGGGGAAGGGCCCCTCCCCTTTGCCGTAGGGCGCTGCCTCGTCGGCCAGGAGCCTCGGGAAGGCCTCGCCGAAATCGATCTCGAACCGATAGCCTTCGATCTGCCTGATCGTGATGCCGGGGCTGTCGCCCATGGGGATTCCCTCCTTGGGACCGTCTTCAACGACGCGCGTCCCCGTCGCTCACGGTCCGTGCCGGTGAATCGGCAACGGGGTCGAACACGCCATCGCCGCCCGCCTCGCCGTCTCACCCGTGTTGACACTCCGCTATCATTGGCATACCAAATACCAACGACACGCACACAGAAAAAGCAAGTGAGTGGCGCATCTCTTGGAAAGGAACCAACCTTTCCGCGAAGTCGAGGAAGCGATAACGATGGTGCATCGCAACATTCGCAACCGCAATATGTCGACGGCCAAAGTTTCTCTTTTGGCCGTGACTTGGAGTGTACCACGGCGCTTCGGCAGCGAACAATCCTGGTGACGCCGCCGCCCGGCTCGACTGGTGCATGCCGTGAAGCGAGGCTTGGCCGATGACTTCGGTCGAGGCGAGCAGGATCAGACCCCGTTGGATCAAGCTATGCCGGCGATGATCGACATCTCCGAACTGGTCGAGGCGGCGGGCGATGCCATCGTCGTCTCGGATGCCGAAGGGGCCATCGTGGTCTGGAACGCGGCGGCGGAACGGATCTTCGGGTTCTCGCACGCCGAGGCGATCGGCCGGTCCCTCGACCTGATCACGCCCGAACGGCAGCGCCAGCGTCACTGGGATGGTTACGCCAAGACGATGCGGACCGGCGTCACGCGCTACGGCACCGAGGTGCTGCGCGTGCCGGCGATCCACAAGGACGGCCGATCGCTCTCGATCGCCTTCACCGTCGGCCTCCTCCATGGCCCCGACGGGACGGTAACCGGCATTCTGGCGATCATCCGGGACGAAACGAAGCGCTGGAACGACGAGCGTCAGATGCGCAAGCGCCTGACCGAGCTCGAAAGTGCCGTCGCCTAGATCGAGGATTTCGCCGGACCAGTGGCCAAGAACAGTTCCGGACCAGAACCGGGCAGCCGAACTATCCGATCCATAATTGTAGCTAGACGATCGAAAGGGAGAACGTCGAGATGAGCAAGCCGCTTGAAGGCACCAAGATCATCGATTTCACGCACGTCCAGGCGGGACCCGCTTGCACCCAGTTGCTGGCCTGGTTCGGCGCCGACGTGATCAAGGTCGAGCGCCCCGGCTCCGGCGACGTGACGCGCAACCAGCTGCGTCACGTGGAGGATGCCGACGCGCTCTACTTCACCATGCTCAACTCGAACAAGCGTTCGCTGACGCTGGACACCAAGACCCCCGAGGGCAAGGAAGTCCTCGAGAACCTGATCAAGCAGTCCGACGTCATGGTCGAGAATTTCGGCCCCGGCGCCCTCGACCGCATGGGCTTCTCCTGGGCCCGCATCCAGGAGCTCAATCCGGGCATGATCCTCGCCTCGGTGAAGGGCTTCTCGGACGGCCACCATTACGAGGACCTGAAGGTCTACGAGAACGTGGCCCAGTGCGCGGGCGGCGCCGCCTCCACCACCGGCTTCTGGGACGGCCCGCCCACCGTCAGCGCCGCCGCGCTCGGTGATTCCAACACCGGCATGCATCTCGCCATCGGCATCCTCACGGCGCTCCACCAGAAGAACAAGACCGGCAAGGGCCAGAAGGTCGCCGTGTCGATGCAGGATTCGGTGCTCAACCTCTGCCGCGTCAAGCTGCGCGACCAGCAGCGCCTCGATGCCCTCGGCTATCTCGAGGAATACCCCCAGTATCCGCATGGCGAGTTCACGGACGTGGTGCCGCGCGGCGGAAATGCCGGCGGCGGCGGCCAGCCCGGCTGGGTGCTGAAGTGCAAGGGCTGGGAAACCGACCCGAACGCCTATATCTACTTCACCATCCAGGGCCATGCCTGGGCGCCGATCTGCAAGGCGATCGGCAAGGAGGAGTGGATCGACGACGCGGCCTACAACACCGCCCGTGCCCGCCAGGACAAGATCATGGACATCTTCGGCACGATCGAGGAATGGCTCGCCGACAAGACCAAGTTCGAGGCGGTCGACATCCTGCGCAAGTTCGACATCCCGTGCTCGCCGGTCCTGTCGATGAAGGAACTCTCGGTCGATCCGTCCCTGCGCGCCAGCGGCACCATCGTCGAGGTCCAGCACCCGAAGCTCGGCTCGTACCTGACCGTCGGAAGCCCGATCAAGTTCTCGGACATGCCGGTCGAGATCAAGTCCTCGCCGCTCCTCGGCGAGCATACCGACGAGGTCCTGCTCGACCTCGGCTACACCCAGCAGCAGATCGAGCGCCTGCATCAGGCACGTGCCGTCTGAAGCGGGACCGAACGCCGAGATCGGAAACGGCGCGCCCTCACCGGGCGCGCCGTCTTCGTTTCCAATGCGACCGGGTCCAATCTCGCGGCCACGCTCCATACGAGGTCCGTCAGCCGATGCGCCTGTTCCTGCGCCGCTTCATTCCCGACGCGTCTCCTCTCAGCCATCGCGAGCGCATCCGCTCGGCCGGCGGCGCCCTTGTGGGGATCCTCGCGACCGGGCTGATCAGCCGGGCGGCGATCGGCTCGGGGAGCGCGCTGCCGGCGATGATCGCGCCCATGGGCGCGTCGGCGGTGCTGCTCTTCGCGGTGCCGGCGAGTCCCCTGGCGCAGCCCTGGTCGATCGTCGGCGGCAACCTCGTCGCGGCGCTGGTGGGCGTCACCGCGGCGGCTTGGGTGCCCGACCCGTTCCTCGCCGCCGCCCTCGCCATTTCCTGCGCCATCGCCCTGATGATGGCCCTGCGCTGCCTGCATCCGCCGAGCGGCGCCGTGGCCCTCACCGCCGTTCTCGGTGGCCACGACATCCGCGAGCTTGGCTATGCTTTCGCGCTGTGGCCGGTCGGCGCCAATTCGCTGCTGCTCCTCGCCATTGCGCTGCTGTTCAACAACCTGACCGGGCGCGCCTATCCGCATGTGAGCGCGCGAGCGCCGGCGGATCACGGCACGAAGGACCCCGCGCCCTCCGCCCGTGCCGGCATCACGGCCGCCGATCTCGATGCGGTGCTCGCCGATTACGACCAGATTCTCGATGTCCGCCGCGGCGACCTCCAGGCGATCATCCTGCAGGCGCAGATCCATGCCTACCGCCGCCGCACGGGCAAGGTCACCTGCGCCGACATCATGTCCCGCGACGTGATCGCGGTGGCACCCGGCGATTCCCTGCGGACCGTGCTCGATCTCCTGCGCAAACGCCGGGTGAAGGCCCTTCCCGTCACAGACGAAAGCGCGCGCGTGCTCGGGATCGTCACCCAGACCGACATCCTCCACAAGACGGTCTGGGAGATGCGCGGGCCGCGCCTCGGGCTCGCCCGGCGGATCGGGCTGACCCTGGCGCGGGGCCGAGCGCCCCATGGCAGCGTCGAGGACATCATGACCGCGCCGGTGAGGACGGCGCGGCCGGAGACGCCGATCGCCGACATCGTCCTGTGGATGTCGGATGCCGGGCTTCATCACCTGCCCGTGGTCGGGCAGGACCGAAGGCTCGTCGGCATCGTTTCGCAGACCGACCTCGTCGCCGAACTGCTCGCCGAGATGTCGGGACATTCCGACCCGCTGCCCCAGCAGGAGGTCGCGATTCCGGCGAACAGGAAGGCCGTCGTCGCGACGGCCTGACACCGTCACGGCACACGATCCGGGAAGAACTCCGGCGACAGCGTTTACCGACCGGGATCACGCTAGCTTCGCTGGTCCCCAGCAATGCGGGCATCCAGAACGCCACAGTGGCCCTGTGCAATCCCGGCCCGTCGAGCCTGGCCGACAGCACGGTGGCGTCGGCGGGCCGCGACCCGATCACGGACTTCTCGCAGATCCAGCACGACCGCATCGATCTGCGCCCGATCGACGCGAATGCCGATCTGGCGGCCAATCAGGTCTTCAGCTTCATCGGTGCCGCCGCCTTCCACAAGATCGCGGGAGAGTTGCGGGCGGTGGAGAGCGGCGCGAACACGCTGGTGAGCGGCGATCTCGACGGTAACGGCACGGCCGATTTCAGCGTGCTCCTGCGCGGACACCTCGCGCTTCAGGCGGGCGACTTCCTGCTCTGAGCCGCGGCATCGGGGTCGCCTTCTCCGTCGAAGGGCCGCCATCCCGTGAAGGGATCGAGGGCATCGTCACCGGTCTCGCGATACCACCGCCAGACCTGATGCGACCGGCTGGGGGAGTACCACCGTCCGCTCCGTCCCTCGGCCAGGATCGCACCCAGGGTCAGGTGGTGCAGCCAGATTCGGTCGACGATCTGAGGTGCCGTCGTCATGGGGCGCCATAGGGCGGTCTGAGGCATGGCCGATATCCCGGTCGGCTGTGAGGAAGGGTCCTGGCTGTCGCTTGGGCCGGTTCGCGCGCGAGGAGAGGAGTCGTTGGCGACCGGCTCGCGGAAGCTGCTGCTATCGACGAGGAACGCCGCCCCTGTCGCGGGGCGGCGCTCGGTGGTTTTCACAGGGGGCGGAATGGTCCCGCCCCCTTGGTTTCCCGCGTTTCTCTGTCCCGTCTCAGGCGGTGACGGTGCGGGCGGCGGCGGGCGTCTCGGAGGCCGCGAGGGCCTGGGCCACCACCTTCTTGCGCCACGGCTTCAGGACGGCG
>NZ_BPQT01000032.1 GCF_022179405.1 Methylobacterium marchantiae
GTTCGACCCCGCTGTTTTTGTGTCCGGACGGAGCGCCCTCCGCCGACCCGTGTGAGGTCATGCGGAGGAATCGTCTTACTCCGCAGGCGCGTGATGACCAGACGGGACGCCCCCGTCGATGGTACCGGTCTCGGACTTCTCCGCGACGGGCTTCACGCGGAACAGGCGCATCACGAAGACGAAGAAGACCGGCACGAACAGGACCGCGAGGATGGTCGCCGAGATCATGCCGCCGAGCACGCCGGTGCCGATCGCCTGCTGGCTCTTCGAGGCGGCGCCGGAGGCGATGGCCAGCGGCACCACGCCGAAGATGAAGGCCAGCGAGGTCATCACGATCGGCCGGAAGCGCAGGGTCGACGCCTCGATCGTCGCGTCCACCAGGGACTTGCCCGGCTTCCACAGGTCCTTGGCGAATTCCACGATCAGGATCGCGTTCTTGGCCGAGAGACCGATGATCGTGATCAGGCCGATCTTGAAATAGACGTCGTTGGGCAGGCCGCGCAGATAGACCGCCGCCACCGAGCCGATGACGCCGAGCGGGATCACCAGCAGCACCGAGAACGGGATCGACCAGCTCTCGTAGAGGGCCGCGAGACACAGGAACACGATCAGGATCGACAGGGCGAGCAGCAGCGATGCCTGGCTTCCCGCCTGCTTCTCCTGCAGCGACTGGCCGGTCCAGACGTAGCCGAAGCCCTTGGGCAGCTGCTGCATCAGGCGCTCCATCTCGGCGATGGTGTCGCCGGAGGTGTAGCCCGGCGCCGGCTCGCCGGTGATGCGCACCGACTGGTAGCCGTTGAAGCCGATGATCTGCGCCGGTCCGACACTCCATTTCAGGTCGGCGAAGGACGACATCGGCACCATGGTGCCCTGGCTGTTCTTGACGCCGTAATTCAGGAGGTCGGCCGCCTTCAGACGCTGGCTGTCCTCGGCCTGCACGATGACACGCTGCATCTTGCCCCGGTTCGGGAAGTCGTTGGTGTAGACCGAACCGAGATTGACCTGGATCGTGTTGTTGATCTCTTCGAAATCGACGCCGAGCGCCGCGGCCTTCTCGCGGTCGATGACCAGCTCGGCCTGGGGCGCCGGCGGCAGACCCTCGACATAGACCTTCTGCAGGATCGGGCTTTTCTTGGCGAGGGAGAGCAGCTGCTCCTGCGCCGCCATCAGGGCCGAGTAGCCTTTCTGGGCGCGGTCCTGCAGGCGGAAGCTGAAGCCCGAGGCGTTGCCGAGATTGTCGATGGGCGGCGGCTCGAGCGCCTGGATCACCGCGTCCTTGTAGGTGGAGAGCGCCTTGTTGGTCCCCTCCACGAGGGCGGCCGCGGAGTTGGCGGCATCGCGCTCGCCCCAGGGCTTCAGGGTCACGAAGGCCTGGCTCGTCACCTGGCCCTGGCCGGAGAACGAGAAGCCGTTGACGATCGTCACCGTGGCGACGCCGGGCTGCGCCAGGAGATGCTCCTCCACCGCCTTCACCGCCTTGAGCGTGCGGTTGAACGAAGAGCCCGGCGGGGTCTGGATGTCGACGGTGAAGAAGCCCTGATCCTCCACCGGGAGGAAGCCCTCCGGCATCCGCACGAAGGCGAAGCCGAGGCCGATGACGAGGGCGAGGTAGATCATCATCACCCGGCCGGACCGCTTGATCATCCCCGCGACGCCGCGCCCGTAGCGCGCGGTCTCGCGGTCGACGACCCGGTTGAACCAGCCGAACACGCCGCCCTTGGAATGGCCGTGCCCCTTCTCGATGGGCTTGAGCAGGGTCGCGCAGAGGGCCGGCGTCAGCGTCAGGGCGAGGAGCGCCGAGAAGCCGATCGACGTCACCATGGCGATGGAGAACTGGCGGTAGATGATGCCGACGGAGCCCGGGAAGAACGCCATCGGGATGAACACCGCGATCAGCACCAGGGTGATGCCGATGATGGCACCGGTGATCTGGTTCATCGCCTTGCGGGTCGCCTCCTTCGGAGACAGACCTTCCTCGTTCATGATGCGCTCGACGTTCTCCACCACGACGATGGCGTCGTCGACGAGGATGCCGATGGCGAGCACCATGCCGAACATGGTCAGCACGTTCACCGAGAAGCCGGCGAGCAGCATCACCGTGCAGGTGCCCATCAGGGCGATCGGCACGACGATGGTCGGGATCAGCGTGTAGCGGATGTTCTGGAGGAAGAGGAACATCACCACGAAGACGAGGATGACGGCCTCGACCAGCGTCATCAGCACCTTCTTGATCGAGGCCTCGACGGCGGGCGTGATGTCGTAGGGGATGTCCCACTGCACGTTCGAGGGGAAGAACTGCGACAGCTCCTCCATCTTGGCGCGGATCGCGGAGGCGGTCTCGAGGGCGTTGCCGTCCGGCGCCAGGGTCACGGAGATGCCGGCGGCCTCGCCGCCGTTCAGGCGGGTGGTGAACTTGTAATCTTCGCCGCCGAGTTCGATCCGGGCGATGTCACGCAGGCGCACGTTCGACCCATCCGGGTTGGCGCGCAGGACGATGGCGCCGAACTCCTCGGGGGCCGTCATCTGGCCCTTCACGATGATGGGGAAGTTGACGGTGTTGGAGGCCGGGCTCGGCATCGCGCCCACCGCGCCGGAGGCGATCTGGACGTTCTGGTTGGTGATCGCCTTCGACACGTCGGAGGCGTTGAGGGAGAGGCCGCGCAGCTTGTCGGAATCGATCCAGATGCGGAGGCTGCGCTCGGTGGAATAGAGCGTCGCGCGGCCGACGCCGGGGATGCGGCGGATCTCGTTGATGACGTTGCGGATGAGGAAGTCGCCGAGCGCGATCTCGTCCATCGACTTGTCGGGCGAGATCAGCGTGATGATGTTCAGCGTCGCCGCGGAGGCTTCCTCCACCAGGGTCCCCTGCTGGCGGACTTCGGCGGGGAGGCGGGCCTCGACGCGCTTCAGGCGGTTCTGCACCTCGACGCCGGCGAGGCTCGAATCGGTGCCGGGCTGGAACTGGGCCGTGATCTCGACGACACCGAACGCGTCGCTGGCGGATTCGAAGCTCAGGATGTTGGCGGCACCGTTGAGCTCGTCCTCGATGAGGCGCGTGGTGCCGGTATAGAGATTCTCCACCGAGGCGCCGGGATAGGCCGTCGAGAGGGCGATGGAGGGCGGCGCGATGACCGGATACTGCGCCACCGGCAGGCTCGGGATCGACAGGATCCCGCCCAGGCAGATGAACAGCGCGACGACCCAGGCGAAGATCGGGCGATCGATGAAGAAACGGGCCATGGTTCAGCGCACCTGGGCAGAAGCGGGCTGCGGGCTGGGCGCCCGGTCGTCGAGATCGGTATCGACCGGCTTCATCTCGGCATGCGCGGAGGCGATCTTCAACTCGACGGTCTTGACCGTGGATCCGACCGAGATCTTCTGGACCCCTTCGACCACGACGCGGTCCCCGGCCTTCAGGCCGTCGCGGATGATCCAGTTGGAATCGACGACCGGGCCGACCTCCACCGGCTGGAGCATGACCTTGTCGTCCTTGCCGACGACCCAGACCTCGGCCTTGCCGTCGTTGGTGCGCTGGATCGCCTGCTGCGGCACGGCGATGGCATCGACGTCGATGCCCTGCTTGATGCGGGCGCGGACATACATGCCCGGGAACAGCTCGTCATGCGGGTTGGGGAACAGCACCCGCAGGGTGACCTGGCCGGTGCTCGGATCGGCGGTGACGTCCGAGAACAGGACCTTGCCGGCCGAACCGTAGAGCGAGCCGTCGTCCATGATGAGATGCGCGTTGGCGGTGTCCTTGGAGAGGCGCGAGAGCTCGCCGCTGGCGAGATCGCGGCGCAGCTTGTTCAGCTCGCCCACCGACTGGGTGATGTCCACGTAGATCGGGTCGAGCTGCTGGATCGTGGCGAGGACCGCGGTCGCGCCCTGTTCGACCAGCGTGCCCTCGGTGAGGAGCGCACGTCCGATGCGGCCGGAGATCGGAGCCCGCACGTCGGTGTAGTTGAGGTTCAGCTTGGCCCGGTCACGCGTGGCCTTGGCGCCGGCCACCTCCGCCTGGGCCTGTTTCAGGCCGGCATAGGCGCTGTCGTACTGCGCCTGGCTGGCGGTCTGGCGCGAGAGCAGCTGTTCCAGACGGTCGGCCTGCTGGCCTGCCAGGACCTGGGCCGCCTCGGTGCGGGCGAGCGCCGCCTCGGCACTGGCGAGCTCGGCCTCGAACGGCGCCGGGTCGATCTTGTAGAGGATGTCGCCCTCCTTGACCAAGCTGCCCTGCTCGAAGGTGCGCTTGACCACGAGGCCGGAGACGCGGGACCGCACTTCGGCGATGCGCAGGGGCGCCACCCGGCCGGGAAGGTCGCGCACGTAGGGGATGGGCTGCTCGCGGACGGTGACGATGCTCACCTCGGGCGAGGGACCGGGAACCGGCGCCGCGGCCTGCTGTTTCTGGTTGCAGGCGGACAGGGCGACCATGACGGAGGCGGCAGCCAGGGAGGCCGGCCAGACACGTCGGACGCGGTGGGAAGTGGTCGTCACGATGATTTCGCTCCTGTGCGATACGCGGTCGATCGCAACCCGCGTCGCGGATTGGCAGCTCTGACACTCAAGTCACGGGGGGAGACCCGCGAGACGGCCTCACCACCGTGGCAATCGCTGGGCCACGCGGGGGCGGCCATGGCGTCGTTGGTCGTGCGGAGGCCGTCACACGGTCATCCGGACACGGTACGGCTTCAGCCATCACTCACGATCTTGGCAATCGCGCGACCTGAGCCGGCAAAGAAGCGTATTGATCGCGGTTTGGTCAAAAAGCCGCGGCTACGCTCTCAGGCGGCGATCCTGGGCGGGCGATGCAGCGGCGCCTCCGCGCTGATACCGAGCGAGAGCGCCGAGCGCCCGCGTAACGTCGGAGGCGAGACGACCCCGAGGGTCTGCGAGACGGGGAGGGGCACCAGCGTCAGCGCGTCGTCCATGTCGAGACGCGAGACGACGCTGGTCGAAGGCGCCTCGGCCTGACCCGTGACGGTGTCCGTCCGTTGGCTCGTGACCGGCCCCGACATCCCGTCGGCCCATGGGCCGGGGGGAACGGTCGGAAGCACGAGCGTGAGGAGGCAGAGGAGGATGAGAAGGATCGATGCCGCCGAGCGCGGGCGGGCGCCGGTCTGGGGACGCGCAGGGTCCGACGCAATGGCTGCCGCATCGCGCGTGGAGACGGCAATTCTGAACGGTACGATTGTCACGTCAGAGAGGGTGGTGCGAAAGTTCCCGCGACGCAATAACCTGCGACATCCTGTCAAATGCGCTGAGCGGAGTGCGAATCGGTGCCGTTGCTTCAATCCCACAGGGGATTCCGTTCGTTTCGATCCGGGTTGACCGCCCTCGGCCATCCGGCCAAGTCTTCGCGCCCGATCACCTGACGTCCGGCTCGACGGGCCTGGACCTCGCCGTGATGGAAGCCTAGGCGCGCCTGCGCCGGCTCTTCCAGGTCCGGCCGGAGACGACGACCATGGGCATGCGCTCCTTTCTTCCCGCCACGGCGCTCGCGCTGGGCCTGAGCTTCGCGGCGGCCGGCCAAGCCAGCGCCGGCAACCCGTTCGACAGCGGGCCGATCGCCGACTTCATGAACATCTTCAAGGAGCAGGCGATCCCGCGCGAGACCGTGGCCTGGAAGGGGGCGGAGAAGCCCGGCACCATCGTGGTCTCTACGAGCCAGCGCCGGCTCTACTACGTCCTCGGCGGCGGCGCGGCCGTGCGCTACGGCGTCGGCGTCGGCCGTCAGGGCTTCTCGTGGTCCGGCCAGAAATCGGTGACGATGAAGAAGGAATGGCCGGCCTGGCGTCCGCCCGCCCAGATGCTGGCGCGCCGGCCCGACCTGCCGCGCTTCATGGCCGGCGGCCAGGACAACCCGCTCGGCGCGCGGGCGATGTATCTCGGCTCGTCCCTCTACCGCATCCACGGCTCCAACGAGCCGGAGACGATGGGGGCGGCGGTCTCCTCGGGCTGCATCCGCATGACCAACAAGGACGTGGTCGATCTCTACGACCGGGTGAAGGTCGGCACGAAGGTGATCGTGCGCAACTGAAGGCCCGATCCGCCTCCCGCCGGTCTCCGGTCGGTCGCGACCGGAGGGGATGGGAAGCGGAATGATCCTCGGTGTCGATCTCAGTCTCGTCGCGGGCCTGTTCGCGGTGGCCGTCGCGGCCGGATGCGTCGATGCCATCGCGGGCGGCGGCGGCCTCATCACCGTGCCGGCCCTGCTTCTCTCCGGCCTCGATCCGGTGAGCGCCATCGCCACCAACAAGCTGCAGGGCAGTGCCGGGGCGGTCTCGTCGACGATCGCCTTCGCGCGGCGCGGGCATATCCATTGGCCGGCGGCCTGGAAGATCGCGCTCAGCGCCGGTCTCGCCTCCATCGGCGGGGCTCTATGCGTGAGCCTGCTGCCGCGGCCGGTCCTCGACGCGGCCGTGCCGATCCTCCTCATCGGGATCGCCTTCTACTTCGCCTTCGCCCGGCGGATGAGCAGCGAGGACGCGACGGCGCGGATGCGGCCCGGCCTGTTCGCCCTGACCTGGGCGCCCGCCGTCGGCTTCTACGACGGCGTGTTCGGCCCCGGCGCGGGCGCCTTCTACATGATCGGCTTCGTGACGCTACTCGGCCTCGGGGTGGTGCGGGCGACCGCCCATACCAAGCTCGCCAACGCCGCGAGCAATCTCGGCAGCCTCGCTCTGTTCGCGGCCGGCGGCCACGTGGTCTGGCCCATCGGCCTCGCCATGGCGGTGGGCGCCTTCATCGGCGCGCAGATCGGCTCGATCCTGGCGATCCGCCTCGGTGCCAGGCTGATCCGGCCGCTGCTGGTCACCATCGCCTGCGCGATGGCGATCCGGCTCTTGTCCAATCCGGACAATCCGCTGCGACAGGCGGTGATGGGGCTGTTTGCGGGCGGGTAGGGCGATCCGCAGAGCCGAACGGCGGGCGCTGCGAACCGAGACTACCTGTGATAGATAACCGTCCATGAATCTCGTTCACAACGAGCGCACCCAGCTCCGCGCTACAGCGCTGAACAGCGTTGCGGTGGCTTCCATCGCTGCTGGGTTCATTACGCCGCTGGCGGCGTTGGCATTCGGCGTTCAGGGAGCGACGTCCCGCGACCTGCCTCCCGCCGCGGGGGCCGCGTTGGCTTTCTTTGTGATCGGTGTCGGCCTACATCCACTCGCGATCCGACCTCTCGGAAGGCTCATCGAATGACCGGCCCGGAAATCTTCCTGCTGTTGCTCGGGCCGGCGATCGCCCTCAGCGCCGGCCTCATCATCTATGGCTTCGGTGCGTACGACGCGCGATCCAAACCCTGACCGCAAGCCGGCGCCTCAGCGCGGCATGAACGCCCAATAATCGAGGTCCAGGATCACGGCGGGGTCGTAGCCGTCGCCGGTCTTGTCCGGATGGTTGCCGCAGGGCTGGTTCTTGGTGGCGACGGTGCGCAGGCGCAGGGCGCCGATATCGCTGCGGCCCGGCAGTTCGGCGGCTTCCAGCACCTCGCTCCAGGCATAGACCGTGTCGCCGGCAAACAGTGGCGCCACGTGACGGCCGGCATTGATGCCGGCCAGCGCGAAGGCGTTGCCGAGGCCGTTGAAGCTGAGCGCGCGCGCCAGCGAGATGACGACGCCGCCATAGATCAGGCGACGGCCGAAGCGTGTGTCCTTCGCGGCGAACCCGTCGAAATGCACCTTGGCGGTGTTCTGGTAGAGACGCGTGGCGATCTGGTGCTCGGCCTCCTCGACCGTCATCCCGTCGACATGGTCGATCTTCTCTCCGACGACGTAGTCGCCGAACCGATGCGGGCTGCCGGCGAGGTCGAGATCGTAGGCGCCGGTGTTCAGCGGCGGCAGCGCACCGGCGAGATCGGCCGGGTCGACGACCTTGGCGAAGGTCGGCACGTGCTCCTGCTCGATCTTGGCTTGCGGGTCGCGCTTCTTCACCAGGACCCAGCGGCAATAGCTCAGCACGGTCTCGCCATTGGCATCCGAGCCGGTGGAGCGCACGTAGACCACGCCGGTCTGGCGGTTCGAGCTCTCCTTGAGGCCGATCACCTCGGAGACCGTGGACAGGGTCTCGCCGGGATAGACCGACCGACGGAAGCCGCCCTCGGCATAGCCGAGATTGGCCAGCGCGTTCAGGGAGATGTCCGGCACCGTCTTGCCGAAGACGACATGGAAGGTGAGGAGATCGTCGAGGGGGCTCTGCGGATAGCCGATCGCCTTGGCGAAGGCGTCCGAGGATTGCACGGCGAAGCGCGGTCCGTAGAGCGACGTGTAGAGCGCCACGTCGCCGCTCGTCACGGTGCGCGGCGTGGCATGGCGGATGGTCTCGCCGAGGCGGTAATCCTCGAAGAAGCGGCCGGGATTGGTCTTCATCACTTGGTCGTTCCTCGGATTGGGTCTCGTGCCTTCAGCCCGACGGGGACTCAGCCGCCGTAGACGACGGTCTGGGGCGGGATGAACTCGTGCAGGAGGCGGCTCGCGAAGAGCAGCAGGAGCACGAGGACGATCGGCGACAGGTCGATGCCGCCGAGATTGGGCAGGATGTTGCGGATCGGGCGGAGGACGGGCTCGGTCAGCCGATACAGCACCTCGCCGATCTGGGACACGATCGGGTTGCGCACGTTGACCACGTTGAACGCCACGAGCCAGCTCAGCACGGCGCTGGCGATGAGCACATAGATGAAGAGCTGCACGACGGTGTCGAAGAGCCAGAGAAGAGCGTACATGCGCGGTCTGATGTCCTCGTTCGCCCCGCCTTGTCAGGCTCGGGTCTAACGTCGGGATTTCCGGAATTGACAGGCCGAGGCACGCGCGCCTACAAGGCCGGCACCTCGGAACGGGGCTGTAGCTCAGATGGGAGAGCGCCGCAATCGCACTGCGGAGGTCAGCGGTTCGATCCCGCTCAGCTCCACCAGGCAGTCTGCAAAAACTGCTTATCTGGTGGTCTTCGTAAAAAGCGTCGAACTGTCCGTGGCTTAGCTAGACCCCTTAGAGTCTGCACCGGTCTCAGTCGTTGGAGACCCGAGATGATCAGCGAGATATCGACGCGGTCTCAGCGGCCCTCGATCTCGTTTCCGCGGATGCGCCTCGCCGGGTGATGATCGCGTCTTTCACGACAGTCTGCTTCCTTCGTTTTACGCATCGCATCACAGCTGCGAACGGTCGCAAACGCAGCGATGGCAAAAGCGGTTGGGCGTGGTGCGGGTCTGGCTGTCGATGACCGATGGGGGATCGACGGCGCTTTGCGCTCAGATCCCGAATGAGCGTTCCTGCTCGGCCCAGGATACGGGGAGCGCTACAAGATCACGCACGCCGATGCCGCGGGGCAAACGTCCGTCTACGATCGCATTGACGATCCGCGGCGAGAGATGCGCCAGCGGCAGCAACATCCGGACCGAGCGCTCGCTGCAGCCCTCGCGGGCGGCGATGGCATCGGTGGCGGTGACCCGCGCGGCGACGAGGTCGTCGATCCAGGCGCGGCTGCGGGCTATGGCCTTGAGGATGCGCGCGCGATCCTCGGGCTTCATCGGTCGCAGGCCGGCACGCTCCGATCCCGGAGGGACGATGATGTCCCGGCGGTTGTGAGCGCGCTTCGCAGCCCATGCAATCCGGATAGGCTCGCGTTCCTCAGTGCCGAGAAGGTCGATGTGTAGGGCGTCGGGATGGACGGTCACCTGTCTCAGCCGTCCGGCGATGATCTCGGCGTCGCTGAGTGGCTCGGCGGATGCTGAAGGGGATATGGAGGCAGCGGACGAGATAGCGGCGGAAGCCGGTAGGGCTCGCAGCGCCGCTAGCACGAGGGCCTCGATCGCGTGGGCGGCGACGCGCCGGATCGTGCCGGAGGGCTTTCCCTGCAGCACCGCCTGACTGACGTAGTATCGGTAACGACGCGAGCCTTTGGCGGTATGGGTTGGGGTCATGAGGTTGCCGCGGTCGTCTCGGATGCGCCCAACGAGGAGATGGGCGCAATCCTGCCGTCTCGCGGTGTGGCCGTGATGGTTGCGGGCGACCCGCGCCTGCACCGCAGCGAAGATCGCCGGATCGACGATGCCGGCATGCTGGCCCTCGTGGACCTGCCCCTTGTGCGTAAGCCGGCCGATATAGATCGGGCTCCCCAAGATCTGGTAGAGGTGGCCGCGGGTGAAGACGCCGCCCCCGACCGTGCGACCCTTGCCATCGAGGCGTTCAGGCACGCTGACACAGGCCTGTTCCAGTTCGGCCTTCAATCCAATGACGGTCCCGAGCGCGAGATAACGCTCGAAGATCATCCGCACCACCTTTGCCTGATCGGGGACGACGTGCAGGGCCCGGTCCGCAGCCCGGTAGCCGAGCGGCACGACGCCGCCCATCCAGAGACCCTTGCGCTTGCTCGCGGCGATCTTGTCGCGGATGCGTTCGCCGGTGACCTCGCGCTCGAACTGGGCAAAGGAGAGCAGCACGTTGAGGGTGAGCCGGCCCATGCTGCTCGTGGTGTTGAAGGCCTGTGTCACCGATACGAACGAGACCCCGTGCTCATCGAAGGTCTCGACGAGCTTGGCGAAGTCGGAAAGCGCCCGGGTAAGGCGATCGACCTTGTAGACCACCACCACGTCGATGCGACGGGCCTGAATCTCGGCGAGAAGCCGCTGCAGGGCAGGGCGATCGAGCGAACCGCCCGAGAAGCCGCCGTCGTCGTATCGGGTGGGCAGACAACGCCAGCCCTCGTGCGCCTGGCTTTTGATGTAGGCCTCGGCTGCTTCGCGTTGGTTATCGAGGGAGTTGAACTCCTGTTCGAGCCCATGCTCAGTCGAGACCCGGGTATAGATCGCGCATCGCAGCGAAGACGGCTTTGGCGCGGGCTCCCTCGTCCGCCTCATCGAGGGCTTCATCGAGCGATCCCTTGATCCTGTACCGCACGCACCTTCGCAGATTCCGTCCCCGTAGCCTTCCCGCGCAAGCCAAAGAAGCGGGGCCCGTTCCAGTTCGTACCGGTGATCGCCCGGGCAACCTTCGACAGGCTGTCGTAATCGGTGCCGTTCCAGGCAAAGCCCTGCTCAAGCACCGTCACCTGCTGCAGTTCCCCCCGCCACTCTCTCACCAGCACGGTCCCGGGACGGCTCGCCGGCGCAGAGGGGAGGGGGATCGCATCGGTCGCGGATGCACCCGACGCGTCGTGATGTTCGCCGCGCCGATCGGTCTCGCCCCGAGCGAGGCGGTTTAGCTGACGCGCCGTCTCACGATCCAGGTCGCCGAAGGCGGCGGCCTGAGCGCGGTAGGCCAAGATCCCGTGCAGCAGCGGGCGGTTGAGATGCTCGGGCGCAGGGCGCCCGAGCACTCTGCGCCACTGCCTTTGCAGACCGGCAAGATCCAGGGAAGCGAGCCGGGCGAGTTCGGCCTCGACGCGATCCTCGCGGCCCGCACAGGGGACCGCTACGCCGCTCGAAGACGTAGCGGTTAAGGTGATGGCGGTCATCGGCTTGGTCATTGGTGTGCTCGCTACTCTCGCCCTTCCCTTGATCAGACGGCCGCGGCCACGGCGTGGGTCTCGCCGTCCTTGCGCCGAGCCGGCCCGCGGCTGGACTTAGGCCGCGCCTCAGGTTCTTCGGGCATGATCCGATAAGCCGTCGCGCCGTCCGCCCGTTTGCTCTTAGCCAAGATCCGACCGGCCGATCGCAGGCGAGAGAGCACTGCTCGCGTCGTGTGTGGCAGCCATCCGGTGATGGCGATCAACTCAGCGAGGGAAGCGCCTTCGGCCCGACTGAGAAGCCCGAGCACAAACTCACGTTTGCTAACCGTGGTCGGTGGCAGCGTGGCGCCATCCTCCACCGCGGGAATGACTGGCACAGGCGGCGTCATCCCGACCGCCGCATATCCGGCCGGCGTGAGGTCATGTGCCGTCTCGCCAGCCAGCTCGTGGGCCTCGCTCACCGCGATGAGCCCGCGCTTTAAGAGCCGGCCGACAGTGCGCTTGCAGGCGAGCGGAGTGATCGTCTCGGGGAGAACGACCCGGCCATCAGGCCGGTTGGCTGCCGCGATCAGGAGGGCGGCATCATTGCGGGAGAGGGCCGGGTGGATCACGATCGACATGGAAAGCTCCAGGTGTGGCAGAGGTGCCATCACCCCAACCCCGCGATCGGCGACATGCCGGCGGGGCTGGGCGAACCCGGAGGTTCGGAGCGAACTCGAAGCGCGCGATTGATCAGTCGTCCGGCGTCTTCCTGCGTTCGTCGGCGCGGGTGATGCGACCAATCAGGCATACGGCACCGTGCAAGGTTGTGGCCTCGTGTAGGAACGTATCGAGATCCATGATGATTTGCAGGGCCTCGCGCTCCGAGCCAGCATCGGCGCAGGCCAAAGCTGCCTTCGAGACCGCGGCTGCATCGTTCAAGCGTGTGCTAATCTCATGCAGGCATGCAACTATACTTAAGCCCGTCTGGCTCATCGCCGTCCTCCGTTTCGATCTGCCACCACACACATGCTCGGATCGGCGCGGCAGTCGAATGAAATCTTCTCTGATATCCAATAAAAGCTCAAAGACCTCTGCTATGATGCATGAAGCCACTAATCGGAGTGCTCATTCAGATAGGGTAGTCTGGACTCTCCCCGTATCTGCCTGCCACGATCAAACTGGCAACCAATTCATGACGGCACGGGGCCATATGGGTTCGAGCCCCTGAACCGCATCGAGTTTCCCGAAGGCTCCAACTCTTGCGAGGATGGAGCCATGACGAAGCGAACAGCACCGTATTCCGCTGAGGTCCGTGCCCGAACGGTGCGGATGGTCCTGGACCACCAAGGCGAACATGCATCGCAATGGGCGGCGGTCTCCTCGATAGCGGCTAAGATCGGCTGTTCGGGCGAGACGCTTCGGAACTGGATCCGGCAGTCTGAACGGGACACGAGACAACGGGGCGGCCCGAGTACGGAGGAGCGCGCGCGGATCAAGGCGCTGGAGCGGGAGAACCGCAAGTTGCGTCAGGCCAACGCGATCCTTCGAAAGGCCAGTGCGCATTTTGCAATGGCGGAGTTCGACCATCCTTTCAAACGATGAAAGGGTTTATCGGCGAGCACGGCGATGCCTACGTGCTCTTCGTCGTCCTCACCAAGATGGTGGGCTCGTGCATCATAGCGACAGGGGCTCGCAATACCTGTCGCTATGATGCACCGAGCGGCCGGCGGAGGCGGGCGTCGAGCCGTCCGTCGGCAGCGTCGGCGACAGCTGCGACAACGCGCTGGCCGAGACGATCAACGGCCTCTTCAAGGCCGCGGTGATCCATCACCGTGGCCCGTGGTGCTCCTTCGAGGCGGTCGAGTTCGCCACCCTTGAATGGGTCGACTGGTTCAACACCCGCCGCCTGCTCGAACCGATAGGGAATATCTCTCCTGCCGAAGTCGAAGCGCGCGACTATGCCTTGGCCGAGGTCCAAGCCTTGGCGGCCTGCCGCAAACCAAATGGCCCCTGGGGAACCCGGTGCGGTTCACTTTCGAGAAGTGTCGGGTGATCTGCGAGCAGCTTAGTCAGGTCGATCGCAGTCCTTGCGCTTCCGGGAGTCCAATTAATAGCGGACGTTGATGACCAGCCGGTGTTGACCCAAAGTAGGCCTTCGCAACGTCCGCTTCCGGGCAGTCTGATGAGGGGCACGAGCGTCGGATAGTGGTCAAAGTGGACGTTCAGCTCGACAGGCCTAAGGTCACACTGAGCCGCTTTAGAGGCTGTTATGAACCGCTTGCCAGTTGAGCGGCCTGTCTGAGCATGAGGTAGACGAAGGCGACGATGTGGAGATCGGCGAGCGTGCTGGGATAGCGCTCGTAATCCTTGACGAGGCGGCGAAAGCGAGTCGCCCAGGCGAAGGAGCGTTCCACCACCCAGCGTCGCGGCAGCAGGACGAAGCCGCGCTTGGCCTCTGGGAGTTTGACGACCTCCAGGGCGATGCCGTGCTCTCGTGCGGCTTTGGCCGGCCTCTCCCCGGCATCGCCCTGATCGACATAGGTCAGATCGACGCTGTCACCGGTGGCGGCCTGCACGGCCTCGGCCAATCGCCCGACCTGGGCGCGATCGTCGGCATTGGCCGGCGTGACGTGCAGGGCCAGGAGGTGGCCAAAGGTGTCGACGGCCAGATGGACCTTCGAACCCTTCTTACGCTTGGCTCCATCGTAGCCGGCCCGCTCGCCACTCTCGGGCGTCGAGCGCAGGGTCCGGCTGTCCAGGATCGCCGCGCTCGGCTCGGGATCACGCCCGGAAGCCAGGCGCAGCAGCGCCCGCAGATCGTCGGCCAGTTGCTCGAAGCAGCCTGCCACCAGCCAGCGCTGCGTCTGCTGGTAGACGGCTTCCCAGGGCGGGAGATCGTTGGGCATCCAGCGCCAGGGTGCCCCCGTCTTCACCACTTAGCGCAATCCGTTGAACGCCTCGCGAAGCGAATACTCACGCTGCCCCGCATCCTCGCGCAGCAGCGTCAGGTACGGCGCAACCAGCGCCCATTCATCATCGGAAACATCGGACGGGTAGGCTTGGCGCGAAGAGGTCATGCCTCCTCATCTGAATTCCAGACCGCTCAGGTCCATAACAGCCTCTAGACGCCAGCCCCTATGCAGCCGAAGTTGGCAATTGGGTTTTGCGAACGGCTTGCGCTCAAACCGCGGCTTGGCATGGGTTGGGAGCCCTAAACTTCCGTATGGGTGTCAATCTATGCAGCGCCCAGTTCCGGCAGGGAAATCTTGTTGAGATCGTTCGCCGTGCACTTTTTGAAAGCCAAATTCACGCTTCGTGCCTTGAGTTGGAGATTACCGAAAATATCATCCTTAAACATGACAATCATTTGATTGAAACCTTAAGCAATCTTCACAGCATCGGCGTAGGCATTGCCTTCGATGATTACGGAACGGGCTATGCATCCCTTAGCCTTCTCAAGAAGTTTCCACTTACTAGACTTAAGATCGATCAGAGCTTCGTCCGCGCGATATGCGAATGCCCTCAGGATGCGGCAATCGTACGGGCAGTCCTAGATCTTAGTAAGAGCTTTGGTCTTGAGGTAATAGCAGAGGGGGTCGAAACGATTGAGCAACAACAACGCCTTCTTGGTAAGGGTTGTCAGGAAGCTCAAGGCTATCTCTTCGGCCGTCCAATGCCACCGGCCATTTTTGCAACGACGTTCGGCCTCATTGCACCTGCATCTGATGAGCGTCTTAATTCCGTAGCCTGAAGAATTTTTAAACTAATATTTCTACTCGCGGTGCTCGGCGACCTCCTGGTCAAGGCGATTGGAAGAGGCCTTCAGTGCGCCGTGACGTGCTGGGCGGCCCACTCCGCCTCTGACATTTCGCCCTCATCAGCGAGGTAGAGAACGCCGTTCAAAACCGTTGCGCGGCCTGGGGCTACGAGGATGCCCCAGTTCGCTAGGTCAGCGTCCGCCTCGCCATCGGTGATGGGGCTGTCGGCCATGATGCGGGTTGGTGCGCCGACTTGACTGGCGCTCTCGATCCGGTCCATGCGGCGGCGCAAATCGATGGTGCTCAAAGCGTGCTCCTTTGGCCGGGATCTATAATCCGGCGGTCTATGACCATTACGCCGGAGGCGCGCTGGCCGGCTGCGCGCAGGGCGGCGACCTGGCGCTCGCTATCAGCATCGTCCTCGGTGAGGATGCGGATGGCGCCGCAGTACCCTGCCGGCCAGCAGCGCGCTTCAAGCCGATCCAGGCGGCAGCGGAGGCTGTCGATCGTCATTGCAGGCACCCCGATCACGGTTCATGGACGGCGGCCCATTCCGCGGCGGTCAGCACCGGTGCGCGCAGGATCAGGGTGACGCCGCACCGGCTGGCGTGGCCATCAGCAATCCATGTGCACTAGGGTCTGAACCGAACCAAGATATTGCTGACTCTTCAGTTTTATGATTCACGTTCGCTGTTTTCCCGCGTGGAGGCGATGATGGCGGACCTGTTCTGACTTTCGGATGAGCAGTGGACGGTGATCGGGGCGTTCATGCCGGTCAACCAACCCGGCCCCGAGCGCAAGGACGACCGGAAGATCATCTCGGGCATCCTGCATGTGCTCACCTCGGGCTGCCGCTGGCGAGATTGCCCGGCGGAATACGGGGTCGTGTCCCTTTGCGTGGTGTAGCTTGCTGAGGGCTACGACGATGACCGACTCTGGCCGGGAGGATCAGGGTGCCAGTGTCGGCAGGCTGACGAGGGGATCATCGCCGATCGGTGTGATGCTTTCCAGGGTCATGTAACGGGACCGCTGGACGGCCCATTCGTCGTTTTGTTCGAGCAGGATCGCGCCGACGAGGCGGGTGATGGCAGCCTCGTTGGGGAAGATGCCCACGACCTCGGTCCGGCGCTTGATTTCGCCGTTGAGGCGCTCGAGCGGATTGGTCGAGTGGAGCTTGAGCCGATGCTGAGCGGGGAAGCCCATGTAGGCGAGCACGTCGGCTTCTGCCGTGTCCATGAGAGTGGCGAGCTTGGGGACCTTGGGCCGGAGCTGGTCGGCGACCCGCCGCCACTGCTGACGGGCCGCCTCCGCGTCGTCCTGGGCAAACGCGGTGGCGATGAAGGCGGAGACGACACGACGGCCCGAGCGGCCGGCATGGGCGAGGACGTTGCGCATGAAGTGACCGCGACCGAGACGATCCGCCCGTCCTGGCGAACCTTCACGTAGGTCGCGTCGATCCAGAGTGTCAAACAGCACCGGAACGGGACCCCGGATCGGCTTTCAATCGAGGCTCTGACGCACTCTCGCTGATCATCAAGGGGAGAGGCCGATCAGGCGAGCTTGCAGCAGGTCGATCTTGCCACGGCCGTACATCTGGCGCTTCACGAGCTTGAGCTTCGTGATCTGGCCCTCGGTCTGGCCGTTCGACCATGGCAGCGTGATCGCGGCCTGAACTGCGGATCGATCCTGACCGATGCCGCGCGCGAAGGAGGCGACGAGACTCGCCTCGGCCCGCCTGAGCCATCCTTCGAACCGGCCGGGCTCGTTCCCTCGCACCATCGCGTGGAAGGCGTCGACCACCTCGCGCGCCTCGACCAGCGCCGGCACCCTTTCCTCGACCGCGGCCACGGTCAGCGTCTCCGCCTTGGTCAACCGGTCGCGACCCGCCGTCAGCAACCGCGCCAAGGTTCGCGCCGACGGCACGCGCTGAAGCCGCTCGATGTTGGCCTGCTCCGCGCGTCGGCGGCGCGTCGCCCATTCCCCGATCACGCGAAGCGATCCTCGGAAGCCCTGCGCCTTCGCCCTTCGCCAGACCTCGGTGGCGTTACGGCTGCCTGCGTCCCACTGGGCGTCGAGCCAGGGCAGATAGGCGTCGAGCGAGCTTTGGCGGACCCGGAAGACGTCCGTGCGCTCGCCGCGCAGGACCGCACGCACCACCTTGCGGCTGTGGCCCAGGCGCTGGCCAATCCGGCGAATCGGAACGCCTGCCTCGGCGAGCGCGCGGATGGCCGTGTCCGCCTCCTCCCTCCGCAGGTAACCCTCGTACTGGATGCGTTCGGCTGCGGTGAGGAGCGCCGGATCAAGGGTGGCCGCGCCGACGACCTCGCGAACCTGACGCATTGACCTGCGCACGGCGTCGAGGAAGCCACGGCTGGCGTTCTCCATGAGGTGCCAGCGGTCGGCGACCTGGATCGCCTGCGGCAGAGCGCGGGCGATGGCCTCACCATATCCGCCGCCGCGGTCGCGGGCGACGATCTGGATCGAGGCGTTCTGCTCCAGCCAGGTCTGCACGGTTGCCTGCTCGCGATCCGGTAGGAGCGCCACGATGCGGCGGCGTTCGAGATCGCAGACCAGGGTGCCGTAGCGGTGGTTGCGTCGCCAGGCGAAGTCGTCGATGCCGATGACGCCGAGCGGATCGGACCGTGTGGTCGCCCGACGGCGGATGACGCGCAGAAGCGTGTCGCGACTGACCGGCAGCATGAGGCGCTGGGCAAGGCCCGCACCGGGCCGACCGCCGAGCGCGAGACCGAGGTGATGGACGATCTGCTCCAGCCGCGCAGTGCGTCGCGCGAAGGCGGGCAGGACATCGTCAGGAAAGCGCTCGGCGAAGATCTTCCGCTCGCAGGTCGCCGCGTCGCACCGGAAGCGTCGTACGACGACCTGGAGCTCGACGCGCCGGCCACCGAGCGGCAGGTCGGCGGCACGACGCCGGTACCGGCTTTGAATACGACGCGAAGGGGTCCGGCAGTTCGGGCAGGACGCCACCGTGGCCCCCGACCTCACGACCAAACCGATCCGGTCGGCGCTGACATCGAGGTGATCGACGACGAATCCAGAGGGTATGAGGCTCGACGACCGAAAGCGAGGGCGCATGCTGCGGCTCCATCTTGGATGTCCGCAACCTCAACGCCGTCGGTATCAGCGAGAGTGAGTCAGAGCCCGCCTTCGGCGCCGATCCACACGCAGGCCTCCAGATCGCGTCAGCGACCGTCATCGGCAGGCGGAAACCGCCGCCCTGGCGGGTTCCGGGAGTCGCCGCAGGCGGCGAGTAGGGCGCGGCCCGCAGGGGACGCCATGGTTCTCAGAGGTTAGGCGCGAGCGCCGGATCGACCTGCCCGTTGACGATGATGATGCTCGGCGGGCAGACCAGAGGAAAGCGGCTGTGGACCGCGTTCCAGGCGGCGGCATCGGGACAGAGCCACCGGGTCAGCGTCTCCATCTCGTGATGGGCGTGCTGCAGATCCAGTTGCACGATCGGCTCGTAGTGAGCGATCCGGTTCCGCAGGCCGCGGATGTCGTCGAGCTGTCCGGACACGTTCTTGCGCTGCAGGCCCCGCGCGCCCACGAAAATCGGCTGCAGGATACCCCAGAGGTGGCTCTGGTGGCGGTTGAACATACCGGTCCAGAACCCGAAGCTGAGTTCCGCCACCACATGCCCCCGCGTCAGCCGCGGCCCGAGCGATGCCAGTTTCTGGTGCGCCTCGCGAACCTTTCGCTGAAGAGGGTAGGGGCGAACCACGGCGGGATCACTGTACCAAGTCGCTGAGAACCGGGCGCTGAGTGCATCATCAACCCTGTTCCTCAGGACGACCTCAAGGGTATGCAGCGGCGTGTAGAACGCTTCCGCCAGCGCGACGTTGCGGTTGTAGAGGCGATGGGCCAGCGCGGCATCGTTGCCCGCCCAGGCAAGGTAGCGGGCGAAGCGGGCAGGGGCGACCGTATCAACGAACGTACTCATGGCGTGATACAAGCCGCTTGTATTTTTGCGGATGTTGGCCCATTATAAGTGGGTAAGCCCCGGCCGGTCCCTGCTCTGCACACCGCCGGGGTAAGTTTTTTTCGTTTCATATTTGCATATATACTGCCTTGTCAGAGACTTGGCGATAAGTGAATCTCCGGCCGTCTCTTGGGCGGCTTTTTGCTATCCAAGTATGATCAAGCAGCATGAGCGCGGGATGGGCTCTCTTCAAGCCAGATCCGCAGGCACATGATCCAAGCAAATTAGGGTTCCTCCGACCAGAACCTGGTGCTGAAATTGTTGAGGTAGCCCTGCCCATCGGTCTTGATCGCGAAGCTGGTTGGGATCGCGGCCGGATCCTTACCGGCACGCAGATAGTCTCGCACGTGCTGGCAGGCACCGTCTGACAGACTTTTCCAAGCGTCGTAACGGTCGTTCTGCTCCTGCTCACGTAGCTTAGCGGCGCTCGGTTTTCGCTTGGGCGGGACCCCGTAAGCGGGGCGCGGTCGGACGGTATGAGTGAACTCGATGCTTCCACCAACCCAAGCATCGTCCGTGGTCGTCCGCCAGCGGTAATGCACCACAAAGCGTAGCCGGTCGGAGAACGACAGCGGCTGCATCACCTGGTCGTCCACGTGAAAGAATTGGCCTTCAGCCGCCTCGGTCTCCATTCGGTGCTGCATCTGGTCCACGGCATGCGACAACCGATAGCCGCTCCGACGCACACGGTCGCCGGTCTCCTCGCGCTTACGACCGGATTTTGCCTGTCGATACGCGCTCAGATCCCGTTGGAAATAGCTGTACTCCTGGGCCACGTAAGGTCCGCAGGCGGAAAGCGACAAGCCATTCAGAGGATTGGCCTGCTCATCATTGAGCGCCTGATCAATACGCTTGCGAAGTTCGGCAGCGTCGAGCCGGCTCAAGGCATTTTGCTCTTCCGCGGTGAGATTGATGATACCCATGCGTCAGGCGCCCTCGCTTAACCGACGGAAGCCGTTCAGTAGCGCAGCGCACTAACAAACCGCCGCCATAAATAATCTGCAGTTTGTTCTGGTGTCATGTTGCGCAGATTGAATTCTTTCTCAAATGAATGATGCCCCATTGCCATGATCGCCATTAAGGCTAGCTGACCGCCCTCAGCAAGTGAGATGATCTCGTTACAAGAATTATCTGAATGGCTACGCCCCTCTGCATAGTTAATGCCATCAGTCGACATCATGCCACCCTGCCAGATCCGGCAGCTACACTTACTTTTCTCATCTAGGAAAAGCTCCGCGCGAAAATCCGTGTTGCTACGTAGCTGGAAGTCCGTCTGGATGCGTGGTTCGTCCTGTTCGACCTGCTTTAAGTTCGCCTCGAACACGCCCTTTATAGTGTTAAAGCCACCTGTGATGAACCGCCGCTTGTCGAGGTCGCTTGGTGCGCGCTTGAGGCTCGGGATCAGGTTGGAGGCCGGGCGGGCTGCGGAGGAAGCTGCCTCAGCAGATGTCGCACCGGGGAAGCTTTTCGTCGGTTTGATCGACGCCATGCCGGGGAAGGAAGGCGGGCTGGACGGCTTGGCGCGCTTGCGGTCAACCCCTTGCAGAAGAGCTGCCCGAGCCGCAGCTTCATCCATATCCATGATCCGGATCTGCACGATCTGCGGCAGCAGCCCCATCGGCCGACAGGCTCGAACCATCACGGGGACCAACTTCTGATTTAAGCCTTGTGGGTCCTGCGCAAAGGCCGCCGCCCATTCCGGCGCCGCGAATTGGGAGGTTAAATAATCCGGCGACAAAACCATGATAGTGCGCTCGGCCTTTGTGGCGGCCTCCTGCATTTGTATAACAAAGTTACTACCCGGCCGAAAATCCCAAGCCTGTATGATTGTAGTAAAACCCTTCTCTTCAAGCGCAAATCCGATCCACTCCGCCCACTGAACGTCTGCTGAATTATAACTAATGAAAAAATCGATCATGGCGTTGTAATCCTGGCCTTGTCATTTTCTGGTTCGCGGTCAGCGCTCGGCGAGCCTCGTGGACGCTTTTGTACGGCAATATAGCGGAACGGATATGGTCCCATAAACAGGTCCCCAACAGCTTTCCTGAGCCGGTAGGTGAACCAGCGCTGACGCAGGTGCTCGTCCTTGTCTTGGATGATGTGGCAGCGCTGGCAGAGCGCCTTGAGGTTCTTCGGGTCGTTGTTCTGCGGGTTGTGATCGAGATGGGCGCAGGCCAGCACCACCTGCGTGCTACGGATCTTGACGGAGGCGTGGAGGGCAGTCGGCAGTGCGAGTTTCAGGGCCCGGCCCCGGCCACTGCGCCAAGTCTGCGCCGCCTCGTCCCACCAACGCCCGTCACCGAGGTGGCAGACCATCTGGCCGTGCGGTCGGCCGCAGCCCTCACAGCGCCCACCGGCGCGCTCGAACCGGATCACATCGGACAACTGCGGCCAGTCGATTGGATAGAGCCAGCGGTTCTCCGGTTTGATCGGCATGGGGTCAGACCTTCGCCTGACTGCGGGCGCGTGCCTGCGGGAAATAGAGGTAGAACGTCTTACGGCTAACACCGAGGCGCTTGGCGATCTCGGCCACCGGGATGGTGCCGGCGCCGAGCAGGGCACGTCCGGCCTCCAGGTCCGAATCGGTGATCTTGCGGGGTCGGCCGCCCTTGCGACCCCGCGCCACCGCAGCCTTAAGCCCGGCGAGGGTGCGTTCGCGGTTGAGGTCGAGGAAGTACTCGGCGATCGTGCCGAGGAAGTTGAACATCATCCGGCCGGTCGCGGTTTCCGTGTCCACCTGCTCGGTTAGCGAGCGCAGCCGTACCCCGCGCTCCTGGAGCATGTGGGCGGTGTCGAGCATTTCGCGCAGCGAGCGGCCGAGGCGGTCGATCTTCCACACCACCAGCTGATCCTCGGCGCGCAGATAGGCGAGAGCGGCGTCGAGCGCCGGCCGCTTGGTACCGGCTCGGCCGCTCTCCTTCTCCTCAAACACCTTCTGACACCCGGCCGCCGTCAGGGTATCGCGCTGCAGGTCCAGGTTCTGGTCCTCAGTCGAGACGCGGGCGTAGCCGATCAACATGTCACGATAGTTGCATAACTACGTTTTCGTAACAATAGAAAAGGTTACATATTTAGGTGACAAAAACGGCCAAGGCTGAGCTGGCTGATGAGGGCGCTCCTCGGTATGTCACCTAAACGATCGGATACCCGACATGCATAAAAATAGGACAGCTGTCTTTTTAAGTAGAGTGACGTTGTCGGCTGTCTTAAAGTCTTGGTTGCGATCCTGTTGAGACGCTAAGAACGTTTGAGGTGTCTGTCTCATTAGGGCGTGTCCTAACAATATGCCAAATTTTGTAAAAGTGGAATGCAAACTGCAGAACCAAGCCATCTTTCTTGCAAATACGGTATAATGATAAGCGTACAGCTGTGAACTGAAAATCTTTCAACTATTTTTACAATAATGCTGGACTCAGATACGATGCGTCTCTTAGAAAAATAGTTCTTACGCTGCCCATGATTGATCTAAATTTGGAACGTTGAGCTAAAAGGTGAATAACTTTTGCGGGTGAGTGTAAAGACTACCGGATCGTATTAGAGGCAATGATAGACAAGATTTGGTCTCACATACATACGCGCCCACTTGCTGACAAAGAACGTGATAGTGTTATGGCAGTAGCTGAGAATGTCGAGTTTTGTCTTGGGGCGATGAAATTTGCCCGCGAAAAATTGGCCAAACCATAAGGAAAACTATCGAACACGCGTCTCGCGATAATTCAGGTGATTAGATCCATTGATGGCGTCCAGTCCTCGCCAATCGTTCCGAAATCTGCCCGGTCAGGCACGCGGTAGGGCCGCGCCCTTGAACGAAATTTATGACACCATCGGCGTAGAGGAGCACCTAGCGTATAGGCTATATAGTCAATGCGGGCCAAAAGCAGGCGCTATCGCGTTTGCGACAAGCCCTTCGCCGACAGCGATGGACATCTCGGGTTCGTCGCCGCATGCTCGGTCGCAACGGTAGGAAAGTTGCGCCGACATCCGTCTTCGGCGATGTGGATGGTGAGCTGTCATTTCGATTGCGCGCCAAGGGTGCGATCGTACCGTGTGTTATATCTGGGGCGATCGTATGCAGGTGAACCTAGTCGTTGACGCCCTCCACGTTGTATCTGACTTTCATCTCGGCGGGAAGGCCGGCTTTCAGATCTTCAGATCGAAAGCTAAATTTGAGGTGCTGGTCGGGGCCCTGCTGGATGAAGCGAAGGAGAGAAGGGTCGGCTTCGTCATCAACGGTGACTTCGTTGATTTTCTAGCTGAGGAACCCGCAGCATACTTCGACGCTGTGCACGCCTCGGATAAGCTGCGGCGGATACTAACCGACCCTTCATTCGCGGGTGTGGCGACGGGGATTCGCGAGCTGCTAGCCTCGCCGAACGTCTCCGTCGCGATAGCGCTCGGAAACCATGACGTCGAGCTTGCCCTTCCATGGGTCGCGGAAGTGCTCATGGAGGCGCTATCCGGGCATGATCGGGAGGCACGATCGCGGCTGACGCTCGAAACGGCCGGCTTAGGCATCTCGGCCCGTGTCGGGTCCGCGAAGGTCCTGTGCCTTCACGGCAACGAGTTCGACGAGTGGAACGTCACCGATTACGAGGCACTTCGACGGTCGGCACGCGCCAAAAGATGGGGCGCGGCCACCGAACCATACGCGGCGAACGCCGGCACCAGGCTCGTCGTCGACGTGATGAACGCGGTGAAGACGCGGTATCCCTTCGTCGACCTCCTGAAGCCCGAGTCGGGCGCCGTCCTCCCACTACTCCTGGCGCTGGATCCGTCCGTGGCACGACGCATCTCAGCTGCTGCCGGGACGATCCCCAGGCTCGCCCGGGACGCCGTGCGCTGGAGGGCCGGCTACCTCGGTGATCCCGGAGCCGGTACAGCCCCCGACGTCAGTCTTCAAGCCCGCCCCCACATCTCGGGTGGCCCCTTAACCGATCGGGAGCGACGCGAGGTCGCTGCGAGGCTTCTCGACCGAACCGAAGACCGCATGCGCGACGGGGTCGACGCTCGCTCGCTCGCATCGGCCGAACAGGGGACCGATCTCCTCGGCATAGGAGGAGCTCTGCGGAGGCTCGTCGAGCGTGCCCCCCGATCCGAGGTGCTGCGTGAAGCCATTAATTACCTGGACGCCGACCGCAGTTTTGATCGTACAGAGATCGATACGACTTTCCGGAGGGCGGATCAGGAAGTTCCATCTGACGTCGACGTCGTCGTGACGGGGCACACGCATCTGGAGCGCGTGCTTCGGCGGCGAAATGGAAAGGGATATTATTTCAACAGTGGGACTTGGGCCTCGCTGATGCAGATCGAACCACCGGTCCGACGCGATCCAGCCGCGTTCGAGGAATTCCTTGGCAAGCTGGCGGGACGCGATCTCGATCAATTGGACGCGGACGGCCTACTGATCTCCCGCCCGGCGGTGGTCTCTGTCAGGGAAGAGGGGGGACGGGTCGTCGCTGGGCTTCGGCACGTGGGAACTGCCTCAAAACCCTTCGAGGTCGTCGGCGGTGAGTTCGAGGTGGCTGGAACCTGATGCGCACGATCACACTCGAACTCCTGCGGCACGGTCCATCGCACAACCAGCTCCTCTCGCCCCTCACGCCTTACCTCGCCCTCTGTGAGAACCATGCGGCAACGACCGTCCATATGCCGTTCGAGCACGACCAGATGCTCTACAGGCTGCGTGCGCTGGGGTACGAAGTCGCTCCGGATGCCCGCGCGTTCCAGCTCAAAGATACCGCGCGTGTGCTCGCCGACCTCCTCGGCCGGATCCCTGGGCTGACGGCCGAGCTCGGCCGGGGCGCCGGTCCCTCCGACGGGGCGCTCGTTCACGTGCGGCTCGTCGTGTCCGCTTCAGAGCTGGCGTTGCTTCCGTACGAGTTAGCTTTGGCGCCCGACGGCTTCCCAGGGGCCGGACAATCGCTGCTGCTGCAGCCCCAGGCCCCTCTGTGCCTGACGCGGGAGACGCGTCGCGTGTCCGAGACCGCAGTTGAACGGTCCCGGAACCCATGCATCCTCTTCGCCGCCGCCGCTCCGTCCGGGATTGAGATGGTGCCGACTGAAGCGCACCTGCTTGTGCTCCGTCGGGCAATCGACCCTTGGGTCAACCATCTGGGCCGCGATGGCTCGGCGCATGACGAGGCCGGTCGACGGGTCGCCGTCGAGCGTCACCTCCATTTCATGCCCGCTGCCAGCGCGCGTAGCCTTAGAGAGGCCTGTGCCACCGGTCGATTCACCCATGTCCACATCCTGGCCCATGGCGTAGCGGCCGGACCAGACAACGCCCTGCGGTACGGCCTCGCGCTGCATGGAGAGAACGGAGGCGTCGATGTCGTCGATGGGGAGCGGTTGGCGACGATCATCTGCTCGGCTGACCCCGACGGACGCCCCGGCTTGGCGCGTCCCCAAGTCGTCACGCTGGCGGCCTGCGACTCTGGTAACGTAGGAAGCGTCGCTGGTGTCGGCGCCAGCATCGCCCATGCGTTGCATGACGCCGGTGTACCCGTGGTTGTCGCGAGCCAGTTCCCCTTCTCGTTCGAGGGCTCGGTGGGGTTGGCCGAAACCCTCTACGAGGCGTTCCTGTGGGGCCGCGATCCCCGTAGGGCGGTGCACGAGTTGCGCAAGCGGCTGCATGCCGAGGTACCCTTCCATCACGACTGGGCCGGTCTAGTCGTCTACGCGTCCTTTCCTGAGGGGTTCGCAGGTGATCTCGCTAATACCCGCATCGAGCGGGCATTCGCCGCCGTCGGAACCGCGCTGGATACCGCCGACAGGCTAATCGACGGCCTATCCGCGCCGGATCGGTCCCGTCGGGCCGGGGCTCCCGCCCGAAACGGCGAACCAGACATCGACTGGGCGATGGCCCGCGTCGCCGCGGCTCTTGGACACTTGCGTGCCCTGCTCGAGGTCGACGACTTGGAACGGCACCGCCCCCGGATCCTTGGCTTGCTTGCCAGCGTGAAGAAACGGCAGGCAGAGATAGCCTTCGCCGGCTCCGAACTGGGCGAGGCCTCGGAGGAGGTGCTCGGGTTGATGACGGAAGCGCGCGACCTCTACTGGATGTCGTTCGAGGGCGATCGCAATAGCCATTGGGGGATCGTCCAGTACATCTCCTTGGCCTGGATACTTCTACGCTGCGGCATTGGCCCCGAACCGACGTTCACTCCGAGTTCGTTGCCTGATCTCTGGAAGCTCGCCCGCGGCCTATCCGAGATCGACTGTCGGCAATGCGATAGAAAATCCCGCACCTGGGCGCTCGCGAACATTTTGGAACTCAATCTTCTCGCCATGATGCAGGCTATCACGACGGATCCCCAGCCTTTCCCCTCCGCGGAGGAAACGTGCCGTCAATTCCTGCGGGCCGCCGGAGCCAGCAGCATCGAGGTCTACGCCACCCGCCGGCAGATGCGTCGTTACACCGATTGGTACGCTAAGTTGGCGTCGGGGATGGTATCGCCCGAGGCCGAGGCGTTCGCACGGAGGATTCAGGATTGGCTCAAGCCAGCGCGCGCCGATTGAGAAACGGTCGGCCTTTGGGAGCTGTGGATCGGTTGACGGGGCAGAGCCCTTCTCGATGCGATGATTGGGACGGAAATCTCTTCGAAAGCGACTGGGCAAGCTGACACGGTCGGTCCCGCACCGCGTCATGCGCGCCTCCTGTGTGTCTCGGCGTTGAAGCAGGGGTCTGACTCACTTTCGGTGCCGGCGGGTTGATGGATCTCGGCTTCGGCCTTCGGAGATCCTTCCATGCCTCGCAGCCTGCATTCGAGCTCCGTCGTCCCGGGCGGGCTCGTCGTCGATCATGTCCAGGCTGGAGCCGGCCTGACCCTAACCACCCGGCCGATCGCCTCCTCGGCTCGATGTCCGGGCTGCGGTCAGCCCTCCTCACGCGTCCACAGTCGGTACACGCGCACCGTGTCGGATCTGCCGGTCGCCGGGCGGCGTATCGTCATCGATATCCGCGTCTGCCGCTTCCGTTGCGCCGGAGCGGACTGCCGGACCAAGATCTTCGCAGAACGTCTCGGGCCGGACCTCGCCGCTCCCTATGCCCGGCGTAATGCCCGGCTCGAATGCAGTCGGGGAATGGGCGACACGCCGCCGACGCAGCGAACGGGCTCCTGAAGGAGCATCGGGCAAGGTCCCCTCGGCGCGCATCCTCTCCCGGCTGATGACGACCGGGCGGGACAGCCTGACGAAGGCGGAGGCCAGGACCGTGGCGACGATCGAGGCGGAGGTGCCGACGCTCGACGAGGCTCGCTCCCTGCTGTCGCGTTTCCAAACCATGATCCGCGAGCGGCGGCGACCCGATGTCGATGTCTGGATAGAGGCGGCGGCCTCTAGAGCCGTGCCCTAGCTGGTTGAATCGTTTGGGGTAGGCGGTCTGGATCGCGTGTGATTCACTGGATGGGCTTACGAGGGAGGAGTGCGATGCCTTCAGCCCTGTCGGTCGATCTGCGCGAGCGTGTGGTGGCCGCGATTGAAGCGGGCGCATCACGGCGTCAGGCGGCCAAACGCTTCGGGGTCGGGGCGGCCAGCGCGGTCCGTTGGCATGAGCGCTTCCGACAGGACGGGCAGATCGCGCCCAAGCGCATGGGCGGGGACCGCAGCTCGCAGCGCCTTGAAGCGCAGGCGGCTCTAATCCTTCGGATCCACGAAGAACACCCGCTCTCATTTTTGCGAGAACTCCGCGACAGGCTCCAGGACCGCGGCGTCCAGGCGAGCACGAGCAGCCTGTCGCGCTTCTTCGCCCGGCATGGGATCACCCGTAAAAAGGGGCTGTCCACGCGGCCGAGCAGGAGCGGCCGGATGTGAGGGCCGCGCGCGAGGACTGGTTCGATGGGCAACCCGACCTCGATCCGGATCGCCTGGTCTTCCTCGACGAGACGGCTGCCACGACGAAGATGGTCCGCCGCTATGGTCGTGCGCCGCGCGGTCAGCGCTGCCGGATCACCGTGCCTCATGGGCATGTGTGGACGCCCCCTCGGGTGCAAGTAAAATCTCTGGACGGGCGCTGCGCGTGATCGGGTGCTGCCATGTGTCCGGCCTCTGATGCGGCGGATCACATGCCGCGGGCCCGTATGGGAGTGCGAGAGTCGGGACCACATCACTACAGCGCGCTCGAAGCGCTCCCCATGCGCCTGGTTCTCTCAACTCCGTCTCACCGACGTTGCGCCATACCTGTCCGTCGACCTCCTCACGCCCTCCGACAGCCTCGCGTCCGCCCCGCCTACGCGGTGACGGCCGGAGCTCGGTAGATCCCACCCTTCGTCAGAAGGGCCCACGCGATGCGCGCGTTCTTGTTCGCCACGGCCACGATGACCAGCATCGGCGGCTTGCGCGCGAGCATTTGGCCGAGCCATGAGTCGGCCGGCACGCCCTTGCGCTTGGCCCAGCGTACGACCGCGCTGGCCGCGATGATGAGCAGGCGTCGCAGCGTCCGCTCGCCCATGCGCGAGGTGCGGCCGAGGCGCTCCTTGCCGCCGGTCGAGCGTTGTACTGGTGTCAGCCCGACCCAGGCGGCGAAGTCGCGCCCCGAACGGAACGTCTCTACGGGCGGGGCCAGGGCCTCGATGGCAGTGGCGATCAGCGGGCCGATGCCCGGCACGCTCATCAGCCGCCGAGCCGTATCGTAGGCCTTCGCGCGTGTGGCGATCTCGGCATCAAGGGCTGCGGTCTGTTCCTGCAGGTGGCGGAACGCACAGACGAGCACGGCAAGGCTGGCGCGGGCGGCTGGAGGAATGTCCGAAGCGGAATCCTCGATCTGCCCGATCAACCGCTCGATGTGGGCGGGCCCCTGCGGCGCGATCAGGCCGTACTCGGCAAGATGGCCGCGGATCGCGTTGATGAGCTGAGTGCGCTGGCCGACCAGCACGTCGCGGGTCCGGAAGATCACCGCGGAGGCCTGCTTGGCTTCGCTCTTCACTGCAACGAAGCGCATGGTCGGGCGCTGCGCGGCCTCGCAGATCGCCTCGGCATCGGCCGCGTCGTTCTTCTGGCGCTTGACGAAGGGCTTCACGTAGGCAGGCGCGATCAGCTTGACCGTGTGACCGAGCTTGCCGATCTCGCGGCCCCAATGATGCGCGCCGGGGCAGGCTTCCATCGCCACGAGGCAGGGTGGTTGGGCCGCAAAGAAGGCGAGTACCTGATCACGCCGTAGCTTCTTGCGGAAAATCGGGGCACCGGCAGCATTCGCGCCGTGCGCCTGAAAGACGTTTTTGGCCAGATCTAGGCCGATGGTGCTAACCTCTGTCACGGACGCCTCCCTCGGGTGGTTCACAACACCACCACTCTGGCACATCGATGCCGTCGGAGAGCGTCCACCCCATCACTACAAGACCACGACCATCACCGCCGCCCTGCGCGCCACGGGACTGATCGCCAGGACCGTCTTCGATGGAGCGACGAATGGCATGCGCTTCCGCGCCTACGTCACCAACACCCTGGCTCCGGTGCTCAGGCCCGGTGACACCGTCATCCTCGACAACCTGAACGCCCACAAGGTCGCCGGCGTGCGCGACGCCATCGAGGCGGTTGGCGCACGAGTTCTCTACCTCCCGCCCTACAGTCCCGACTTCAATCCGATCGAGCAGGTCTTTGCCAAGATCAAAGCCCTTCTCCGAGCGGCTGCAGCGCGAACCGCAGCGGACCTGATCCTCGCCATCGCGGAGGCGTTCGCCGCCGTCCGACCGGACGAGTGCCGCAACTATCTCACCGCCGCTGGATACGATGCCTATGATCCAACCTGAGCGGGCACGGCTCTAGCCTCCTGGCATCCTTCGCCAGCGGCCTGTCGAAAGACAAAGCGGCCGTCGCCGCGGCGCTGACGCAGCCGTGGTCGAACGGCCAAAGCGAGTGGCAGATCACCCGCTTGAAGCTCGTGAAGCGGCAGATGTTCGGCCGGGCCAAGCTCGACTTGCTCGAAGCTCGGTTGATCGGTAAGCGCTCGGTGAAGGGCCTTCTGGGTCAGGCGGCCTGATCGAGCGCTGTAAGCGGGACCCAATTCCACGGCAGCAGGTTGCCGAGGCGTCGGGCCGGATATTCGGCGATGCGGGTGAGGACGTCCCGCAGGTAGGCCTCGGTGTCGAGGCCGTTCAGCTTGGCCGTATCGATCAGGGTGTAGAAGGTGGCCGCCCGCTCGGCGCCCCGTTCCGAGCCGGCGAACAGGTAGTTCTTGCGCCCGACCGCGACGCCGCGCAGCGCCCGCTCGGCCGGGTTGTTATCGAGCCCGATCCGGCCGTCGTCGAACACCCGGGTCAGCGCGCGCCAGCGGGTGAGCATGTAGCGGAACGCCTTGGCCAGATCCGAGGGGCCGGAGAGCTGCGGCAGGATCGTCTCGGCCCAGACTCTCAAGGCGTCGGCCAGCGGGCGGGATCGATCCTGTCGCCGCCGCTGTCGCTCATCGGGCGGCTGGCCGGCGATCTCGCGTTCGACCGCGTAGAGGGCGCCGATGCGCGCCAGCGCCTCCCCGGCAATGGCCGAGCCGGTCTTGGCGTACACCTCGAAGAACTTGCGCCGGGTGTGGGCCCAGCAGGCCGCCTCGATCAGGGCACCGCCTGGGCGGCCGCCCTCGTAGAGGCGGTTGAAGCCGGCATAGCCGTCGGCGTGCAGCACGCCCTGGAACCCGGCCAGATGCGTCAGCGGTCGCTCGCCCTTGCGATCGGGGGAGGCCAGGAACATGGCGGCCGGCGGACGCACGCCGCCGTGGGGCCGCTCGTCGCGCACATAGACCCAGAGCCGTCCGGTCTTCGTCCGGCCCAGACCAGGCGCCAGTACCGGGACGGGGGTGTCGTCGTCGTAGAGGACGTCCGAGCCCGCCAGCACGTCGTGGCGGAGCAGGTCGACCAGCGGCGAGAGGGCGGCGGCCGTCGCACCCACCCAGCCCGACAGGGTCGAGGTGGCCAGGTCCACGCCGTCCCGGGCATAGATCTCGGCCTGGCGGTAAAGCGTCAGATGGTCGTCGAACTTCGCCACCGCGATATGGGCGAGAAGCCCGGCTCCGGCCCGCCCGCGGGCGATCGCATGATGCGGGGCGGGCGCCTGCACCATGCCTTCGCAGGATCGGCACGCGAACGACTCGCGCACGTGCCGGACGACCTTGAAGCGGCCGGGCACGTAATCGAGGGTCTCCGTCACGTCCTCGCCGATCCGGCGCAGGGTCTCGCCACACGATGGGCAGGCGCAGGGACCGGGATGGATCACGCTCTGGCACGGCAGATGATCGGGCAAGGGACGCCGGGCCGGCCTGGTTCGGGCAGCCTCGACGGCGTCGGCCACGACCGGAGCGGCGGCCAGGCGCTCGGCCTCGTCGACCTCCAGCGCCTCGATGGCGAGCTCGAGTTGCTCGACGCGCGCCTTCAGCTTCTCGGACGAGACGCCGAACTGCGCCCGCTTGAGCCGGGCGAGTTCGCTGCGCAACTTCTCGATGAGGGTGTTGGCGTGGACGGCCTCCCGCGCCATGCCGACGATCATGCGCTTGAGCGCATCGACGTCATCGGGGAGTGAGCCAGGATCGAGAGCCACACCAACAGCGTAAGCCGTGCCGCCCGGCGCGCAAGCCCGTTCCGACAGCAGTACGTCAGCCCGCGATACGAGGCCGGTCCGTACGCACCGGGGCACGCCAGTCGATGCCCTCCAGCAGCATGGCGAGTTGCGCCGGCGTCAGTGCGGCAGCTGCTCCTGCCGTCGCCGGCCAGACGAAGCGACCCTTCTCCAGGCGCTCGGCGAACAGGCACAGACCCTGGCCGTCCCACCACAGCACCTTGATCAGATGCCCCTGCCGACCACGGAAGACGAAGGCCTGTCCCGAGAACGGATCACGCGCGAGGTGATCCTGCACGAGGCTGGCCAAGCCGTCGAAGCCCTTGCGCATGTCGGTGTGGCCGGTCGCCAGCCAGACCCGGGAACCGGAGGGGACCGGGATCATCGTCCCAGCAACGCCGCGATCACGCCCTGCAAGAGAGCGACGTCCGCGCCCGCCTCGGCCCGCAACCGGTGGCCGCCGGCCAGCTCGATCTCGATGGCGCCGGGACGGAGCGGCTCGTCCTGGACGCTGGAGGGTGGAGCCGGCAGCGCAAGCGGGATGAAGCGCGGGCGGGACGCCGCCGTCGGTGCAGGCGCTCCGCCCCGGAGCGCGCGCCGCCAGCGGAACAGCGGGCTCGAATGAAGCCCGTGCCGGCGTGCCACCTCGGAGGCCGTCGTCGTCGGATCGTCCGCCTCGGCGAGGATCGCGCGCTTCTGCTCGGCCGACCAAGTCCGTCGCGTTCCCGCGACGACGATGTGAGGCGTGTTCGTCATAGGTCCAGACACAGGGCCGATACAGCGCCATCCGGCGCCATCACCTGTATCCAGACCCGAGCCCTATCCGCACAAGGCAGCCGTCACCGAGCGCTTACGCTGGCGACGACCGGATAGTCGTTCCGGCCGGGCCTGCGCGCCGCTCGGACAACCAGCGATGCACCTGCTTCGAGGTGCCGGCAAAGCCGATACCCTGAAGTTCGCGCCAAAGCTGCGCAGCGTTCTAGCAGCCCTCATCGAGGCGGCCATGCAGATGCCCGAGATAAGGATCGAGCATGCTCGGCTTCGGCTCGCGCATGCCGTTCCGGGGAAAGCTCGCGGCGAAGGCGTACTTGCGCACCGTGGCCCGGGCCAAGCCCGTCTCGCGATTTATGCGCCGAAGCGAGTGTCCTTCCGCATGGCGGCGGCGCACGTCGTCATATGCCGCTTCCCATCGACCGCGGGCCGCGGCCCGCGCGAGCATCTCCGACGGTGCGCGCGGGTAGGGCGTGACACGCCGAATCGATGGCGATGACGGGGCCGCGACCGGCAACAGCTTCAGACGCGGATGGACGCGGGCGAGCCAGCGCTCGACCATCTGTCGGGTATTGAGCAGGAGATGCCACCGATCCGCGATCTGAACTGCATCGGGCGCACCCATGGCGGTCCCACGCGCATATTCGGTCGAGCGGTCCCGTGCCACGACCTGGATCTGTGGGTCGCGCGGGAGCCAGGCCGCCAGCGTCGAGGCCGAACGATCCGGCAGCAGATCGATGGGACGGCGGCGTTCGAGGTCGACAAGGATGGTGCCATAGGTTCGGCCCTTGCGCAGAGCCCAGTCGTCGACACCGAAGATGATCGGTTTGGATCCGGTCGGCAGCGTACATTTGCGGATACCCCGCAGCAGCGTCGTGGCACTGGTGGGCATCGCCAGGTGCGGCAGCAGCCGGGCGGCGGTTGTGGCACCGAGCGCCAGCGCGGTCCGAACCTGGGCATCGGCCAGCCGGCAGGTTCTCTGAGCGTAGTGATCGAGGAGGCCCGGCAGACGCTCGGCAAAGGTTCGGCGGGCGCAAGCAGGGTCGTGGCAGTAAAAACGTCGGATCGTCAGGGTCAGACGTACCTCCTGACCGCTCGTCGCCAGGTCGGCGGGACGCCGGTGATAGCGACTATGCACCGACCGGCTGACCGTACGACAGCGTGGGTAACGGGCATGATCGCGCCTCGCTTGAGCGGAAATGCGAAGGGCAGTGCTCTCCTCACGCGTGACGTGGAGAAGGCGACAACCGGGGATGTGACAGAGAAGGGTCATACCCTGATCTGAGAATCCCCGCCCGGTTCAGCCAGGAGCTGCCTTCCGGCATCCCTCCCACCAACCCAATCCACCAAACTTGGCGAAGAGCCAGTTTGCTGGGGCAGGGTCATCGCTCAATCGGCTCGGTCCAAAATACCAGTCACGTCACTCTCGCGTATATCTGTCAATCAGATCTACCAAGCTTGTAGAGATGGACCATGCAAAACGACGCTATCTCGTCGGATGTTGGTAATTATACTACAATAATATTTTTTAATCAATGGGTATCGATGAGATTAATTAAGCAAACACTTGATCAAACTGAAAATTAGATCCTGTATATGTGCATAGTGTAACATGTCATCATGACGCTACAGCAAACCTCGATCCAAAGCGACGACAACCCGTGTCGCCACGATCTTTCCAGTCGAACGGCTGTCGACTGCCTGTGATTCAACGCCGCGCGCATATACATGAGAAGGGGAAAGCAAGTGAGAACTACCAAGAAGTGTAGCGAGCACGAACGGCTTCGGACCGCATGAAAAAACCATTACATCCCGATCAATGATGGCGTGTTTCGTCGCTTCGACAAATAGGCGAACAAAGTGGCGAACGCTCCATAAAGGCGCTGGGTAAGCTGGGCAGTCACTTTCCTCGAGAAAGCGCTTATTCAGCTGTAGGCACCTCGAACCAGACCTAGGACCCATGCCTGGTTCAGCATAAAATGCTATGGACGCAGACGGCTCAATCCACTCGTGAATGCTTCGAAGAATGATGGGTTCAAAGCCCAAGCAGTAAATTGCGAATTTTTCCCGCTGCGAATCGGTATTGCCTTCGAAACCAGGAAGCAAAAGATAATCTGATATAACCTTTGGTCTGTGACTCCCTGACGGGACGCCAACGGAGTATGAAAACGTAACTTCCAGATTTATCCTATTTTTTAATGCTTTCATAAGATATATAATTTCAGAATATATAGTTCTTCGCATTGCAGAATAATCCACGAGCAGCCTGAAAGTCCCGTCCTTTTCACTGCATAATTGAACAAGGCGTTCGCTTATATTTCCATAAACTTGCCAATTTTCGCAAAATTTAATGAAACCAAATCTCTCAAAAAATCCATCGTTTGCAGTTCTTTCTGGGTGATCCAGAAAGTCGTTGAATGAAATAAGCAGGCGTTTGGAATCGCCATATGCCTTGCGTTTTAATAGCTGTTTTGGCAGGAAACGTGCTCTTTGTTCGTATCCTGAGCAGCACAGTACCGCGTCATATTGCGTGCTAAAAAGTGTGTCTTCCTCGATATCGATGATGTCAAACACGTCGACCGTCCAAAAAGAAATCGAGTTGCCCTTTGCTGATCGGTGTGTGTTCTCTCCGCTCATTCAGTGGTTGATTATGCATGATGCGGGTCAGGCTGTGAGCTTTTCCCTTTGTTGGATATAGATAAAAGTGAGGAGCATAGCAAAATGACAATCGGTATGTACCAATCTTAGACAACGTATCTGGCCTCCCTGAAAGCCAATTAGGAAAGAGATGTCCATAGGCTACGCCATGAAGTACCGTATCCCAAAGCTTTTCAGGACAGCTATCTTCAACGGAAAATGATATGACTAAATCGGTTGATATCAGGCCAGAGTGCAGCCGTTCGTGGAAATACATGCCCAACCTCTCGATTAATTTATTCAACTCAGGTCCGCGTTGCGGGACAGAAAGAGAATTCGCATGCCGCCTCGCCCCGAAGCTACTGAGTATACGGTTTTGGGCGCGATACGACAGAATTGATCGATGACGGCGACTGCCAAATTGACCCTGTACGCCTCCAATCCTACCGCCTGCTCTTGCAGCCTCTCGAGCGATCAGGTGAAACACGTTGATCATCCGTCTAGGAACGCCATCTGTACATCGAACAAGAAGTTCGACGCCGGAATATAGATCTGTCGCTCTGTGGCCTCGGCGGCTTTCCTGAAATTCTTCTCGAAGGGCGATAGGCCCCGAGATTTTTCTCCAAATTTGGTCGTCGAAGCTAGCGGCCTCATTGAGGAGGCGTTCGGCACGTACGCAAGTAGTTGAGTCAAGATGGTCTTTAAGTTTCTCCATTGCCAAGTTCTTATCAGCGATACGAGGCTTTTTAGCCAATAAGCGCGAGCCACCTAAGACCGAATCCAAACTAGAGAGATTTATGCTTGTCGAGTCGTCTGAAGGTAATAGCCGTCGAGTTTGTAAATGCCGGACGCGTCTTTCGTATAGTAATCGTGCAAATTCATAGATTGATTTGGCATTATCAGAGTTGAGGGCATAGATTGGACTAGCATCAAGAATCTCGACGCCATAATCGTCTCCCTCTTGAAGTGTTGTTGAGATATTTGTCTCAAACGTTCGGTAGTGGTACGGTAAAGTTGCAACTTTGAGCGAAATTCTCCCTGTATGCGTTCGAATAAAAGAGTTAATTACTTTAAGCTGTGGAACTGTGAGGAACTCGGCCTCATCAATGAAGAACAGCCACTTTGTATTACAATAATCTGGGCATAACTTGGTGAAAACGTCAATTAGAACTTGAATCGGCTCCAACAGTTCAATCGAGAATGGTCCAATAAGGTGTCGCTCAACTGGTTCCCGGGATAAAAAAGCTGCCGCCATCTTTTCCCGCAATGCACTTTCGTATGCTGAGATGATTTGCGGAAATTCTAGGAGTCGCGGTCGTTCTTTCATCCTCAGCATCGACGCGACGGTGGAGCAAATCTCTAATTCACAAGCAAAACGTGCAGCAGTATCACCGAAGCGGTGCTCTAGGACGCTTTCAATAGTAACACATAGGGATTTCAAACAATTTAAGTTGAATTTCCAGATGAAATACAGATCGCTAAATTCGCTTTCAGTCCACATGGCGGAGCGAGCCGATCCAACGAAGCGTATATCCGTATTTACGAATACTCCGATATAATTCTTTTCTTGAATGATTTCCTTGGCATACTCGTGAGGGCTTTGGCGCAATAAGGGAAAGGAGGCCATACGCGAGATAAAAGTCTTTCCTGCGCCTCGCGAACCATACAGAATGGTATGGCCGACGTTGAACAGAGACCAAAATACTTCGGTCTGGATGAAGCAATTGACAATGTTCTCGTCTGTTTCGTTCCGGGCGTTGTCGCTTAAGAAGGCGCTCGAGAGTGATGATACGGACACCATTACTTCATCTCCCGCACAATGACCATCTTTGATATCTCAGCTCCAAATTTGTGCAAATTTTCCTGATTGCAGATACTGTCGATAGCGTGAATTATTACGGATGGATTAAGATATTCGTAATATGAAATTTTGGCTAGCAAGTCGGCGTGAGTGCAGTAATTTTTATTGGCTATTTCTTTTAATATGATTTTCTTTGAGTCCGTAAGCACTTGTTGAAGCGCAATGTGCGGCCCGAAAGGGATAACGCCAGGTATTCCGTCGTGTCTTTCAACGCTCGGCTGCCATTTTCGGATCTGTGAAAATGAATAACTGTTCAGTTCGCCTCGAATAATTCCTACATTTGGATCCCGATCTCGTATTTTAATAATGTGGTATTGATTGCTGATATTTCCGTAGACGTAGGCCGGAAAATTATGGGACACCGAGCCGGCTGATAGTACGGATACTTCGTGGCCGTTCGCGCAAATATTTTTGGTGAAATGCGGCTGGTGACGGTGACCATGCACAATAAAATCAACCCTGTGCCGACCACAGAAATCAAATAGATCATTTTCCATTTGGACGACGCTAAAGTCTTTCCATCCAGTGAACAAATTGGCGTACTGCAACGGGTGGTGGTGAATTAATAACACTTTCAAATTGTTCTCTGCAATTTTTATCGAAGACAAATGGTTATCTAGATCTGCAAAGGTTGAGGAAGAAATCGTACCCGGGTGATTTTGCGTGCTTGGCCCATCCGCAGCTGCTGTGTTTACAGATATGACACTGATTGCATCTTGTTGCCACAGAGTCCAAAAGGGCTCGGTATAAAGCGCACCTATCGCGGTCCGCGGTAGTGCCTTCGACAACATCATTGGTTGAAATCTCTGATTCCAACGCGAGGGATTTCGATCTTGGGTAGTTCCGGCTTTCTGATCGGTCCAATCGACGTCATGATTGCCTGGCGTGAAAAAAATATTTTCTATTTCGACTTTCAGTTCTGCGTGGAGTCTATTCGCGATTATGTCAAAGTGGTCGTATTGCTCTAGTTGACCACCGTCTGCAATATCGCCAGGGTACAGGATGTAATCTATTGTTAAACCTTGTGATTTTATGTGTTGAATTAGATTTGAGAATAATTTTTCATCGGTAAGTTTTGTTTCATCAGAGTTGGTTATGGACGGCTCATTCGCTGGAACCATTGATCGGCAGCGCGCAGCTGGTCCTATGTGCAAGTCGCTCAGAACGAGCAGGTTCATTGTGCCTGTCCAGGTTCAAAATTCGAGATTAGGACTTCACTTGCATTCCGTCGGTGGGCTGTGAAACCCGAGATATGGCGCTGCACTTGAATCGACTCCCATTGCCATTTATTTCGTAACGAGTAAATTTCGGGGACGTCGGCATAGCTAACCAGAAACCTGGCGTTTATTTCGTCAAGGTAATCCAGTAATCGAGAAAGTCTATTTATATCTGACGTTCCGAAGGAGTGTGAATCATATTGCGTGAATACTCTTGCATTTTTCGTTGCGAATGGCGGGTCTAAATACACAAATGACGATGCGGTAGAGTTGTTCTGGACTAATTCTTCAAAATCACCGCTTAACAGTTGAGCATCCCGAAGTTTGGATGCAGCAAGTAGGAACGTCCGACCCGATGGGTGCTCTCCGGTCCTCGCTGCGGAAAATGGCACATTGAATCTTCCGCTCTTGTTCGTCCTATAAATTCCGTTGAAACAATTTCTGTTCAGATAGACGAAATGAGCTGCAGACTCTATCGTTCTATTAGCCTTTGCGGTCGCTCGAATGAACATATAAGTATCTTTACAACGGGGTATGGAGTTCGAAAGTTCATATACTGCAATGGGATCTTCTGCGACAACTCTATAGAAATTTATAAGCCATTCGTTCTTATCGCAAAGCGTAGCAGCTTCAGCTTCTGAGGCAAAGAATAGCGCAGCCGAACCGCAGAACGGCTCTAGGTAGTGCGTACGCTCCGAGCCGCGCCAGTATCGAAAGAGATGGGGAAGCGACTTTCTTTTGCTGCCAGCCCACCGGAGTAGAGAGGGTTCGCTCATTGTTCTCGTGATCAGTTTGGCAAACCATCCTGGGGTTTGAGCGCGCTATGGTTAAGGAGTTGGAGCCGCCGAACAAGCCCTAGACTCCATTTTAATGCGTCATATGGTCGAAGTGCCACTCCTCGACGCGATGATCGACGCTGTAGCTTGGAGCGCCTGACCGAACCGTTTGATCTGGCTGAGGATGATGAGTCCGGCTACGATGCTTGTGAAGGTGCTGACCTTGCCCCCTGGATTGC
>NZ_BPQT01000033.1 GCF_022179405.1 Methylobacterium marchantiae
GCCTGTTTTCGTTCCAGATCGGTGGAATGGGCTTCGACAAACCCGTTTCGGCCTCGGCGCCCGGCCGATCACGGCGGGGAATCAGCGCTGAAGGTCTTTGACCGAGCGCGCCAGGGCATCGTTCATCCGGGTCTGCCAGCCGGCACCCGTCGCCTTGTAGGCTTCGATGACATGCGGATCGATCCGCAATGTCAGCAGGACCTTCGCTCCGCCCGATTTCGGACGCCCGCGATCGGGCTTCGTCAAGGCCGCGTAGAGCGTCGACGGCACCGCATCGGCCAGCGGCCGCATCCGGGCGAAATCGGAACTCGTGATCTCGGGATTGTCCGGGTCTGCCGCGATCCCTGCCTGGATCCGCGCCTCGTCCTCGTCCGTGATCTCCGGGATCGTCGGGTCAATCCTGGGCATAGAGCCTCCTTTCCGCACGGCTTGCCGGCCGCAGGCTGATCAGGGACAGCGCTTCGGTCCCGAGTGGGGACAGGATCGCCACCACGACTAACCGGCCGTCGAAGACGCCGACGAGCCGAAAACGAGCCCGGCCCGTCGCGCTTGGCTCAGCGGGCAGTTCGATCGCTGTCGAAAAATCGAAGGCCGTCTCGAACTCAGCGAAGTCCAGACCATGCTTCACCAGATTCGTGGAGCGCTTCGACTCGTCCCAGGTGATGAGCGCCATATTATCGTAGCTACGGTAATTCCGAGACCCGTCCGATGCAAGACGCCGCAATGCGGGTAAAGCATCGACTCAGCGGCCCGGAGACTGGCACGATGCCGCGTAGGCGTCGCCTACGCTCATCCCGTCAATGCGCGGTACCGAAGGCGTTGCGCAGCAGGCCCTGCTGAGCCGCCACCGGGCTCTCGCGAAACGCCGGCGTGGGGCGGTCGTCGGAGATCAGCCCATCGAGATGCAGGATGCGGGCGTGCAGCCGGCGCGAGCGCACGATCAGGTCCTGGAGGCGGACCGGCATGATCCCGAAGGTCTCGGCGCGGAAGGTCTCCGGCGTCGCGAGCCGGACCCGGGTCTTCTCCTGCAGGGCCTGGGCCGGGGTGATCTCGCCTTCCGCCACGGCGCGCTGGACCAGGAGCCAGGACGCGATCTGCATCAGCCGGGTGGTGAGACGCATGCTCTCGCTGGCATAGGACAGGGTGCTGTCGCGCGAGAGCAGCCGCGATTCCTCGCGCCCCTCGCCGTCGAGATAGGCCGCAGCCTCCTCGACCATGGTCATGCCTTCACGGAACAGGACCTTGAAAGCTTCCGAGCCCACATAGGTCTCGCCGAAATTGACCCAGTCCCGCTCGTCGCGGAAGGTGACCTCGAACTCGTTCATCCTGCCTCCTGTGCCGCCGCCGGACTTCTGTCCCGATCTGGGACAGGGTCGGTGCGTTCACGGCGATATCCGCAACTCTAGAGCCTGCGGGGCCGGAACGGGGCATTGACCAGGGATTAACCTTAACGGCGCGGTTTTGTGCCCGCCGGCCGGCCCGCCTTCCTCCGTGGAGACGACAGGCAGGCGAAGACTCAGAGCGCCTGCATCGCCGCGAGGATCAGCCACGGGCAGGCCGCCAGCCATGCGAGGGTCCGCAGCCGATAGCGATCGGGGCGCTGGAGAACCCACGAATCGACGGTGGAGAGGATCAGGCAGGCGAGCACGACGCCGTTGCTCAGGGCGGCGATGGCGAGGAGCCTCGGCTGGTCGAAATGGAAGACGAGATAGGCGGCGACCCCGCTCGCCTGCGCGGCCAGCGCCAGCGGCGCGAGGTGGGGCCGGATGCAGGCCAGAACGATCAGGGTGATCTCGGCCGCGAAGAAGTAGCGGTCGTGCATCTTGGGCAGGACGAAGGGCATCAGCAGGAAGGCCAGAGCGGCGGCCTGGACGATGTCGGCCGGGGTCGGGGCCGCGCGGCTCCGGCCAAGGATGAAGGCGAAGGCGAGGCCGGCGACGAGGGCCAGCGCCAGCCCGCCAGCGACGCCGACCGCATAGGCGTCCGGCGGAACGAAGATCCAGGGATTCGCGGCATTCATCGAGAGCCGGTGGAAGGTCCGCGACTGTTCGAGATAGGTTCCGAGGATCGCCTGCAGGGGGCGGCCGAGGAGCCAGGCCGGAAGGGCGAAGACGAGATAGGGGACGGCAATCAGCGGGAGCCAGCGCCACGCGATCGCGCCGCGCAGGACGAGGGCCAGGATCAGCGGCCCCAGGAAGACCGCCTGCGCCTTGACCGCGACGGCGCAGCCGAAGGCGAGGAGCCCCCAGCGCCACCGGCCTCGACAGAAGCCATCGACGCAGACCAGGGCGAAGAAGGTCCAGATCGCATCGGCCTGCCCCCAGAGCGAGCCGTTGAAGAGCATCGTCGGCGCGAGCCAGACCGCGATCAGCGCCGTGAGGGCGGCCCGCCGATCGGACGTGGCGACGAGGACGATGCGCCAGGCCATGACGGCGCAGCCGGCCTCGAAGAAAAGGGAGATCGCCTTGACGAGGTACCAGGGCCTCGCGAGGCCATCGAAGAGCGAGGCCGCCAGCAGCAGGTATCCGTAGAACGGCGTGTAATTGTAGTTCGCGGCGGGCCGGCCGAGGCTCTGCCAGCCATTCGCCCGCGCATGCTCGTACCACGGCAGGAGGAACGAGAAAGTGTCGGAGGTCGTGACGTCGCGGCCGGCATAGCGGAGGGCCAGCCCGGCCAGGATGCCGAGGCACACCAGCGCCACGCCCCTGCGACCGGGCGTGGAGGGGAAGAGATGCCTCGATTCCGGCAAAGACACGTGGCGGCCTCGCTGATGGCAGGCGAACCGGGACCGGGACGAATCGACGGAGCGCCCGGTCAAAAAAAAGCCGCCCGGAGGGGGCGGCTTTGGAAAGTCGACTTGAGGCATCAAAACAACGGCAGATCGAAAAACCCGCCAGACATCCGGAAAACCGGACATGACTCCTTCATAGGCTGAAAAGGTTAACGAGCCGCTAACGCCGGAAACGGCGATTAAGCATGCTCCGGAATCGGCCGGAGGGGCCTGACCAGAATTGACTTCGCCCCCCCTCTCCGCCATAAGCCGCGCCATCGCGTCGCCGCGCCCCATGTGGGCGCTCTTCGCGCTTGCAGACACATTTCAGGGCGAGTGAAGATGTCGGTGGGGCTCCTGCAGCCAGCCGGATCGATCCTCGGCCATCGGAGATCGCGCCATGAAGAGAACTTACCAGCCCAGCAAGCTCGTGCGCAAACGCCGCCACGGCTTCCGCGCGCGCATGGCGACGGCCGGCGGCCGCAAGGTCATCGCAGCCCGCCGCGCCCACGGCCGCAAGAAGCTCTCGGCCTGAGAATCCCGGCGCCCTGACGCGCCGGGTGCAAGCCTTGCTCACCCCAAGCCTTGCTCAATCCGGGTCTTGCTCGCCCGAGAGCCTTGCTCATCCGATGACCTCGCCCCTTGGCCGCAGGATCGAACCGGCAGTGTCGACGATCGGACGGCTGAAGCGGCGACCGGACTTTCTCGCGGCAGCGGGAGGGCGTCGTTTCCATACCGAGCACATGAGTGCCCAGGGTCGGCTGCGCGATGCGGCCGGCGTTTCTGCGCCCGTGCCTGCGGATGATGCGGCGGTCGAGGGTCTGCGCGTCGGTTTCACCATCACCAAGCGGGTCGGTCACGCCACCGAGCGCAACCGCATCCGCCGTCGCCTGCGCGACGCCGTGAAGCGCGTCGCGGCCGACCTGCTGCCCGCGGCGGCCGACATCGTCCTCGTCGCCCGCCGCCCCGCCCTGCACGCGCCGTTCGAGACGCTCATGGCGGATCTGCGCCGCTCCATCGGCGCGGTCGTCAAGCCGGGCGACGGCAAAGCCCGCGGTCAGAGCAGGCCCCCCGGCCAGAACCGATCCGGGCGCGGACGCGGCCGGTCCGGCAATCCGCCGGACGCCCCCAAAGCCTCCGCAATGGCGACGGCATCGCCCGCATCCGAGCCGAACGGGGCCCCGCCGCGCGAGCCCCTGCCTCGCGCCGCGGGCGACGCCTTCAGCCCCTCCCCTCCTTCGAACATACGCGACGGATCTCTCGATGGGTAATGACAAGACGAACATGATCGTCGCGATCGCCTTGTCGCTGGCGGTCCTGCTCGGGTGGAACTACTTCATCGCCGCCCCGCGCGTGGAGGAGCAGCGTCAGGCGGCCCTCCAGCAAAAGGCGGCGACGCAAGCCGCCAACCCGACCGGCGCTCCCTCGGCCAGTCCGGCGGAAGGCGGACCCTCGGCACCCGTGCCGGGCACCCTGCCGAACGCGACGACGACGGTGGAAAGCCGTGAGGCGGCCCTCGCCCGCTCGCCGCGCGTCGCCATCGACACCCCGGCGCTCGCCGGTTCGATCGCGCTCAAGGGCGGCCGCGTCGACGACGTGTCGCTCAAGGGCTACCACGAGACCGTGGACGATTCGAGCCCGCGCATCGTGCTGCTCTCGCCCACCGGCAGCGCGAATCCCTACTACGCCGAGTTCGGCTGGGTCGGCCAGAATGCCGGTTCGCTCCCCACCGGCGACACGGTCTGGACCGCCGACGGCACCGTGCTGACCCCGGCCAAGCCCCTGACGCTCACCTACGACAACGGCGCCGGCCTGCTGTTCCGCCGCGTCATCGCCGTGGACGACAAGTTCATGTTCACGGTCCGCGACGAGGTCGAGAACAAGGGCGCCGCCGCCGTCACGCTCTATCCGTACGGCCTCGTCTCGCGCTGGGGCAAGCCGACGACGCAGGGCTATTACGTGCTGCACGAGGGCATGATCGGCGTTCTCGGCGCCGACGGCCTGCAGGAATACACCTACGACCACGTCGCCAAGGAGCCGGCTCTGGGCAATGCCGGCACCAAGGGCAAGGCCTGGGCGAACGTCACCGGCGGCTTTGTCGGCATCACCGACAAGTACTGGGCCGCGGCCACCATCCCGGACCAGGCCACCGCCTATACCGGCAGCTTCACCGAGCGCACCGACGGCGCCACCAAGGTCTATCAGGCCAGCGTGCGCGGCGACGGCCGCAGCGTCGAGCCGGGCGCCACCGTGACGGCGACCCAGCAGCTCTTCGCCGGCGCCAAGGAAGTCAACACGATCAACAACTACCAGAAGGATCTCGGCATCAAGCAGTTCGATCTGATGATCGACTGGGGCTGGTTCCACTTCATCACCAAGCCGATGTTCCGGGCGCTGGACTTCTTCTTCCACCTGTTCGGCAATTTCGGCGTGTCGATCCTGGTCGTCACCTTCTGCCTCAAGCTGCTGTTCCTGCCGATCGCCAACAAGTCGTACCAGTCCATGGCCAAGATGAAGGCCGTGCAGCCGGAGATGGCCTCGATCCGCGAGCGCTACGGCGACGACAAGATGAAGCAGCAGCAGGCGATGATGGAGCTGTACAAGAAGGAGAAGATCAACCCGGTGGCCGGCTGCTGGCCGGTGCTGATCCAGATCCCGGTCTTCTTCGCGCTCTACAAGGTCCTGTTCATCACCATCGAGATGCGGCACGCGCCGTTCTTCGGCTGGATCCAGGATCTCGCCGCGCCCGATCCGACCAACATCCTCAACCTGTTCGGCCTGCTTCCCTTCGCGGCGCCCGACTTCATCCATCTCGGCATCTGGCCGATCGTGATGGGCATCACGATGTTCATCCAGATGAAGATGAACCCCGCGCCGCCGGACCCGGTCCAGGCGCAAATCTTCACCTTCATGCCGATCGTGTTCACCTTCATGCTCGGCTCGTTCCCGGCCGGTCTGGTGATCTACTGGGCCTGGAACAACACCCTCTCGGTGATCCAGCAATACGTCATCATGCGCCGCAACGGCGTGAAGGTGGAATTGTGGGACAACCTCGGCGGGATGTTCAAGAAGAAGCCCGCCGACAAGAACGCGCCGGCCAAAAGCTGAGCGTTCCCTCGTCGAACGGACATCCACCCCGGTTCCTCGTCCTGAGGTGCCGCAGCGAAGCGGAGGCCTCGAAGGAGGCCTCCGGGACCCGGAGCGGTTTCTGGAAGCCTCCTTCGAGGCCGCTTCGCGGTACCTCAGGATGAGGTCGGCGGTGGGACGTCTCACATTCCCCTTTCCCGCCGGAGCCGCACCATGTCCCAAGCCGAAGACGATGCGGCCCTCCTCGAATCCGGCCGGCTGCTGTTCGCGGGCGTCGCGGACTTCCTGTCCTCCGCGCCCACCGTTGCCGCCCTGCCGCCGATGAAGGGCGTCGAGATCGCCTTCGCCGGCCGCTCCAATGTCGGCAAGTCGAGCCTCGTCAACGCGCTCACCGGCCGCAACACCCTGGCACGGACCTCCCACACGCCGGGGCGGACGCAGCAGCTCAACTTCTTCGATATCGGCGGCCGCCTGACCCTGGTGGACATGCCCGGCTACGGCTATGCGGCGGTGGAGAAGACCAAGGTCGAGGCCTGGACCGACCTAATCCACGATTACCTGAAGGGCCGCGCCAACCTCGCCCGCGTCTTCATGCTGATCGATTCGCGACACGGCCTGAAGGGCATCGACACCGACGTGCTCGACGGGCTCGATAAGGCCGCGGTGAGCTACCAGATCGTGCTGACCAAGGGGGACGCCCTCAAGAAGGCAGAGATCGAGGCGCGCATCGCCGGCATCCGCGCGGCCATCGCCAAGCGCCCGGCGGCCTATCCCGAAATCCTGCTCACCTCCAGCCGCGACGATCGCGGCGTGCCGGAACTGCGCGCCAGCATCGCGCGGCTCCTGTCCGAGCGCGGCGCATGAGCCTCGGCCTGCCCGATCGTATCCTGTTGGCCCTCGGCGCCCTCGCCGGGCTCCTCGGCGTCGCCGCGAGTGCGGCGGCCGCCCATATCCAGGGCGCCGACAGCCTCAAGACCGCCGCCCAGTTCCTGCTGTTCCACGCGCCCGCCGTCATCGGCCTCGTGGCCCTCACCGGCACGGGCGCCACGCACCGCCTGCTCACCCGCGTCGCCGCCTCCGCGCTCGTCCTCGGCCTCGCGCTGTTCTCGGGCGACCTGTCCTTGCGCGCGCTGCACGGAATCCCGCTGTTTCCCATGGCGGCGCCCACGGGGGGATTCCTGCTGATGGGGGGATGGCTGCTCACGGCCGTGGCGGCGCTGATTCCCGTCCGGCGATGAATCTCGTCTTCAACGAGCAGATAAAACTTCTCGCGACCGCCCTGAACACGGCTGCGACGTCGTGCTTCACGGTCGGCATCGCGACCCCGGTGGCCGGCTACATCTATAACATCGGAAGTCTGCAGACGACGTTGAGCCCATGGTCGCTCGGCCTCGGTGTCACCGGTTGGCTTCTGGCGGCCATCATCCTACATTTCCTGGCAAGGCGCGCCTTGAAGGGGCTCAAGCCATGAATGAATTCGCATTTCTTGCCTTTGTCGTCACACCTGCCGTCGTCGTGCTGCTCGGCTACGTCGCCGTGCGGCTCCAAGAGGCGGCGGGACGGCGATACGACGCCGCTGCCATGGAACGAAGCAGGGCCTCCGCCAACGCGCCGCGCCCTTAGGACCGACGCGCCCGGACGCTACTTGATCAGCGGCGGCAGAGGCGGCGAGGTGCCGGGCGGAAGCGCTGTCTGGGCCATGTTCATGCTCATGGCCAGCAGCGTGTAGTAGCCGTTGATGCCCGCCATCTCGATGGCGCCCTGCTCGCCGAACGTCTCGACCACGCGCGTGTAGGTGGTGTCGCTCACTGCCTTGTTGCGGTGCAGTTCGGTGGAGAGGGCGTAGACGAGAGTCTCCTCCTCACCCATCGCATCCGGGCGGCGGCCCTCCCGAATGGCTTCGACGATGGCCGGATCGAGCCCGGCCTTCAGCGCGATCGGCTGGTGGATGTGCCATTCGAGCTGCTGGGTCCATTCCCGCGCGGTCAGCAGGATGATGAACTCGCTGAGACGCAGGGGAAGCACGCTGTGATAGCGCAGGTGCAGGCCCATATTGCTCGCGTTTGTCATGAGTTCTGGACTGCGCAGCAGGGGCACGAAGGGACCGAAGACCGGCACCTTGCGGGCTGCCAGGAAATCCTCGGACGCCTTCTTCTGAGCCTCGGTCTGCCGGTCGGCCGGAATCTCCGGCATCCGGTCCTCCGCGAGGGCCGGCGCGATCACCGCGAAGGTCATGGCGGCTCCCAGGACGAGACGTGTCAGCATGACGAACTTCCCGGCAGTGGACCGATGCCGATCAGCACGCATCCTACGGCATCACCGGCGGGTGATAGGTCAGGGTGAAGGCGAGCGCCCAGAGCAGGAACAGCACCACCGGCAGGTGGATGATGAGCTGCAGGAAGCTGAAGCCGACGATGTCGCGGGCCTTGAGGCCGAGGATACCGAGAAGCGGCAGCATCCAGAACGGATTGATCAGGTTCGGCAGCGCCTCGGCCGCGTTGTAGATCATCACCGCCCAGCCGAGATGGACCTGCAGCTCGTTGGCCGCCTGCATCACGTAGGGCGCTTCCAGCAGCCACTTGCCGCCGCCCGAGGGCACGAAGAACCCGAGCACCGCCGAATAGACGCCCATGGAGATCGGGAAGCTGCCGGTGGTGTTCAGCGCCACGAAGGCGTGGGTGATGACGTCGGAGACCGAGGTTCCGCCGGAATTCTTCGCGCTCGTCAGCATCGCGCTGATCGCGGCGTAGAGCGGGAACTGGATCAGCACGCCGGCGGTGGCCGGCACCGCCTTCGCCACGGAGGCGAGAAAGTTTCTGGGGCGCCAGTGCAGCAGCAGGCCGAGGGTGAGGAACAGCAGGTTGTAGGTGTTGAGGTTCGAGATCGCGGTGATCCAGGATTGGCGCGCGAATTCCTGGTAGAGCCAGCCGGCGGCGATGACGACGAGGAGCAGGGTCAGGATCGGCGAATGCTCCAGCCATTCCGAGGGCTGCTTCGGACGGGACCGGTCCGGCGTATCACGGGACACGTCGAGGCCGAGATCGTCGGCCGTCACCGCCGAGGCGGGCTGGGGCGCCGAGACATAGGCGATGACGATCGAGATCACGAAGAGGATCAGCGCGATCAGCATCGACTGCCACAGGAAGATCGTCTCGCTGAACGGGATCACGCCGGTGATCGGCAACAGGCTCGGCGGCAGGCTCTTGGGGTTCGCCTGGAGCTGCGCGGCTGAGGAGCTGAGCCCCATGGCCCAGGTGGCGCCGAGGCCGAGATAGGCGGCGGCACCGGCGGCCCGATAATCCATCCGCAGTTCGGTGCGGCGCGCCAGGGCACGGGCGAGGAGGCCGCCGAAGATCAGGCTGAGGCCCCAGCTCAGGAAGGACGACAGCATCGTCGCCGCCGCCACGAACCCGACCGCGCCGCGGCCGGTCTTGGGCACGAGGGCGAGCCGGTCGATCAGCCGCTGCACCGGGGGCGCCGTCGCCACCACGTAGCCGCCGATGGTGACGAAGGCCATCTGCATGGTGAAGGGGATCAGGCTCCAGAAGCCGTCGCCGAAGCTCTTGGCCACCGTCAAGGCCGGGGCACCGTTGGCCAGCGCGCCCAGCGCCACGATGACGACGGCGATGGCCACGAAGATGAACGCGTCGGGAAACCAGCGCTCCGCCCAGACGGTGAAGCGGATGCCGAGCCGCGAGAGAGCGCCGTCGGCGGCTCCGTCGCCGCCGGGGCGGCGGGGTTCTGGCTTGGGTGTCGACATTGGGGATCCCGCCGCTGTCCGGCGTGGTCCACCAAGCCGGCGCAGCGCATGTTGCCCAAACGCGGCCCGTGCTCAAGCCCGGCCTTTTCGCTTGTCACCAGACAAAGCCGAGTGCCGGGAATCTCCTTCAATGTTCCTTCAACAATGCAGGTCACTCTGCCGGTTACGATCCCAGGAAAGGACTGCCTTTGACCCGGCCGGCGAGCAAACCCACCCTGGATTCCATCCTCGAAAACCGCCGCCACATGGGTATCACGGCGCGAGACCTCACCGACGGGCGGGATGCCGGGCGTGCGGATGACGGCGTGCAGGGGTTCGGCTCCCAGGCGGCATGGCTGCTCGGCATCCTGGCCGGCATCGTGATGATCCTCGGGACCGTCCTGGCCGTGTTGGCGCTGCCGCCGGTCCTCGATTGCCGGAACCGGTCGGAGCAGGGGTTCTTCGTGGGCCAGACCTACGGGAAATGCGTATCGACTGAACTTTCGGCACGGTGGAACCGGCTCGAGGAGCGGGTGAAGATGATGGTGCGCCGTTCCGGCCAGTGAGACGTCGCCCGGCGCCGGCTCCCGGCAGGTTTCATCCCGCCGGGAGCCGTGAGGCGGCCGTGCCTCAGTTGAGGGTGGCGCTCGCCGGTCGCCGCTCCGGCAGGGCGGGATCGTCGCCGATCGTCAGTCCCGCCGGGCCGAGCCGGACGGTCACGGCCTCGCCGTCATGGATGCGGCCCGCGAGCAGCTGCTCGGCCAGCCGGTCCTGCACCGCCTTCTGGATCACGCGCTTGAGGGGACGCGCGCCGTAGGCCGGGTCGTAGCCCTTGTCGGCGAGCCAGTCGCGGGCGTCGGGCTCCACGTCGAGGGCGATCTTGCGCTCGTCGAGGAGGGTCTGGAGCCGCCCGAGCTGGATGTCGACGATCGCTCCCATCTCCGACCGCCGGAGGCGGTGGAACAGGATGATCTCGTCGATCCGGTTGAGGAATTCCGGCCGGAAATGGTGGCGCACCACGCCCATCACCTCGTCGCGGACCTCGTCCGTATCCTGGCCTTCCGTCTGCGCCACCAGATATTCCGACCCGAGATTCGAGGTCATGATCAGGAGCGTGTTGCGGAAATCCACCGTCCGCCCCTGCCCGTCCGTGAGCCGCCCGTCGTCGAGGACCTGCAGCAGGACGTTGAAGACGTCCGGATGCGCCTTCTCGATCTCGTCGAACAGCACGACCTGATAGGGCCGGCGCCGCACGGCCTCAGTGAGGGCACCGCCCTCCTCGTAGCCGACATAGCCGGGAGGCGCGCCGATGAGCCGGGCGACCGAGTGCTTCTCCATGTATTCCGACATGTCGATGCGCACGAGCGCCGTGTCGTCGTCGAACAGGAACCCGGCCAGGGCCTTGGTCAGCTCGGTCTTGCCGACGCCGGTCGGGCCGAGGAACATGAACGAGCCGATAGGCCGGTTCGGGTCCTGCAATCCGGCGCGCGCACGGCGCACGGCGGTGGCCACGGCCTCCACGGCCTCCTTCTGGCCGATGACCCGCCTGCCGAGCTCGGCCTCCATGCCGAGGAGCTTCTCGCGCTCGCCCTCCAGCATCTTGTCCACGGGCACGCCGGTCCAGCGCGAGACGACGCCCGCGATATGGGCGGGCGTCACCGCCTCCTCGACCATGCCGTCGCGGGCCACGGCGGATTCCGCTGCCGCCTCGATCTCGGCGAGACGCTTCTCCAGGCCGGGGATCACGCCGTAGGCGAGTTCGCCGGCGCGCTGATACTGGCCCTGGCGCTGAGCGTTGGCGAGTTCGGTCCGGGCCTCGTCGAGCTTCTTCTTGAGGTCGGCGGCGGCGCCGAGCTTGTCCTTCTCGGCCTTCCAGCGGCTGGTGATGGTGGCGGATTGCTCCTCGAGATCGGCCAGTTCCCGCTGCAGCCGGACCAGGCGGTCGCGGGAGGCGGAATCGGTCTCCTTCTTCAGGGCCTCGCCCTCGATCTTGAGGCGCACCACCTCGCGGTCGATGTTGTCGAGTTCTTCCGGCTTCGAATCCACCTGCATGCGCAGGCGCGAGCCCGCCTCGTCCATCAGGTCGATGGCCTTGTCCGGCAGGAAGCGGTCGGTGATGTAGCGGTTCGACAGGGTCGCCGCCGCCACCAGGGCCGCGTCCTGGATGCGCACGCCGTGATGCTGCTCGTACTTCTCCTTGATGCCGCGCAGGATCGAGACCGTGTCCTCGACGGTGGGCTCGGACACGAAGACGGGCTGGAAGCGGCGGGCGAGGGCCGCGTCCTTCTCCACGTGCTTGCGGTACTCGTCCAGCGTGGTGGCGCCGACGCAGTGCAGCTCCCCGCGCGCCAGGGCCGGCTTGAGCAGGTTCGAGGCGTCCATCGCCCCGTCGGCCTTTCCGGCACCGACGAGGGTGTGCATCTCGTCGATGAACAGGATGATGCCGCCGGCCGCGGCCGTGACCTCGGAGAGCACGCCCTTCAGCCGCTCCTCAAACTCGCCGCGATACTTCGCGCCGGCGATCAGGGAGCCCATGTCGAGGGCGAGCAGACTCTTGTCCTTCAGGCTCTCGGGCACGTCGCCATCGACGATGCGCAGGGCGAGCCCCTCGATGATCGCGGTCTTGCCGACGCCCGGCTCGCCGATGAGGACGGGGTTGTTCTTGGTGCGCCGGGACAAGACCTGGATGGTGCGGCGGATCTCCTCGTCGCGGCCGATCACCGGGTCGAGCTTGCCCTCGCGGGCGGCCTCGGTGAGGTCGCGGGCGTATTTCTTCAGGGCGTCGTAGGCGTTCTCGGCCGTGGCGTTGTCGGCGGTGCGGCCCTTGCGCAGCGCGTTGATGGCCGCGTTCAGGGACGCCGCGGTGACGCCGGCCGCCGTGAGGGCGCGGCCGGCCTCGGTGTCCTTCTCCACGGCGAGGGCCAGAAGCAGCCGCTCCACGGTGACGTAGGAATCGCCGGCCTTCTGGGCGGCCTTCTCGGCGGTGTCGAACAGGCGCACGAGTTCGCGCGTCGCCTGCGGCTGGGCGGCATTGCCGGACACCTTGGGCTGCTTGGCGAGCCATTGCTCGGTCTGGGCGAGCGCCACGCGCGACTGTCCGCCGGCGCGGTCGATGAGACCGGCGCAGAGGCCCTCGGGATCGTCGAGCAGCACCTTGAGCAGATGGCCCGGCTGCAATTGCGGATGGCCCTCGCGAAGGGCCAGATTCTGCGCGGCCTGGACGAAGCCGCGGGCGCGCTCGGTATAGATCTCGAAATTCATCGTCTTCCTCTCCCCCGTGCCGACGATCCACCGCCCGCCAAGCGGCGCGGCCCCGTCGAGACGTCGCTCCCCGGCCGGCTGGCCCGGAGAACATCGGCGCCGCCACGGCCACCGATCCTCACGATGTAGTGTTGCAAATGAGCACCACAAGACCCGCTCACGGACTTGCGTGCCGGTGCGACTTCGGGCGAGGCTGACGCCATGACCTCCGCCATGAATGCCGCCGCGACCGGTGCCCCGGACCTGCGCCTCGAAGCGCTGCATCGCTATCCGGTGAAGGGGCTCTCGCCCGAGCGCCTCGACGGAGCCATGCTCGAGGCCGGAGGCTATTTTCCGGGCGACCGGCTGTTCGCCATCGAGAACGGGCCGTCCGGGTTCGATCCGGCCGCGCCGACGCACCAGCCGAAGATCAAGTTCCTGATGCTGATGCGCCACGAGGCCCTGGCCCGCCTCGACACCCGCTACGATCCCGAGACCTCGGTGCTGACGATCCGCCGGGACGGGAGCGTCGCCGTCGAGGCCGACCTGTCGGCCGCGCCGGGGCGGGAGGCGGTGGAGGCGTTCTTCCGCACGGACTTCGCGGATGCCCTGCGCGGGCCGCCGAAGCTGCTCGCCGCGCCGGAGGGTTTCCGCTTCACCGATTCGGCCCGCGGATTCGTCTCGCTCCTCAACCTCGCCAGCGTCGCCGCCACGGAGGACATGGTGGGAGCGCCGGTCGATCCGCTACGCTTTCGCGCGAACCTTCACCTCGGCGGGCTCGCTGCCTTCGCCGAGTTCGATCTCGTCGGGCGCGTGCTCGCCGCGACGGGCGGCGTGCGCCTGCGGGTGACCAAGCGGACGGAGCGCTGCGCGGCGACGAATGTCGATCCGGCGACCGGAACCCGTGACCTCGCGATCCCGCGGACACTCTCCGCGCAGCTCGGCCATTCCGATTGCGGCGTCTACGCGGAGGTGCTGAGCGGAGGCAGGCTCGAACAGGGCGAGACGTTCCGGATCGAGACGTAGAGTCTCGATCGGCAAAGTCCCGGGCCGTGATGCGCGCCTGCCTGTCGCCGGGCGGGGCCGGTCAGATCGCGTGCCGGGGGACGAGCACGATGGCGGCGGCGTAGCCGGCCCGGCGCAGGCCGCGGAAATCGGCATGTCGCCGCTCGCAGGTCACCTTGACGTAGGGCCTCTCGCCGGCCTCGCCCCAGTTGGAGGACGCCATGGTGGAGGCGGCCATGGTCTGGCCGTGGATCATGCACTCCATCGGCGTGTGAGCCGGAGACACGATGACGTCGAGTGCGGTGGTGCGGGAGCAATCCTTCGCCGCGAGGACGGAGGAGCAGATGAGAGCGACGGTCAACAGTTCGGACATGACGGACCCCTTTTTCGATCGTGGCGAATAAGGTCCGCGGTGTTGCTCAGGCGTCGAGCGGCCGCGTGATTGTTGCCTGGGCGTTCCCCGTTCTGTCTCGTTGGACTTGGCCTAGCATGACGTATGCCAGGCTCGTTTCTTGATGAGGCAAAGCTAATGGCGAGGCGACGACCTCATGCGCGGAGCGACGGTCTCCTGATCCGCGAATGGCCGGTGTCGTGCGTGTCCCCGGTGCGAGCCGTGAGCCAGACCGGCTCGGGCTCGGCGCGAGGCATGATGCTGGCGACGGCATCGAGATCGACGACGTAGCTCTCCGTCAGCTTGCGCCAGACCTCCGCCGGAGAGGCGGCCTCCTGGCCGATTCGCCCGAGGGCGGCAGCGAGGACCTGCAGACCGGTGAGAGTCGGACGGGCGACGAGAGGGTCCGCGTTGAGCATCGGGGACGAGTTCCTGTGCGAATGATCACAGGATCACCGGTCATCGTTAACAAACGCTTATCGCGCCGGCCCATGTCGCGCCGGCCGATGCGTTCATGAGCCGGCTCACCCTTGAACCGCCTCGATTTTTCCCGGTTCGACGGCTCTCGGCGCTTCGCGATGCGACATGGCTGCGCTAGAAGCGCGTCGTCGCGCATCCCGATCCGGCGCCGCAGCGAGGACATGGCCTCACGATGAAAGAATCCTTGTCGAAAGATGCCCTGCCGAACGTGCACGTGCGCGCGGAGGTCCTCGTCCAGGCGCTGCCGCACATGCAGCGCTACGACCAGGAAATCGTCGTCATCAAGTATGGCGGCCATGCCATGGGTGACCGGGCGGCGGCGGAAGACTTCGCCGAGGACATCGTGCTCCTCGAACAATCCGGCCTGAAGCCCATCGTCGTCCATGGCGGCGGCCCGCAGATCGGGCGCATGCTCGGCCGGCTCGGCATCGAATCCGAATTCCGCGGCGGCCTGCGCGTCACCGACGAGGCCACCGTCGAGGTGGTCGAGATGGTGCTCGCCGGCTCGATCAACAAGCAGATCGTCGGCTGGATCTCGGCCGAGGGCGGCCGTGCGATCGGCCTTTGCGGCAAGGACGGCAACATGGTCCGCGCCCGCAAGGCGACGCGGACCGTGCTCGACCCGGAGAGCCAGACCGAGCAGGAGATCGATCTCGGCCTCGTGGGCGAGCCCGAACACGTGGAACGCGGCGTCCTCGACGCGGTGCTGAAGGCCGAATTGATCCCGGTCCTCGCCCCCGTCGCCTTCGGCACCGACGGGCAGACCTACAACGTCAATGCCGACACGTTCGCGGGCGCCATCGCCGGGGCGCTGCGGGCCAAGCGCCTGCTGCTCCTCACCGACGTGCCGGGCGTGCTCGACAAGGACAAGAAGCTGATCACCGACCTGACCCTGGAGGATTGCCGGCGGCTCATCGCCGACGGCACCATCACGGGCGGGATGATCCCGAAGATCGAGACCTGCATCTACGCGCTGGAACAGGGCGTCGAGGCGGTGGTCATCCTGGACGGCAAAGTCAGCCACGCCGTGCTGCTCGAACTCTTCACCGATCACGGCGCGGGCACGCTGATCCGCCGCACCTGACGGATACGGGCCCGGAAAGCGGTATCGGCTTTCCGGGCTCATCCTCTTTTTGTGCTGATCCTCTTTTTGGGCTCATGCCTCGCGGCCGGCGGATATGCGCCGGCCGGACTCACGCTCCGTCGGCTCCGCCGGGCTCCTGCATCCCGGCCTTGGCCCAGAACTTGGCCGACGCCTTGCGATAGGCCTTGCGCAGGGCCGGGCCCTCGGGACCGGCCGGCCCGATATCGTCCCAGATCTGCTTGCAGAGACGGGCCTGCTCGGTGAAGCGGCTCGGATTCTCCGTCCTGGCGGCGGCCTCCAGCGCGCCCACGATCCTGCGCATGCGGTCGACATTGTCCGCGAAGGCCGCATCATCCCCGGCGCCCTGCTCAGCGGAGGCCGCCCCCTCCTCCGCATCCGTCTCGCCGGGCCGGTTGGCCTCCTGCAACAGCCGGAAAGCGGCGCGGCCACGCACGATCAGCGCCTTGGCATCGCGCCGCCCCTGGGATGCCGGCCGCAACTCGGCATAGAGACGCTTCGCAACATCGACGGTCTTGCGAGAGGGCGGGTTGGTGGGGATCATGGCGGCTGCCCTCTCCAGGGCGACGACGATCGATTCCGCATCCGCCGATGGCTGCCCATCGGACTCGTCGCGTCTGGAGATCGCCATTGCCTTGTGGTCCGGCTCAACGCTCACGATGAAAACCTTTCGATCGGTGCGGGACGTGGCGGTGTCGGACGCCGCCCCGACGGTCCGTGACCGCACCTGTCTCTGAAACACCCGCCCGGACCCGTGGCGCCCAGGGAACGACATCACGGCGATCCGCCGCCGCACGCCCTCCTGCCCGGCGGCGCTTCGCCATGCGCCGCGTGGGCCATCCAGACCGGCCTCCGCAATGGGCGGTAGACCTATCGCCTCGGCCGCGGCAGCGTCAAGGCGACGCGCCGGCCGCGCTCGCAGGCAGCCGTCCGATGACGGGCAGATGGCGCGCCACGTCGATCAATGGCCGGTCCGGGTCCGCATCGTCGCCCGGTTCAGGCCAGACGCATCGTCACAACGCCGGCCACGATGACGATGACGGCCGCCGTTCGCGACGCGAGGAGGGGCTCCTTCAGGACGACGACCGAGATCAGCATCGCGAAGAGCACGCTGGTCTCCCGGGTCGCTGCCACCAACGGGATGGGCGCCACCGTCATCGCCCAGATCGCGATCCAGTAGGAGCCGAGCGCCAGGGCCCCGCCGCCGAGCCCGTGAAAGGCGAGGCCGCGGACGGCCTGCAACGCATCGCGCCCGCGCGTCCACAGCACGAAGAGCGGCAGCGGAATCGCATCGACCACGAAGAGCGCGGAGGCATAGGCATGGGGATCGCCCGCCGCGCGGGCACCGAGGCCGTCGACCAGCGTATAACCGGAGATCAGGGCTCCGGTGAGGAGCGCGAAGCCCAGGGCCTTGCGGCTCAGGTGACGGCCGCCGCCTTTCGCGAGCGCCATCAGGGCGACGCCGGCGCAGAGGATCGTGATGCCGAGGGCCGCGAGCGGCGCCACGGCCTCGTGCAGCAGGACCAGGGAGGCACAGGCGGTCAGCAGCGGGGCGCTGCCGCGGGCGATGGGATAGACCTGCCCCATATCCGCGTGCCGATAGGCCTCGGCCAGGGCGATGTAATAGCCGAGATGCAGCAGGATCGAGCCGGCGAGCCAGGGCCAGGATGCCGAGGCCGGCCATCCGAACCAGAGGGAGGCGGGAAGCGCGAACAACCCGGCCGCGGCCGAGATCAGCGCCATGGTGAGGATGGGTTCGAGGCGGAGCTTGGCGACCGCGTTCCAGCCCGCATGCATGAAGGCGGCGGCGAGGACGGCGGCGAAAACGGGCAGGCTCATGCCGGTCGCGGTCATGATCTCCGACATCCTGTGCGTGGTTGCTGCCCGGTCGGCATGGCTCGACCGGAGGCGCGACCGTTCCTAGCGCGGAGGCTCGACAAAAGAAATCATAAAACCACAAAAACTCACATCATCCGGCAACGGTCAGTTCGAGACCGCGCCCGATCAAGGCATTTCTCATTTGCTCCGGAGGCTCCGCGTCGACGATCAGCCCGGTGCCCGGTGGAATCGGCGCGAGGCGGATCGGGGTCAGGCGTCCGAACTTGGTCCTGTCGGCGACCACGAAGCCGCGTTCGGCCGATGCCAGCATGCGGATGCGCGTTTCGGTGGGGATCGGAGCGAAGTCGGTGATGTCGCCCGCCATCGAGAGGCCGCCGGCCCCGACGAAGGCGAGATCGGCGCGAAAGCGCGCGAGGGCGGCGATCGCCTCGGTGCCGAAGGCGGCCTCGTCGGAGCCTTCGATCTCGCCGCCGAGGAAATGGATGCGGAGACCGGGGATCCGGCAGAGCAGGAGGCCGACCGGCAGGCTATTGGTGCAGATGGTGAGGCCCTTCACCGCCGGGCGTTGGAGCAGCGGATCGAGACCCGCGAGGGCGGTGGCCACCGCCAGCGTGGTCGCACCGGAATCGAGCACCACCACCATCCCGTCCTCGACGAGGCGGGCCGCCGCCCGGCCAATCGCCGCCTTGCCCTCCGGGTTGTCGCGCTCGCGCAGGGCCAGGGCCGGCTCGTCGGCCCGGCGGGTGGCGCCGCCATGGACGATGGCGAGGCGACCACGCTCGGCCAGGGCCTTCAGGTCGCGCCGGATGGTCTCGCGCGAGACCCCGAACCGGACCGCCATCGCCTCGACGCTGACGCTGCCGTCGCGGCCGAGGCGGGCCAGAATCTCCTCGTGGCGACCGGCCGCGAGGGAGCGCGGCTCGGCCCTCGGGCGCTTGTCGCTCATCGGTCGCTCCCTGCACCCTCGGATTTGGCGCTGTCGGTGGCGAGGGCGAACACCGCCCGGATCAGGCGCAGATTCCGCCGCCTCGCCAGGCAGGCGATGGCGTGGCGGTTGGTGAGGTCCGCGCCGTCGATCCGGAGGGCGGCGATCCGTCCGTCGTCGCCGCATTCCAGCGAGGAGACGATGCCGATGCCGATACCGGCGGCGGCCGCCTCGATCACCGCCTCGCGGCTGTCGAGTTCCATCAGCACGGTCGGGGCCACCCTGCGGGCGCGGCAGGCCCGGTCGAAGGTCCGGCGCGTCACGGAATTCGGCTCGCGCAGCACCATGGCGGCGCCGTCGAGTCCGGCGAGGTCGAGGCTCGCGCGCTGCGCCAGGGGATGGGACCGGGCGAGCACCGCGCAGATGCGCGAGACGGCGATCTCTTCGAGATGGAGATCGGGATGCGCCTCCGCCTCGGTGAGGAAGGCGACGCTCGCCCGCTCCGCCAGCAGCGCTTCCCGGGTCTCGGCGGCGTTGCCGAGAATCAGCCCGACCACGATGCCGGGATGCCGCTCGCGCAGGCGCGCCAGCAGCGGCATCGCGATATGGGGCGAATCCACCGCGATCTCGATCCGCCCGGAGACGAGGTTGCGGTTGGCTTCGAGCAGGTCCTCCGCCTGCTCGACAAGCCCGAAGAGCGGGCCGGTGAGTTCGGCCAGGGCCTGCCCCTGCGGGGTCAGCTCGGCATTGCGGGCGGTGCGCCGGAACAGCACGAGGTCGTAGCGCTCCTCCAGGGCCTTGATGTGCCCGGTCACCGCGGGCTGGCTGATGCAGAGCCGCCGGGCCGCCCGGGTGAAGCTGCCTTCCCGCGAGACCGCGTCGAAGGCGCGAAGCTGGAACAGGTTCATGAGGACCCATCGGCAAGACTGATGACGCGCATTACGACAAACGATTTGATCTGATGGGTCGCCGGAAGGCAAGGTCCGGCCATCGACCGGATCGAGTCGTCCCGATGCACGGCAATGCGGGACGGCTCGACGCAGATCGGGGATGACCACCATGAATGCCGCCGCTCCCATCCTGCTGACGCCCGGCCCGCTCACCACGTCCGAGCGCACCCGCGCGGCGATGATGACCGATTGGGGCTCCTGGGACGGCAGCTTCAACGCTCTGACGGCACGGGTCTGCGAGCGGCTGGTGGCCATCGCCAACGGCACCGGCAGCCATGTCTGCGTGCCGCTCCAGGGCAGCGGCACCTTCGCCGTCGAGGCGGCGATCGGCACCTTCGTGCCCCGCACCGGCAAGGTCCTGGTCCTCGTCAACGGCGCCTACGGCAAGCGCCTCGCCCGGATCTGCGAAGCGCTGGGGCGCGACCACAGCGTCTACGAGACCGCCGACGACGTGCCGACCACGCCCGAGGCCGTCGACGGGCTGCTCGCCGCGGACCCCGCCATCACCCATGTCGGCCTGATCCATTGCGAGACCAGCACCGGCATCCTCAATCCTCTGCCCGAGATCGCCGCCGTGGTCGCCCGCCATGGCCGCGGCCTGATCATCGACGCGATGTCCTCCTTCGGGGCGCTCCCGATCGACGCCGCCGCCGTGCCGTTCGAGGCGCTGATCGCGGCGTCGGGCAAATGCCTCGAAGGCGTGCCCGGCATGGGCTTCGTCATCGCCAGGGCCGAAGCGCTCGACAGGGCCGAGGGCAATTCGCCCTCCCTGGCGCTGAACCTCCACGACCAGCACGTCTACATGCAGCGCACCGGGCAGTGGCGCTTCACGCCGCCGACCCATGTGGTCGCGGCCCTGCACGAGGCCCTGCTGCAATATGACGAGGAGGGCGGCCTCCCCGCCCGCCACGCCAAATATGCCCGCAACTGCGAGGTGCTGATCCGCGGCATGGAACGGCTCGGCCTGAAGAGCTTCCTCGCCCCCGAGATCCAGGCGCCGATCATCGTCACCTTCCACGCGCCGTCCGACCCCAACTATCGCTTCGCCGATTTCTACGCCGCCGTGCGCGACCGTGGCTTCGTCCTCTATCCGGGCAAGCTCACGCAGTTGGAGACGTTTCGCGTCGGCTGCATCGGCCACGTGGAATCCGCCGACATGGAGCGTGCGGTCGAGGCCGTCGCCGAGGTGTTCGCCGAGCTGAACATCACGATCCTCTGATCGCACAGGTGAGAACAGTCATGTCCTATGCTCAGCCCAAGAAGCTTCAGGCCGCGATCCTCGACTGGGCCGGCACCGTCGTGGATTTCGGCTCCTTCGCGCCGACCCAGATCTTCGTCGAGGCCTTCGCCGAGTTCGGCGTCGCCGTCAGCCTCGCAGAAGCCCGCGGGCCCATGGGGATGGGCAAGTGGGACCATATCCGCACCCTGCTGAACCAGCCCGAGATCGCCGCGCGCTACGAAGCCGCCCGCGGGCGCGAGGCGTCCGACGCGGACGTCACCGCCATCTACGAGCGCTTCATGCCGCTGCAGATCGAGAAGATCGCCGAGCATTCCGCCGTGATCCCGGGGGCTCTGGACGCCATCGCCACCCTGCGGGGGATGGGCCTGAAGATCGGTTCCTGTTCCGGATACCCGGCCCGGGTCATGGAGCGCGTGGTGGCACTCGCCGCCACCAACCGCTACGTCGCCGACCATGTGGTCGCCACCGACGAGGTCCCGAACGGGCGCCCGCATCCGGCTCAGGCGCTGGCCAACGTGATCGCGCTCGGCATCGACGACGTCGCCGCCTGCGTGAAGGTCGACGACACGGTGCCGGGCATCCTCGAAGGCCGCAAGGCCGGCATGTGGACGGTGGCGCTCACCTGTTCCGGCAATGCGCTGGGGCTGAGCTACGACGCGTTCCGCGCGCTGCCGGCCGATCGCCTCGCCGCCGAGCGGACGCGGATCGCCGGGATGTTCGCCGACTCGAAGCCTCATTTCCTCATCGACACGATCGCCGACCTGCCCGGAATCGTGAACGACATCAACGGGCTGCTGGCGGCGGGGCGCATGCCGCAGGCCTGCTGAAGGCCGGCTTGCGGAAGAACCGCCGCGTCATCCTCGGGCGCCGTCTCGCGCGCCCGGAAGAAAGGTTTCGCCATCGCTCCGCGGCTATACGCCGGGGACGAATTTCGGCTGTCCGCAGTCTTCGCGGCTTATCCAACGTAATGGTTCGTAAATAGGCAGTACATGCAAAAATGCTGGACTTGATCGTAGAGAGTTTCGTCTTTCTACTGTCATGTATCGGATCGTAAAGACGTCGGAACGACAAGACCCCGGAGTATCGTCCATGAAAATCCTCGGCCTCCTCGCTCTGACCCTCGCAATGACGTCGTCCCTGACCGCTCCGACGGCCGTCTCGGCGGCCGAGCGCACCAAGCTCACCATCTACACGGCCCTGGAGAACGACCAGCTCGGGCCGTTCAAGGCCGGGATCGAGCGGGCGGTGCCCGAGGTCGAGGTGGTGTGGGTGCGCGATTCCACCGGGATCATCACCGCCCGCTTCCTCGCCGAGAAGGACAACCCGCGCGCCGACATGGTGATGGGGCTCGCCGCCTCCAGCCTGCTGATGTTCGAGAAGCAGGGGCTGCTCGCCACCTACGAGCCGAAGGGCGCGGATGCGCTGAAGCCGGCGTTCCGGGACGCCAAGGCGCCCTATACCTGGACCGGCACCGATGCCTCGATCGGCGTGGTCTGCTTCAACACGGCCGAGGCCGAGAAGGACAAGGCCAGGACGCCCGTGCGCTGGGCCGACCTCCTGGCACCGGAGCTGAAGGGCAAGGTCGTGATGCCCCATCCGGCCTCTTCGGGCACCGGCTACCTGCTGGTGGCGGGCTGGCTCCAGGGCATGGGCGAGGAGGCCGGCTGGGCCTTCATGGACAAGCTCCACGAGAACATCGCCGCCTACCTGCATTCCGGCTCGGCGCCCTGCGTCCAGGCGGCGCGCGGCGAGCGCACCGCCGGCCTCTCCCTCGACATGCGCGGCGCCTCCGAGAAGACCAAGGGCGCGCCCCTCGCGGTGATCGTGCCGGAGGACGGCACCGGCTGGGACGAGGAGGCCTACGCCATCGTCGCCACCACCAAGCAACTCGACCTCGCCCGCAAGGTCGCCGATTGGGGAGCCACCAGGGCGGCGAACGAGCTCTACGCCAAGAGCTACGCGGTGGTCGCCTATCCCGGCGTCGCCACCGTGCCGGCGAACTACCCGGCCAATGCCGAGGCCGCGATGATCAAGAACGACCTCGGCTGGATGGCCGACAACCGCGAGCGGGTCCTCGCCGAATGGTCGCGCCGCTACGAGGCCAAGGCCGCCAAGAAGTAATCGCCGGGAAAGAGGGAAGGCTCCTCCTTCCCTCGCAGCCCGCAAGTCCTCCAGCGCAACCCGCAAGACCCGAGGGTTCCACGCCATGACCGTCCGTGACGCGACACCGTTCCTCGAAGTCTCCGGGCTGACCAAGCGCTACGGCGCCTTCACGGCGCTCGACGGGATCGACCTCGAGATCGGACGGGGCGAGTTCGTCTGTTTCCTCGGGCCCTCGGGCTGCGGCAAGACCACCCTGCTGCGCCTGATCGCAGGGCTCGACCGGCAGGACGAGGGGCGCATCGAGATCGGCTCCGTCGACGTCTCGCACGCGCCCCCGGCGGAGCGCGATTTCGGCATCGTGTTCCAGTCCTACGCCCTGTTCCCGAACCTCACAGTCGGCGCCAACGTCGCCTACGGCCTCGTCAACCGCAGGATGGCCAAGGCCAGGATCGCCGCCCGCGTGGCGGAGCTTCTGACCCTCGTCGGCCTGCCGGACCAGGCGGCGAAATACCCGGTCCAGCTCTCGGGCGGGCAGCAGCAGCGGGTGGCCCTGGCCCGGGCGCTGGCCACCTCGCCCTCGCTGCTGCTCCTCGACGAGCCGCTCTCGGCGCTCGACGCCAAGGTCCGCACCCGCCTGCGCGACGAGATCCGCCAGCTCCAGAAGCGGCTCGGCATCACCACCATCATGGTCACCCACGACCAGGAGGAGGCGCTGGCCATGGCCGACCGGGTCGTGGTGATGAACCAGGGGATGATCGAGCAGGTCGGCACGCCCGAGGAGATCTACCGGCATCCGGCCACGGCCTTCGTGGCCGATTTCATCGGCGCCATGACCTTCCTCGACGCCACCGTGGGCAATGCCCGCGAGATCCGGGTCGGCAGCGTCGATCTCGTCTGCGAGGACGGACGCGGCTTCATCCCCGGCAGCCCGGTCCGGCTCGGCTTCCGCCCGGAGGACATCCGCGTCGGCAGCGTGGTCCCCACTGACGTCAACGCCATCGAGGTGCGGGTGCGCAGTCTGGAATTCCTCGGCTCGTTCTACCGGGCACGGCTGGAGCCGAGCCGCGACCTCGGCGGCGCCCTCGTCGCCGATCTCTCGGCCAATCTCCACGGCGACCTCGCGCTGAGCGAGGGCCAGTATCTCTACGTCTGCCTGCCTCCGGCGGCCCTCCGGGCCTTCCCGGTCGCGCTTCCCCGGTGAGGCGGCCATGACTCGATCCATCATGACCCGATCCGTCATGACCGAATCCGTTCTGGCCGGGCCTGCCCTCGCCGCCTCCCTGCCGGAGGCCTTCCCGGCGCGGAGCCGCATGCCGTCGGAGAGGCTCGTGGCCACGGTGCTCGTCGCCGGGTTCTGCCTGCTCTTGGTCGTCATCATCGCCCTGCCGCTCGGCTCCGTCCTGATCAAGAGCCTCGAGGCACCGGACGGGGGTGCCGCCGGCCTCCGCAACTTCCGCACCTACTTCTCCACCCCGACCCTGGTGGAGGCCCTGCTCAACAGCCTCACCGTGGCCGGGAGCACCGTCGCCATCGTGGTGCCCCTCGCATTCGGCTACGCCTACGCCCTGACCCGCACGACGATGCGGTGGAAGGGCCTGTTCCTGGCGTTCGCCCTGCTTCCGCTGTTCGCGCCCTCGCTGCTGTCGGGCATCGCGCTCACCTACATCCTCGGCAACCAGGGGTTCCTGCGCGGGATCCTGTTCGGTCACAGCGTCTACGGGCCGATCGGCATCACCATCGCCGAATGCCTCTACGCCTTCCCGCATGCGCTGATCATCCTGGTGACGGCCCTGAGCCTGTCGGACGGGCGGCTCTACGAGGCGGCTTCCGCCATGGGCACGGGCCGCCTGCGCACCTTCGCCACCGTGACCCTGCCCGGCGCGCGCTACGGGCTGGTCAGCGCGGCCTTCGTGGTCTTCACCCTCGTGGTGACCGATTTCGGCATCCCGAAGGTCATCGGCGGGCAATATCCGGTGCTCGCCACCGATGCCTACCGCCAGGTGGTGGGCCAGCAGAACTTCCCCATGGGCGCCGTCGTCGGCCTGCTGATGCTGGTCCCGGCCATCCTCGCCTTCGCCGTCGACCGGCTGATCCAGCGCCGGCAATCCTCCCTGCTCTCGGCCCGCTCCGTCCCCTACGAGGCCAAGCCCCGTCCGGTCCGCGACCGGCTCTCGCTGGGCTATGCGGCCCTCGTGGCGGGCGTGATCGTCGGGACCTACGGCGTCGCGATCTGGGCCTCCTTCATCCGCTACTGGCCCTACAACCTGTCGCTGACCCTCGACCATTACGATTTCGCGGCGGCCGATTCCGACGGCTGGGCGCCCTATTGGAACTCGCTCGCCATGGCCCTGTCGGTGGCCGCGATCGGCACCGTGACGGTGTTCTGCGGCGCCTACCTGATCGAGAAGATCAAGGTCTTCCCCGCCGGCCGCGCCGTCGCGCAATTGCTGGCGATGCTGCCGCTGGCGGTGCCCGGCCTCGTGCTCGGCCTCGGCTACGTGTTCTTCTTCAACGCGGCGTGGAACCCGCTCAACGTCCTCTACGGCACGCTGGCCCTGCTCGCGATCAACACGCTGGCCCATTACTATACCGTGGCGCATGTGACCGCGACGACGGCGCTGAAGCAGATCGATCCCGAATTCGAGGCGGTCTCGGCCTCGCTGAAGGTGCCGTTCTGGCAGACCTTCCGGCGCGTCAGCCTGCCGATCTGCATGCCGACGGTGCTCGAACTCTTCGTCTACCTGTTCGTCAACGCGATGACGACGGTCTCGGCGGTGATCTTCCTCTACGGGCCGAGCACCAAGCTCGCCGCCATCGCCATCGTCCATATGGACGAGGCCGGCACCACCGCCTCGGCCGCCGCGATGGCGAGCGTGATCATGGCGACGGCGCTCGCCGCCCGCCTTCTCCTCGCCATCGTCAACCGGTTCGTCCTCGCCAGGACGCAGTCCTGGCGCCGCCGCGAGGCGAGCGCATGACGAAGCCCTCCGCGATCGCCGAATCGGAGGGCGACACCAACCGCACCGACAGACGCGCCGCCTGGCAGGCGGGGAGCCTCGACGCGACGACGCGCAGGCTCCTGGCGCGGGATTCGGACGCCTTCCTGCACCAGTCGGTCTCGACGCCCTGCCTCAACGCCATCGTGCGGGCCGAGGGGATCTGGATCGAGGACGCGGCCGGGCGCCGCTACATGGATTTCCACGGCAACAACGTCCACCATGTCGGCTACGGCCATCCGCGCCTGAAGCGCGCCGTCGCCGAGCAGATGGACGCCCTCCCCTTCGCCCCGCGCCGCTATGCCTGCGAACCGGCCGTGGCGCTGGCCGAGAAGCTCGGGGCGATCACGCCGGGCAACCTCGGAAAGGTGCTGTTCACGACGGGCGGCTCGGACGCGGTCGAGGTGGCGGTGAAGGTCGCCCGCGCGGCCACCGGCCGGCACAAGACCCTGTCGTTCTGGGATGCCTTCCACGGCGCCGGCACCGGCTCGGCGGCGATGTCGGGCGAGATGCTGTTCCGCTCCGGCCCCGCCGGGCCGATGGTGGCCGGCGCCCTCCATGTCGCCCCCTTCGGCGGCTATCGCTGCCCCTACGGCACCGACGGCGCGGAGGCGAGCGGCCGGGCCTGCGCCCGCATGATCGACTACGTCCTCGCCCGCGACCCCGATGTCGCGGCCCTCGTCGCCGAGCCGACGCGGGCGGTGCCCTACATCCCGCCGCCGGGTTTCTGGGCGGAGGTCCGGCGCATCTGCGACCGGCACGGGGTGCTGCTGATCTTCGACGAGATCCCCACCGGCCTCGGCAAGACCGGCCGGATGTTCTCCTGCGAGCATGACGGCGTGGTCCCCGACATCCTGGTGATCGGCAAGGGGCTCGGCGGCGGCATCCTGCCGATCGCGGCCGTGATCGCCGACCCGCGCCTCGATGTCGGCGGCGACTGGGCCTTCGGCCACTACACTCACGAGAAGAACCCGGTGACGACGCGGGCCGCCCTGGAGACGATCCGGATCATCGAGGAGGAGGATCTGGTGGCCAATGCCGCAAGGGTCGGCGTCCTCGCCCTCGACCGGCTGGCCGCCATGAAGGAGCGCTGCCCCGCCATCGGCGACATCCGCGGCCGGGGCTGCCTCATCGGCATCGAACTGGTGCGCGACCGCGACACCCGCGAGCCCGACGGCGACCTCGCCGAGGCGGTGCTCTACCGCGCGCTCGATGCCGGACTGTCGTTCAAGACCACGATGGGCAACGTCCTGACCCTGACGCCGCCGCTCACCGTCACGCCCGCCGAGATGGCCACCGCCCTCGACATCGTCGAGACCGCGATAGGAGGGGCGGAAGGCGCCCGCCGGACATGACCGGAACGGTGCTCCTGCTCGATCTCGCCGGCTGGGTCGCGCTTCTGCTCTGGGGCATCCACATGATCCGCACGGGGATGCAGCGGGCCTTCGGCGGCGAGCTGCGGCGGGTGCTGACCCTCAGCCTCGACCACCCGCTCAAGGCGCTCTTGGCCGGGCTCGGCGTGACCCTGCTCGTCCAGAGCAGCACCGCCACGGGGCTGATGGCCACGAGCTTCGCCGCCGACGGGCTGGTGGCCCTGATCCCGGCGCTCGCCGTCATGCTCGGCGCGAATGTCGGCACGGCGCTGATCGTCAAGGCCCTGTCCTTCGAGGTCGCCGCCATCGCCCCGGTGCTGGTGCTCGTCGGAGCGGTCGTGTTCCGCCGCGCCTCGGGCGCGAAGGCCCGCGCGATCGGCCGTATCGCCATCGGCCTCGGCCTCGTCCTGATGGCGCTGGGCCAGATGGTCGGGACGCTCGGTCCCTACCGCGACAGCCCGGCGCTCCGGGTGCTCCTCGGTATCGTCGCGGCCGATCCCGTCATCACCACGCTTCTGGCGGCCTTGTTCGCCTGGGCCGCCCATTCCAGCGTCGCCATCATCCTCCTCGTCGCCGCACTCGCCGGGCAGGGTCTGGTGCCGCCCGAAACCGCGCTCGCCCTCGTGCTCGGGGCCAATCTCGGCAGCGCGCTCAATCCACTGGTGGCGAGCCACGAGCCCGCCGGAAGGCGCGTGGCGCTCGGCAATCTGCTGGTGCGGCTCACCGGCTGCCTCGTCGCCCTGCCGCTGCTGGGGCAGATCGCGCCGATCGTCGAGAGGCTCGCCGGCGATCCGCGCGACGCGGTCGCCACTTTCCACGTCGCCTTCAACATGGCCCTGGCACTCGCGGCCCTGCCGCTGCTCGGGCCGCTTGCCGGGCTTCTCCGCATTCTGCTGCCGGAACGGGCCGTCGCTCCAGGCGCCCTGCCGGTCCTGCGGCTCGATGCGGAACAGGCCGGGATGCCGTCCGTGGCCGTCGGGCACGCCTCCCGCCACGCCTTGCGCCTCGCCGACGGTCTGGAGGTCATGCTGCGCGACGCGGCCGGGCTGCTCCAGGGCGATGCGACCGCCTTGGAGCGGATCCGCGCCGGCGAGCGCGAGATCGAGATGCGGGGCGCCGAACTGCAGCGCTATCTGGCGGGGCTCGACCCCGAGGCCCTCGACGAGATCGAGGAACGCCGGATCGCCGGGCTCCTGAGCTTCACCATCCAGATCGGCCATGCCGGCGACGTGCTCGCGCGCAACGTCGCCACGCAGATCGGGCGCCGGCGCAAGCTGGGGACGACCCGGAACGATCTCGACCTCGCGGGCCTGCTCGATCGCCTCGCGGCCAATCTCCGCCATGCCGCCTCCCTCCTGGTGACCGCCGACGACCGCGCCGCACGGCGGCTCGCCGCCGAGAAGCGGGCCTTCCGCGACCTGGAAGAACAGCATGTCGCGGCCCATCTCGCATGGCTCCGCGAGGCCCCGAGCCGTGACGATTCCGCCTGGGCCGTCGATCTCGACCTGCTGCGCGACCTCAAGCGGATCAACGACCACGTGGTCGCCGGCGCCGCCTATCCCATCCTGCGCGACAGCGGAGACCTGCTCGACAGCCGCCTCCGCGCCTCGACGCAGCTCGCCAAGGCAAGCCCGGGCTGACCCGGACAGAGGGCTATCTGGCCCGAATACGGACGAAATGTCCCGTCGATGCCGGGTGCTCACATGATCATTGTTGGAAGCACAGCCGGCCCGGTCGAAAGCGGGCAAAAGGCATTCGTGCTCGAATTGAATGGTGCTGCTGGACAGGATTGAACTGTCGACCTCCTCATTACCAATGAGGTGCTCTACCACTGAGCTACAGCAGCCAACGTCGCGACGTGTCGGGACGAGCGGGGAGTTAGCGGATCGAAAGCGGCTTGGCAATCACCTCCGGCCGCCTTTGCGCATGGCGTGTCAAACCAGCAACCCGGTTTCCTTCTTGAACGCCGCGCGGATGATGCCGGCGAGGCCGGATTCCGTCACGGCCTCGGCCGCGTCGGACGGGCTGAACCACCGGTCCTCGCGCTCGTCCCGCTCGGGCCAGTGCTTGAGCTGCTTGCGCACTTCGAGGGGAAACACCTTCACCTGGCACAGCACGAAGTCGCGGCTCTTCAGGCGCTTCTCGTAGAGGTAGAAGCCGAGCGGCCGCTTGCCGATCTCGCCGAGCAGACCTGCCTCCTCGTAGGCTTCGCGGGCGGCGGCCTCGTAGGGCTTGCGGCCCTTCATCGGCCAGCCTTTCGGGATCACCCATCGACGGCTCTCGCGCGACGTGATCATGAGGATCTTGAAGCCTCCGTTCGAGAGGCGTCGGAAGGGCAAGGCGCCGACCTGGCGCCGAGGCTCCGTGTCGCTTTCCGTCAGGTTTGAACTCATGGGATCCGAACGCCCGACCGTCGCTCGGGTTCTTCAGGCAATGGCAAACGGCTGGACGCGCGCGACGGCGGAAGACGATTCCGGTCCGGGGCAGGACGTTCCGATCCCACTGCCGTCGAAGTCTGGGACGTCGTCATCTTGGACATCGAGCGCCCTGTTCTTTCGCGCGCGGACGGGAAGACGTGGGAGCAGCCCGGCTGCGCTGCAGCATACGAGTCGCAAACAGGCCTTAGCGGAAAACGAAAGCCGCCCTCAAGACGAAATTTACCCGGCAAAATAAAAATAGTTCCGCTTTATGCCGATGCGGAGACTAATCCATGTTCTGCAACCGGACCGTGACAGGGTGAGGACAGGCACCGCAGAACAGGGGCCGTCCTCCCGGTGCCGATGGACGATGCGCGCCTCAGCCCGCGGCGCTGAGATTCTCGATCAGCGCGTTGAGGTCGGCCCGCATGGCCTGAACCTCGGGCTCGGACATGTTGAGCTGGCACATCACGGATTCCCGCACGAGGCGGGCTTCGGCGCGAAGGTCGCGCCCATGCTGGGTCAGCTGGATCTCGACCTCGCGCTCGTCGCTCTGCCGCCGGTGGCGGATCAGGAAGCCCGCCGCTTCGAGCCGCTTGAGGACCGGGGTCAGCGTGCCGGAATCGAGGCGCAGGCGGCGCCCGATATCGGAGACCGTCACGCCGTCCGTCTCCCACAGGACGAGGAGCACGAGATATTGCGGATAGGTCAGTCCCATCCGCTCCAGCATCGGACGATACGACCGCGTGATCCGATGAGCGGCGGCATAGAGGGCGTAGCAGAGCTGATTGTCGAGCAGCAGCGGGTCCGTGACGGAGCTCATCTGCTGCTGAGGAGCGTCGACCATATACACCACGCGATCCATCCCCGGATGTGGCCGGCACGACGACCTCTTGGGGACATCGATACCTTGCGCCTGGGTCTTATACGATAGCTGAGTGAGGGTAGCCCGGTATACGAAATTCTCGCGATTTCCATCCGATTGTAAGCATTTAACGGACCAGCGATCTAAACGATGCTTGATCTGCAGGCTCGCAGCGGATTCCTGCGACTGAAAGACCACACCGCCGAAGACCATCCCGGCCGCGATTACCATCGCTCACCCTCCTTGCGCGCACCCTCCTCGCCCGCTGCCGTCTCGCGCCTTCCCCGGCCCGAATTCGGCGGAGTGACGCGGGAACGGCCTGTGGTCGCCGCCTTTTTGGCCTGGGCCTCGGCGGATGGAGGGGCCACAATGCCGAACCCAGGCTTGTGATCAGGATACCTCGATGCCGTTCGCTCCCCCCGCCTCCCGTTCCTGCGGCCTTTCCGAGAGGCTTCACGTGGCGCGTCCCAGGACCTCCTTCGGGACCTCTGCGATGACCTCTGCCAGAACCTTTGCGATGCCCCTCGCCCTGGCTTTCGGCCTCGGCCTGCCCCTCGCGCCTCTCTCCGCGACGGCACTCGAAGGACCGGCACCGACCAAGCCCGGCGAGGCGGCGGCCCCGGCGGCGACGGGCAAGCCCCGCGTCGTCATCGTCGCCACCGGCGGCACCATCGCGGGTGCCGGCGCGGATGCGGCCAACAGCGCCACCTATCAGGCGGCGAAGGTGCCGGTGGACAAGCTCATCGCCGCAGTGCCCGCCATCGCCCAGGTCGCCGACGTGCGCGGCGAGCAGGCCTTCCAGATCGCCTCGGAGAGCTTCACCAACGCCCAGCTGATCCAGCTCGCCAAGCAGGTCTCCGCCCTGGTCAAGCGCGACGACGTCGACGGAATCGTCGTCACCCACGGCACCGATACCGTGGAGGAGACGGCCTATTTCCTCGACCTCGTGGTGAAGACCGACAAGCCGATCGTCATGGTCGCCTCCATGCGCCCCTCCACCGCGATCTCGGCGGACGGCGCCCTCAACCTCCTCGACGCCGTCGTGGTGGCGGGCGCCAGGGATTCCCGCGCCAAGGGCGTGCTGCTGACCATGAACGACGAGATCCAGGCCGGCCGCGACACGACCAAGCGCGTCAACATCAAACCCTCGGCCTTCTTCAGCCAGTGGGGTCCGCTCGGCATGGTGGTCGAGGGCAAGACCTACTGGTTCCGCGCGCCGGTGAAGCGCCACGGAACCACCTCGGAATTCGACATCGACAGCATCGACGCCCTGCCCGAGGTCGCCATCGTCTACGGCTCGGGCAACATGCACCCCGAGCCCTATACCTCCGCGGTGGCGGGCGGCGCCAAGGCGATCATCCATGCCGGCACCGGCAACGGCTCGGTGGCCGGTTATCTCGTCGATACGCTGAAGGACATCCGGGGCAAGGGCGTGCAGATCATCCGCTCGTCCCGCGTCGGCGACGGCTTCGTCCTGCGCAACGCCGAGCAGCCCGACGACAAGTACGATTGGGTGGTGGCCCACGACCTCAACCCGCAGAAGGCCAAGATCCTCGCCGCCGTGGCCCTGACCAAGACCCAGGACACCAAGGAGCTGCAGCGGATCTTCTGGGAGTACTGAGCCTTCGCGGGACAGCGCTCGCCGGAACAACCGGGCCGGAACGCCGCCTCAGCGCAGGAGATACCCCTCCGGCGCCAGGGGCGGCGGCACCGGCTCGCCGAGGGCGTCGAGGACGACCCCTTCCACCACGCGAAGCAGCGCGTCGAGGGGGAGATCGTTGGGCTCCAGACCGAACGGGTCCTCAAGCTCGTCCCCGAGGGCGTCGAGGCCGAAGAAGGTGTAGGCGACCAGGGCCGCCACGAACGGCGTGACCCAGCCCAGCGTTCCCGCCAGCCCGAAGGGCAGGAGCAGGCAGTAGATCCAGGCCGTCCGGTACAGGAGCAGGGTATAGGCGAAGGGCAGCGGCGTTCCCTGGATGCGCTCGCACACGATCTGGACCTGACCCAGGGCGGCGATCTTCTGCTCAAGCAGGCCGAACTGGATGTCGGTCAGCTGGCCCGCCCGCTGCGTGTGGCCGAGATCGGCCGTCAGCTGCACGAGCACGGCGTCGGCCGGGCTGGCGCGGTCGCGAAGCCGCGCGGCCTCCGCCTCGGGCATCCACGGTGCCGCGGCGGCGATCTCGTCCTCGCGGCGCATCTGCGCGTGCAAGGCTGTGGCGAAGGCCATGACGCGTCTCAGCGCGAGCCTCCGGAATACGTCGTGCTGCTCTCCGGGAAGGAGTGCGACCAGGAGCCGGGCGAAGGCCCTCGCTTCGAGGATCAGCGTTCCCCAGGCTTTGCGCGCCTCCCACCAGCGATCGTAGCAGGCGCCGTTGCGAAAGCTCAGGAAGATGGAGAGCGCCAGCCCGACCAGGGTGAACGGCCCGATGCCGGCACTCATCGGAAACGGATCGGGCCAGGCCCGCTCCACCGCCACCACCACGATCGCCGCGAGCGTGATGAACCCCACCTTCAGCGCCACCCGCGGCAGGATCGACCCCTGCAGAGTGAACAGGATCGCCATCAGGTTGGGCCGGGAGCGGACGATCATGGAGGATTTGCGGTTCCGGGGAGGGATCGGCGGTCCGTGAAAGGACCGGCCGGCGAGCCTGCGTCACGGAACGCCCGGATGGCAAGGTCGTCGATGGGTGGGCGTAGGCGCGGGAGCGTCACGACCGAGATGCGTGGTCGGCGGAGGATCGGAACGGTGCCTTCGTCCTGGAAATTATGAATACTTTCGACCTTCCCGCACCGCAAAAGTGTTCATGGGTACCGATGATGGGGGACTGAACTGGCTATGCTCCTGGACGAAGCCGTGACGGCGGGATTTCGCGGTGCGGGACTTCGGGAATGTGGTGCGGTGCAACAAAACATTTCCATAGCAACTGGTACTAGACCCAACCCTTGCGGAATCTGGACCGTATCTTTACGCTGCGTGCGCCAAACAAGACTTCTTCATCCCGGCTTTATGCAAGATATCACTTGCGGCGAGGGCCGGATGGGGGAGGTGCTCCGAGGATAGACCGGTCGATGAAGAAAAATAAGGTGATCACGGCCGAGGAGGCGATCGCCCTCATCCGGCATGACGACGTCGTCACCACGACAGGGTTCGTGCAGAGCTGCATCCCCGAGGCGCTGCACGCGGCCCTCGAGAAGCGGTTCGTCGATACCGGCGCGCCGCGCGGCCTCACCCTCATCATGACCGCCGGCGCCGGCGACAGCAAAGGTCTCGGCACCGGGCGCCTCCATCACGAGGGCCTGCTGAAGCGCGTCATCGCCGCCAATTTCGGACGCATGCCGAAGGTGGCCAAGGCGGCCCAGGACAACAAGATCGTCGGCTACAACCTGCCCCAGGGCGTGATCTCGCAGCTCTACCGCGCCTGCGCCGCCGGACAGCCCGGCCTGTTCTCCAAGGTCGGCCTGCACACCTATGTCGATCCGCGCCATGGCGGCGCCCGCGTGAACGAGGTGACGACGGACGAGATCGTCAAGCTCGTGGAGGTCGATGGCGAGGAGTGGCTGTTCTACACCGCCACCAAGATCGACGTGGCCTTCATCCGCGGCACCTCGGCCGATCCCGCGGGCAACATCTCCTTCGAGAAGGAGGCGCTGACCCTCGATTGCCTCGCCCAGGCCATGGCCGCGCGCAACAACGGCGGCATCGTCATCGCGCAGGTGGAGCGCATCGTCGATGACGGGTTCCTGCTACCCAAGGACGTGCGGGTGCCGGGCATCCTTGTCGATTGCGTGGTGCTGGCCGAGCCCGAGATGCACCGCATGAATTACGGCGTGCAGCACGATGCGGCCCTCGCCGGACAGATCCGCGTGCCGGTGAGCGGCATGAAGAAGATGAAGCTCGACGCCCGCAAGATCATCGCCCGGCGCGCGGCCTTCGAATTGCCGCCCAACGGCGTGGTCAATCTCGGCGTCGGCGCGCCGGAAGGCATCTCGGCGGTGGCCAACGAGGAGAAGGTGACCCCCTACATCACCCTCACCACGGAAGCGGGCGCGGTGGGCGGCGTCCTCGCCTCCGGGTCGAGCTTCGGCGCGGCGACGAACGCCGATTGCGTCATCGACCAGAACCAGATGTTCGACTTCTACGACGGCGGCGGCCTCGACATGACCTGCCTCGGCATGGCCGAGTGCGACCAGCACGGCAACGTCAACACCAGCGCCTTCGGCGGCAAGCTCAACGGCTGCGGCGGCTTCATCAACATCAGCCAGAACGCGCGCAGCGTCGTCTTCGCCGGCACCTTCACGGTGGGCGGGCTCGAGACGACCATTGAGGACGGCAAGCTGAAGATCGTGCAGGAAGGCCGCTCGCAGAAGTTCCTGCCCCAGGTGGAGCAGATCACCTTCAGCGGCCCCTATGCGCAGAAGCGCTCGCAGCCGGTGATCTACGTCACCGAGCGCTGCGTCTTCCAGCTCACCGACGAGGGGCTCGAACTTATCGAGGTCGCGCCCGGCATCGAGATCGAGCGGGACATCCTGCCCCATATGGGCTTCACGCCGATCATCAAGCACCCGGCGCAAATGGATCCGCGCCTGTTCCGCGACGAGCCGATGGAGCTCCTCTCGGACCTCCTCAACCTCAACCTGCCGGAGCGGGTCAGCTACGACGCCGAGCGCAACATCCTGTTCCTCAACCTCGAAGGCTGGCACGCCCGCATCAAGAGCGACATCGACGACCTGCGCAAGGTCCTGGTCGATTCCTGCAAGAAGGCCGGCAAGCGGGTCAACTCGGTGGTCAACCATGACGGGTTCCGCATCAACGAAAACCTGTACGACGACTACGCGAGCATGATCCAATACCTGTCGGCGAACTACTACCTGACGACCACGCGCTACGCGACGAGCGCCTTCCTGCGCCTCAAGATGGAGGAGGCCCTGAACAATCGCGGCCTCGCCCCGCACGTCTTCGAGCGCAAGGAGGACGCCCACGCCTTCCTCGACGGCATGGACCGCAAGGTGCGCCGGGCGTCCACCGCCATCGACGCGGCGGCCTGATGAACTCTGCCTCCCGGTCCGCGCCGGGAGGCGATACGTGAATCGATCAGCGGCTCGTCGGGTGCGCGAACTGGCCTCGCTCGAAGGGCAAATGAAAGTAGAGCTTTCTCGGAAATCGGTGTAAAATCAAGTTATCCGACGAGGCGGAACTAGGCAAAAAACCTCACCCGCCTCGAATTAAAAAATTCTATGTTTGATAAATATCTATTTTCCAAAAATCGAGCACATTTTTAACTTGATCTCGTGGATAGTCGACAAGTCTCAAATCATCGATATCTCGTCGCCACTTCGCTTTTCGTACTAAAATTTCGCGCCTTATTTTGTCGGTATAAGGCGCTGTGCCGAGCGGTATTAGCTTTAGATCGAGGGCACTCGGCCATCCTCTTGGATAGCCAACTGGAATGATGCCTGATCTAATCTCCTCGGCCTCCGCTTTAACGGATGGGTGTTCGCAAGCCCAACCATAAAGATTGTACGAACAGATTCGGAGCATCTTCTTCACCTCCGGCAATGCGTCAGTGAACCCTTTGAGGGGAGTGGGCAACCAGACCATATTACCAATGCAGGAAAAATACCGTGGATCCTGGACAATACTACTCTGTGCTGCAAATGCGGGATCGTCGTAGCCCCATATGTGACATACCGTCCAATTTCGGGGCTTGGGTGAGGATACACCGAGCGCTGAAACCAGCGCCTTTAGTGCCGCCACGTTCCCTTCGAATTTATTGCTTGTTTCCTTAGTTGCGCGACGGGTATTTGTATATTGTCGCGTCCAAGTCGCGTCGTAGAGCGGTTGACCGCGCGCGGTGTAGGGACACCAAACCGGTAAAGCCTTGAACGTTTCCGGATGTACCCATCTGGCTGTTCTCTCGATCAACTCTACAATTGCTGGAATATCCGCACGAATCGCCTCATTGCCGTCGGGAACGATGAAGGAGGTCACAAAATATTCCTGACTTCAGATGTAGAAGCTTATCGTCCTAAATCTCCGGCGACGGCACGCCGATGCCGACATAGCGGAAGCCGTGGCGGGCCACGTCCTCGCCCCGGTAGACGTTGCGCAGGTCGACCACCACCCGTGCCGCCATGCTCCTTGCGAGGAGCGCCCAGTCGAGGGCGCGGAAGGCGTTCCATTCGGTCACGATGACGAGGGCATCGGCCCCTTCGGCGCAGGAATAGGGGTCGTCGGCATAGGCGATGTCGGGCATCAAGTGCCTCGCGCCCTCCATGCCTTCCGGGTCGTGGGCGCGGATGCGGGCACCGGCATCCTGCAGGCCGGCGACGATGGAGAGCGACGGCGCGTCGCGCATGTCGTCCGTGTTCGGCTTGAAGGTGAGGCCGAGGAGCGCGATGGTCTTGCCCCGCACCGAGCCGCCGCAGGCGGTGACGATCTTGCGCGCCATGGCCCGCTTGCGCTGGTCGTTGACGGCGACCACCGCCTCCACCAGCCGGATCGGAGTGCCGCAATCCTGCGCCGTCTTCACCAGCGCCAGGGTGTCCTTGGGGAAGCACGAGCCGCCATAGCCCGGCCCCGCATGCAGGAACTTCGAGCCGATGCGGTTGTCGAGGCCGATGCCGCGGGCGACCTCCTGGACATTGGCGCCGACCTGCTCGCAGAGGTCGGCGATCTCGTTGATGAAGGTGATCTTGGTGGCGAGGAAGGCGTTGGCGGCGTATTTCGTCAGCTCCGCCGTGCGCCGCCCGGTGACGAGGATCGGCGCCTGGTTGAGGTAGAGCGGGCGGTAGACCTCCTTCATCACATTCGCCGCGCGGTCGTCGTCCGCCCCGATGACGATGCGGTCGGGCCGCTTGAAATCGCCGATGGCCGCGCCTTCGCGCAGGAATTCCGGGTTGGAGACCACGGCGAAATCGGCATCGGGCCGCGCCTCGCGGATGATGCGCTCGACCTCGTCGCCGGTCCCCACCGGAACCGTCGATTTCGTCACCACCACGGTGTAGCCGGTAAGGGCCGCCGCGATGTCGCGGGCCGCCGCATAGACGTAGGAGAGATCCGCAAATCCGTCGCCGCGCCGCGACGGCGTGCCCACCGCGATGAACACCGTGTCGGCCGCGGCCACCGCGCTCGTCAGGTCGGTGGCGAAGGTCAGGCGGTTCTGGCGGACGTTGTCGGCCACCAGCGTGTTGAGCCCCGGCTCGAAGATCGGGATGCGGCCCTGCTCCAGGGCCTCGATCTTGGCCGGATCGTTGTCGACGCAGCACACGGTGTGGCCGAAATCGGCGAAGCACGCACCGGAGACCAGGCCGACATACCCCGCGCCGATCATCGCGATCTTCATCTGGCTCTCTCCTCGGCCGTCTCGACGTCCGTGATGACTAAGCAGGTTTCGCAGAAGTGGTCACCGATTCTGCGACAAAACCTGCGACACACCAAGGACCTAAGCAGGGTGAAGCGTCGGCGTGCCAACGCGAACCTGCTTGGACCCATCAAAACTTGCTCTATACTGAGCCGGCACAATGGTGGCCCGACAGGGCCCGACATCGACGGTGCCGGTTTCGCCCGTCGTTACCGGGCGGATCGATCGACCGGGGCTGTATATCAGCCCCTTCCGGATGACAAACGCCGGACCTCCTCCAGGGAAGGCGTGTGGCGCGTGCGTCGCGGCGCGCGGCGCGCATCGCCATGATACGGTTCGCGCCATGATCGATCGCTGCATCCCGCCGGCCACAGGCCCGCGAAACCCGTCACGTCGAACGGCCCCCGGCATCGTCGCGGCGATCGTGGCTCTCACAGGTCTCGTCCTCGCCGGCGGGGCGGCGATCGCACGCCCCTTCGTCGATTCCGCCGGCCGCACGGTGGAGGTGCCGGACCGCGCGAGCCGGGTCCTCGCCGCCGGCCCGCCAGCCTCCGTCCTGCTCTACACCCTGGCGCCGACCGCCATGATCGGATGGGTCCGCGCGCCCTCGCCGGACGAAGCCGCCTTCCTGACACCGGAGACACGCGGTCTCCCCGCCTATGGCCGGCTGACGGGCAAGGGTAATACCGCCAATGTCGAGGCGGTGCTCACCCTGAAGCCGGACCTCATCGTCGATGTCGGCAGCACCGCGCCGACCTACGTCTCCCTGGCCGACCGGATCCAGGCGCAGACCGGCATTCCCTATATTCTCCTCGACGGCAGCATCGGCCGGATGGCCGAGACCTATGCCAAGCTCGGCGAATTGGTCGGGGCGCCCGAGCGGGCGAAGGACCTGGCGTCCCATACCGAGGCGATGATCGCGCTGGTGAAGAGCCGGATCGCGTCGGTCCCCGCCGACAAGCGGCCGCGCGTCTACTACGCCCGCGGTCCGCGCGGGCTGGAGACGGGAGTCGCCGGCTCGATCAACACCGAGATCCTCGAACTGGCCGGCGCCCGCAACGTCGCGGAGGGTGGGGGCGCCACCGGTCTCACCACCGTGTCGCCGGAACAGGTCCTGGCCTGGAACCCCGACGCCATCGTCACCCTCGATCCCGCCTTCCGGCAGTCCGTTTTCACCGATCCAGTGTGGAGCACGCTCCGCGCCGTCCGCACCGGCCGCGTCTACCAGACACCCCGCCTGCCCTTCGGCTGGTTCGATTCGCCGCCCGGCATCAACCGCCTGATCGGCCTGCGCTGGCTCGCGGGCCTGCTCCATCCCGACCTGTTCCCGGAACCGATCGACGCGATCGCGCAGAAATTCTACGAGCGCTTCTATCATGTGGATCTCGACGCGGAGCAGCGCGAAACCCTGCTGAAGGATGCCGGGGCGCCAAGGCCGTGACCGCCCCCGCCATCGCCGCCCGGCCCGCTTTGCGCAGCGCGTTGAAGGGCGTGCTGCCGCTCGTCGCACTCCTGCTGCTCGTCCTCCTGTCTCTGGCGACGGGCAAGTTCGCCGTGCCCGTCGCCGACGTGGCGAGGATCCTATGGACGAAGCTGCTCGGGCTTCCCTCCACCCTCGATCCCACCGCGCAGATCGTGGTGCTGCAGGTGCGGCTGCCGCGCGTCCTGGCGAGCCTCGTCGTCGGCGCGGCCCTCGCCGCGGCGGGCTCCACCTACCAGGGCCTGTTCCGCAATCCCCTCGTCTCGCCCGACATCCTCGGCGTCTCGGCCGGCGCGAGCCTCGGGGCGGTGCTGGGCATCTACCTCTCGCTTCCCGTCGGCGCGATCCAGCTCCTCGCCTTCGCCGGGGGATCGCTCGCGGTGGGAGCGGTCTACGCGGTCGGTCTCGCGATGCGACGGCACGATCCGGTGCTCACCCTGGTGCTGGCGGGCGTCGCCATCGGCGCGGTGCTCGGCTCCGCGATCTCGCTCCTCAAGGTCCTGGCCGACCCCTACAACCAGCTCCCCGCCATCACCTACTGGCTGCTCGGCAGCCTCGCTTCCGTCACCCTCGGCGATGTCGGCGCGATCCTGCCGGCGATGCTCCTCGGCTTGCTGCCCCTGGTCCTGTTCGCCTGGCGGATGAACCTGATGAGCCTCGGCGAGGAGGAGGCGCGGGCGCTCGGCGTCGAGACACGGCTGCTGCGCCCGCTCTTCATCGCCGCGGCGACGCTGGTGACCGCCGCCGCCGTCTCGGTCACCGGGGTGATCGGCTGGATCGGCCTCATCATCCCGCATGTGGCGCGGCTGATCGTCGGGCCGGATTTCCGCCGCCTGCTGCCGGCCTCGCTGCTGATGGGGGCGGGCTACCTCCTGGCGGTGGATCTCGTCGCCCGCACCATCGCGCCGATCGAGGTGCCGCTGGGCATCCTCACCGCCCTCATCGGCGCGCCGTTCTTCCTGTGGCTCCTGGCCAATGCCAAGCGGAGCTGGGCGTGAACCTCCTCGTCCGGGATCTCGCCTTCGGCCACGGCGCCCGCACCATCGGCGAGGGGATCGGCTTCGACCTGCGGGCGGGGGAGGTGCTGGGCCTCCTCGGGCCGAATGGCGGCGGCAAGACCACCCTGTTCAAGACCATCCTCGGCCTGATCCCCGCCAAGGCCGGGCGGATCACCCTCGACGGGGAGGACGTCGCGCGCTGGTCGCGGGCACGGTTCGCGCGCAGCGTCGCCTACGTGCCCCAGGCGCATGCGGCCTCCTTCCCCTTCCGCGTGCAGGACGTGGTCCTGATGGGGCGGGCGAGCCGGCTCGGCGCCTTCGCCGTCCCCGGCAGGGCGGACGAGGCGATCGCCGCCGACGCCCTCGCCACCCTCGGCATCGGCCACCTCGCCGAGCGCAGCTATACCGAGATCAGCGGCGGCGAACGCCAGCTCGTCCTCATCGCCCGCGCGCTGGCGGGGGAACCGCGCTTCCTCGTCATGGACGAGCCCACCGCGAGCCTCGATTTCGGCAACCAGGCCCGTCTGCTCGATCAGGTGCGGCACCTGAGCCGGCGCGGCATCGGGATCGTCCTCTCGACCCACGATCCCGACCACGCCTTCCTCTGCCACAGGGTCGCCCTCCTCCACGAGGGCCGCCTGCTGGCGCTTGGACCGCCCGAGGAAGCGGTCACACCGGAGACCCTGCGCCTGCTCTACGGCGTCGAGGTCGCCATCGTGCCGCTGCCGGGCGAGGGCCGCTTCGTCTGCACGCCCGTCCTGGCGCGCTGAGGCCCTCGCCATGGCGAAGACAGGCGGGACGCCCGTGATCGAGACGCCCGACGGTCGCTACATCGTCGTCAAGGGACGGCTGTGGCGGCGCACCGATCCGAGCCTCGGCGAGGAGGCGCGGGAGCGCTTCGTCAAGGCGCTGATGGACGCCCGGCGCGCGGTGAAGACGGCCAAGCGGGCGGGCGACGAAGGCGCTCTCGCGCGGGCCCGCCGGGCGGTGGACGTCGCCAAGCACGGCCTCGGCGAGCGCGGCCCCGTCTGGTGGACGGACGGCGCCCCCGACCAGAACCGCCGCATGGTGGCGAACACGACCTATGCCGAATGGTATACTGGGCTGGAGACGGCGTAGGGCATCCATCCGCCACACGGACCCGGTGCGGCGACCCTGCCTACGTGTTCGCCGTCCGGCCCATGAGCAACCGGGCAGTGACGATGCCGAGAGCCAGGATCGCGACGGCGCAGAGGGCGAGGGCGGTGAACTGGCCGAGGCCCTGCAGGGCGGCGCCGAGGATCGCGACGCCCAGGGCCTGGCCGCAGAAGAACGAGAAGGCGTGGAGCGAGACGGCCGATGCGCGGGCGCCGGGCGCCACCTCGGTCACCTGCACCTGGAAGGTGTTGTGGAGCATGTAGAAACCGAGCCCCATGGCCACCAGGGCCGCGCAATCCACCTGCCAGCTACCCGCGCTGCCGATGACCAGGAGGGCGCAGGCGCAGATCACCCCGCCCCCGATCAGCATCCGCGACAGGCCGAGCAGGCGCAGGAGCACGGCGACGAAAGCCGAGTAGAGCAACCCGCCGGCCGCGAAGCCCGCGAGGGCGAGGCCGGCCTCGCGCGGGCCGCCCTCCCCGCGCGCCTCGATGAGCGGCGCGAGATGCGGGAAGATGCCGAAGACCGCGATCGCCTCGACGAAGACGGCGGCGAACAAGACGCGGGCGCGGGGGATGCCGACGATGGTGCGGTAGCGCGTCACCGCCTCCCCGAAGGCGAAGCGCTTGGGCGCCGCGCCTGCCCGCCACTCGAAGCCGAGGATCGCCGCCGCGCAGCCGATCGCCGCGACCGCCGCCGTGATGGCGAAGACGCCCTTCCAGCCGACATCGGCCTCGATCAGTCCGGCGAAGGTCGAGCCGGACAATTGGCCGAGGATGACGGCGACGAGGAAGCGGCCGATGGCGACCTGCCGGCGCTCCAGCGGAATCCTGTCGCCCATGAGAGCGAGCGCCAGCGGAATGACGCCGCCGGCCGCCGCGCCCGCCAGCACGCGCAATCCGAACAGGATGGTGAGATCCGCCGAGAGCGCGCATCCCGCCAGGGCCAGGGTGAGGATGCCGAGGCAGACCGCGATGACCCGCTCCTTGCCGAGGGAATCCCCCACCGGACCGAGGATCGGCTGGATCAGCGCATAGGGCAGCGCGAAGGCGGTCGACAGCAGCGCGACCGTGTGCGGATCGCTGCGCAGGTCGCGGGCGAGCACGCCGACCAGGGGTTCGATGGCGCGCCCGGCAAAGGTGCTGGCAAAGCCGGCCACGGCCAGGATCACGATCAGGCGCGTGGTCGAGAAGGCCATCGGCGCAGCACTCATTCGCAACCTCGAAGCAGGGCAGATCCGCCCGGCGAGCCGATCCCGACCCCGACGATGCCGTGCCGTCGCCGAGGCGCGCCCTCGGCGGTGTCTTTCATATGCGGCCGGTGCCGGCAACGCATCGAGGCCGGGTTCCGTGCCCGGTGCGCCTTCGAAGAGCGCAGGTGGAAGGCAGCGGTGCGAGACCGAGCGCGGCGCGCCGTTCGGCGGGCGCGGTCGGATCGAAACGGCCGTGAGGAGCACGCCCGGTTCGATGCGCCACACGCCCGGAAGCGAAGTCGCAGCTCGCGGTCGGGTCAGCCGAGGCGGCGCAGCAATGCCTTCAGAACCTCGGCGAGCCGGCCCTGGGCCGCGGCGGTGCTGAGATCGTGGTCCGCCCCCTCGATCATCGTCACCGGCTCGCCGAGGCGCCGGGCGATCCTGGCGGGGGAGCGGCCGAGATTCTCGTGCAGGGCGGCGAGGCCGCGATCGCCGCCGCTGTAGACGAGATGGAGATGGGCGCCACGCCGGCGCAGGTCGGCGACGCGCTGGGCCACGCTGCCGCCGGCGGGACGGGGCCGGAACAGGGGCGCCACCCGCTTCGCCACGCGCGCGAAGCCGGCCTTGCCGAGCGCCCTCGCGATGGCGCCCACGCGGATCTCGCCACGGGCGAGCCTGCGCCAGGCGGTTCCCTGCCGCAGGAGGCCGGCATAGGTCGAGGCGTTCCGGAACACGTTGCGGATGACGCTGTCGACGTCGTCCGCCGGATTCCAGTCGAAGCAATAGGGATTGACGAGGAGCGCGCCCTTCAGCCGGTTCTCGCGGCAGACGGCCTGGAAGGCGAGATAGGCGCCGCTGCAGGACCCGACGATGACGACCGGGCCGGCGGACATCGTCTCAAGATGGTCGAGGGCGGCGCGCACGTCGTCGAGGGAGGCGAGGCTGTAGAGCGGGGAAGCGCCGCCGGGCCGGTCGGGGCTGTCGCCGACGCCGCGCAGGTCCATGCGCAGGGACATGACGCCCTCCCGCGCGAGTCCGCGCGCGAGGACGGTGGTCTGGCGGCCCCAGCCGGAATGGACGTTGGTGCCGGCATTGACGAAGAGCACGGACGGCCGTCGCGGCCCCGCCTCGCGCGGGCGGCAGAGGATGCCGAAGACCGACGTGCCGAACCGTAGAGGCTCCTCGCACCAGCCGGCGCCGCGGATCGGATCGGCCGAGGCCGGAGGAAGGATGGCGATCCGGCCGGGGCAAGGGTGCGCGCCCGCGGCGACCCAATCGATCACCCCCGCGACGGTCTCCTCCGGCGTCTCGGCATAGAGCGGGTTGGCGACGAGGGCGGCGAGGCCGGGGAAGGGCCGCGTCGTCACCGTGGCGCCGAGGGTGGTGTAGCGCGGGCCGAGCCCGCCGATCTCCGCGCCGACGAGCAGGATGTCGGGGGCCGGCGCCCGCTCGGCCCCGGCGAGGTCGATGGCGGAGAGCTCGGCGGCGAGGCCGGGACCGATATGGAAACCGCCGACCGTGAGGGTGCCGTCCTCCTGCGGCATGGGCGATCCGTCGGGCATGCGCCCGATGGTGCGCGACTGCATCTTCATCTCGCGCAGGTAGGTACGCCCGCTGGCGAAGGGCGCCAGCAGCACCAGTCCGTCGACCCGCTCGCCCTCGGCCGCGAGGGCCGCGAGCGTGCCGCCGAGGCGAAGTCCGACGAGGACGATCTCTTCCGCCTGCGCCTCGTCCCGGAGATGGCGAATGGCCCGGCGGATCGCGCGGACCCATCCCTCGACGCTGTCCGCGCCGGCGTCTCCGGAATCGCCGGCGCCGGGATAATCGAAGCTCAGGGTGGCGCAGCCTGTGGCGGCGATCCGTTCCGCGAGCGTCCGCCACGGGCGGTGCGCCGAGAGCTGCTCGTAGCCATGGGTGCCGCACAGGACGACGCCGCGGCGGCCGATCCCCGGGCTGAACCAGCCGAACAGGCCGTCGAAGGCGATGGGCCGCAGCGGCAAGGTCGTGTCCTCGGCGATCCGTGAAGTCTCAAACGCCATCTCGACCGAACCTCACCATCCCGATGCCGTTGATGGCGCCGACGCGTCCCTCGGGCCGTTCACCCTCTCCCGCCGTCCCGACGAGCGCCACATGGCGCACCGATCCGGGCGCGAGGGAGAACCAATCGTCCGCCGGACGCCCGCGCGTCGTCTCGATCCTGACGCCGAGGGCGTGCCGTTCCGTGGCGATCCGCAGCGCCCAGCCCGATCCCTCCCGGAGGAGCTCGACCTCGAGCCCGAGTTCCTGCGGCTCGGGATTCCGCCCCTGCGGATAATGGAACGCCTCGGCGATCGTCGCGCCATGTCCCGCCTCGGTGAGGCTCGCATGGCCGAGCGTATGGGCCGGCGGCCCGAAGCGATAGGCATCGGTGGCGTCGAAGAAGCGCCCCAGCATGTCCGCCGAGGACCAGGATGCGGAGCTTCGCGGGCCGAGCGCGATCGCCCGCTCGGCCCTGGCGACGACGCGGCCGGCCGGATCGGTGAAGGCGAGGCGCAGAATCGCGTCGAGCCTTCGCGCCGTCTCGTTGTGGACATGGACTTGGAGGCCGTTCAGCCCCTCGTCCGAGAGGGTGAGCTGGACGGGCCGGAAGGCGCGCTTCAGGGCGTACCAGGCCGGTTTCGGGCGCCCGAGGCAATCGACGATGCCCCAGCTCGCCCCCGGCGCCAGATCGCGGAAGAACCAGACCAGGCCGCCGGCATTGGGCGAGCGGGCCCGGCGCCATTCGGCGAACACCGCCTCCATGCAGTCGCCGCTCGCCGCCCGGCCGAGGGTCAGGTAGCGCACCGGGTCCTCCGCCCGCAGGCGCTCGGGATCGGCGCCGTAGAGGGTGGCCACGTAATGGTCGCGCACGCCCTCGAAATCCCAATCCGCGCGCCGGTCGCGGGGAATGGCGGCCGCCCAACGCGGCGATGTGGGATCGGTGAGGCCGCATTCGGCGAGGGTCGCGGCGTCCGGCACGTTGGCGAAGGCGAGACACTCGGAGGCGAAGCCGACCTCGGCCCGGCGCGCATCCTCGAACGGACGGCGATAGGCGCCGACGCCGTAATAATGGGTCACGCCGGCGGAGGTGGAGAACGGCAGGTCTCCCCCTGAGGGCGAGTTCGGCACCACCACGAGGTCGGGCCGTGTTTGCGCCACCAGGGCTGGAAGCGTCTCGGCGACGAAGCTGCCGGCCCAGACCTCGCGCGGGAATCCGAGCATCGCCGCCTGCTGCCAGACCTCGCTCCCGCCCGACAGGACGCAGAGGGAGGGCGAGGTCTGGGTACGGTCGAGGAACTGCGTGATTTCCTCGACCAGCATCGCGCGGAAGCCGGGATCGTCGGTGGGATAGTCGAAATTGGCGAGCATCAGGTCCTGCCAGACCAGGATGCCGAGCTCGTCGCAGAGATCGTGGAAGATTTGAGCCTCGTAGAGCGTGATGCCGGGCACGCGCAGCATGTTCATGCCGGCCTCCTGCGCCAGCATCAGGAGAGGCAGGTAGCCGTCGCGGTCGTTGGGCAGGCCCACGAGGTCGGGCGGAGTCCAGCAGGCGCCGCGGCAGAAGACCGGGACGCCGTTGATCGTGAGGCTCAAGCCCTCCTCGAACGGACGGGTCAGGGTGATGGTGCGAAAGCCGACGCGGCCGAGATCGAGGCGCCGGCCCGCGACCATCAGGTCCACGGAATGAAGCGTCGGCTCGCCATGGGTATGGGGCCACCACGGCGCGATCCCGGGCAGCAGGAGTTCGCCCTCGAACCGGCCCGGCGCACTTTGCCGCAAAGCGATCTCGTGGCCGTCGCAGATCAGGATCGCGGCCCCGTCCGGCGCGCCGTCGAGCTCGACCCGCGCCGTGAGCCGTCCGGTCCCGTCTTCGAGCGCCGTGCGCAGATCGACGGAGGCGAGATGTCCCGAGCCGGCGCCGAGCGCGGTCCGCGTCACCGGCCGGTAGGGGCCGACGCTGTCGATGGACGGGCACCAGCCCGGCATAAAGCCGAGCACACTGGTGCGGATGCGGCGCAGGGAGCCCGGCGTCGCCAGAAGCGGGCGCCAGCGGCCGCGCTTGTGCGGGCGCGCCAGTTCCGCCGAAAGCGAGCGGAAGCACAGGGCGATCTCGGTCTCGCCGGAGAGATCCGCCTCGACGTGCTGCGACAGGAACATCGAGCGGCCGGTGGCGGCGAGCGTTCCGTCGATCCAGATCTCGGCGATGGTCGCCAATCCCTCGAAGGACAGGCGCTCCCGGCCGGAACCCGACAGGATCGTCCGATACCACACGTCGGAATCGTGGATCGGCGTCGGTGCCTCCTCGGACCAGAGCCCCGCATCCCGCAGGGCAGCGGCTGCGGTGCCCGGAACGCGGGCCGGAATCCAGCCGGACACGGCGTCGTTCCGGGGCAGGTCGCGCGGGGTCGCGCAGGCGCCGGCCGGATTCATCAGCAGGTGCCAGGGTCCTTCGACCGCCGAAGCCGGAACGCCGTCGACGGCGAGGATGCGCGCCATGTCTTCGCCCCTAGGCGAGGGCGCTGTCGAGGGCGGCGAACACCCTGTCGTAGGTGCCGGCCAGCCCGTCGAGGCGCTGGCACAGGCCCGTGGCGTTGCGCCGGCCGAAGGCCCGGGCCAGCTGGAACTGGAACGCCTTGGCCTCCGCCGCGAGGGTTTGCGCCGCCTCGGCACTCGCGGCGAAACCGGCACCCCCCTGCTCGTCGAGCCAGGCGAGATGGCTGCCGAGAAGCTCGAAATTGGCACCGAGCTGGCGCGTGGTGTTGAAGGCGTAGCTGTGGAAGATCCCGAGCGGGTTCTGCACCAGCGTCTCCGCTCTCGCCTCCAGCGCCCTCCGGAAGGCGAAGATCGGGTTGGCGCGCGGCGCGAAGCGGCGGTGATGGCGCAGCATGTCGAAGGCGACGCCGTGGAGCTCGCGCCGGGGGAGCGGCGCGCCGATCTCCTTCACGAACTCCGCATAGGGAAACAGCGTCGAGGGCCCGAAGATGCCTTCGTAATCGGCGCCGCGAAGCCGGAAACGGCCGGCATTGTGGAGATAGTCGAGCGCGCGGGCCTGCACATCGAGACCGAGAATGCCGATCGTGGTCTTGCCGTGGTCGCGGCCATAGGTGGTGCCCGCGGTATCGGGCAGGTGGATCGCGTCGACCTCGACCAGGACCGGGCATCCGCGCGCGACCTGCACCAGCGCATGCGCCTCCAGGCTCTCGAAGATCGCGAGTTCCTGGATCGAGAGACCGTAGAGCCGTTCGAGATCGCCGGGAAACGGCTTGAAGAAGGTGAACTGATCGCCTTCGAAATCCTGGCGCAGGGTGAAGCCGAGCATCGCCTCGGGGACGAGGCCACGGCCGTGCAGGAGCTCGATCCAGAGGTCGACGTAGCAGTTCGTCTCCGGCCAGATCCGGTCGGAGCCATGCAGCGGATGGGAGGTCGGCGCCGGAGCCTCCGGCGTCTCCTCGCGGACGAGGGCGGCGAGCACCGGTCCTAGCCCCAGAGCCGTTCGCGCAATGCCGCCGGCCAGGCCTTGATGTCGAGGCCGTGATGGCGGAGCAGCGCCAGGGTGATCCGCTCCAGCCCGAACCCGACGCAGGCCGTATGCGCGACCTCGCCATCCGCCTGTTTGATGTCCCAGATCGTGCCGAAATGATCCTGATGGTAGTTGAAGCTGAGGCAGGCGGTGGGCTTGTCCTCGCTGTTGACCGGCACGTTCAGCTCGAATTTCAGCCCCTGTGCCCGCTGATTGTTGGCGAGCATCCGCCCGGCGCGGCCGAAAAACGGATCGTTGGCGGGGTCGACCGCGATCGGCAGGCCGAGCTCGCGCATCATCGCGGTGCCGCGCTCGAGCCACATCTCGCGGAAGGCCAGCACCTGATCGGGGCTGCCCATGCGGACGTATTCGCGCATGCGGAACATCTGCATCCGCGTCGGCTCGAGCGAGGGCTCGTGGCGGAAACAGTAGGATTGCAGGTCGAACAGCAGGCCGGCTTCCGGCAGGGCGCCGCGGGCGGCGGCCACCGGATAGAGCGGGTAGCAGGCGGCCGGCGTCAGCACGATCTCGCTGGCGGCCTGATCGCCGGTCCAGTCGGTGCCGGCCTCGATGCAGGAGAGCAGTCGGGCGTGGTCTGCATCGTTGCCGCAGAAGCAGTGGATGGTGCCGGCGAGGTTCGGGAATCCCTTGAGATAGCCGCTGCGCTCGAAGGCGGGCCGGCTCATGCCGGGCGGGAAGCGCAGGGATTCCGCCCCGTCCCCGGCGCCGAGCTTCGTGGCGAGCCGGTCGATGGCCTCGACCACGCTCTCGAAATCGCCGCTGCGGCCGTAGAGCCCGTCGACGCCGGTGCGTACGAGCAGGCCGCGGTCGAACAGCCGGTCGAGCAGGGAGCGCGGCTCGGACGACACCTCGTCGTCGGCGACCTCGTCGGAGAGGGGAGCGGGGGCGAGAAGCTGGTCCATCATGCGCTCAGGAGCTGGCCCCCGCCCTTCTGCACGAGCAGGAGGTTGGCGGTGTTGGAGAGGATACGGTCGTTGTTGATCATCAGCGGCGCCGACATGACGTCGCGCAGGGGCCGACCGAGGCTGAACGGCGTGCCGTTCTTGTAGCCGGAGAGCCCGACGATCCCGAGCGCGCGCTGGACAATGTCGACGGACTTCGCCGAGATCGTCGTCTTCACATTGTTGAGCATCACGGCGAAGCCGATCGAGCCGAGTTCGTCCGCATCGCCCTGCGCGCGCTCGAACAGCTGGAGGCCGGCGACCACGGTCCCCTTCATCGCCTGAAGCTCGTTGGCGGCCTCGGCGAGGCGCAGGGCGCCGGGAGGAACCTGACCCGGCCGGCGCCTTGCCTCGCCCTGCACATAGGCCCTGGCCCGGTCGAGGGCGTAGCTGGCGATGCCGAACCAGACGCTGCTCCAGAGGAGGTGCGAGGAGGCGAGCATCGACTGGGCCGCGATCTCGGCGAAGGGCTTCGGCAGGATCTGCGCCACCGGCACGTCGCGCGCCTCGAGCTTGAACCCGTCGCTGCAGGTGCCGCGCATGCCCAGCGTATCCCAGGTGCTGGTGCGCTCCAGGGACATCTGGCCCCTCATCAGCGCCACGAGGACCTGGTCCGACGAGGCCGCGTCGGGATGGCGGCGGCCGGTGGCGAGGATCACGTCGGCATGGGCGCCGTAGGAGATGACCGTTGCGTCCTTGGAGAAATGGAAGACGTCGCCCACCGTCTCGACCGCGCACAGGCTGTTGCGCAGGTCGCCGCCGATGCCGCCCTCCGTGGTGGCCGAGGCGAAGAGGAGCTGCTCGCGCGCCACCTGCTCCATCAGGCTGCAGTGCCAGTCGCTGTCGAGGCCATGCGAGACGAGGCTCGCGACCTTGATCTGGTGCATGGCGAAGACCATCGCCGCGGCGGAGCAGGCCTGGGACAGGGTGAAGCAGACCTCCGCGATCTGCGACAGGCCGGCGCTCTCTCCGCCGAACTGCATCGGGATCTGAATCCCGAGCAGGCGCTCGGCCTTGAGGGCCGCCACCGCCTCCGCCGGAAAGCGGGCCTGACGGTCGACCTCATCGGCATGGGCGGCCGCGATTACCGCGACCCGCTTGGCGCGGAGGACGAGGGCGTTCATGCGGCGGCCGAAAGCGTGAGCTTGTTCACCGTCTCGCCGATGATGCGGATGGTGGAGAAGGAGCGCCGGTTGAGAAGGTTGTCCGGAAACTCAATGTCGTAGCGCTCTTCGAGCGCCAGCATCAGCTGGACCGACCCGAACGAATCGAGGCCCTTGTCGAACAGGTTGTCGTCGTCGCCGATCCCGTCGATCGTCTCGGACAATGCCGCGACGCTCTTCAGAGTCTCGCGAACATCTTGGGAAAGCACCATATTGCCGGACCCTTTTAGTAATATTAGATCAAATTATCGCATTACTCGTCATGGTCAAGTTCAATCGGTGTCGTTAGTTAATAGAGTACGACGACTTCTATTACCGCATTGTGAATGAGATCAGTTACTGATCTATCGCATGACGGTCCGCACATAGAGGCCGCCAGTCGATGCCGGGGCCGCCACAAGGGATTCTCGGCCGGCACGGAAATCCGCATTTTCCGGGCAATCCGATGCGGACCGGAAGCCTCGTGCCGCGGCGCGGATCGAGAGACCGAGTGGCGCTTCGACGCCGGGCCGCCGCGCCATGGCCACCGAGACGGTCGCGCCCGTTACGACACCTGCACCGTCACTCCGGAGTGCCGAAGGCGAGTCCGGAATGGCGGCGTTCGGCGGAAGACGCCCATGAGTACCCCGCCGCGCCTTCACTCCGCCGGCATCGGCTCGGGCACGACGGGCCGCTTCGGTTGCGGGGCGACGGGACCTTCGGAGGAGGTCGCGTCCTCCGACCGGTCCCGGTCCAGCCTCTCCTGCTCCGCCCGCTTGAGGATCTCGCGCGCCTCGTCGGCCTCGCGCTGGCGGCTCCAAAGGGAGGCGTAGACGCCGCCGAGATCGAGCAGGCCCTGGTGGTCGCCGCGCTCGACGATGACGCCCCGGTCGAGCACGATGATCTCGTCGGCATTGACCACCGTCGAGAGGCGGTGGGCGATGACGAGGGTGGTGCGCCCCCTCGACACCTTGTCGAGGGCGTCCTGGATCTCGCGCTCTGTGAAGGAATCGAGGGCCGAGGTCGCTTCGTCGAGGACGAGGATCGGCGGTCCCTTCAGGATCGTGCGGGCGATGGCGACGCGCTGCTTCTCACCGCCGGAGAGCTTCAGGCCACGCTCGCCCACCGGCGTGTCGTAGCCTTCGGGGAGGGCCGACACGAACCGGTCGATCTGCGCGAGGCGCGCCGCCTCGCGGACCTGCGCCTCGCTCGCATCCCATTGCCCGTAGCGGATGTTGTAGCCGATCGTGTCGTTGAACAGCACGGTGTCCTGCGGGACCATGCCGATGGCGGCCCTGAGACTCCCCTGCTCGACGGCGGCGATGTCCTGGCCGTCGATGAGAATGCGGCCCGATTGCGGCTCGTAGAACCGGAACAGCAGCCGCGACAGGGTCGACTTACCGGCGCCCGAGGGACCGACGATGGCGATCGTGCGTCCGGCCGGGACCTCGAAACTGACGCCGCGCAGGATCGGCCGCGCCGGGTCGTAGGCGAAGCGCACATCCTCGAACCGCACCACGCCCGCCGAGACGGCGAGGGGTCTGGCGCCCGGCCTGTCCGCGATCTCGGGGTTGCGGTGCAGGATCTGGAACATGTCGTCGATGTCGATGAGCGCCTGTTTGATCTCCCGGTAGATCATGCCCATGAAGTTGAGCGGCATGGAGAGCTGCACCAGCATCGTGTTGACGAGGACGAACCCACCGAGCGTCGTGCGCCCGGCCATGATGTCCCGCGCGGCGAGCCACATCACCACGGTCATGCCCACGGTGAAGATCAGCGCCTGGCCGGCATTGAGCACGGCGAGGGAGACGTAGGTCTGGGTCGAGGCCTTCTCGTACTTCGCCATGGAGCCGTCGTAGCGCTCGGCCTCGCGCCGCTCGGCACCGAAATACTTCACCGTCTCGAAGTTGAGCAGCGAATCCACCGCCTTGGTATTGGCGTCGGTGTCCGAGTTGTTCATGCGCCGGCGGATCTCGATCCGCCATTGCGTCGCCTTCCAGGTGAAGCCGAGATAGGCCGCGACCATGACGAAGACGACGGCCGAGTAGAGCCAGTCGAACTCGTAGGCGAGGACGCCGATGACAAGCAGGAACTCGACGATGGTGGGGACCAGCGTCAGCACCATCAGCCGCGATAATTCCTCGATGCCGCCGCGCCCGCGCTCCAGCACGCGGGTGAGGCCGCCGGTCTTGCGCTCGAGATGGAAGCGCAGGCTCAGCCGGTGCATGTGCTCGAAAGTCTGCAGGGCGAGACGCCGCACCGCATGCATCGCCACCTTGGCGAACAGCCCGTCGCGCACCTGTGTGAGCACGGCCATGATGACGCGGGACAGGCCGTAGAGGCCGATCATCAGCATCGGCGCCGCGAACAGTCCGGCGGGCATCGCGGCCCGGAGCCCGTCCTTGTCGCCGATCGCCGCAACGAGGGCGTCGGTCGCCCATTTGAAGGTGAAAGGCGTCAGCATCGTCACGAATTTGGCGACGAGGAGGAGGCCGAAGGCGAGGAAGACGCGCCGCTGCAGGTCCGGCCGCGTATGCGGCCAGAGATAGGGCCAGAGCCGGCGGTAGGTGGCGAACAGGCCGGGGCGCTCGGGCGGCGTTGTGCCGCCGTCCGCCACGGGGGTGGGATCGGTGCTCATTCGGACGAACTCGGGGTGGATGATGTCAGGCCCCGATATAGTCCCTCGAACCGTTCCAGACAGGCGGCCGACCACGCAGGGCCGGAATGCGCGGACGCGCGTTCAGCTGCGTCGCTTCTCCTGCGGCAGCGTCGATGCGCTCTCGGAGGGCAGGACGAAGATCTGGCCGGGATAGATCAGGTCCGGATTGCGGATCTGCGGCTGGTTGGCGTCGAAGATCACGGTGTAGCGGGTCCCCTTGCCGTAGATGCGCCGGCTGATCTCCCACAGGCTGTCGCCCCGGGTGATCCGGGCGGTGTTGATCTCCGGCACGAACACGGCCTGGGGTGCGGCCGGGGGCTGAAGCGCCGAAGCCGAAGGCGACGAAGAAACCGAGGCGGCGCCGGCCTGGTCCGTCGTCGGGCTCGGCCGCGATTGGCCCGTCGTCATCGGGGAGGCCGGCGCGCTCGGCGAGGCGTCCTGCGGCGCCCCCTGGACCGAACGGTCGCCGACGGAGTGGTGGCCGGACGATGGCAGGCCGGAGGAGAGCTTGGCGTGCGCCTTGGCCGCCAGCGCCGCGCTCGGAGAGGGTTTGCCCGGAAGCGGCGGAGGCGCTAGGGCCGCGACGGCGTTCGGAGGCGGTGCGTCCGGTCCCGTGGCGACCACGGACTTCGCCGCGCGCGGCATGGCGAAGGCGACCTCGGAGCGGTTCTTCACCTTGCCCGAGACGGGATCGACCTGATCGATGCGGATCCGGTAATCGCCGGGCGCGACGCCGCGTCCGATCGTGAACGAGACCCGCCCGTCCGCACCGACGCTGCCGGGCGCGATCAGGGTGTCGTTGATGTAGAGGCGGACGGTGGCGCCGGGCGGCGCCTGTCCGGTGACGAAGAGGCGGCCGCCCTCCTCCGCATCGACGCTGACGACCTTGACCGGCACGGCGTCCGGCTTCCTCGGGTCGGCCTTGCCGGATGCGGACGCACCCGACTTGTTCGCCTCGGCTTTGGCGGCGTCGGTCTTGGCGGCGTCGGCGCCGCCCGCCTTCGGAAGGCCGGCATCGGCGCGATCCGCGGTGCCGGCCTTGCCCGACGCAGCCGCCTTCGCATCGCCGTTGGCGGCAGTGCCGTCCGCCGCCTTGCCCGTCATGGTGCCGGCCACCTTGCCGGACGCGGCATCCGCCTCGGGCCGATCGGGCTGCGACAGCACCACCGTGGGCTTGTCGGGGGAGGTCAGGGCGATGAGGGGCTTGGTGAGGCGGTCGGCGGAGACCACCACCACCACGGTCTCCCTGGCCTGGAGGCCCTGGCCGTCGGGGCCGATGGAGCGCAGCGTGATCTCGCTGTTACCGGCGGGGAGTGCAGGCGGGACGATGGCAAACTGGCCCGACGGGTCGATGAGCGCACGGGCAATCGGGTGATTGTCGCGCAGCATCTCGACGGTGGTGTTGGGCGCTCCGCGGCCGGCGATCACGGTCTCGCCCGTCGGCTCGACGCGGATGATGTCGAAGGTCGGAGCCTGCCCCTGGTCCTGGCCGGCGGGGGGATTGCCCGTCTGCCCGGTGACGCCCCGCCCGTTCGCCGGCGACTTTCCCGGCGTCGTCGAGGCTCCCTCCTCGCGCCGGGCGGGCGGGGTCACCGCCGAACCGGCGGCGGCGGGCGATTCCGCGGCGCGCGATTCCGGCGTGCTGGTGTCCTTCGTCTGGGGCAGGGCCGCGACCGCCGCGGGCTGCCTGTCGCCTTGCCCGCGCTTGAACAGCTCGCCCGTGCCGAAGAAGACGACCACCAGGGCGAAACCGCATAACAGGCCACCGCAGGCGAGGATCAGGCTTCGCCGCAACTCCGCCGTCATGACACTCCACTCCTCAGGTCCATCGACTTTGCGGCAGATAACGTCGTCGACGTTCGTCTCTGGCTGTCGACAAAGTGTCGATTGATGGCGACATACTAGCCGACATGATGGCAACACCAAATCACGCTTCCCGCCAAAAGACGGGATCATTCGCGAAATCAGCAGTTTGGCCCCTGGACGGCGCCGCTCTGGCTCTCACCGTCGGAGGCGAAACATGGCCCCGGTGAAGACCGTCTGCGTCTATTGCGGCTCCGGTTTCGGCGGTGATCCGGCCTTCGCCGAAGCTGCGGCGACGCTTGGCCGCGCCCTGGCGGAGGCCGGCATCGGCCTCGTCTACGGCGGCGGCAATGTCGGGCTGATGGGCACCGTGGCGCAGGCGGTGCTCGATGCCGGCGGCCACGTCACCGGCATCATCCCCGACTTCCTGAAATCGCGCGAAAGGATGCTCGACGAGATCCAGGAGACCATCGTCGTCGGCGACATGCATACCCGCAAGCGGCTGATGTTCGAACGCTCGGACGCGTTCGTGGCCCTGCCCGGCGGCATCGGCACCCTGGAGGAGCTGGTGGAACAGCTCACCTGGGCGCAGCTCGGCCAGCACAAGAAGCCGATCCTGCTGCTTTCGGTCTCCGATTTCTGGACGCCGCTGCTGACCCTCCTCGACCACATGCGCGACCAGGGCTTCATCCGCGAGGGTCTCGACCTGAACTATCTCGTGGCGAAGGATGCGGGCGAGGTCGTCGGATTGCTGCAGGACGAATCGACGGAGACCTCTCCGGAAGCCGAAGCGTTCGTGGCCGAGCGGCTCTGACCGCACGGCAGCGAACGCCTGGGGCCTCGTCCCGCATCCGCCTTTCGGATCGGGGCTCTAATCCTTGGCGGTTTCGCGCAACATCGCCTGCCGCAGGATCGCGTTGAGCTTGGTCTGATAGCCGCGACCGCCGGCCTTCAGCCAAGCCAGGACATCAGCGTCGATCCGCGTCGTGAGCTGTGCCTTCACCGGTCGGTAAAACGGGTTGCGGACGGCGCTCGCGAAGAAGTCCTCCGTGAGCGGCGGGATATCCGACCGGTCGATGTCGTCGTCCGGTACGGCGGCCAGCGCTTTGAGCTCAGCCCTCTCCGCGGCGGTGAGAGCCGGCGGATGGTCGGGATCGAGTGCATATCCGACGTGATCGTTCCTGTTCATAGAACCTCCGTTCCCGTCGATCCGCCGCCCGAGCCGAAATGATCCGGATCGTCCCCGACCCGTCCTCCTCGTTCGTGACGGTGTGTGCGACCGCCGGAACCAGCAATCCGTCGACGAGACCGACGATCAACCAGCGGAGCTCGCCACCTTCGACCCGGTCCTGCTCCATGAGCGCGTATGGGTCGGCGAAAACGCGCGTCGCGACGGCGAAGGTGACGCGGTGCTTTCTGAGATTGCTCGCGGCTTTGAGCGGATCCCAGCTGAAACGCAGCATCGTCGCCTCGATGTAACGACGCTATTGTAGTGACACGATGCGACACGTCCATGCGGCGCAGACTTCGCCGGACGGGGACAGGCGGCCCGGACCGGCAAGGTCCGTGCCGCCCGTCGCCGATCGGGCCGAGCGCCTATCGCGTCGAGGGCAGGAGCCAGTTCGGCAGCCACATGGCGATGCCGGGGACGAGGCAGAGGATCAGGATCGCCACCGCCATCAGGATCACGAAGGGCAGCGTGCCCCAGATGATGTCCTTGAGCGGAATGTCGGGGGCGATGTTCTTGATGACGAAGATGTTGAGGCCCACCGGCGGGTGGATCAGGCCCATCTCCATGGTGATGGTCATCACGACGCCGAACCAGACGAGGTCGAACCCGGCGGCCTTGAGCGGCGGCAGGATGATCGGCGCCGTCATCAGGATGATCGAGACCGGCGGCAGGAAGAAGCCGAGCAGGATCACGAGACCGAGGATCGTCACCAGCAGCACCCAGGGCGAGAGCTGCATCGCCACGATGGCCGAGGCCGCCGATTGCGAGATGTGCAGGTAGCTCATCACGTAGGCGTAGAGCAGCGACATGCCGATGATCAGCATCAGCATGGTCGATTCGCGCAGGGTCGCGGCGAGGATCGGGTTCACGTCCTTCGGGCGCCAGACGCCGTAGATGATCGCGATGAGGCCCAGCGCCAGGAGGCCTCCGAGGCCGGCCGTCTCGGACGGCGTGGCGTAGCCGCCATAGAGCGCCACCATCACGCCGGTGAGCAGGATCACGAAGGGCAGCACCCGCGGCAGCGTCGAGAAGCGCTGCCGCATGCTGTAGGTATCTTCGTGGAGGATGGCCGAGGTGGTGCCGTGGCGCTCGTAGGCGACCTTGGCGGCGGCGTATTCTGAGCGGAACCGGTAGACCGACCAGGCGGCGAACAGGCCGACCAGCAGCAAGCCCGGCCCGATACCGGCGAGGAACAGGCGCCCGAGCGACTGCTCTGCGGCCACCGCGTAGAGGATCATGGTGATCGAGGGCGGGAGCAGGATGCCGAGCGTGCCGCCCGCCGCGATGATGCCGGCGGCGAAGCCCGGCGAGTAGCCGCGCTTGCGCATCTCCGGAATGCCGGCAGAGCCGATGGCCGAGCAGGTGGCCGGGCTCGATCCCGCCATGGCGGCGAACAGCGCGCAGGCGAAGACGTTGGCGATGCCGAGGCCGCCGGGGATGCGGTGCATCCAGGCATGCATCGCCGAATAGAGGTCCTGACCCGCCTTGGACCGGCCGATCGCCGCGCCCTTCAGGATGAAGAGCGGAATCGACAGCAGGGTGATCGAGGCCATCTCCTCGTAGACGTTCTGCGCCACCGTATCGAGGGAGGCGCCGGGCATGAAGAAGAACATGAAGGCCAGGGCGACGAAGCCCAGGGCGAAGGCGATGGGGATGCCGGCGAGCATCGCGCTGAGCGTCGCGCCCGCGTAGAGGAAGCCGATGGCCGCGACGCTCATGGGTGTGTGCCCGTCTTCAGGGTGTTCTTGTTGAGATCGGCGCCGAGGCCGACCTTCGGGTTGGCCCAGCCGGCCGCGCGCGGTCCGTATGTCAGCGCCTCGACGATCTGCAGGAGGAATTGCAGGCCGAGGAAGCTCATGCCGATCGCCATGAGCGCGTAGGGAATCCACAGGGGCGGCCCCCAGGACGATTGCGAGACCTGGCCGTCGACCCAGGCTTCGTGCAGCAGGCTCCAGCTCTTCCAGGCGAAGAAGGTGACGAACACGATGCTGATGATGTCGGCCATCAGCAGGCGTGCGCGGTTCACACGGGGCGAGAGCAGGCCGCTCAGGGCCTCGATCGCCACGTGGCCGCGCTTGGCCTGCACGGCGGCGGCCGAGAAGAAGGTGGCGCCCACGATGAGGAACACCGCCATCTCGTCCTGCCAGTCGGTGGGCTCGTGCAGGGCGTAGCGCACGAGCACGCTGTAGCTCAGCACGAGGCAGGCGCAGACCAAGGCGATGCCGCCGAGCAGCATGATCACCCGGTTGATGGCCTTCATCCCCCGGTCGAGATGCCCGAGCATCCCGGGGATCCGGGGCTCGGACGTGGCCGTCGCGGTCTCTGAAGCGGCGGACGCCGCGTCGAAGGCGTGGCTCACGAGACCTGCTCCGCCAGCTTGAGGAGCTCCGCGCAGCTCGCCGACTTGCCGGCGAAGTCCTTCCAGGCGGTCTCGCGGGCGATGTCGCGCCACTGGCCCAGGGTCTTCTCGTCGAGGTTCTGAACCTTGGCCCCGGCCTTGGTGAAGATCTCCTCGACCTTGGTGTCGTCCGCCTTGGCGCCGGCCTGCCCGAAGGGCTCGAGTTCGGCGCCGATCGCCATGATCAGGTCCTGCTGGTCCTTGGGCAGGCGGTCGAAGGCGATCTTCGACATCATGATCGGCTCGAGCATGAACCAGTAGGAACGCTCGCGGCCCGAGGTCAGGGACTTGGCCAGTTCCTCCAGGCGGAACGAGATCAGGCTGGTGGACGAAGTGATGACCGCGTCGCAGGCGCCCGTCTGCATGGCGGCGTAGGACTCGCTCGAGGGAATCGACAGGGTGGCCGCGCCCGCCTGCTTCATCATCAGGTCCATCTCGCGCGATCCGCCCCGAACCTTCAGGCCCTTGGCGTCTTCCGGCGCATAGAGGGGACGCTCGCGGCTGGCGACGCCGCCCGATTGCCAGACCCAGGAGACGAGGACGATGCCCTTCGATTCGAGGATCTCGGTGATCTTCCGGCCGACCGGTGCCTTCTTCCAGGCGATGGCCTGCTCGTAGGAGCTCACCAGCGCCGGCATCAGGCCGATATTCATCTCCGCCACCTCGCCGCCGGCATAGGGGCTCGGATACAGGCTCATGTCGAGGGCGCCCTTCCGCATGGCGCCGAACTGGGCGTTCGTCTTCATCAGCGACGAGCCCGGATAGACCTGCACCTCCAGGGCGCCCTTCGAGCGCTCGGCCGCCAGGGCCGCGAATTTGCGGCACATGCGATCGCGGAAGTCGCCCTCGTCGATCGTGCCGCCGGGGAATTGGTGCGAGATCTTCAGCGTGGTCGCAGCATTCGCCCTCAGCCCCATGGCCAGGATGGCGGGGGCGGCGAGGCCGGATGCGACGAGGGCGCGGCGTGTCAACGTCATGGCGTCTCTCCCGGGCGAACCTTTGCGGTCTCGCCGTTTTGCGCTGCACCATTTATACTGCAACGCTAATTCTTTATACCAAAGAACTATGGCTTGTATATTTTGTCAACGGCATTGAATAATGGATCAAGCCGATTTTTTGACGAGCCGCAGGGATGACAGTGCCATGAGCCGTTCGCTCAGCCTCAGGCAGACGATCGAGACGGAGATCGTGGATGGCCGGCTGGCCATCGGCTCCCGCCTCGACGAGACCGACCTCGCCGAGCGCTTCGGCGTTTCGCGCACGCCGATCCGCGAGGCCCTGCTGCAGCTCGCCATGACCGGCCTCGTGGAGATCAAGCCGCGGCGCGGCGCCATCGTCAGCGCCCCCGATCCGCAGGTGCTCATCGCCATGTTCGAGACGATGGCCGAGCTCGAGGCGTCGTGCGGCCGGCTCGCCGCGCGCCGCCTGATCGTCGCCGACGAGGAGGCGATGAAACAGGCGCTCGCTGCCTGTGCCGCGGCCGCGGCGGACGACGATCCTGAGACCTACTACCAGGAGAACTACGTCTTCCACACGGTGATCTACCGCGCCTGCCGCAACGATTTCCTGTGCGAGCAGGCGCGGCTCCTGCACCGGCGCCTCACGCCGTTCCGGCGGATGCAGTTGCGGGCGCGGCATCGGCTGGGCCAGTCCCTGGCCGAGCACGAGGCCATCGTCGCCGCCATCATCGCCGGCGACGAGACCGCAGCGTCGGACAGGCTGCGCGCCCATGTCATCGTCCAGGGCGACAGGTTCTCCGATCTCGTCGCCAGTCTTCGCTCGATCAGCGACGCGGCGTGAGGCCCGCGCGTCGAGCGCGCCTGCCGGTCACGGAAACGACCCGGGAGATCGTGCGCGACATCAACCAGGCGCCTCGGGCACCGGCGACGTCACGGCCCCCATCGCCGACGTGGCGGGAGCGGCCGAGGAGATGGGCGAGCCGCATCGCAGGTCCCGGCCTCAGCCTCCGAGCTCTCGCGGGAATCGGACCATCTCAACGCGGAGATGGGACAGATACTCGCCACCATCCGCGCGGCCTGAGGCTCAGGGCCGTTGGAATGACAGCCGTCACCCAATGGAGAACGCTGCCGTCGAGAGCGAGCGAACGGCTCCCGGCGCCGATCAGGTATTCAGGCCGGCGCCGAAATTCTCGGCGATGACCGGGGTCTTCGACCGGATATGGGCGCGGATCAGCGCCGCCAGCGCCTCGCCGTCGCGGGCATGGAGAAGTTCGATCATCCGCTCGTGCTCGGACACGGCGCGGCTCCATTGTTCGGCGGTCTGGTGAACGGCATAGCGCGAGCGCTGGATGCGACCGGACAGGCTCGCGTAGATCGCGCCCAGCACGGAATTGCGGCTCGCCGCCATGATCGCCTCGTGGATCGCGCGGTTGAGCCGGAAATACGTGGCTTCCTCTCCGTCCTTCCAGGCCTTCACCATGCTGTGGTGATCCCGCTCGATGACGGCGATCTCCTCGTCGCTGATCGTGCGGCAGGCGAGATCGGCGGCGGTCGCCTCGAGACCGGCGATGACCTCGATCATCTCCTCGATCTCGGCCTGTGACAGGCTGGCGACCCGCGCGCCGCGGTTGGGCAGCAATTCGAGCAGACCTTCGGTGGCCAGGATCTTGATCGCCTCGCGCAGGGGCGTGCGCGAGATGCCGAACCGCTCGGTGAGTTCACTCTCGTTCACCCGTGCCCGCGGTTCGAGTTCACCGGACTGGATGAGATCCCTCATCCGATCCACGACCTCGTCATGGAGGTAGCGACGATTGATTCCGATCGTCGATTCCAGCTTTTCCATGGGTGCGTGGGTCTTGGTGTTGGAGGGCTAGACACTCCTCCAAACCTGTATGCTTCGGGCATCGGCCTGTCGAGGGAGCGCCCGAACAGTTGATCGAAGTTGCAAGTGCATAACTATTCTTCGCAGGTGCGAAGAGATGATCGTTCTCTCAATGCATTTCCTCGTGCCAGGTCCGGCCGTCCCGCTCGATCAGGGCGATGGCCGCCGTCGGCCCCCAGCTTCCCGCCGGGTAGGGGCGCGGCGGCTCCGGCCGGTCGGCCCAGGCCTTGAGCAGGGAATCGGCCCAGGCCCAGGCCACCTCGACCTCGTCGCGGCGCATGAACAGGGTGGCGTTGCCGCGCACCACATCCATCAGCAGGCGCTCGTAGGCGTCGGGATAGCGCTGCTTGAAGGTCTCTTCGAAGGAGATGTCGAGGTTGGTCGGGCGCAGGCGCATGCCGCCCGGGCCGGGATCCTTGGTCATCACCTCGAGCTTGATCCCCTCCTCCGGCTGCAACCGGATGACGAGGCGGTTGGGCTCGCGCCCGAACGACTCGGCGGGGAAGATCGAGAACGGCGAGGCGCGGAACTGCACCACGATCTCGGAGAGCTTCTGCGGCAGGCGCTTGCCGGTGCGGATGTAGAACGGCACGCCGGCCCAGCGCCAGGACTGCACTTCGAGCTTCAGGGCGACGAAGGTCTCTGTGCGGCTCGCCGTCTCGCCGCCGAGATCGGCGCGGTAGCCCTCCACCGGCCTGCCGTCGACGGCGCCGGCCGAATACTGGCCGCGGACGGTGACCGCCTGGACGTCGTTGGGGGTGATCGGCTTCAAGGCGCGCAGCACCTTCAGCTTCTCGTCGCGTACGGAATTGGCGTCGAGGGTGAGCGGGCTCTCCATCGCCATCAGGCAGAGGAGCTGGAGCAGGTGGTTCTGCACCATGTCGCGCAGGGCGCCCGACGTGTCGTAATAGCCGGCCCGACCCTCGACACCCACCGTCTCGCCCACGGTGATCTGGACGTGGTCGATCACGTCCGCCGTCCAAAGCCGCTCAAAAATGGTGTTGGCAAAGCGCAGGGCCAGGAGGTTCTGCACCGTCTCCTTGCCGAGGTAGTGGTCGATGCGGAAGATCTGCTCCTCGGGGAAGACCTCGCCGACGGCGTCGTTGATGGCGCGGGCGGATTTCAAATCCTTGCCGATGGGCTTCTCCAGCACCACGCGGGACTTCTCGCCGATGAGCCCATGGCTGGCGAGGTTGCGGCAGATCGAGCCGTAGAGGTCGGGCGAGGTCGCGAGGTAGTACGGGCGCACCTGATCCGGCCGCTCGGCGAGCCTGGCGGCGAGATCGTCCCAGCCGTCGTCGCCGGCCCCGTCCACCGCCACGTAGTCGAGATGGTCGAGGAAGGCGGCGAGCTTCTCCTCGTCGAGGTCGCGCGCCGGAACGAAGCGCTTGAGGGCGTCGCGCGCCCGTTCGCGAAACGCCTCGACGCTCATCTCGGAGCGGGACGCGCCGATGATGCGGCTGGTGCCGGGAATCTGGCCGTCCTTGAAGCGGTAATACAGCGCCGGCAGCAGCTTGCGCGTCGTCAGATCGCCGGTGGCACCGAACACGACGCAATCGAAAGAGGCAACTGGGATGATGGTGGCCAAAGGGCGGCTCCCGTTCTGATATCCCCGAGGACGGGGCTGTTGCCGTGGATCACCTGGGTGAGGACCGGCATCCGGCCCCCGCCATGCAAGGCATTCGCCAGGATGAAGACGAAGGATCGATGGCGAGGCTCGCGCAGAAGCTGCGGCAGGGCAACCGGCTCCCATGAAGGCGAAGCGCGCTCAGCTCATATGACGCTTGAATGCCTCGGCATAGTCCGGGTGCCAGCGCGAGAGCGCGGGCCGGTTCTCGATGACGTCGCCCGCTGCCCAGGCGATCCGCTTCTCGTCCTGCGCGCGGGTGGTCTCGTTGTCGGGGCAGAGGATGTAGAAGTCGCCCCGCCCCATCGCCTCGACCAGGAATTCCACCGTCTCCTCCGGCGTCCAGGCGCCGTCGGGCTTCTCGGCCACGCCGCGCGCCCTGGTGAGGCCGGTATAGACGAAACCGGGGATGAGGAGATGGGCGCTCACCCTGGCGCCGTCGCGGCCGCGCAGGTCGTGGGCCAGCGCCTCGGCGAGCACCTTCACCCCAGCCTTCGAGACGTTGTAGGGCGTGTTGCCCGGCGGCGTGGTGATCCCCTGTTTCGACCCGGTGACGACGATCGCGCCGGGCTCCCCCGCCTCGATCATCGCGGGTACGAAGGCCTGGATGCCGTTGACGACGCCCCAGAGGTTGGTGTCGAGGATGCGCCGCCAGGTCGCCTCGTCCGAGAACAACTTGCCGCCCGCCTCGATCCCGGCATTGAGCATGACGATGGCGGGTGCCGCGCCGGCGGCCTCGCGCAAGGCCTCCAGATCCTCGCGCCGGCCGACATCGGTGGGACGGGCCAGGATGTCGGCGCCCGTCGCCGCGATCTCCGCGCGCGCCGTCTCCAGCGCCTCGCCGGGCAGGTCGGCCAGGACGACCCGCATGCCGGCCGAAGCGAAGCGCCTGGCCGCGGCGAGCCCGATGCCGCTCGCGGCCCCCGTCACGACGGCGGTAGCGCCCGGCCGGATCGCGGGATGATGGATCATGGTCGCGTCTCCCCTCACGTTTCGCGTCCGGCGGGAGGTAGGGCGCCGCGCCCGGTTTTGTCAGGGCCTCGCATCGGCGACGGGGAGGGACTTGGTAACCATCCCACCCGCATGATCCGGCGACATCTGATTACGAGGCCTGCTTGTGTCGTCGCGTCGCGTCGCGTTCCCCTCGATCCTGCGTGCCGGCCTGTCGCCGCTCGCCCTGATTCTGTGCCTCGCCGGGGCGCGGGCCGAACCGGCGCCGCCTCCGGCCAGCCCCGAACCACCGCCGGCCGCCAAGCCGGCGGCACCTGCGCCGAAGGCCGAGGCGCCGGCAAGTACCGGTGCGCCGGCCGCCCTTCCCGTCGCCCAGGGGGCCGAGCCGGCACCGGCGGCACCGAAGAAATCGCGCGAACTGCCGCCCTTAGTGGTGGCGCGGGTGTCGGACGATCCGGTCCCGACCCTCGCGCCCTCGACCTTCCTCGATACGTTCCGCATGGCCGAGCGCTACCAGGGCATCGTCGATGCCGGCGGCTGGGGCACGCTGCCAGCCGATCTGACGATCAAGCCCGGTGCCCGCGACCCCAACATCCCGGCACTTCGCCGGCACCTCGTCCTCACCGGCGACCTGCCGGCCGGCGTACCGAGTTCGGATCAGCTCGATCCCGTTCTCGTTTCCGCGGTAAAGGCGTTCCAGGCCCGCCACGGATTGCCCGAGACCGGCCTCGTCGGCCGCCAGACCGTGGCCGCGCTCAACGTGCCGGCGGCCACGCGGCAGCGCCAGCTCTCGGCCTCGGCGACCCGGCAGATCGGCTCGAACTTTCCTTACGGTGATCGCTACGTGGTGGTGAACATCCCCTCCGCCACTGTGGAGGCGGTGGAGCGCGGCGTCGTGGTGCGCCGCTACGTGGCCGTGGTCGGCAAACCCGACAAGGCGACGCCACGGATCGAGGCGCGGATCACCGACGTGAACCTCAACCCGACCTGGACCCTGCCGGTCTCGATCATCAAAAAGGAGATCATCCCGAAGATGCGCAAGGATCCGGGCTACCTCGCCCGCGAGCGCATCCGCATCCTCGGCCCCGGCGGCGTCGAGGTCGATCCGACGACGATCGACTGGGCCGGCGAGAAGGCGGCCAATTACACGCTGCGCCAGGATTCCGGCCTCGACAACTCCCTCGGCCAGGTCCGCATCGACATGCCGAACAAGCAGGCCGTCTACATGCACGACACCCCGTCGAAATCGCTCTTCGCCCGCGAAGTGCGGTTCCATTCGCATGGCTGCGTGCGGGTGGCGCAGGTGAAGGAACTCGCCGGCTGGCTGCTCGAAGGCACGCCCGGCCCGAACGGCGCCGGCTCGACCTGGGGACCGATCGAGATCGAGACCAGCATCGCCACCAACGAACGCGTCGACATCAAGCTGCCGAAGCAGATCCCGGTGACCTTTGTCTATCTCACCGGCTACGCCACCCCGGACGGACGGGCGCATTTCCGCGACGACATCTACGGGATCGACAGCCCCCCGGTGGGAGCGCCGGCTCCGGTCCCCGATGTGGTGACGACGGGCTCGGTGACACCGAAGCGCCCTGCCCCGGCCGCTCCCGCGAAGGCGGCGCGATCCGCGCCGGTGCCGCAGAGGACCGCAGAGAGCGGAATGATGCCGCCCGGTCTCGTTCCCGGCAAGGCGGGGCGGCCGGCGATCGACTGACCGGCCGGCCCGGGTCAGCCGCGCTGCAGCAGTTCGATACGGACTCCGTCCGGCCCGTCGAGAAAGGCGGTGCGCAATCCGGGACGCACGTCCGTGATGTCGAAGACGAAGCCGATCCCGCGCTTTTTCAGGTCGGCGACCGCGCCCTCGATGTCGTCCACTGCCAGACCGATATGTTCGATGCCCCGGTTCGGAGGCTTGGCCGCAGGGCCCGCCTCGGGCGCCTGCTCGATGAAGAGGGTGAGCCCGCCGAGGTCGAGGACGACGCGCGTCACGGACTCACCGCCTTCGCGGGCGACTTCGCGCGCCCCGAAGGTCTCGACGTAGAACAGCCCGGCCTTCACCGCATCGAGGCTGCGCAGGTGGAGGTGTTCGAAGCGGAAGGTCATCGCCGTCCCCGTCAGCAATCGCGAGCAGCCGATCGCGGCCCGATCGCCCCGGAAGGGACCGGGCCGCGATCAACCTGAGTCTTACGAATCGAGGCCGGCATCCTCGTCGATGTCCACCAGGAACACGATGTCCGCATCGTCCTCCTCGTCCTCGTCCTCGTCGGGCTCCTCGGCGCTCTTGGCGTGGCGCATGTCGGGCTCGAACGGGGCGTCCTCCTCCGAATCGTCCTCTGCCAGCGCGTCCTCGAAGATCTCGATCTCGTCCTCGGTGGCCGGGCGGATCTTGAGTTCGGAGGTGCCGTTCCACAGCACCTTGCCGTCGCTCTTCATCGCCTGGATGTCTTCCTTGAAGCCGTCGCAGGTGAACAGGTCGCGAGCCGTCTCTTCGGTCCCGTTGATGACCGCGATGGCCACGCCATCGATATCGAGTGTGAACATCGCACAATCCTCATTCTGGGCGCGCCGGAGGGCGGCCGCGTCGGCGAGGGAATCGTCAGCCCGACCGCCGCTCGTGTAGGGGCGAACGCACGCGAGGCCAAGGGCCGTCGCGAGGCATTCAGGGCTTATCCGCGAGCCATATCGGTGAGCCTCGTCGGCGAGCCGTGCCAGAGTCCCAGCCCGACGGTCAGGCCCCGCCGGCCGCACGTCCGATCGCGCGCTTCACCACGCCCTGCACGTCCGGATTGGACAGGAACAGGTCGTGGTTGATGAGCCCGCCGCCGTAATCGGAGGCGTCGGCGACGCGCACGCCGAGCGCTTCCAGCCGTTCGCGGTCGGCCGCCCCCGCACGGACGACGCCGCCGGCGATGGCGCCCGAAAGTTCCAGCGCCCGGTCGTTGGTGGAGGAAATCACCGTGATCTTCGACACGTCCGGCCCCATCCGCTCCACCGCACCGGTGAAGAGATCGATGTCGATGTCGGGAGCGGCGAGCACGATGGCGCCGATGCGCGACATCGCCGCCTCGCCGGCCTCGGCGCGCAGCATGCGGATTGTCTCGAGGGTCAGCAGCGTCCCCATGGAATGGGCGACGATGTTGATGCGCCCGCCGGAGGGCGAGCTCGCCAGCGCCTTGAGGAGATCCTCGAACGCGTCACGCGACCACAGAGCGCTCTCGCGGTCGTAGCCATAATCGAAGGTGGCGGCGGCCGAGGGCCAGGTGAACAGGGCCGAGGCCCCACGGAAATGGATGCCGTCGGAGAGCCTGGCCGCGCTCACCGCCGCCGAAGCGAAGCTCTCGCGGTAGCCGTGGACGTAGATCAGCACGTCACGCCCGAAGGCGGCCTGGGTGAAAGCCGCGGCGGCGCCCGCCCCCGTCTCCACCTGCGGCACGGCCGCCACCGCCCAATCCCCGCTGACCACGGAGGAGACCTTGCCGATGAGCGAACGGTCGGGCGCCGAGAGGCGCACCTCGGCGAAACTCAGGCCGCGTCCGCGCTCGGAGCTGAAATACGGGCTCTTGGGCGGGCTGCCCACGGGCTTGCGCGTGGTCGCCACCAGCAGGATCGGGCTGACGTCGAGATTCGATTGCCGCTCCGGACCGGTGCCGCCGGTGACGAGGCCGTCCGTGACACAGCCGGCGAGCCCCGGCGTCACGCTGGCGACGCCCATGAGCGCGGCGGCGCGGATCAGCGAGCGGCGGGTCGGCGCTGTCGTCCCGGTCATGGTGTTTCGGATCATGGCGTATCGGCGGCCTCATGATGGCCCGGCGCTTCGAGCGCCCGGCCCCTCGTCCTACCCTGTCGCCGACGATCGTGACCATGGCAGGGCGCGGGCGTGGCGGGAGGCGATGTGAATAGCGGGCAGAGGCCGGCCTGTGGCCCAGGGGGTACAGGGGCGCAGACGCCAAACGCGCGCACCCTCTCGACGAAACCGGGCCGGCCCGGCATGAAGGGGCTCATGGCAACACCCCCCTCCCTCGATCTCGACTCCCTGCGCGAGCGCCTGCTCGCGGGCGACCGCGCAGCCCTGGCGCGGGCGATCACCCTCGCGGAATCGAAACGGGCCGATCATCGCGCGGCGGCGCGCGACCTCATCGATGCGGTGCTGCCGCAGACCGGCACGGCGATCCGCGTCGGCATCACCGGCGTGCCGGGTGTCGGCAAGTCCACCACCATCGACAATCTCGGAGCCAATCTCACCGCCGCCGGCCACAAGGTGGCGGTGCTGGCGGTGGACCCGTCCTCCAGCCGTACCGGCGGCTCGATCCTCGGCGACAAGACCCGGATGGCGCAGCTGGCGCTCGATCCCAACGCCTTCATCCGCCCATCCCCCTCGTCGGGAACCCTCGGGGGCGTGGCGGCCAAGACCCGCGAGACCATGCTGCTCTGCGAGGCGGCGGGGTTCGACGTGATCCTGGTGGAGACGGTGGGCGTCGGCCAGTCGGAGACGGCGGTGGCCGACCTCACCGACTTCTTCCTGGTGCTGATGCTGCCCGGCGCCGGCGACGAGCTGCAGGGCATCAAGAAGGGCATCCTCGAACTCGCCGACATGATCGCTGTCAACAAGGCCGACGATGGCGAGGGCGAGCGCCGGGCCAATGCCGCTGCCGGCGAGTACCGCGCCGCGCTCCATATCCTCAGCGCCCCGAGTTCGAGCTGGACGCCGCCGGTGGTGACGATCTCCGGGCTGAACAACAAGCGTCTCGACGCGCTATGGGAAAAGGTGGTCGACCACCGCAACAAGCTCACCGCCACGGGCGAAATCGCCAAGAAGCGCCGGGCGCAGGACGTGAAGTGGATGTGGGCCCTCGTCCACGAGCGCCTGCACCAGCGCCTCGTCGGCTCGCCCGAGGTGCGCAAGCAGACGGCGGAGGCGGAAGCCGGCGTCGCGCGCGGCGAATCCTCCCCGGCAGCCGGCGCGGAGGCCATCGCGACGCTGATCGGGCTGTGACGCGGGGGCATCTCCTCGTCACCGGCTTCGGCCCCTTTCCGGGAATGCCGCGCAACCCGAGCGAGACCCTCGCCCGACAAGTCGGGAGGATCGGCCGGCACGGCATCGCGGGGTTCCCATTGCGCACGCTGATCCTGCCCACCGCCTATGCGGCGATCCCCGAAATGCTGAAGCCGGCCCTCGCCGAGAGGCCGGCGGCCGTGCTGATGATCGGCGTCGCCGGCCGCGCCAAGCGGGTCCGCGTCGAAGCCCGCGCCGTCAACCGGACGAGCCGGCTGTTTCCCGACGCATCGGGGCGAATGCCGGCGAAGCTCCGCCTCGACCGGGACGGGCCGGCGCAGCGCAGGGCGACGATCGCGGACCGCGCCCTCGTCGCCCTGCGGCGCCACGGGGTCGCCGCGATCCCGTCCGCGAATGCCGGGCGCTATCTCTGCAATGCCAGCTATTTTCGCGCGCTGGCGGAAACCTGCCCGGTCCTGTTCCTGCACATTCCCCCGGCGAAGCCCGGCTGGCGACGAAGGATTGGGCCGGCCCTGAAGCAGCGCGATCCCTCCGCTACGCTGCCGCGGGCGGTGACTGGAGTGGGACGCCTGATGCTCGTGGCCGCCCGGCGCCGGAACCCCGCGTAACCCGCGCCGCCAACAAAAACGCCGCGCCATGGTGCCCTTCGGCCACTTCGCACGTTCTGTGACCATCGGATGCGGGCGCCGCCTTGGAAGCGCCGATCGCGCGTCATCGATTTTCAAGGAGCAGACCAATGGTTGATACGGATCGAGTCGTCGGAGCGGCCAAGGACCTCGGCGGCCGCGCACAGAGCGCCATCGGCGATGCCGTCGGATCGTCGCGTTCGTCGGCGGAAGGCCGCTACCGCGAGGCCGAAGGGCGCGCCCAGGAAGTCTACGGCCAGGCCAAGGACACCCTGCGCGACGTCGCCGACAACGTCTCGGATTATGCCGGCGACGCCTATGACCGCGGCGGCTCCTATGTCCGCGACGGCGCCCGCGCGGTGGAGAGCCGCGTCGAGGAGAACCCGCTCATCGCCTTGGTGATCGCTGGCGCCGTCGGCTACGGCCTCGCCCTGCTGCTGCACGGCCGCCGCTGAGCCGGCACTCCGCTCCCAACGAGCCCGTCCCGTCATCCCGACGGGGCGGGCTTTTTGTTGCCCGCCTACTGCGCCGTCCAGCCACCATCCATGGGGATGTTCGCCCCGGTGATCTGGCTGGCGGCGTCCGAGCACAGGAACACGGCAAGCGCCGCCACCTGCGCCACGGTGACGAATTCCTTGGTCGGCTGGGCGGCCAGCAGCACGTCGTTCATGACCTGCTCCTTTGTCATGCCCCGCGCCTTCATCGTGTCGGGAATCTGCGCCTCGACCAGCGGCGTCCAGACGTAGCCCGGCGAGATGCAGTTCACGGTGATGCCGTGGGTGGCGAGTTCGAGGGCCGCGGTCTTGGTGAGGCCGGCGATGCCGTGCTTGGCCGAGACGTAGGCGGATTTGAACGGCGAGGCGACCAGCGAATGCGCCGAGGCGGTGTTGATGATCCGGCCCCATTTGCGGCTCTTCATGCCGGGGATGGCGTAGCGCATGGTGTAGAAGGCCGAGGACAGGTTGAGGGCGATGATCTGCTCCCACTTCTCCGGCGGGAAATCCTCGATCGGCGAGACGTACTGGACGCCGGCATTGTTCACGAGCACGTCGACGGAGCCGAAGGTCTCCTCGCCCAGCCGGATCAGCCCCTCGATCTCGCCGGGCTTGGTGAGGTCGGCCGGGGAATAGGCGGCCTTCACGCCGAATTCCGCCTCGATCCCGGCGCGCTCCTTCTCGATGTCCTCCGGCTTGCCGAAACCGTTGATGACGACGTTGGCGCCCTCCTTGGCGAAGGCGCGGGCATAGGCGAGGCCGATGCCGCTGGTGGACCCCGTGACGATGGCGGTCTTGGAAGTCAGGCTCATGGAAATCTCCGTCCGTGTCGGCGCGTTCAGGCGAGATAGTCGTGCAGCACCTGCCCGTACGGCAAGGTGAAGTCCACGATCATGTGCCGGCCGCCGACGATGCGCTTCACCGGCAGGTCGGCGACGCGACAGTTCACGTGCGGGATCAAGTCAAGGCGGGCCTCGCCGTCCCAGGCACCGTGGACGGTGATGTCCTCCAGGCGATAGCCGACGAGCTGGGCCACCTTCGGGGCGCCGGTGACGTCGGGAAGGAGCTTGAGGTTCACGTTGAGCCGGCCGAGCCCGGCCTTCACTGCGTCGAGCTCGTTCTCCAGGCTCTTGTGCTTGTAGGTCATGGTGCCCATCGCCACCCGCTCCTCGTCGTAATGGAGCGTGCCGGTGAGGGTGTCCTTCGTGATCTTGAGGCGGGGAACGCCCCATTTCTTCGGGAATCCCCAGATCTCGCGGCCGGCCGTGATCGGCGGCTCGTCGTCGAGATACATCTGGATCGAGAAATTGCATGCCTCGCCGTTATAGGTGGCGACGGCACCCGACCCGCTCTCCTCGTAATCGCCGAAACCGGAGGAATCCGGCATCTTCATCCACTCGTAATAGACGAGGTTCTCGGGATGCGGCTCCAGGGGTTCCGGCAGCGCCCGGCGCAGGGCCTCGGCGTCGGTCTCGTAGGTGACGATGAGATATTCGCGCCTGAGGAAGCGATACGGCCCGCGCGGATAGCTCGGGCTGAAGGCGGGCATCGAGGGAACGTGCAGGATCTCGTCGCGGGTCATGGCGTGGGGCTCCCGGGTAGGGGGTCAGGGCGGCGTCAGTCGCGGGCGTCCCGCGTCAGGTCGAACACGGCGACGCCGGTCTCGTCCTGCACCCGCTCCCGCCAGGCCGGCGCGCGCAGGGACCGGCGCAGATCACCGGCGCCCGCCGCCCAATGTTCGAGCATGGTGGCGCGGGAAAACTCGTAATCCTTCGAGTTCCCCTCATAGGCCTTCCGGCGGTAAATCAGCTGCATCACCGTGGTGAAGTTGGCATGGGTGACCTGGCGCAGGTAGGTGACGTCCTCGTCGCTCATCAGCTCCGGCGGCAGCTTCTCGGCCAGGCGCCGGAACGCGGCCTTGGCCTTGCGCGATTCGAGGTTCATGTCGGTGTTGAGCCGCGTCCGGCTCGAGAAGCGGATGTCCTTCTCGCGCTCGGCCGATTCGATCAGGTTGCGCGGCATCGGCCCGCGCGCGGCGAACAGGTCGACCTGGTAGATCACGAGGTCGCGGCTGCGCTCCTCGTCGAGGATGTATTGCAGCGGCGTGTTCGAGACGATGCCGCCGTCCCAATACTGCTCGCCGTCGATCGTCACCGGCGGGAAGCCGGGCGGCAGGGCGCCCGAGGCCATGATGTGCTCGGGCGTGATCCGGTCGCAGCGATTGTCGAAATAGACGAAGTTGCCGGTGCGCACGTTGACCGCGCCGATGCTGAGCCGGGTCCGTCCCTCGTTGACGAGGTCGAAATCCACCAGCCGCTCCAGCGTCGCCTTCAGCGGAGCGGTATCGTAGTAGCTCAGCGCCTCCGGTGCGCCGGGCGGGTAGAAGGTCGCCGGAGGGAAGCGCGGGGAGAAGAAGCCGGGCACGCCGAAGGTGGCGATCCAGTTGGCGCTGGCCTCGTTGAAGGCCGCCCGCGCCTGTTCGCCGGGGAACCAGGGCGAGCCCATCACACCCGAGGAGACCTGCTCCCAGAATGCCCGCATCCGCTCCACCCGACGCTCGGGCGGGTTGCCGGCGATGAGGGCGGCGTTGATCGCGCCGATGGAGATGCCGGCCACCCAGTCGATCGCGATGCCCTCGATGGACAGCGTCTCGTAGATGCCGGCCTGATACGAACCGAGCGCTCCGCCGCCCTGGAGCACGAGAACGTGGGATTCGCCGCTGGGAAACGCAGTCACGGGCGCGGACCTCTTCGAAGCGTCTCGCGACGCCCTGCACGAGCAGACAGGGTGGGCGTGCAACGATGACGCCACCATGACCCAGGGCCAAGCTCATGGCTATCGCCGCGGGAGGCGAAGGCGGGCTCGGCAGTCCGAAATGGTTGACAGGCGATGCTCCTTCGCCAACACCCCCGGCCATAGTCGCGGCTTTCCCCGCCCGCACAGGACGCCTGCCGTCGCCGTCGTACCCGACACGGCCTCCCGGCGCGCCCATGGCGACGAACAAGGATCTCTGACCGATGTCGGTGACGCGCTCCTATCTCGATTTCGAGAAGCCGGTGGCCGAGCTCGAATCCAAACTGGAGGAGCTGAGGACCATGGCCGCCCGCGACGGCGCGGTCTCCATCAGCGAGGAGGTCGGCCGGCTCGAGGCCAAGGCGGCCTCCGCCCTCTCCGACATCTACGCCACCCTGACGCCCTGGCAGAAGACACAGGTGGCGCGCCATCCGCAGCGCCCGCACTTCATCGATTATTGCGCCGGGCTCATCACCGAGTTCACGCCGCTGGCGGGCGACCGCGCCTTCGGCGAGGACGAGGCCATCGTCGCCGGGTTCGGCCGTTTCGAGGGGCGCGCCGTCTGCGTGCTCGGCCAGGAGAAGGGCTCCACGACCGAGAGCCGGCTGCGCCACAATTTCGGGATGGCCAAGCCGGAGGGCTACCGCAAGGCGGTGCGGCTGATGGAGATGGCCGACCGATTCGGCCTGCCCGTCCTCGCCTTCGTCGATACGGCCGGTGCCTTCCCGGGCATCGAGGCGGAGGAACGCGGCCAGGCCGAGGCCATCGCCCGTTCCACCGAGGCCTGCCTCGCGCTGGGCGTTCCCAACGTCGCCGTGGTCATCGGCGAGGGCGGCTCGGGCGGCGCCATCGCGCTCGCCACCGCCAACCGGGTGCTCATGCTGGAACACGCGATCTACGGCGTGATCTCGCCGGAGGGCGCGGCCTCGATCCTCTGGCGCGACCAGGGCCGCGCCGCGGATGCCGCCACCGCCATGAAGATCACGGCGCAGGACCTCCTCCGCCTCGGGATCATCGACGGCATCATCCCGGAAGCCACCGGCGGCGCCCATCGCGGCCGCGAGGCGGCGATCGCCAATACGGGCAAGGCGGTGTCGAGGGCGCTCTCGGAATTCGACGGACTGAGCCCCGACGAGATCCGCGACCGCCGCGCCGCGAAGTTCCTCGACATCGGCCGCCGGCTGTAGCCCATAGGCTTCCTGCGTCGTTTTGGCGCATTACGACAAGGGAACCGATGAGGGGTTTGTTAAAGTCCTCATTTGGCTCGCGATCATCGAGTTCGCTCCGCCGCCGCGCACCACGACGGGGGCCGGTACCGCACTTGAAATACCAGCGGAATCAAGCCGATCCCAGCGCTCACGGGCATCTCACCACGAAGGACCGATCCTCACTTTGCGGCAACTTGGTGCCCGTGGTGTGTGAGCCACCGAAATCCACACCCTGCACGTCCGGCCATTTGCGTCTTCTTGCGGTAACAACCGGGTAAGTTTAACGACGCTAATGGGTTGGGGAGTGGCGTTCGACGGGCGAGATCCCGCGGACGCATGAATGAGGACGGGGTTCCCCATGGCTTTGCGCCCGCTGGCTTTACGCTTGGCTATGGCTGCCGGTTTCGCTGCGCTCGCCGTTTCCCTCACCGCTTGCCAGGATGGCTCGATGGGCGGCGGCGTCCCGCTGCGCGCTCTCACGCCCGTTCCCGCCAAGACCCTGGCGCTGATGGCCCAGAAGGGCATGTCCACCAACGATCCGATCCTGATCCGCGCCTATAAGAAGGAAGCGGAGATGGAGGTGTGGAAGCGCGGTACGAACGGTCAGTACGCGCTGCTCAAGACCTTCCCGATCTGCCGCTGGTCGGGCCAGCTCGGCCCCAAGACCAAGCAGGGCGACCGGCAGGCTCCCGAGGGCTTCTACACGGTCACGCCGGGGCAGATGAACCCGAACTCGTCCTACTACCTCTCGTTCGATACCGGCTACCCGAACACCTACGATCGGGCCAACGGCCGGACCGGCAATTACATCATGGTTCACGGCACCTGCTCGTCGTCGGGCTGTTTCGCCATGACCGACGAATCCATGGGCGAGCTCTACGCCCTGGCGCGCGATTCCTTCGCCGGCGGCCAGCGCGCGTTCCAGTTCCAGTCCTATCCGTTCCGGATGACGGCACAGAACTTCGCCAAGTACCGCAACGACCCGAACGCGCCGTTCTGGAAGAACCTGAAGGAGGGCTCGGATTATTTCGAAGCCCTGCGCGACGAGCCGCGGGTGAACGTCTGCGGCACGCGCTACGTCTTCGGCGGACAGGACGTGGCGGCGGGGTCGTGCTCGCCGAAGGTCGACACGCTGGTGGCCGAGAAGCGCGCCCACGACAATCAGCAGATCGCCGAACTGATCGCCAAGGGTACCCCCGCGACCCGGGTGGTCTACGACGATGGCGGCCAGAACCCGGTGTTCCGGCCGCAGGCTCCGCCCTCGACCCTGGCCTTCGCCAACCTGACGAAGAAGGACGAACCCGAGGGCCCCTACGACCCGAAGGACTATGCGCGCCACCATCTCGGCGAGGTGAGCCGGCCCGAGAGCCTGGCTGCCGGAGAGCGCGAGATCGAGGTGGACGCCAAGGGTCGCCCGGTCATGATCGCCGCCGCCGAGGCCCCGATCCCGACGAAGGCCGCAGCGGCGGCCCTCAAGGCGAGTTCCGACAAGACCAAGCCCGGAAGCGTGGTGGCGAAGAAGGATGCGGCGCCCGAGCCGCAGAAGCCGGCACGGGTCATGGTCGCCGATGCCGACGCCGATTCGCCTTCCTACACGAAGGTCCTCGGCAGCCTCTTCACCCCCAAGACCTCACCCACGCCAGCGACGCCTTCGGCCGACGCCGCCACCATCCCGGCCGCCGTCGCGGCGGAAACGGTCCAGCCGGCGCAGAAGCCGGGCAAGCCCGTCCATACCGCCCATATCCCGAGCGCTCATGTTCTGAACGCGCCGTCGGTCACGGGCGCCGTCGGGCCGAAGGCCACGACGGTCGCCGAACCGGCCAAGGCCGGCAAGGCCCCGGGCAATGCCACCTCGCCGGCATCCAAGACGGCATCCACCAAGGCGGCTCCCTCGAAGGAGGCGGCGGCGAAGGACGCAGCGCCGAAAGCCATGACGGCAGCGCCGAAACTCTGAGCGCCCGCCCTCTTTCGATCCGCGACGTAAAAAGGGCCCCGATGGGGCCCTTTTCTCATTCAGACGACATCCAGGATCGCGGCAGCGATCACATGCGGTTCATACGACGATGCATCATCCGATGACGCATGTGGTTGCGGTGCATGCGCATGTGGTGCTTGCGATGCATGCGACGGTGCATCATGCGGCGCTCGGCATGGTGCATGCGGACGGGGGTAACGGTCTCGGAGGAGGTCACGCCCATCGGCGCACCGGGGGCTGCCGAAGCGCTCGTCGCGAGGCCGGCGGCACCGAGGCTTCCGACCATGGCGAGGGCGAAGATCAATTTTCTCATCGGGCGTTTCCGTTCTCTTTTTCCCGAGCGCGACGCTCGGAATAATCCCCCCCGCTGATGCCGGAGAGATGATTGCCGCACGTCGAGACGTGCGGCGGGCCCGGTTCGGCCCGCCGCAGACAACACTCAAGTCAGAGTTTCGTTTCCTCGAAAGCCCGTACCCATTCGGCGCAGATGCCCGAGCGAACGATGTCGTCGAGGGTGAATTCGACGATCGGGATCTGCATCATGCGGCTTTTCACGAGATGGATCACGGTTCTGAGGCCCGACGTCTCGCGCAGGTCGGTCTGAGACACGTCGCCGTTGATGATGACCTGGCAATCGTCTCCGATGCGGGTCAGGAACATCTTGATCTCGGCGGTGGTGGTGTTCTGCGCTTCGTCGAGGATCACGAGGCAGTTCTTGAAGGTGCGTCCGCGCATGACCTCGAAGGGAACGACCTCGATGTCGCCGGTCTTCATGGCGATTTCGTAGGCGGCGTCGCCCATCCGCTCCTTCATCGTCTCGGTCAGAGGCGTGACCCAGGGTGCGATCTTCTCCTCGAGGCTGCCGGGGAAGAAGCCCAGCGAGCGGCCCGACGGAACGTTGGGGCGGGTGATGATGACCTTGGCGATACGGCGCTGGCGAAGCTGGTCCGCGGCGCGGGTTCCGGCGATGTAGGTCTTGCCGGTGCCGGCCGGTCCAAGGACGATGACCTGCTTGTTGACGGCGAGGGCGTCCAGGTATTCCGCCTGCCGGTCGGTGAGAGGCTGGATCGGGCTTAAGTTACGCTCGTCGTCGAACCGGGTGCGGTGCAGCCGCACCGGGCGGTCCTCTACCAGCTCAAGTCGTGTGCGCCGTCTTTTCATCGATCAACACTCCAACTGGACTTGCCAACTAGGGTTCAACTGATCTTCGACCTGCTTACGCGCCCTGCCCCTGATAAGATTTCCTACACTATCCTCCTTAATCCTTAACAAGATAATCCGATGGCAGGTCTATCAGTTCCATGTATCTCAGCATCGCCTGTGGACGACTTGGTCTGAGGATGTCCCGGCTCCCGCGAAAGTTTCGCCCCCCGCGTCGATGAGCCACGAATCACCCACGCACACAGCATGCCGTGCATGTGGCGACAGCGGCATGACGGAGCGAATTCTCGATCCTGTGGCAGAATTTCGTGTCGAGGACGCGGAAACGACAGTCGAGAACGGTTCTTCGAGAGGGAGACAGCGGGATGACGAAGCATCCATCTCGACCACGGCCTCCATGGCCCCTCGCGAGGGGCGGAACCGGCCGGGACCGCGACACCTGTCGGCTGCGGCCGGCGGGACGCATCATCCTGGCTGGATGAAGCTGTCGAGGACCATCTTGCGGCCGGCCTTGTCGAAGTCAACGGTGAGCTTGTTGCCGTCCACGGCCGCCACGTTGCCGGGGCCGAACTTGGTGTGGAAGACCCGCATCCCGTCCGAAAACGCCGATGGCGCCCCCGTCGACTTCGCGACCAGCTCACCCTCGATCTGGCGAGGGCCGCCATTGTTCCGGCCGGACGAGGACGATCGTCCGAAACCTTGTCCGCTACTTTGGCCGAAACCCTGGTTGCCGGCCGTATTGGCCTGCGCCCGCTGCCAGCCCGGCGTCGCGTAGGACGAACCGAACGGGGTCGGGTTGCGGTCGAAGCGCGAGGCGCCGGCGGAGAAATGCGCCGGGGCATCGACCACGTCCACGGCGCTCGCCGGCAACTCGTCGATGAAGCGGCTCGGCACGGTGGAGGACCACAGGCCGTGGATGCGCCGGTTGACGGCGAAGGACAGCTTGGCGCGCTTGCGGGCTCGCGTCAGGCCGACATGGGCGAGGCGACGCTCCTCCTCCAGGCCGGCCCGGCCGCTCTCGTCCAGCGCCCGCTGGTTGGGGAACAGGCCGTCCTCCCAGCCGGGCAGGAACACGGTGTCGAACTCCAGCCCCTTGGCGGCGTGGAGCGTCATCAGCGAGACCCTGTCGGCTCCCTCCTGCTCGCTCGCCTCCATCACCAGGGAGACGTGTTCGAGGAAGGCGGCCATATCCGGAAACTCCTCCATGGAGCGCACGAACTCCTTGAGGTTCTCCAGGCGACCTGCCGCGTCGGCGGATTTGTCCTTCTGCCACATCTCCGTGTAGCCGGATTCCTCCAGGATGGTCTGGGCCACCTCGGAATGGGGCTGCGTGCCGACCATCCGCGCCCAGCGGGAGAAGCTCTCCACCAGCGCGCGCACGCCCGAGCGGGCGCGCGGCTTCAGCTCGTCGGTCTCGATCAGGCTGCGCGCCGCCTGGAGCAGCGGCACGCGCTGCGAGCGGGAATAGCCGTGCAGGATCTGCAAGGTAGCGTCGCCGAGGCCGCGCTTGGGGGTGTTGAAGATGCGCTCGAAGGCGAGGTCGTCGGCCGGGTTCATGGTGACGCGGAGATACGCCAGCGCGTCGCGGATCTCCGCGCGCTCGTAGAAGCGCGGGCCGCCGATGACGCGGTAGGGCAGACCGAGCTGGACAAAACGGTCCTCGATCTCGCGCATCTGCGCCGAGATCCGCACGAGCACGGCGATCTCGGAGAGGGGGTGCTGCTTGGCCTGCAGGCTCTCGATGGATTCGCCGAGCTGGCGCGCCTCTTCCTCGGAATCCCAGGCGCCGGACACCGTCACCTTCTCCCCGGCCACGTCCTCGGTGCGGAGGGTCTTGCCGAGGCGGCCCTCGTTCTTGGCGATCAGCCCCGAGGCGGCGGCGAGGATATGGCCCGTGGAGCGGTAGTTGCGTTCCAGCCGCACCACCACGGCGCCGGGGAAGTCGTGCTCGAAGCGCAGGATGTTGTCGACCTCGGCCCCGCGCCAGCCGTAGATCGACTGGTCGTCGTCGCCGACGCAGGCGACGTTGCGGTGGCCCTGCGCCAGCAGGCGCAGCCAGAGATACTGGGCGACGTTGGTGTCCTGGTACTCGTCCACCAGGATGTAGCGGAAGCGCTGCTGGTAATTGGCGAGCACGTCCGGGTTCTCGCGCCACAGCTTGAGGCAGAGCAGCAGGAGATCGCCGAAATCGGCGGCGTTCAGGGTGAGCAGCCGCGCCTGATAGGCGGTGTAGAGAGCGCCGCCCTTGCCGAAGGCGAAGGCCCCAGCCTCGCCGGGTGGCACCTGCTCGGGCAGGAGGCCGCGGTTCTTCCAACCGTCGATGGCCGAGGACAGGGCGCGGGCGGGCCAGCGCTTCTCGTCGATGTTCTGGTCGACGATGACCTGCTTCATCAGGCGCAGCTGGTCGTCCATGCCGAGAATCGTGAAGTCGGATTTCAGCCCGACCATCTCGGCATGCCGGCGCAGGATCTTGGTGCCGATGGAATGGAAGGTGCCGAGCCACGGCATCCCCTCGCCGGCCGGGCCGATGAGGGCGCCGATCCGGTGCTTCATCTCGCGCGCGGCCTTGTTGGTGAAGGTCACCGACAGGATGTCGTAGGGCCGCGCCTTGCCCGTCGAGACGAGGTGGGCGATCCGCGTGGTGAGCACCCGGGTCTTGCCGGTGCCGGCGCCCGCGAGCACCAGGACGGGCCCCTCCGTGGTCTCGACGGCCCGGCGCTGCTCGGGGTTCAGCCCTTCGAGATAGGGCGAGCCCTGCGGCCTGAGGGAGGCCATGGCACGGGCGGCGATGGAGGTCTGCGCGGCCTCGGCCGCCACGCCGGAGGCCGGGGCCGGCACGGTGGCCGCCGCTGCGTCGGGATGCTGTTTCATGCCTGCATCCCTGGACCAAAACGCGAACGGCGTCGAGGGTCGGGGCGACGGCCCGGGTCCGAATTGCATGCAGGATCGGAACCGCGGTTTCCCCTCGGGCGTCGTCTCACCATAACGTGACGATCATCCACGAAGGACGTTTCATGCGTGCCGCCCTGTTTTCCGCCCTCTCCGCCCTGACCGTGGCCGCGGGTCTCGGCCTGTCCCCGGCCATGGCCCAGTCGCCCGGCACGCGGTCGCTCAACGACACCAACGACCGCCTCGCGACCCAGAGCGAAATCCGCGGCGTCCGGCATCAGCAGCAATTCGAGAACAACCAGATCCGGATGCAGATGCAGCGCAACGAGGTTACCCGTCCGGCGCCGACCGGACCCAGCGTCGTCCCGCGCCGCTGAACCGGCCGGGGCCGGGCAGACGCCGCCCCTGTTGACGATCAGCCTCGGCCCTGGCGCGAAGCCGGGGCCGTTGTGCTATGCCGCAAGGCGTGGGGGCGCGACCGGGCATCATGACCGGTGAGACGACGTGCCCGCCGCAGGACCAGCCCCGAGGCCGGGGCGGAGCGAGGCGGAAACCAAGACGGTGCGAGACATCCTGACCGCGCTGGCGGGCGCCGTCATCCTGATCCTCGTCGCGGCCCTCGCCGTCCCGCCCCTGGTGGCCTGGGAGAGCTACCGCACGCTGGTCGACCGGACCATCGGGCATTCCCTCGGCCTCGACGCCCATACCGAAGGGCGGATCAGGGTGAGGCTCCTGCCCTCGCCGAGCCTGCGCGTCGACCGCCTGCGCATTGGCGGACAGGCCGACAGGCCGGCCCTCGACCTCCAGCTCGTCAAGGCCGAGATCGCGCTCTCGCCGCTCCTCACGGGCGAGATCCGCTTCACCGAGACGCGGATCGGGCGCGCCGAGATCAAGCTGCCGATCAGCGAGGACGACGCGGTCCGCCTGCCCGCCGACCTCTACCAAACCTTGTCCTCCCAGGATCTCGCCATTGAGGGCCTGTCCATCGGGCAGGTCATCCTGACCACCCTGGTGCCGCGGAGCGGGCGCACCGATCAGGTCAGGGCCGAGACGGTGCATCTCTCCGCGCCCCGCCTCCTCGGGCCGTGGCGGATCGAGGGAATGTCCGGCGCGGTTCCCTTCCGCATCGCCACCGGCGAGCCCGCGGATGACGGTAGCGTCGCCGTGAAGTTCTCCGGCGGCGGCGACACCCATCCGCGTTTCGAGGCCGACACCCGCATCCGGCTCGAGCCGATGGCGGGCGAGGCCCCGCCGGCGGCCGGCACCCTGCGGGCGATGATCCCGAAGGCGGAGGGGACGGCCCGGATCGTGGTCGGGCCGCCTGTCCAGGTGGCGGGCGCCTACCTGCCGTTCTCCCTCGGCGGCGCATTCAAGGCGCGCGGCCCCCTGGTGCGCTTCTCCGAGGTGAAGGCCGAGATCGATCCCGGCGGCCAGGCCATGCGTCTCGCCGGCACGGGACGGATCGACCTGCGGAGCTGGAGGGCGGCCCTGACGCTGGAGGCCCGTCGCCTCGACCTCGACGCCTTCCTGCTCTCCACCGGAGGACAGGCCCTCCTCGCGCGCGGTATGCCGAGGGCCGGCTCCGAACTGCCGATGATGGTCGATCTCGACCTGTCCCTGGAGAGCATCGCCCTCGGTCTCGACGAATGGTCAAATCTCCGGTTGTCCGGCACGTTCGACCGGACCGGAGGCCTCGCGCTCCGGCGCTTCTCGGTGACGGCCCCGGGAGAGGCGGCGCTGACCGCCTCCGGCGAGCTCGATACGCAGCCGACGCCGCGGTTCACCGGCAACGTCTCCCTCGACGCGGCCGCATCGGACGGGTTCGGCCGCTACCTGCGCAAGTTCGGCCTCGGCGGTCCGGCCATCGCGGTGATGGACGGCCGACCGATCCAGGCCTCGGCGGATCTGTCGGCGGCCAGCCCCACCGTGTCGCTGCGCAATCTGCGCCTCTCCCTCGGCGAGGCGCGGATCACCGGAAATGCCCGCTTTACCCAGGCGGAAGCGGCCGGGCGCGGCCGGTTCGACGCCCAGCTCTCGGCCCAGGGCATCGACATCGCCACCCTGCCGGCCTTCGGCGGTGTGCTCAACGGGCTGCACGACCACGATATCGGCCTGACGATCCAGGCGCGGGACGTGCGCTACGGACCCGCCGGCGCCCATTCGGGCAACGGTACGATCGCGGCGAGCATCCAATCCGACGGGGCGAGCCTCGATGTCGGCAGCCTCGACGTCACCGACCTCGCCGGTGCCAACGCCAAGCTCTCCGGCCGGATCGCCCCTGACGGGTCCGGCCGCATCTCGGGCCGGATGTCGGCGCCCGTGGCCGCTCCCCTGATGGCTCTCCTCGACCGGATCTGGATCGCCGAAGCCCGGATGATCCCGGCCTTCCTGCGCGCCGGCGCCCTCGATCTCGCCGTGACCCTGGAGCGCGAAGCGGGTGCCGCCGACACGCTGCGCACCAGCGCCAGCGGAACCGCGGCGGGCGGCAACCTCGACCTCGATCTGCTCGCGCGGGCCGGCCGCATCGACAATCTTTCGCTCGAACTCACGACGCCCATCGCCGGCCGCTGGTTCGAGCGGGAGGACGTGGCCGCTCTGCGCAAGGGAGCGGCCCTGCGCATCACCGGAACGCGCGGCCGGACCACCGCCGACGGATCGGTGCCGCCCCTCGGCCTCGACATCTCCGGCACCATCGCCGACCTCACGCTCTCCACGGTGAAGCCGGTCGTGCCCGGGCCGGGCCGTGCGCCGCCGGAAGCGGGCGAGATCCAGGTGAAGACCTCCGACCTCGCCCCCTTCCTCATGCTCGCCGGCAGCACGGCCGCCCTGCCCTCACCATTGCCGGCGGAGTTCCAGGTGGGATTGTCGCGGGCCGGGCGCGATGCCCATGCGGACGTGACGGGGCGCATCGCGGAAGGCACGGTCCTCGCCAATCTCAACCGCTCGCCCGACGGCGACATCTTCGGCAGCGTGGCCCTGGGCCGGCTCTCACTGCCCTGGCTCGCTTCGGCCCTGATCATTCCGACCGAGGCGAAGAAGCCGGATGCCGGCGACGGGGCGCGTTTCGCGGCTCCTCCGCCGTCCCGGCCGCCGATCGACCTCGAGGTCAGGGTGGATGCCCTCGATCTCGGCCGCCGCTTCACCGCCGAGGGTGCGGCCTTCGGTGCCCGGCTCGACAACGGCGTCCTGACGCTCCGCGATTTCAACGGCCGCGTCGCCGGAGGCCGCCTCACCGGCAGCGTCACCCTGTCCCGGCAGGGCGGTGCCGCGGCCATTTCCGGCGAAGGGTCCTTGAGCGACGCGTCCATCGCCGACCTCGCCGGTCCGGGACCCGTCTCCGGACGAGCCAGCCTGTCCCTGCGCTTCGGTGCCTCGGGCCAGAGCCTCGCCAGCATGGCGAACAACCTCGGAGGCAGCGGCGATCTCGGCCTGACGGATCTCGTTCTTCCCGGCGGCGACCCCGGCGGGATCGAGCGCGCCCTCGTCCGGGTTCTCGCCGAGGACGATCCGCTGCGTGACGGGCGCCTCCAGACCCTCGTCGCCGAGGAGCTCGCCGCCGCGCCGATGGCGGTGAAGGGAAGTGTGACGGCGCCGACGACCCTCGTCGGCGGGTCGTTGCGGGCAGGCCCCGTCGCCTTCGATCTCGGCGGACCGCGCTGGGCCGGTACCCTGTCCGTCAACCTCGCCACCGGACGGGTCGAGGCGCGCGGCACGTTGACGAGCGACAGAGCCCCGAAGGGATGGACAGCCGGAAGTCCAGCGGTCCAGCTCGGCTATTCCGGCCCCATCGCCAAGCCCGAGCGCAGCGTCGATACCGGGCCGCTGACCAACGGCCTCGCCGCGATGGTGCTCCAGCGCGAACTCGAGAAGATCGAGCTGTTCGAGGCCGACCAGCTTGAGCGCCAGCGCCGACGCGCCAGGATCGAGATGGACAAGGCTCGCGCCGCCGCGCTCAAAGCCGCGGCCGACAAGGCTGCGGCGGAAAAGGCGGCGGCGGAGAGGGCCGCGTCCGAGGAGGCGGAGCGGCGCGCCCGCCTCCGTGCCGACGAGGACGCCGCACGCCAGAACGCGGCGCCCCAGGCGATTCCGCAGCCCTGAGGCGCCGCGGATCTCTGAAGGGTCAGGCCGTCAGGGCCATCAGGCCTCGGCCCTGCCCACCGCCCGCAGCGCGAAGGCGTAGATCAGGCCGACTTCCTCCAGGCGGTCGAAGCGCCCCGCCGCCCCGCCATGGCCGGCCTCCATGTTGACCCGCATGAAGATCGGCCCTCCCCCCGTCATCGTGGCGCGCAGGCGTGCGACCCATTTCGCCGGCTCCCAATAGGTCACGCGCGGGTCGGTGAGACCGCCGAGCGCAAGGATCGCCGGATAGGCCTTGGCCGCCACGTTGTCGTAGGGCGAGTAGGAGAGGATGGTCTCGAACGCCTCCACGCTCGCGCCCGGATTGCCCCATTCGGGCCATTCCGGTGGCGTGAGCGGCAGGTCGCCGTCGAGCATGGTGTTGAGCACGTCGACGAACGGCACGTCGGCGACGATCCCGGCGAAGAGTTCGGGCGCGAGGTTGGCCACCGCCCCCATCAGCATCCCGCCGGCCGATCCGCCATGGGCGACGATCCGCCCCGGCGTCGTGTACCCGGCCTCCGCGAGGGCGCGGCCGCAGGCGACGAAGTCCGAGAAGGTGTTCGGCTTCTTGTTCCGCTTGCCGTCCATGTACCAGTGCCAGCCCTTCTCCGTGCCGCCGCGGACATGCGCGATGGCGTAGACGAAGCCGCGATCCACCAGGGACAACAGGTTGGTGCGGAAAGAGGCCGGCATCAGCGTGCCGTAGGAGCCGTAGCCGTAGAGCAGGAGCGGCGCCGAACCGTCGAGGACGAGGTCACGGCGGTGGAGCAGCGAGATCGGCACGCTCTCGCCATCCGGCGCCGTGGCGAAGATCCGCCGCGTCACGTAGGCGGCGGGATCGTGTCCGCTCGGGATCGTCTGTCGCTTGCGCAATTGCCGGGCGCGCGTGGAGCAATCGTAATCGTAGGTCTCGGCCGGCGTCGTCATCGAGGAATAGGTGAAACGGATCACCGCCGTCTCGAATTCGTGCCCGGGCTGGAGGCCGAGCGAATACGCTTCCTCGGCGAAGGCCACGCTGTGCTCGCTGCCCTTCGAATCGCGAACGATGATGCGCGGCCGCGCATTCTCGATCTCTAGCCGGACGAGATGGTCGGCGATGACGTGCTGATGCCGGATCATCACGCCGCGCCGGTGCGGGATCAGGTCGGTCCAATGGGCGCGGCCTGGCGTTTCCACGCGGGTGGTGACGATCTTGAAGTCCTCGGCCCCGTCGGCATTGGTGAGGATGAAGAGGTGCGGCCCCCAATTCTCCACCGAATAGATCAGCAGCGGCTCGCGCTTCTGGACGCAGAGCAGGGATGCGTCCGCGGATTTACGATCCAGGAGGTGGACCTCGGATGTTTCGTGGTCGCTCGCGGTGATCGAGAGGTAGTCGCGCGACTGCGTCGTCTCGATATGCACGAAAAAGCCAGGATCCTGCTCCTCGTAGAGCATCGTGTCGCTGGCCTGCTCCGTGCCGATCACGTGGCGCATGACGCGGGCGGGACGGTGATTGTCATCGACGGCGACGTAATGGAACGCCAGCCCGTTGGCGGACCAGACCACCTCGCCGGTCGTCGCCTCGATCCGGTCGGCGAGATCCTCGCCCGTGTCGAGGTCGCGGACACGGATCGTATGGAGCTCCGATCCCTTGGAATCCGCGCTCCAGGCGAGCCGGGCATGATCGTCCGAATGCACTGCCGCCGCGAGTTCGAAGAAGGGCAGGCCCCTGCCCTCCTCGTCGCCGTCGAGCAGGATCACCTCGCCCGGTTCGGGACCACCGGTTCCGGCCGTCTCCGCCCCCTGGCCGGGGATCACCACCACCGTTCGCGGGCGGCGGCAGACGAGGGGATGCTGACCGCCCTCGCGATGGCGGGTGTAGTAGGCGAAGGGGCCGTCCGGCTCGGGCACGCCGCTATCGTCCTCACGGATGCGCCCGCGCATCTCGGCGACAAGTGTCTTCCGTAAGGAACCAAGATCACCGAGCGCCGCTTGGGTATAGGCATTCTCCGCATCGAGATGTGTGCGGATGTCGGTCGGAAGCGCAGCAGGATCCTTCAGGACGTCGCGCCAGTTCTCCGCCTTCAGCCAAGCGTAATTGTCAGAAATTGATCGGCCGTGGACGAAGAACGTGTGGGATCGCACCTCAGCGACGGGCGGCTTGCTTTCCACGTGGAAAAGATCGTCCATGGATAGACCTATACGGTTGCCAACCAGCGTCGGCGCAATAGCGTGAGGGGCGGCAGTTTTCGGTCGCCGTCACCGTCGAGACCTGCATGTGTCGCACGCAGCGCTCACGGGCAAGGTGGCAGGAGAAGTCTTTTGCAGTCGGCGCCAGTCCAGCGCCGGAGGATCGAGGCATACCTCGACGCGCGATCTGGTCATATCTGCAACTGCCGATATGGTCACTTGACGACACAATATGGTGCGTCAATACGACATCACGCTAAATTGAAATATCCTTCGGGAAAGTCGATTGAGGATATCCTCAGGACTGACTACCGTCTTGCGACATCAACTTGAATATCATAAACGAGGGACATGGCGATTACCTCGCCCTTCATCGTAGAGCATCGGTGGGTGACGCTGCGATGCCGCGAGTTTCAGCAGCGGTTGGTCGGTCCGCATAGCGGCTCATCGCTTGTATGCAAAACGATTCTTGAACCATACCGTACTAAAGGGAATATCTGGGACAATGAGCGACATTGAGAATTCGACCGACTTCGTAGAACTGACGGTCGACATCGTTTCGGCCTACGTAAGCAACAACCCCGTCCCGGTCGGCGAGCTTGCACAGCTCATTACCCGGATCCACTCTTCTCTGACCCAGATCGTCACCGGTGAGGCCGAGACCAAAGTTGCGTCCGCCCCGCAGCAGCCGGCCGTTCCCGTCAAGAAGTCGGTGACTGCCGACCACATCATCTGCCTCGAAGACGGACGCGTGTTCAAATCGCTCAAGCGCCACCTGCGCGCGAAGTACGACATGAGCCCGGAACAGTATCGCGCGAAGTGGGGCCTGCCCTCCGACTATCCGATGGTCGCGCCGAACTACGCCAAGGCGCGTTCGGATCTCGCCAAGGCGATCGGCCTCGGCCAGACCCGCAACGGCAGCTACGACGAAGCCGCCTGAGGCATCGGGCCGGGCGTCGACACAGCAGCGCCGCCCGGCCTTCGTCCGCTTCGATCGAACCTCTGTCAAGACTTGCGTTAGGACATTTTTCCTTTATCTTCCCTGGCGCTGCGGCGTTTGCAGCTGCGTACGTCATGGAACATATCATGAACATAGCTAGGACCGCCAGCAATCGTCACACGGGTCGGCGACAGGCCCACAAGCGCATTCCGGTCGATCTCGGTCGCGATGCGACCCGGCTTCTCGAAGCTCTCGACGAGGAGGGAGCCTATGCGCTGCCCGATCCGCTCACGGATGGCGAGATCATCGTACGGAGCGGCGGTTCAGGGATCTCGCTGTGTTCCGGGCGCTATGGGGCACAGGCCGGACGGGCCCTCGTGGCCTGCGATCTCGCCGAGCAGGCGGCGGGGCGTCGTGCCCGGCTCACCATCAGCCCCGCAGGCCGCGCCCGGCTACGGCGCGAGAGAGCCGGGCGGGGCATGCCGTATCTCGCCCAGCATCTCGATCTCGAAGGCGACGGCGAGCCGAGCCGTCCGGTGCGGGACGTGTCCGAGAGCCCCCTCGCCTGGATGGCGCGGCGTCGCGACCGGGACGGGACGCCGCTGATCGATGCCGCCTGTTTCGAGGCTGGCGAGCGCCTGCGCCGCGACATGACGATGGGCGCGCTGATGCCGCGGATGGGATCGGACTGGAGCGGGGTCAAGGTCGATGGCGGCGGCCCCCGCGACCCGTCGGCGGGCTCCGACGCCATGCTGGCCGCCCGACAGCGCGTGCGCGCCGCCCTCAATGCTGTTGGCAGCGACCTGTCCGGGCTGCTGATCGACCTCTGCGGCTTCATCAAGGGACTGGAGAGGATAGAAGCGGAACGGCGCTGGCCGGCACGCTCGGCCAAGGTCGTCATCCGCATCGCCCTGGCGCGTCTGGCGGAACATTACGGATTGGAGCGCGAAGCCGTAGGGCCGAGCCACTCGCGCCTGCGCCTCTGGCGCGAGACGGCTTGAGGCACGTAGATCGTCTCAAGCCGTCAGTCGGATCGCGTCCCGGTGGATGCGCTCGGCCATGGCGCGGACGCCGTTCGAACGCTTCGACGTCAGATGGGCGCCGAGGCCGATGTGCTTGAAGACCTGGAAGACGTCGACGTCTGCGATCTCCGTCGGCGTCTTCCCGTCGTGCAAGGCCATCACCAGGGCGATCAGACCCTTGGTGATCACGGAATCGCTGGTTCCCTGCAGGTGGAGGCGCGGCGGCTCCTGCGACCGATCGATGTGGGAATCCACCCAGACCTGGCTCTCGCAGCCATGGACCCGGTTCTCCTCGGTGAGCAGGTCGTCCGGGAAGGCCGGCAAGGCACGGCCGAGTTCGATCAGGTACTCGTACCGGTCCGGCCCCTCGTCGAGGATGCCGAAATTGTCGATGATCGTTTCGATGGGCGGAAGCATGATGGTGGGCTGAACTCTCGCGCAACGGACTTTGCGAACAGGATGCCTGCGAATACCGGCGGAAGGCGCCGCTACGCGGCTCTCATCCCATCGATATAGGAAGCGGGCCACCTCCGAGCGACCCTGTCTTCGCGCAAAAGCCCACTATTCAGAGGCATGGACCAGGGCTTCGGGCAATTGCAGTTCCATCGGGTCGGAATGCGTGCCGGTGCCGCGAACCGCGATCTCGGCCTGCGCGGCATAGGCGGCGACCAGTCTCGGCCCGAGATTGGGGACGTCCTGCACGTCGCCCCCCGTCTGATCGCCACCGGATACGATGGTGAGGCGCACCGGGGCGCCGGCCTTGGCGTCGATGGTGATCGCGATCGTGCACGAGACCGAATCCGCCGTGGCGTCGAGGCATTCGGCCACGACTTCGGCGACGATCATGCCGAGGGCATTGGCGGTCCGAGGCTCGACGAGGCTCGTGCCGCTGCCCCCGACCACGACGCCGATGCGGCCGGCCCGGCGCAACTGGCCGAGGCCGGATGCCAGCCGGTGGAGATAGTCGCGCAGGTCGATGGAGGCGATGTGGGGCGCCTCATGCAGATGCTGCTGGACGAGGGCGATGGCCCGGACGCGCTGGCCGAGCGCTTCGAAACTTCCACGGCAGGGTGGTGGCGCCGCCCGACCGTAGAGCCCGATCAGGCTGACCATCACCTGGAGATTGTTGCGCACGCGATGATAGACCTCGGCGAGAAGAGCCTCCTTCTCCACGAGGGCGTGCTCGGCATGCTCTTCGGCGCGCTTGCGGTCGGTGATGTCGAAGCAGGAGCCGAGATAGCCCTGGAAGACCCCGTTCTCGGTCAGGGGACGGGCATTGTTCAGGAGCCAGCGATAGGCACCGTCGTGACGGCGCAGGCGAAACTCGATGGAGTACGGATTGCGGGAGGAGAAGGCCTCCGCGACCAGCGCGGCATGCCGCTCGAAATCGTCCGGATGCAGGCCCCGCCGCCAGCCATGTCCGAGTTCGTCGTCACGGCTTCGTCCGGTGAAGTCGAGCCAGCACTCGTTATGGTGGACCGCCTGCCCCTCGGTATCGGAGCGCCACATCATCAACGGCACGAAATCCGCGAAGCGACGAAAATCGTCGCACGGTATCGTGGCTCCGCTGCTTGCCTCGGTCGACTGGGTCTCCGCGGCCATGATGCTCCTACTCTACCCGATGCGCGACGCTCGATCGACGAGCCCTCGGCGCCGGTCAACGTATCGGACAGGGCCCCGTTCCTACGGCCTGGGTACGCAACGGCACATAGACACGCAAACCTGCAAGCCTCGTGCAAATCGCCCTTCGCGCGTCGTCCCGGGGCCAGCCCCGAGACGGAATCGACGGCGGCCGCAGCGAGGTCAGAGCATGCTGGGCAGGATGCGGTCCGGAGGACGGTGCCCGTCCATGAAGGTCTTGATGTTGATGATGACCTTCTCGCCCATATCGGTCCGGCTCTCATGGGTGGCCGAGCCCATATGCGGCAGCAGGACGACCTTGCCGGACCGCGCCAGCTTGACGAGGCGCGGGCTCACGGCCGGCTCCTGCTCGAACACGTCGAGACCGGCCGCGGAGATCTCGCCCGCCTCGATCAGGCGCGCGAGGGCGGTCTCGTCGATCACTTCACCGCGAGCGGTGTTCACGACGATCGCCTCCGGCTTGAGCAGCTTGAGGCGGCGGGCCGAGAGCAGGTGGTAGGTCGCCGGCGTGTGCGGGCAATTGACCGAGACGATATCCACGCGCGCCAGCATCTGGTCGAGGGATTCCCAGTAGGTCGCGTCGAGTTCGCGCTCGATCTGAGCGGGCACCTTGCGTCGGTTGTGATAGTGGATCTGCAGCCCGAACGCCTTGGCGCGGCGAGCCAAAGCCTGGCCGATCCGGCCCATGCCGACGATGCCGAGGCGCTTGCCGGTGATCCGGCGGCCGAGCATCCAGGTCGGCGACCAGCCCGCATCCCAATTGTCGTCCGGGATGATCCGCGCGCCCTCGGTGACGCGGCGCGCCACGGCGAGGATCAGGGCCATGGTCATGTCGGCGGTGTCCTCGGTGAGGACGCCGGGCGTGTTGGTGACGGTGATGCCGCGCTCCAGCGCGACGGCGACATCGATATGGTCGACGCCGTTGCCGAAATTCGCGATCAGTCGCAGGTTCGGCCCCGCCTGGGCGAGGAGGCCGGAATCGATCTCGTCGGTGACGGTGGGGACGAGCACGTCGGCCTCGCGCAACGCGGAGGCCAGCGCCTCGGAGCTCATCGGCTTGTCGTCGGGGTTGAGGCGGATATCGAACAACTCGCGCATGCGTGCCTCGACCACCTCCGGCAGGCGACGCGTGACCACTACGAGTGGCTTGCGCTTCAACGACGACATGCACCCTCCGCGAACGTTTCTGCTGCGCCGGTCATCGCCCGCGCATGGTTCCGATGGCCCGCCCGGCGCGGCATGTGACGCGAACGGGAGCCGCGGTTCGTGCCGAGGCTTGACCTGGTATTAACCACGCATCGGCCAGACAGGTCCCGTAGCTCCGACGCCTCGGCTGCCGGTTCCCGAGGCCTCTCTACCAGAGAGGGAACGGAACACAACGTGCCCCGCGCGCGATGCGCTCGAAGCAGCGTCCACGCGGGCCGCGCGGACGAGGATGCACGACGCCGATCGTGGCGATGACGATCGCGAACCTTTGGGAAGATCGATGACGCGCCTGCCTGCTCTCCCGCTCTTCACCGGCTTCGTGACGTGCCTCACGTCATGGCTCGCCGCGGCCCTCCTCGCGGTTTCGTCGGCGGCCCTGGCGGCACCGGCATCAGGTGCCGGCCCGGAGACGGGCCTCGGGCCGGTGACAAAGCTTCCGCTGCCGCGCTACGCCAGCCTCAAGACCGACCGGGTCAACCTGCGCGAGGGTCCGTCCAAGGATCACAGGACGCTCTGGGTGTTCCAGCGTGCTGGGCTACCGATCGAGATCGTCGCCGAGTTCGAAACATGGCGGCGCATCCGCGATTCCGAAGGCACGGAGGGCTGGGTCCTTCACTCGCTCCTGTCCGGCCGGCGCACCTCCATCGTCATGGCGGCCAAGGGGGGAGATGCCGCGATTCCGCTCCACGCGCGGGCGGATGACGGATCGGGCGTGGAGGCCAGGCTCCAGGCCGGCGTCATCGGCAACGTCAAGAGCTGCACCGGAAGCTGGTGCAGGGTGATCGTCGCGCTGCCGCAGAAGAGCGGCGATGTCGATGGCTATATCCGCCAGGACCGGCTCTGGGGCGTCTATCCCAACGAGAAGATCGACTGAGCGGGCCTGATACGCTGCCTAGGAAAAAGGCCCGGCGGAACCGGGCCTTGCTCCATCCTTCGAGATGCGGGCGGGCGCTTCAGGAAGCGCGCGCACCATGCCGGCGGCGCAGGCGGACGATGACTTCGACGCCGGCGATCTCCATGCCCTCGGGCGCGTCGGGCAGCGAATCGACGGTGATGCCGCAATCGGGCATGTCCAGCACCTGTCCCTCGTCTTCGAGGAAGAAGTGGTGGTGCTCGCTCGGGTTGGTGTCGAAATAGGCCTTCGATCCATCGAGGGCCAGCTGGCGCAAGAGCCCGGCTTCGGTGAACTGATGGAGGGTGTTGTAGACGGTGGCGAGCGAGACCGGCACCTTGGCGCGCATGGCCTCGTCGTAGAGCATTTCCGCCGTCAGGTGGCGGTCGCCGCGTCCGAACAGCAGCCAGCCGAGGGAGAGCCTCTGGCGGGTGGGCCGGAGACCGGCGCGACGCAGGCGATCGCGCAGGTCGGACAAGGGGCAACCACGACGCCCCGCCACCGAGGCGGAATCGACGGAAGCGCCACGTGCGTTCAGCATGGCCTGCAGCGGCAGCAAGTTGGACATCGGCGGTACTGACATCTCGCGAACGAACAGAATACATCCAATACCGTATACGAACCGCCCCCCTTGTCGCAACCCAAGCGTCGTGATGAGCGGCTACGCATTGTGAACATGCGTCTTCTTTAAAGTCATTCTATTTCATTGAGATGAGAGGAGATGTTTTGAGGCGCTAAGCCGCTGTGTTAACGAAGCGCCGCTCGCGGGCTCGCACGGGCCGTGACCTTTGGGCGTCACGGTCGCTGCGGCGTTCCGGGGCGATGTCCGGCGTTCCGACTGCGCCCTCCACCAAGGACCGACACACCGATCATGTCTTCCGAATCCGAATCGCACGTCCCCGCCGGTTCAGACCAGACCGTTGCCCGCGCCTCCCATTACTCCCATGAGGAGTTGCTGGCCTGCGGCCGTGGCGAGCTGTTCGGCGCTGGCAACGCCCAGCTTCCCCTGCCTCCGATGCTGATGTTCGACCGCATCACCTCGATCGGGACCGAGGGCGGCGCCTACGGCAAAGGTCACGTGCTGGCGGAGTTCGACGTGCGGCCGGACCTCTGGTTCTTCGGTTGTCATTTCAAGAACGATCCGGTGATGCCCGGCTGCCTCGGTCTCGACGCCTTGTGGCAGCTCGTCGGCTTCCATCTCGGCTGGCTCGGCGCTCCGGGCCGCGGCCGGGCGCTCGGGGTCGGCGAGGTCAAGTTCAGCGATCAGGTCCTCCCGACCGTCAGCAAGGTCGTCTACGGCATCGACATCAAGCGCGTCCGCCAGGGCAAGCTCGTCCTCGGCATCGCCGATGGCTGGCTGGAAGCGGACGGCGCCAGAATCTACGATGCCAAGGACCTGCGGGTCGCCCTGTTCCAGGCCCAAAGCTAGCCACTTCGGCGAAGGCATCTCGGAAGCCACCGGCATTCCGGTGGTTGAGATTGCCTCGACATCGTCCTACCTGACAGGCGTCGGCGCGATCGCGCTTCGGCGAAAGAGAAGAGCGTTTCCATGCGGCGTGTCGTCATCACCGGGATGGGTATCGTCTCGTCCATCGGCAACAACACCCAGGAAGTCCTCGCCTCCTTGCGCGAGGCGAAATCCGGCATCGGCCATTCGGCCTCCTATGCAGAACACGGTTTCCGCAGTCAGGTCGAGGGACGTCCGAGCCTCGATCCCGAGGGTGTCGTCGACCGACGCGCCATGCGTTTCCATGGCGGGGGCACCGCCTGGAATCATATCGCCATGGATCAGGCGATCCGCGATGCCGGTCTCGAGGCCGGCGACGTCTCGAACGACCGCACCGGGATCATCATGGGATCCGGCGGCCCCTCGACGAAATCCATCGTCGAATCAGCGAACATCGCTCTTGAGAAGGGCCCCAAGCGCGTCGGCCCCTTCGCGGTGCCCAAGGCCATGTCCTCGACCGCGTCGGCGACGCTGGCGACATGGTTCAAGATCAAGGGCGTGAACTATTCGATCTCCTCGGCCTGCGCGACCTCCAACCATTGCATCGGCAATGCGGCGGAAGTCATCCAGGGCGGACGCCAGGACATCATCTTCGCCGGCGGTTGCGAGGATCTCGACTGGACGCTCTCGGTCCTGTTCGACGCGATGGGTGCCATGTCCTCGCGCTACAACGATACGCCCGCCCGCGCCTCGCGTGCCTACGACCTCAACCGCGACGGGTTCGTGATCGCCGGCGGCGCCGGCGTCCTCGTGCTCGAGGAATTGGAGCACGCCAAGGCGCGCGGTGCCCGGATCTACGGCGAGATCGCCGGCTACGGTGCCACCTCCGACGGCCACGACATGGTCGCTCCCTCCGGCGAAGGTGCGGTGCGCTGCATGCGCCAGGCGATCGAAGGGCTGAAGGGCGCCAGGATCGACTACATCAACCCGCATGCTACCGCGACGCCAGTGGGCGACCTCAAGGAGATCGAGGCGATCCGCGAGGTCTTCGGCCGCGGCGACGATTGCCCGCCGATCTCGGGCACGAAGTCGCTGACCGGCCATTCCCTCGGGGCGACCGGCGTGCAGGAGGCGATCTACTCGCTCCTGATGATGCAGAACGGCTTCATCTGCGAGAGCGCGCATATCGACGAGCTCGACCCGGCCTTCGCCGACATGCCGATCCTGCGGCAGCGCCGCGACAATGCCACACTAGGCCATGTCCTGTCGAACTCGTTCGGTTTCGGTGGAACCAACGCGACGCTGGTTCTGAAGCACATCGACGCCTGAACGGCCACGCTCGCCGACCTGTACTTCGGCCATACTGGCGTGCCGTCGGCCTTTTTCCCGGAACCGCGGATTCAACCTCGCGTTTCGTGGAGAGAAGCCGGCGAGGATGCGATGGTGACGATCCTGATTTCCCTGGGCGCGATCGGCGGCGTCGGTGTTGCGGCCACCGCCTGCATCTATGCCAAACAATCTCTCGTCGACTCGGCCCTCGACGAGACGCGCGGCTACTTCTGACCATCTCTGGCGACCGACCTGCTAGCCAAGCTTGGACGTCCATCTTTCGTCCATCTTCCCGGCCCGATTGGACAGTCTGTCCGCGCCCGCGCTAAGCGTCTTCACAACAGCCGGAATTGTCCGAGACTTCGGCGAGATGGACGCGGGGAAACGCATGACGGGTTTGATGGCAGGCAAGCGCGGCCTGATCCTGGGTGTCGCCAACGATCACTCCATTGCCTGGGGCATCGCCAAAAGCCTTCGTGCCCATGGTGCGGAACTGGCCTTCACCTATCAGGGCGAGGCCCTGGGCCGCCGCGTCAAGCCGCTCGCCGCCTCGCTCGGATCCGACGTCGTCATCCCCTGTGACGTGGAAGACATCGCCAGCGTCGACGCCCTGTTCGCGACCCTGGACGAGCGTTTCACGGACGGGATCGATTTCGTCGTCCACGCCATCGGGTTCTCGGACAAGGCACAGCTCAAGGGCCGCTACGTCGATGTGACCAGCCGGGAGAATTTCTCGCGGACCATGGTGATCTCGTGCTTCTCCTTCACCGAGATCGCGCAGCGCGCGGCCAAGCGCATGCGCAACGGCGGTTCGATGCTGACGCTGACCTATGGCGGCTCGACTCGGATCATGCCGAACTACAACGTCATGGGTGTCGCCAAGGCGGCGCTCGAAGCGTCCGTGCGCTACCTCGCCGGCGATCTCGGCCCGGAGGGAATCCGCGTGAACGCCCTCTCGGCCGGCCCAATGCGGACCCTGGCCGGCGCCGGCATCGCCGATGCCCGGCTGATGTTCAACCACCAGCGGGCGCACGCCCCCCTGCGCCGCACCGTGACCCTCGAAGAGGTGGGCGGCTCGGCGGTCTACCTGCTCTCAGACCTGTCCGGCGGCGTCACCGGCGAAGTCCATTTCGTCGATTCCGGCTACAACATCATCTCGATGCCGCGGCCGGACGTGCTCCAGGCACAGGACGAGGCCGGCGTCGCCGATACCTGATCCCGCGAAGGTTTCAGGCTGCCCGCTCGGGCGGGCCGGACTCGACGAGCCCGAGAATGTCGTCCCAGCGCGACAGGAAGGCGGCGACGCAGGCCGGATCGAAATGCGTGCCGGCATGCTCCTCGAGGTGCCGGCGCGCGGCTTCGGGCGTCCAGGCCTTCTTGTAGACCCGCTCGGAGATCAGGGCATCGAACACGTCGGCAACGGCGACGATGCGTCCGGCGAGGGGGATCTGCGTCGTGCTGAGGCCCTGCGGATACCCGCCGCCATCCCAACGCTCGTGATGGGTCAGGGCGATATCGGAGGCGAGGCGCAGCAGGTGCGATGGACTGTCGTGGAGCACGTGGTAGCCGCGAACCGCATGCAGCTTCATCTCCTCGCGCTCGCTTTCGCTCAGGGGGCCCGGCTTCATCAGGATGCTGTCGGGAATGCTGATCTTGCCGATATCGTGCATCGTCGAGGCGAGGGCGATATCGTTGGCATCGGCCTCCGACAGACCGAGCCCCTCGGCGATGGCGATGGCGCACCCCGCGACCCGCGTCAGGTGATCCCCCGCCTGATCGTCACGAAACTCGGCGGCCAGCATCAGACGGCGGATGATCTCGCGCTCCCTGAGGGCCGCATCCACACCGGCGCGGTCGGTCTCCGGATCCATCCCGTCCGATTGTCGATCGACGCGTTGCCGCGCCAGAGCGAGTTCGACGAGGTTGCGCACCCGGATCTGCAGATCGAGGGGATCGAGGGGATCGATCATGACGTCGGTGGCGCCCGCCTCGATGGATGCCGGACGCAGGGCGGCGGAGGGGCCGAGGACGAGAATCGCCGTGCGGGCATGACGGGGGTGGCTGCGTAGGGCGCGGATCGCCGTGAGCGCGTCGATCCCGTCATCCGGCGCATGCATGACGATGATGAGGTCCGCCGGCTTGAAGAGCTCGTCGCTCGCCGCGGCCTGCGCCCCGGTGACCAGCCGGATGGCGCAATCGAGCCCCCTCAGGTTCAGGACGAGACGGGCCGGCGTCGCGTTACAGACGATAGCGACGAGAGCCGAGGCGAGTTCTGCGGATACGGGCGCGGCGGGCATCGGGACGCGGTCTCTCCGGACATCGCAAAGCCGCCGGGGCTTCCGGACGATCCGGAAGGCGGCGAAGCACGCAAGCTAGACCGTGAAAGCAAGGAGTTCCATCGCCCGCGCGCCCGGCACGGTGTCCATCAAGCGAAATCGAGGCCGTACACCCGGTCTGATGCCGCTTCAGGCCATCAGCTCCCCCGGATTCGGGCCTAGCGTCGGCCGGTCGAGCCGAAACCGCCCTGCCCGCGTCCCGACTGCGGAGCCGGCTCCTCGGGATCGAGGGCGTCGACGATGGTGAAGGCGGGCCGCGTCACCCGGGTGAAGACGAGTTGCGCGATCCTGTCGCCGGGGCGGATTTCTATCGTGGCCGCCGGGTCCGCATTTCGGTTCCAGGCCGAGATCATGAGCGGCCCCTCGTAATCCGCATCGATGACACCGACGCCGTTTCCCAGGACGAGGCCGTCGCGATGCCCGAGTCCGGAACGCGGGAAGATAAGGCCGCACCAGTCCGGATCGCCGATCAGCACGCTGAACCCCGCCGGGATCAGGATGGCGGGGGCCTGGGCCTTCAGGATCAGAGGCTCGTCGAGGCAGGCATGGAGATCCAGGCCCGCCGCCGCCGCGGACCCCCAGCGCGGGAAGCCCCATTCCCTCAACCGCGGATCGCGGATGCGAAGGTCGATTTCGGGGGCGTCGATCCTTGGAGAGTCGACCTCGGGCCCCGCGCTCACGCCGACCGTGCCGCAATGGCATCGGCGAGCGCGACGATCCGGGACGCCTCCACCGCATGAAGCCGTTCGATCATCCGGCCTCGGAAGGCGATGGCACCGCGGGACCGGTTCTCCGGCTCGGTGAAGACGGCGATGATCGCCCGCGCCTCCTCGATCTCCGCCTCGGAGGGGCCGAAGAGTTCGTTGGCGGTGGCGATCTGGCCCGGATGGATCAGCATCTTGCCGTCGAAGCCGCTGTCGCGGCCCTGTTCGCACTCGGCCCTGAAGCCGCTCTCGTCGCGGAAGGCGTTGTAGATGCCGTCGATCACGTCGATCTCGTAGGCACGGGCGGCCATCACCACGTTCATCAGCCAGGGCATCAGGGCGGGGCGCCCGGGCACTCCGAGACGGACCCGGCTGGTCTTGGCGAGATCGTTCGGTCCGACCAGGAGGCACGCCAGGCGGGTGTCCACATCGCGGGCGGCACTGGCGATCTCGGCGATATGGAGGATCGCGAGCGGCGTCTCGATCATCGCCCAGACGCGGGTATGGTCAGGCGCGCCGAGCCGGCGCAGCCGCGAGCCGACCGAGACCAGGGCATCGGGGCCGGAGACCTTGGGGATCACGATCGCGTCCGGCCCCGCCGGTGCGATGCCGGCGAGATCGGCCTCGCCCCACGGAGTATCGAGGCCGTTGATGCGGACGACGACCTCGCGTCGTCCGTAGGGGCGAGACGCTACCATCGCGGCGACGGCTTCCCGCCCCTCCGCCTTCATGTCCGGCGCGACGCCGTCCTCGAGGTCGATCATCACCACGTCGTTGGGCAGGCCGCGCGCCTTCTCCAGCACCCGTGGATTCGAGCCGGGCATGGCGAGAACGCTGCGACGCGGACGGATCTCTGTCATGACGCGCCGGTCTCCCTGAAGCCGTGGCTTCGTGCACCTTCCGGCCGGCGATACTGCCACCCCCCTTTCGTTTCAAGCTCCGACCGCCGGCACCATGGCAGCAGCGTCAGCGTTCGGGTGCCGCGCAGATTTCGTGCAGGCCGGTCCGGTCGCGAAACCAGAAGACCCGCTTGAACGGATTTGCACCCGATTCCGGATAGGACGACGCCAGTCTTCGCGCGAGAAGCACGGCCTCAGTTCGAGTCTGGATCGCATGAGCGAGAGTCTTCCACGAAGTTTCGCTACCCTCGACGATTTTCCTCACGTAGATCGAATGCGTCATGATTTGCCTCCGCTGGAGAGCGATGTAAGTGAACTGTATTTCCACATCAATTCGGCAACAAGCATTAGGTTTTCACTGATTACATAAGGTGGTTAATCGCCTTTAACGGAATTTCTAGCATTTTATCGGTTTCAACCCACGCGAGAGTAGGGCACGCCGGCGATTCCTTCGGGTCGCACCCTCACACGGGCTCGATGCCGTGACGCCAGCCGTAGCGGCCCGAGAAAGCGGGCACCGCTCTTCGGAAATTATCGATGCGAAACAAATGCATGGCGGTTCGGGATCAGATTGCGCGGCCGCGGCTCCAAGGAGACTGCAGTATGCTCCAGATTTTCCAGGTCATCCCCCGATCGCCTGTCTGCAACCGAACCAATCTTCGATCATGCGGGTGCGGGGATCATTATTCCGACGATGGAGATCCAGCCGCGTCGATGCGATGAAGACAGGGCGTATGGCATGGATCGGGAAGCGATACTTCGGAGCACGAGGCACAGTCTGTTAGCATTTTATATTACGATCATCGATGAGACTGCTCTGGACCGGTGCCGATTCCATGCTTGCTCCGCCAAAGGCACCCGCCGAAATCGACGATCGAGAATGCGCGGGCAAGGAAGATCGACGTCTCGCCGCCTTGCGCTCCTACCGCATGATCGGGGCGGGTTCGGATCCGGGGCTCGACCGCATCGTCGGGTTGACCGCGACGAGCTTCGGGATGCCGATGGCATGGATCTCCCTCGTGGACGACGAATTTTCCTGGCTCGTGGCTCGGATCGGCGTCGTTCCGCACCGCCTGCCCCGGCTCGGCCTGCCCTGCGAAGGCGTGATCGCGACATCCGAGGTCGTGGTCGCGAACGATGACGACTCGTCCCTTCGCGATAGGCGGCTTCTGCCCCACCTGCCGGATGTCCGCTTCTATGCCGGCGCGCCTCTCCTCACCGGCGAGGGACATGCGATCGGCACGCTCTGTGTGCTCGATACGGTGCCGCATGCCGATTTCTGCGAGGCCCGAAGCCACCAGCTCGCAGCCTTCGCCGACCTCGTCATGGACCGGCTGCAGACCCGCCATTCGGCTTCGGTCGACGCTGCGGCGATCGGTTTTGCCAAAGCCGCCGAATATGCGTTCCTCGCCGTGGACGGCGCCGGCGCGATCTCCTTCTGCAACCCCTCGGCCGAGATCCTGTTCGGCTATAGCGCCGGCGAGATGCTCGGCCAGCGCATCGAGATCATCATCCCCGAACCGCTCCGAGCCGCCCACCGCGCGGGCTTGGCCCGGATCGTCGCGGGAGGAGTCTCGCATCTCGCCGGCCGCACGATCGAACTGACGGCGCTGCACAGAGACGGGCGGACGTTCCCCATCGAGTTCTCGATGTCGCTCTGGCAGGAGGCCGACGGGATCGGCACGGGCGGAATCGGGATGGGCGCGATCATCCGCGACATCAGCGAATGGCGCGCTCGTGACGCCAAGCTGGTGCAACTGGCTCACCACGACAAGCTGACCGGCCTCACCAACCGCGCCCATTTCGACGAACGGCTCGACGCGAGCCTGGAGACGGACCGGCGCGCCACGGTGATGCTGCTCGATCTCGACGGTTTCAAGGAAGTCAACGACAGCCTCGGGCACGCCACCGGAGATTCCCTGCTCCAGGCGGTCGCGGTCCGGCTGTCGTCCTGCGTCACGCCCGATGCCACCGTCGCGCGGTTCGGAGGCGATGAATTCGCGATCCTCCTGCAGGGCGAGGCCGACCCGCGTAAAGCCGCCGCCTGCGCGGCGACGATCCTCACTGCCTTCCAGACACCGTTCCCGGTGGCGGGCCACATCTTCCATGTCGGCCTCAGTATCGGTGCGGCGATCGGTGGCCCCGGCACCGCCGGCGACGAGTTGATCGCCGATGCCGACCTCGCCCTCTATCAGGCCAAGCGGGACGGGCGACGCTGCCTGCGCCTGTTCGAACAGCCCATGCGCAGCGCCGTCGTCGCGAGGCGGGCCCTCCACGACGAGCTGACCCGCGCCGTGCAGAACGCCGAACTGGTCCTGCACTACCAGCCTCAGGTCGAGCTCGCCTCGGGGCGGATCATCGGTGCGGAAGCCTTGCTGCGGTGGCAGCATCCCGCCCGCGGCCTCCTCATGCCCGTGGCCTTCATCGACGCTCTCGAAGCCCATCCGCTCGCCACGTCCGTCGGACAGTGGATCGTGGAGGATGTCTGCCGTCAATCCGCACTCTGGCAGGCGGCCGGCCTCCCGCCCCTGCGTCTGGCCGTCAACCTGTTCGGGTCCCATCTCAGGAACGGGACGCTCGCGGCCGAGGTTCTCGCCTCGCTGGCGCGTCACGCCGTGCCGCCGCACCTGCTGGAGATCGAGGTGACCGAACGGATCGCCCTCCAGGCCGACGACACGCTGCTCGACCCGCTGCGCGAACTCCACCGGCACGGTGTGTCCATCGCCTTCGACGATTTCGGCACCGGCTACGCGTCGCTGAGCTCGCTCAAGCGCTTTCCGCTGTCGCGCCTGAAGATCGATCGCAGCTTCGTACGCGACATCCTCACCGACCGCCATGACGCGGAGATCGTCCGGGCCGTGCTCGGCATGGCGCAGAGCTTCGGTCTCGACGTCATCGCCGAGGGGATCGAGACGGCCGAGCAGGACACCATGCTGCGCATGATGGGCTGCCGCGAGGGTCAAGGCTATCGCTACGGACGAGCCATGCCCGCCGATGCGCTGGCCGCGCTGATCTCTTCCGTGCCGGACATGGGCAGGCGTAGCGAGAAGGCGGCGTGAGGGGCCGTCAGAGCGGGCGCGTCGCGCTCGCCTTCTGGAGAAGCCAGCCCTTCGCGCGCTGGATCAGGGCCGGGCGGACACGGGCCACATCCTCGCCATCGACGAGGGGAGAGGTCGCCAGGGCAGCGAGATAGGCGCCCTCTGCTCCGCGGCAGGATCTCAGCGCGGATTCGGCGGCCGAAGTTCGGCTCGTCAGGACTGCCTGCAATCCGAAGTTCCGATCGAGGCATCCGCGCCAGGCCGAATGCAGGCCACCGACATCGAGCTCCTGGGCCGAGGTCCGAACGATGGCGGACGGCATCATCGCAGCCAGAAGGAAAGCGACGGAAAGGCGGCTCAGCTTCGTCATGAGGAAGGTTCCCGAACCGGGTCACCCTCGCTCGCCCAAGCTTAACGAGCCGCTAACGCAAAGCTTTTGAACCGATCCCGAACAGGGACGGGCGACGATCGGCGCCGTTCAGCGATTGGCGGTCGTCACCGGAGAGGTGGCGCGGCCGAGGGACACCCAGGCGACGGCATCCTGGCTCTCGCGCTTGATGAAGGTGTAGCCGGTCTGGCGCCAGGGCAGCACGCTGCTGGTCTTGTTGTCGAGGATCAGGTCGCCGCGGTTGGTGATCAGGGTCAGGACGGCATGGCCCTCCCCCTTCTCGTCGATGACGACGGTCATCCGCATGGCCCGGCGCGGCAGGCCGGCATCGGCGAGGAGCTTGCGCTTCAGAAGCTGGAAATCCTCGCAATCGCCGGCGCCGGATTCTGCGAGGTCCCAGCGGTCGGCCACGCCGAGCTGGTCCATGTCGGTGACGGCCCGGAGGGACTTGTTCACCCGGCGGTTCACCGCGACGATCGTATTCCAGATGGCGGGGGTCAGGGTGATCGTGGCGGGCTCGCTGAGATCGACCGCGCATTCGGCGACATAGGATTCGCAGAAAGCGACCCAGGCTGTGATGGGGCGGGCCGCACCGGAGACCGCGATGGTGCCCGCCACGCTCGGCAGCGAGGCGAGGGTCTGGGCGCCGGCACCGTTCGCGGCGCCGACGAGGGAGGCGAGCGCCAGGCCGGAGAGGAGGCCGAGACGTCCGGCGGAGCGCCCGAGGGCGTTCACTGCATTCTGGAGCTTCGAAATCGCGATCCGCATGGCCGCCGCTCGTCCCGTTAATCTGTTGTTAACGAAAGTCTCACGGCCACGGTCGACCGGCAATCGCCGGGTTAAGAAAAGGTTAACGCTGTGAACTGCTGTGCATGACGCCGTGTCGGGCTGAGGTTCGGCAGGGGCCGTCGATGGGGTTCGAACCGATGCGGTCACATGGCGGCAGGCGGCGCACCAGTACGGGCATCGTCCCGGGATCCTATGCTTCGGTGATGTCCTGGCTGATCCCGAGGGCCTCGAGCCCCTCCGCCAGAAGGTCGCCGGCGAGGGGCGAGCCCATGATCTCGCGTGCGGCGCCGTCTCCGGCCGCCTCCCTCTCGCGGGCGAAGCGTACGGCCTCGCTCCATTCCTCCGCGCTCATATCGCCGCGTCCGACATAGAAGAGGGCGAGGAGATTGGCCCGCTCATCGTCGTTGAGACCGCCGATCATCGACCGGATCTCCGATTCCGTGGCATCGTCGGTACCGGAGGTAAGCACGTCCGTGGCACCATCATCGATGGCGTTGGACCCTGAATCGGGGTCCGTCGGTCCCTCCTTCACGTCGAACGCCCGGAGGCGGAGAATGATCTCGGTGACCTTGTCGACGGCGATATCCATGAGGCGATCCTGGTATGGCGAGGGCCGCCGGGGGCGACCATCCTCGAGCAGCGTCAACCCGCCAGGACCGCCGCGGTTCGCGGGCTTCGCATGACGCGCTGGATCGCCGGGCTCGACGGCTGCCGGGGCGCCTGGGCGGGAACCCTGCTCGATCTCGACGATCCGGGCCGATACCGGGCCGCGCTGTTCGCACGCGTCGCCGATCTCCTCGACGGGCCGGAGGCGCCGGTCTGCGTCGGCATCGACGTCCCGATCGGCCTGCCCGACCGCGTCGAGGGCAGCGGCCGCGTCGCCGACCGCGCGGCCAGGGCCTATCTCGCAGGAGGACGGTCCAGCGTGTTTCCGGTGCCGCCCCGCGCGGCGATTCATGCCGGGAGCTACGAGGAGGCGAAGGCGCTCTCGCGCGCGGCCAGCGCGCCGCCCTTCGCGCCCTCAATCCAGTGCTGGAACATAACGCGCTACATCCGTGAGGTCGACGACCTGCTGCTCTCGCGGCCGCCGCTTCGCGAGCGGGTATACGAGGTCCATCCCGAAGTCGCCTTCCGTCGCCTCAACGGCGACCGGCCGCTGGCCTTCCCGAAGAAGGGACCGGGGCGGCAGGAGGGCCTTGCGGAGCGCCGGGCGCTCCTGCGGGATACCGGCCTCCCCTCCTCCCTCGTGGATGAAGGAAGGCCGCGCGGCGTCGGCGCCGACGATCACCTCGACGCTCTCGCCGCCCTGGTCGTCGCCCGGGACATCGTGCTCGGCAGCGCCGTCCCGATGCCCGATCCTCCGGGAAGAGACAGCCATGGCCTGCCCATCGTGATCTGGGCGCCGGCTGGCGGTGGTCCTTTTCCCTGCTAGAGCGTTGTCATGGTCGAGCTTGCGACCGCCGAGACAGCTGAGCATCCTTTCATGGCAGCCTCCGACACGCCGCCCCTGCGCCACATCGCCCGCGCCCTGGTATTCGATCCGCAGGACCGGCTGCTGCTGATCGCCTACGAGGCCGAGCGCCCGATCGATCCTTCGAACCCCGACGCACGGACGTTCTGGTTCATGCCAGGAGGCGGATTGGAGCCCGGCGAGAGCCATGTCGAGGCGTGCCGCAGGGAACTCGGAGAAGAGATCGGGGTTTTCGATGCCGAGATAGGACCTCAGGTGGGTGCCTGCGACGGTCCGTTCTTCCTGTTCCCAACCCCACGCGATGCGCGCGAGCGCTACTTCGTGGTTCGTCTGCCCGACGACCGGGTGGATACGAGCCGCCTCGCCGAGACCGAGGACAGCAAGGTCCTCGGTACGCGCTGGTGGACAGTCGACGAATTGGAAACGGGCGGCGAACGGATCGAGCCGGCTGGGCTCGTGAGCCTGGTGCGGCGGATTGTCGGTGATGATCTGCCCGCCTCGCCCGTTAACCTATCGTGGCATCGGGCGGGCGCCTGACGCCCAAATTCAGCCTGGTATCGGGCCGGAACGGCGCGGGCCGCAATCATCGAGAACGGGGCGGTCGAGACCGCTACGCAACAACGAAGGAGAAGGCATGGCTACGTTTCCGGATAAGCTGACGTCAGGGTATCGGTCGTTCATCAACGGGCGACTCACCGATGAGGCCAAGCGCTACGCCGCCTTGGCCGAGGGCCAGAGCCCGGAAGTCCTTCTGATCGGCTGCTGCGACAGCCGCGTTTCGCCCGAAGTGATCTTCGATACCGGACCGGGCGAGCTCTTCATCGTCCGCAACGTCGCCAACCTCGTCCCTCCGTTCGAGGAGGGTGGCGAGTATCACGGTACTTCCGCGGCCATCGAATTCGCCGTCCAGGCGCTCGAGGTGAAGCACATCGTCGTGCTCGGTCACGCGACCTGCGGTGGCATCAAGGCCTACGCCAACCCACCGGGGCCTCTGTCTCAGAGCGACTTCATCGGCAAGTGGGTGTCCCTGGTGAAGGGCGCCGAGGAAAAGCTGAAGGTTCAGAAGGGGCCGGATCACCTGACGCGCCTCGAATACGCCACCGTGGCGCAGAGCCTCGAGAACCTGATGACGTTCCCGTTCATCCGCGAGCGGGTCGCCAGCGGGCGTCTGTCCCTCCACGGCGCGCATTTCGGCATCGCCCATGGCGAACTCCTGCTGCGTAATTCCGAAACGGGAGATTTCGAGCCCGCAGTCGATGGTGGCGGCAAGGCGATGACCCCGGCCTCCCTGATGCACAGCGCCGAAGTCTGATCGAACGGAGCCCCGTATTCTCATCGGATACGGGGCTCCGTTCGATCCAGCGAGATGCGGGCATAAAAAAATGCCGGGCTCATCCAGCCCGGCATTGCCAATTCAGACGGTCCGTCGCCGCAGCCTCGGTGAGGCGCGGCAACGTCCGATGTCAGCGGGCGCCCGGAAGGCGCTGGGCCATCTGGTAGTGCTGCTGGAGCACTGGCAGTGCCTGCTCGGCATGGGCGCGCAGAGCCGGGTTCGTGCCGGTCTGGGCGTAGGACTGGTACATGCCGATCGCCATCTCGTGCGACTTCACCTGGATCTGGCCATACAGGCGATCGAAGCGCGGACCGGCCGGAGCGGCTGCGAGCTCGGACAGCATCGCCTGCTGCTGGGGATCGACGGGGACCATCGTGGTTCCGGCGGTGGTGTCGACATCGCCGTTGAAAGCCCGGCTCCCGGCGGCCGCACCACGGCTGGCGCCGCTACCCAGCCCCTCGACGGCACCGACAGGGCCACCGCTCAGCGTACCGGCGACGACGCCGGTGGCAGCACCCGTGGCCGCGCCGACGGCGCCACCAGCAATCGCCAGGGGGGCGCCGATCAGACCACCGGGACCGCCATTGCCCGCATAGGTGCGCTCGCCGCCGGCCAGCGCCACGTTAGCGGCACGGTGATCGCGCACGGCGTCACGGGCGAAGCGGATCACCTGGGGGTTGCGGCTCTTCGACAGCGCGATCTGGCCGGACTGGACCTCGAAAGCATTGGCCTGCATCGCCTGCATGCGGAAATCGCCGGACATCGTCTGAGCAGCGGCAGGGGTCGCCATTGCAACGACGACAGCGGAAAGCGCAACGTACTTGTTCATCATTCGGACCTCTGGATTTTGTCTGAAAACGCAGGGGCGACGGACCAGGCTGTATCTCACGGATCAGCAAGTCCAGAAACGCCACGTTCGGCGGACAACGATGCGCTGACCGTTGGGTTCCCAACAAATGTCGATGCGTAGCGAGGCTTTCTACTGAGGATCGGCGTTTCGCATCTGTGCTTTGTGCCAGCTTATAGCCAAGCTGAACATTCCATTTGGCTCGGTCCTCATGCCAAATCACGACGACGTCGGGCAGTCCATGCGCCATGCCGCGTCGTATGCAGGTGCAGAAAAGCGTGGGTTCACGCGGCCCCGGAGTTTTCCGCCATGCGAAACCGCATTAGCGTCGATGTCGGTGGCGATGGCGTGGATGGAGGCTCCCGGCGATGAAGACCCTGCTCGTTCCGGTGGCGCTCCATGACACGCTGCCATCCGTCTTCGAGACCACGTTGCTCACCGCACGCCGGTTCGAAAGCCTGATCGAGGGTGTCTCCCTGCGGCCGGCACTCGCCGAATACGTTCCCGTGGACATGGTCGGCGGGATGACCTGGCTGCGCGACGAGGAGGCCGACAAGGCCGAGGCCGAGGCGGCCGGCAGGCGCTTCGTCGATTTCCTCGTCGGCGCCGGCGTTCCGGTCGCCACAGAGGGACCGTGCACGCCGGAATTCGTGGCCGCCGCCGGGACGCGTTATCGCTGGCGGCCGGATGTCCCGGCAGGCGATGCGTTCCTCGGCCATTACGCCCGCCTGTTCACCGCCACCGTGGTGGGACGTCCCGGCGCCGGTGACGGCGCACCCCGCATGACAACGTTCGAGACGGCCCTGTTCGAGAGCGGACGTCCGATCCTGCTGGCGCCTCCCACCCCTCCGGCGAGCATCGGCGAGGCGATCGTCATCGCCTGGAACGGGTCGAGCGAGACGGCGCGGGCGGTGGCCTTCGCCATGCCGTTCCTACGCAAGGCCTCGCGCATCCGGGTCATCAGCGCGGAGGGCGGCATGGTGCCGGGTCCAAGCGCGGAGGACCTCGCCAAGGCTCTCGCCTGCGAAGGCATCTTCGCCGACCACAAGGCCTTCACCGAAGGACGGCGCACGCCCGGCGAAGTCTTCCTCAACGAGGCACGCGAATTCGGCTGCGACCTGTTGATCAAGGGCGCCTATACCCAGAGCCGGCTGCGCCAGATGATCTTCGGCGGTGCCACCAGCCATGTCCTGGCCCAAGCCACCATGCCGATGCTGATGGCGCACTGAACGTCGGACCGCGCCCCTCCGGAATTCGTCCCGACCCTATTCACGATAGCGCACAATTGATTTGTGCGCATATGAACTCAATGCCAGATTGCGCGTTGTCCGAGCGCTTCCCGCCGGAATGGCGGAAGCGTTCGGCCCGGTCCCGACAGGCGGGACCGCTCCATCGCAAGGCATTTCATGACACGACGGATCATCACGGCCGGCACCTTTGGCCTCGGCCTGCTTTCCAGCCTGACCGCATTGAGCCCGCCCGCTCTGGCCGATTCCCCAGTGGTCCGCGTGCGTGGCACGATCGAATCCGTCGAGAGCGATCACGTGACGATCAAGCCCCGGACCGGCCAGGCCGTTTCAGTCAGGTTCGCGGACGCGATGCGCGTGGCCGCCGCGAGCAAGGCTCAGATCGGGGACATCAAGCCCGACAGCTATATCGGCACGGCCGCGACGCCCCAGCCCGACGGCACGTTGAAAGCCCTCGAAGTCGCCGTGTTCGCCCCCAGCATGCGCGGTACCGGCGACGGCCATTATCCGTGGGACCTGGAGAAGGAGAGCACGATGACGAATGGCGCGGTCGGCACGCTCGCCGGCACGACCGGCCGGACGATCACCGTGACCTACAAGGGCGGCGAGAAAACCATCACCGTTCCAGAGGACGCGCCGATCGTCGCCCTCAACCCCTCAGACAAGTCCGTCATCAAGGTGGGCGCCCGCGTGGTGGCGATCACCAAGGCCGATGCGACCGGCACCGTCGTCGCCGATCGGATGATCGTCGGCGAGAACGGCACCGTTCCGCCGATGTAAGCCCGACCGACCCGCCGACACGTATTCCGGGGCAGTGGCGCAGCCCCGGCATCGGGGCCCGACATCTCACAGCGGGTCCAAGACAACGACGCCGAACCCGAACGCTCAAGGAAACGCCATGCTGAAATCCTTCCTGACGACACTCACCCTGACGCTTGCCGTGACGGCCACAGCCGCGCAGGCGGACGACATCACGCGCTACCGCGGCACCATCGAGAAGGTCGACGGCACGGCCGTGACGATCAAGCCGCGCACCGGCGAGGCGCTGACGGTCACCATGGAACCCGACGTGAAGGTTCTGTCCGCGACTTCCGGCAAGCTCACCGACATCAAGCCCGACAGCTACATCGGCACCGCGGCGATCCCGCAGCCGGACGGATCGCAGAAGGCGCTCCAGGTCACCGTCTTCGCCTCGTCCCTGCGCGGCACGGCCGACGGCCATTACCCCTGGGATCTGGGCTCCAACTCCACCATGACCAACGGCGCCATCGGCACCATCTCGGGCACCGAGGGACGGACCCTGCTGGTCAAGTACCAGGGCGGGGAGAAGAAAGTGAACGTGCCGGAGGACGTGCCGGTGACCCTGGTCGATCCGGGCGACAAGTCCGTCGTCGTTGACGGCGCCAAGGTGGTCGCCTTCACGAAGAAGGGTGCCGACGGAAAGCCCACCGCCGTGATCCTCATCGTCGGCCGCAACGGCACCGTCCCGTCGATGTGACGGCGTTGTGCCCTCCCCCGCCCTGTGGGGGAGGGCGGGGTACGCGAAGCACCGTTCGATCTGCATTTCAAAGGGCGACCCCGCGATGTCATCATCTGCCGCCGGCCCCTCCCGCATCACCGTGATCCATCCGCTCGTCGTGCGCGTGACCCACTGGATCAATGCGGTGGCGGTGTTCTGCATGCTGTTCAGCGGCTGGGCGATCTACAACGCCTCGCCGCTCTTCCCCTTCGTCTTTCCGAAATGGGCGACGTTGGGCGGCTGGCTCGGCGGGGCGCTCGCATGGCACTTCGCTGCCATGTGGCTGTTCGCCCTGAACGGTCTCGCCTATGCACTCTACGGCCTGTTCGCGCGGCATTTCGCGAAGTCGTTCCTGCCGCTGAGCCCCGGCGCGGTCTGGCGCGATGCCACGGCGGCCTTGCGTCTGCGCCTCACCCACCGGATCGGCCAGTACAACGCCGTGCAGAGGCTCGCCTACCTGATGGCGTTCCTGCTGGGAATCCTGCTCCTCGCCTCCGGGCTCGCCCTGTGGAAGCCGGTGCAGTTGCAGGGATTGGCCAATCTCTTCGGCGGCTATGAGTGGGCGCGTCGCGTACACTTCCTCGCCATGTCCGGCCTCGTCGGTTTCATTCTGCTGCATCTGGCACTGGTGATCCTGGTGCCGCGCACGTTCGTGGCGATGATCACCGGCCGCGCCCGCGTTCCCGTCGATCCGGTGGAGACCCGCCCATGAGCCGCGACCCAACCGAGGCGAAACGCCTGCGCGACCTGCGCCGCGAGATCCAGCCGGAACTGGTGACGCTGGAACGCCGCCTGTTCCTGCGCTCCGGTCTGTCGCTCGGAGCCCTGTCGCTGCTCTCGGGCTGCGACCTCTCCACCGGCACCAACGGCACGCTGATCGACCGGACGCTCTGGGCGATGTCGCGTGCCAACGACCGGGTCCAGGCCTGGCTGTTCGACCCGAACACGCTGGCACCGACCTATCCCGCGAGCATGATCGACAAGCCGTTCCGCTTCAACGCCTACTATCCGCCGGACAATGTCCCCGAGATCGATGAGGCGACCTGGAAGCTCGACGTCTCGGGTCTCGTCTCCGACAAGACGCCCTGGACCCTACCGAGGCTGCGTGCCCTGCCGCAGGAAAGCCAGATCACCCGGCACATCTGCATCGAGGGCTGGAGCCAGATCGGGCAGTGGAGCGGCGTTCCGCTCAAGTCTTTCCTCGAACGGGTCGGTGCCGACCTCACCGCGAAATATGTCGGCTTCAAATGCGCCGACCGCTATTACGGCAGCCTCGACATGCCGAGCGCGCTGCACCCGCAGACAGTGCTGGCGCTGGATTTCGGCGGCGAGGCGCTGCCCCTCGAATACGGCTATCCGCTCCGGGTGCGGGTGCCGACGAAGCTCGGCTTCAAGAGCCCGAAACACATCGTCTCGGTGTTCGTGACCAACGACTATCCCGGCGGCTACTGGGAGGACCAGGGCTACAACTGGTTCAGCGGCATCTGAACGGCCCCACGTTTCGAAGATGGAACCCGGCATGCCGTTTCCGATCGTCCGGCCGGGATCGGGTGGTTCCGACTGCAGTGTCCATCGGTCGTCTCGATGTGGAAAACGCTCCGAAAGGACAAGCCTGCTCTCGTCTCGTGGGCAAAAGGAAGGATCTTTCCAAAAGCACTTTGTCTTTGAAAATCACTCTCGTTGACCTCGGCGCGTCAAGATAAGCACAATACAGACAGGCCGGAGGAAGGCCGCTTGTCCGCGTAATGCTTTCGAAGACGGTTCGTCCGGGGGCAGTGCTTCGATTGGAAACCCGTGTCGCGACGCCCTGGAACGCTCCTCATCGAACTGGATACCGCCCCGGTGTCGCACGGTACGAGCGAACTCGGATCCCGACCCGCCAGGCGGCTCGCGCCCCTCGGCACAAGGCCTCCGCCCGGCAACGGATCGCGTCGGACCGACCCCACCTCCGGCACGAAGCCACGGAATCCGTGAGAGGCGACGGCCCTCGGCCGCGCAACCGACCCCCAACATAGAAGACGGCACCCGAAGGAGGGAGCGATGGTTCTCGGAGATCAGGTCGTGTTCGCGAGACTCGACGTTGCCGAGGCGCTCGGCATCTGGCGCCACGCGACCGGGCGCATCGTCGATATCGTGTCCGCCGCCGACGGGGCCGAGGCGGTGAACGTTCAGTTCGAGGGCCACCGCCTGCTCGTCGGCTACATCGCGACGCTCTTCCAGCGCGTCGGCTGAGACCGGCCTCGCCCGAGCCGGCGCGAGGGCCCAGAACTCACGAGGACGCGGAACCCATGACAGCCGGCAATCTGGCCACGCGCAGCATCCCGAGCAACATCCTTCGCCCGCCCCTGCGCAGCGTGAGCCAGACCAATGTCGAATCCGACGTCTGGCGCGCCATGCGCGCGGAGGCCGAGGCCGCGCTGATCGAGGAACCGCTCTATGCCGGGATCGTCCAGGCGACGGTCCTGGATCAGCCGAGCCTCATCCACGCCTTCGCCTATCGCCTCGCCCATCGCCTCGGCGACGGCGACCTTTCACGCCTGTCCACCCGCGACCTCTGTCTCTCCGCCTTCCAGGCCGACCCGCATGCGGGCGACCACGCGGTCCGCGACCTCGTCGCCATACGCGAGCGCGACCCGACCTGCCGCCGCTATCTCGATCCCTTCCTGTTCTACAAAGGGCTCGCCGCCCTGGAGGGCTACCGGGTGGCCCATTGGCTCTGGCACCAGGGCCGCGCCACCCTGGCCCTCCACATCCAGAGCCGGATCTCCGAAGTGTTCGGAGCCGACATCCATCCCGCCGCACGCATCGGCTCGGGGGTCTTCATCGATCACGCCACCGGGGTCGTCATCGGCGAGACCACGGTGATCGCCGACGATGTCTCGATCCTGCAATCGGTGACTCTGGGCGGCAACGGCAAGGAAAGCGGCGATCGCCATCCCAAGATCGCGCGCGGGGTGCTGCTCAGCGTCGGCGCCAAGGTGCTCGGCAACATCCGGGTCGGCGAGGGCGCGAAGGTCGCCGCCGCGGCCGTGGTCCTGCACGACGTGCCCGCTCACACCACCGTCGCGGGCGTGCCGGCGCGTGTCGTCTCCCGCATCAGCACAGCCGAAGACCCGGCACTGACCATGGATCAGTTCTTCGGTGACGGCATTTGAAGACGATCTCTCGACATCATATTCGGCTTTCGTAGAATGATATTCTATTTTGTCTCACCGATAAAGAGCGCTAAATTGTTGAGCATCGCTTCTTGGAATTATTACCCTAACACTTCGATGAAATATGGAATATCATTTTGTTGACCTAGATAAACTATAGCCGCTACGAGAACATCGTCCCGACCGCACCACGTGCGACTTGCAGGGACAAAGGACAATCTAGCAACCAGAGCGGGCGCGCGTCAGGCGCGGTTCCGATGCGGCTATCGCCGCGTCGCAGCCGTCCCATGTCCCCTGCCGGAACACGGAGACGAAACCAATGAGTGGACCGGGTCTGAGCGTGAGCGCCTCTGCGGCACGCAATCTAGCCACCGCGACCGTCACCTCGGTCCAGAACGCGGCCAACACCCCGCGCTGGTTCCATCGCCTGCTGCCCTTCGTCGACGTCGCCGGCGGCGTCTACCGAGTCAACCGCCGCGCCGTCGTGCTGGCCAAGCCCGGCCGGATCGAGCTGAGCAACGACGGGAACGAGCGCGGCGTGCGCCCGGCCTCCCTGCGGCGCATCCCGCTGTTCAGCCGCCTCGGCGACAACGAACTGTCCGCCCTCGCATCCAAGTTCACCGCATCCCAGCACAAGGCCGGCGAGATCATCGCTGAAGAGGGCTCCACCGGCCGCAGCCTCACGGTGGTGGCCGACGGCACCGTCGAACTGACCCTGTCGGGCCCGTTCAAGGGCCGCCTGCGCCAGGGGCTCGCCACCGGCGGAGACTATTTCGGTGACGGCGATCTCGTCGGCGAGAACACGCCCGCTCCAGCCGTGAAGGCACTCTCGGTAGTCACTCTGCTGACCCTCGACCGGGCCGCCATCGAGGACGAGGGCATCCGCTCGCGCATCACCCAGTACGTGGAGGAGCGCGACCGCCTGAAGGGCCACACCAACAGCCATGGCGAGCAGGGTATCGAGCTTCTCGCGGTCCATACCGGCGAGCCGCGTCTGCCCACCACCTTCGTCGATTACGAGGAGGATCCGCGCGAGTACCACCTCTCCACGATCCAGACGATCCTGCACACCCACACCCGCGTCACCGATCTCTATTCCAATGAGATCGACCAGCTTCGCGAGCAGATCCGCCTCACGGTCGATGCCGTGAAGGAGCGCGAGGAATGGGAGCTGTTCAACAATTCCGAGTTCGGCCTGCTGCACGAAGTCAGCCAGCGCCAGCGCATCCCCACCCGCGGCGGCCCGCCCACCCCGGACGACCTCGACGAACTCCTGACCCTGGTCTGGAAGAAGCCCGCCTTCTTCGTGGCCCATCCCCGCGCCATCGCGGCCTTCGGCCGTGAAGCCACCCGCCGCGGCGTGCCCCCGGTGGTGATCCACCTGTTCGGTTCGCCCTTCCTCACCTGGCGCGGCGTGCCGATCGTGCCGAGCGACAAGCTGCCCATCGACATCGACCCGGTAACCGGCGCCCAGACCACCTCGATCCTGCTTCTCCGCGTCGGCGAAGGCGAGCAGGGGGTCGTCGGTCTGCAGAAGTCGGGCGTCACCGGCGAGATCGAGACCGGCCTGTCGGTGCGCTACATGGGCACCAACGACCATTCCATCGCCTCGCACCTCGTGACCCGCTACTTCTCGGCCGCCGTGCTCGTGGAAGACGCCATCGCTCGTCTCGATAACGTGCTGCTGGGCAACTACCATGACTACGCCTAACGCGCCGGCCCTCCCCACGGGGCTGTTCGGCGATACGGCGCACGCGGATCTCGTCGGGCGCCTCGCCCGCGAGATCTACGGCCAGGGGCAGGCGGCGTCCGCGCCCCTGACCCCGAACCTGCCGCAGACCCCGCAAGCCCCCCAGGCCCTGGAGAATCTTCCCCAGGGATCCGACCGACAAGGCTTCGGCCATCCGCTGGCACCGAAGGCGGATCTCGGGACTCCCTCGGTCCCGTCGGGCTCGGCACCGTCGGGATTGCAGCCCGACGCCTCGGCGCTCGCCACCCGCTCGTTCGGTGCCCCGCCCGTCGGCCTTCCCGGCCTGACCGGGCCGGGCTTCGCCCAGCCCTCGGCGTTTCCCTCGGTCCATCCCGAGGCGCAGGCGCCCCGTGGCGGCTTGCCCGAGTTCTTCGTGCCGAGCGTGGCGGACGTCGCTGCCTTCCTCCCCGGCGGCCGCGATCTCCACGCCGCGATCGCCAAGGACCACCCGCGCGCCAATGCCTTTGCGCACGGAATCGCGCCGTCCCTGGTGCCGGAGGCGCCCGGCCATACGAGCAAGGACGCCTCACATAAGGATGCCTCGCAGGAGACCTTCTCCCGCACCGGCCGGACTTCCCCAGACACAACACGCCCAGACACAACACGCCCGGACGCGGCCCGCCCCGACGCATCCCGCAAGGTGGAGATCGCCGACGAGCCGTTCTCGTCGGGCGAATACTACTTCCTGACGGACCGCAGCCGGACCGGCGATGCCGCGCCCGCGCCGTCGTCCCGCGTCGAGCCGGGCCACCGCCATGCTCCCCATCTTGCGCCCCATGTCGCGTCGCAAGGGTCGAGCCCCGTGGCCGCGCCCTTCGACGTGGAGCGCGTGCGCAAGGACTTCCCGGCCCTGCACCAGAGCATCAACGGTCATCCGCTGATCTGGCTCGACAATGCGGCCACCACCCACAAGCCGCAGAGCGTCATCGACGCGACGTCCGAGTTCTACGCGCGCCACAACTCGAACATCCACCGGGCCGCCCATACGCTGGCAGCGCGCTCGACGGACCTGTTCGAGGGCGGCCGTGAAAAGGTGCGCCGCTTCATCAACGCGCCCTCGAAGGACGACATCGTCTTCCTGCGCGGCACCACCGAGGCGATCAACCTCGTGGCCAATTCCTACGGCCGCGCCAATATCGGTCCGGGCGACGAGATCATCGTCAGCCAGATCGAGCACCACGCCAACATCGTGCCCTGGCAGCTCCTGACGCAGGCCACCGGGGCGACCCTGCGGGTGATCCCGGTCAACGACCGGGGCGAGATCATCTTCGAGCAGTTCGCCGCCCTGCTCTCGGGCCGCACCAAGATCGTGTCAGTGACGCACGTCGCCAACGCTCTCGGCACAATCAACCCCGTGGCCGAGATCATCGCTCTCAGCCACGCCTACGGCGTGCCGGTGCTGGTGGATGCGGCCCAGTCCTCCCCGCACATCCCCCTCGACGTGCAGGCGCTGGACGCCGACTTCCTCGTCTTCTCCGGCCACAAGGTCTTCGGCCCCACCGGGATCGGCGCCCTCTATGGCAAGAAGCACCTGCTGGAGGCGATGCCGCCCTGGCAGGGAGGCGGCCACATGATCGAGGACGTCACCTTCGCGCGTACCGTCTACAAGGGCGCGCCGGAGAAGTTCGAGGCGGGAACGCCCGATATCGCCGGCGCGGTCGGACTCGGGGCGGCCCTCGACTACCTCGAGAGCGTAGGCCTGCCCGGCATCGCGGCCTACGAGCACGACCTGCTCGAATACGCGCAAGCCGGTCTCGCCGACGTGAGGGGGCTTCGCCTCATCGGTACGGCGCGGCAGAAGGCCAGCGTCATGTCCTTCGTCATCGACGGACATGACAACGAGGCGGTGGCCAAGCATCTTGACGCGCGCGGCATCGCCGTGCGCTCGGGCAACCATTGCGCCCTGCCGGCGCTCCGCCGCTTCGGCGTCGACCAGTCGATCCGCGCTTCGCTGGCCTTCTACAACACCCGCGCCGAGGTGGACGTCTTCCTCAAGGCGCTGCACGCCCTGCCGCGCCGGTAACGACTGAGCCTGAAGACGCGATGCGACATCATTCGGCCCGGTCGGTTCTCTGACCGGGCCGAATGCGTTGGCGTCTCACCTGCGGGATGACGCTGCGGTGAAGCGATGGAGCAGCATGCCCACCAGCATCGCCGCCACGAATCCGATGACCTGCGGCAGGCCGAGGATCAGACCGGCCAGCGCGGGGCCGGGGCAGAGGCCTACGAGGCCCCAGCCGATTCCGAACAGGGCAGCGCCCCCGATCAGGCCGGCGGTGATGGGACGGTTGTGGGGAATCTCAAACCGTTGCGCGAGGACGGGCTTGCGCATCCGCGAGACGAGGGCATAGCCCAGCGCCGAGACGCCGACAGCGCCGGCGAGCACGAAGGCGAGGCTGGGGTCCCAGGCACCGGCGACGTCGAGGAACCCGAGCACGCGAGCCGGGTCCATCATGCCCGAAAGGGCCAGACCGAAGCCGAACAGCAGGCCGGCCAGAAGACCCACCGACGAGCGCAGGATATCCATCACCATCCCCCGTGGCGCACGACGAACACCGTCGCGGCGGCGGTGACCATGAAGGTCGCCACGGCGGCGATGGAGCGGGGCGACAATCGGGCGAGGCCACAGACGCCGTGGCCGCTGGTGCATCCCGCGCCCATGCGGGTTCCGTAGCCGACGAGGAGACCGCCGAGGACGACGAGTGTCCAGGGCGCGTCGAGCTGGACGACGGGCCAGGCGCCGAAAGCGAGGCGGAACAGGACCGGTCCGAGGAGCAGGCCGGCGAGGAAGGTCCATCGCCACGGCGTGTCACGGCTCACCGGAAGCATCGCCCCGGCGGCGATACCGCTGATGCCGGCGATGCGACCGTTGAGAATGAGCAGCAGGGCGGCGGAGGCCCCGATCAGGACGCCACCCGCAAGGGCCGACAGGAAGACGATCATTCAGCGACTCCGGCTCCTCCGGACGGGACCACCCGGAACGAACACACCACGGCCGCCGAGCACGGACGACCGTGTCGAACCCGTTGTCATGAACTGGAAAACCCGACGGGGGCGGTGGTCCGCCCACCCGCCGAGAGGTCGAATGTCGGAGCGTATCTGTCAATACGAATCGCCCGATCACGCAGGCATTCGTTCAGCAGGCTCCAGAACGTGGAACCGGTGACCACTTTATCGGAGGGCGCGGAACGCGAGCGACCCGGCTCGTCAGAACATTCCATTGGGATTGGCGGACGCGTCGGGCAGGACCTGCAGCACGTCCCAGTGCTCCACGATCTTGCCGGCGTCGTCGAGCCGGAAGATGTCCATGGCGGCATAATCGTGGTTGCCCGGCCAGTGCTGCAGACAATGCAGCACGACGAGGTCGCCCTCGGCGACCGCGCGCTTCACCTCGACCCGCTTGCCCGGCCATTCGCGCGCCATGCGCTCGAAATAATCGATGAAGCCGTCCTTGCCGGTCGCCACATGCGGATTGTGCTGGATGTATTCGTCGCCGGCATAAAGCGCGATGGCCTCCCGTGGCCGGCATTCGTCGAACATCAGCCGATAGAAGGCGATCACGTTCGCCTTGTTGCGCTCAAGCTCGGTCATGCTGTCCCCCTGTATGGGTCCGCGAGGATTCCGTTCGAGAAAGCCGGCCCACAGCTCGCGGAAACACCCCGCACGTCATCGAGGCGAAGACCGGCCATCAGTGACGTCCGGCCGAAGGCGTGATGCCCGGACGCGCCATCGCCTCGTCGAGCACCCGCGCGACGTGGAGAGCCTCCATTCCGAGCCCGTCATGGATCTGGTGGCGGCAGCTGGTGCCGTCGGCCACCACGAGGTCGTCGGGGCCGGCCTTGCGCAGGGCCGGGAACAGCGAGAGTTCGGCCATGGCCAGCGAGACGTCGATGGTCTCGGCGCCGTAGCCGAAGACGCCCGCCATGCCGCAACAACTCGATTCGATCACCCGCACATCCAGCCCCGGAACGGCGCGCAGGACCGTCTCCACCGCGCCCATGGCGGCGAAGGCCTTCTGGTGGCAATGGCCGTGCAGGTGCGCGACCCGTCCGTGCTGATCGGCCAGTGGCAGGGTGATCCGCCCGGCATCGAGATCGACCGCCAGCAATTCCTCGAACAGCAGGCTCGCCTTACTCAATTCACCCGCCTCAGGGCCGGGAAGCAGGGACGCGAACTCGTCGCGGAAGGTGAGGAGACAGGAGGGTTCGAGCCCGACGATCCGCGCCCCGGCCCGGATGTAGGGCAGCAGCGTGGTGAGGGTGCGACGCGCCTCCTCGCGTGCCCGGTCGGTCTGTCCGGAGGCGAGGTAGGTGCGCCCGCAGCAGAGCGGACGCCGGCCGCGGCTGGGGAAGACGCGGTGCAGGCGGTAACCGGCCGCTTCCAGCACGCGCTCGGCCGCTTCGAGGTTCTCGCGCTCGAAGGCGCGGTTGAACGTGTCGCCGAACAGGACGACGTCGCGGAAATCCCCGGTCACGTCGCCGGGATGGGCCGGCTCGCCCTGCTCGACCCAAGGCCTGCGCCAGCGTGGCAGGCTGCGCCGCGCCGAGAGGCCGGCGACCCGCTCGGACAGGCGCGCCAGGGCCGGCACCCGGTCGCGCAGGTTGAGGAGCGGCGCCAGCCACGCCGCCGTGCCGGCATAGAGCGGCAGCGCCGCCACCAGCCGCTCCTTCAGCGGCAGGCCGTGGCGGGCGTGGTAGTGATGCAGGAACTCGACCTTCATCTTCGCCATGTCGATGCCGGTGGGGCATTCGCGGCGGCAGGCCTTGCACGAGACGCAGAGATCCAGCGTCCGCTTCATCTCGTGGCTGGTGAAGGCATTCGCCCCGAGCTGGCCCGATATCGCCAGCCGCAGGCTGTTCGCCCGGCCGCGGGTGAGGTGCTGCTCGTCTTTCGTGGCCCGGTAGGACGGGCACATCGCCCCGCCGGCGAGCTTCCGGCAGGTGCCGTTGTTGTTGCACATCTCGACGGCGCCGCCGAAGCCGCCCCATTCCGACCAGTCGAGGGCCGCCTTCACCGGCTGGCTCACGGCATAGCCCGGCTGGAACCGCATCAGCGACCGGTCGTCCATCCGCAGCGGCCGCACGATCTTGCCGGGGTTGAGCCGGTTCTCCGGGTCGAACCCGACCTTTACCTGTTCGAAGGCGCGGGTCAGGCGCTCCCCGAACATCGGCGCGATGTATTCCGAGCGCGAGATGCCGTCGCCGTGCTCGCCCGAATACGAGCCCTTGAAGCGACGCACCTGCTCGCTCGCCGCCTCCGCGATGGCACGCATCTTGGCCACGTCGCCGCCCTGCTTCATGTCGAGGATCGGGCGGACATGCAGACAGCCGACGGAGGCATGGGCGTACCAGGTGCCGCGCGTGCCGTGCTTCGTGAACACCTCCGTCACCGCGTCGGTGTAATCGGCGAGATGCTCCAGCGGCACCGCGCAATCCTCGATGAAGGAGACGGGCTTGGCGTCGCCCTTCATCGACATCATGATGTTGAGGCAGGCCTCGCGCACTTCCCAGACCGATTTCTGGCGTACCGGTTGCGGCACCTCCACGACGGCATCCACATGGCCGTGATCGGCCATGCAGGCGTCGAGGCGCTTCAGGTCGCGCATCAGCGCGTCCCGGTCGTCGCCGGCGAATTCCACCAGGAGCAGGCAGTTCGGCGTGCCGCGGGTGATGTCGGCCAGCGTCGCCCGGAACAGCGGGATATCGGCGCCGAGCACCAGCACGTTGTTGTCGACGAGTTCCACCGCCACGGGGTCGAGGTCGACGATCGCCTTCGTGGTCTCCATGGCCGATCGGAACGAAGGGAAATGGCAGACCCCCATCACCCGATGGGCCGGCAGGCGCGAGAGCTTCAGGGTCACGCTGGTGGTCGCCGCCAGCGTCCCCTCCGAGCCGATGAGGAGATGGGCGAGGTTCGGCCGCGCCTCGATCAGCGCGTCGAGATTGTAGCCCCCGACCCGGCGCTGCACCCGTGGGTACATCCGCAGGATTTCGTCCCGCTCGGATTCGGCCAGCGCCCGCATGGCGGCGGCGAGGTCGCCGGCCCGCCGCGAGCCGACCACGCCCGTCGCCTCGTTGCCGGTGAGGCCGAAGCCGAAGGGCTCGCCGTCGTGGAACAGCGCCTCCAGACTCAGGACGTTGTCGCTCATCTTGCCGAAGCGCAGGGAGCGCGCGCCGCAGGAATTGTTGCCGGCCATGCCGCCGATGGTGCAGCGGGTGGCGGTGGAGGGCTCGACGGGGAAGAACCAGCCATCGGCCTTCACGCGGGTATTGAGCCGTTCCAGCACCATGCCGGGCTCCACCGTGATCGTTCCGGCTTGCGGGTCGTAGGCGATGATCCCGTTGAAATGGCGCGAGCAATCGACCACGAGGCCGCGCCCGATGGGTTGGCCGTTCTGCGAAGTACCGCCGCCGCGCATGATGACCGGCACGTCGTGCTCGGCCGCGATCTCGAGGGTCGCGGCGATGTCGGCGGCATTGCGGGGCAGGACCACGCCCGCCGGCATGATCTGGTAGATCGAGGCGTCGTTGGCGTAGCGCCCGCGGGTGAAGGCATCGAACCGTGCCTCACCGCGCAAGGCCTCGGCGAGGCGCCGCGGAAGGCCGGCCCCCTGGCGGTTGGCGGCGCGGGGGCTGACCGGATTCGCGCCGATCGCGGGCGAAGCGATGGGCTGCGGGCCGGTGGCAGGCTCAGCCGTGGCGGTCATGTCCATCACCCTCGTGAGGATTGCGTGGGATCGCTCGAACGGGCGGTATCAGCGGTGTTCGAGCAGCGACGTGGTGGCGTGATCGTGCCGGTGGTCTAAGATGGGCGCGTAGGATTGCATGCAAAACAGGGCATCGGCATGATCGATTTGTATAGCGATACGCAGACCCGGCCGACGCCCGGCATGCGCGAGGCCATGGCGCGGGCTGAGGTCGGCGACGAGCAATCGGATTCCGATCCAACGACCCTGGCCCTGTGCGAGCGGGTGGCGGATCTTCTCGGCGCGGAGGCGGGCGTGTTCATGCCGTCCGGCACAATGTGCAACCTCGTCTCGATCCTGGTCCAGACGAGGCCCGGAGACGAGATCATCGTCGACGACCAATCCCATATCTACAACACAGAGGCGGCCGGATCGGCCGCGATCGGCGGCGTCTCGGTGAAGGCCCTGGCGACGCCGGCCGGCCTCTACACGCCGGAGGCGTTCGAGGCGGCGATCCGCCCTCCCGCCCGCACGGCACCGCGCTCGGCCCTGGTCTCGGTGGAGCAGACCACGAGCTTTTCCGGAGGCTCGGTCTGGGCTCTCGAGCACATGCGCCGCATCCGCAACATCGCCCATGACAGAGGCCTCAAGGCGCATATCGACGGCGCGCGCCTGCTCAACGCGGTGGCCGCCACCGACATCTCCGCCAGGGACTACGCCAAAGGCTTCGACAGCGTCTGGATCGATCTGAGCAAGGGCCTCGGCTGCCCGGTCGGCGCGGTGCTCTGCGGCAGCCGGGACTTCGTCGTCGAGGCCTGGCGCTGGAAGTACCGGCTCGGCGGAGCCATGCGGCAGTCGGGCATCCTCGCCGCGGCCGGGCTCTACGCTCTCGATCACCATGTGGATCAGCTGGAACTCGACAACGCCAATGCCGGAGAGTTGAAGGCCCGCATCGCCGGCGCCCCCGGTCTCTCCATCGCGCCCGATGTGGCCCAATCCAACATCCTGTGCTTCTCGGTGGAGCCGCTGGGCGTCACCGCGACTACTTTCGCCGAGGCGTGTCTCGCCGAAGGCGTGCGCATCCGCGCCATCGGCCCCCACCAGATCCGTGCGACGACCCATCTCGACGTCGATCGAGCCGGCATCCTGCAAGCAGCGGCGGTGATCCGGGCGCAGGCCGCACGTTTCCACGCGGCGCGCTGAGCCGCGATGACGATCAGCGCCCAGCGGCGAGACGGCGTATGATGGTGAGACCTCGACCGTGACGGACATGGCACCCCGTCACGATGCGGTGTCTTCGGTGTCCGGCGGCGGAGCCGTCTCCCGCCCCGCGGCCGCGCGGCGCTTGTTGCGCAGGTGCCTGAACAGGATGTCGCTGAGGTCGTTGCCGGCGCGCCGGCGCAGCGCATCGAGGATTTCCTCGTGTTCGCGCATCGCCTCGCCCCAGCGATCGCGGTTCTCGTCGAGATTGGCCGAGTAGCGAACACGACGCAGGCGCCCGGCGAAGTTGGCGTAGCTGGTCCGCAGCGGCTCGTTATCGGCCGCCTGAACGATCCGGTCGTGGATCGCCTGATTGCACGCGAAATAGCCGTGCAGGTCGCGCCGCATGTAGCAGCCATACATCTCGTGGTGCAGGCGCTCGATCTCGGCAAAGGCGGCGGGCGTGATCTTCTCGCAGGCGAGGCGTCCGGCCAAAGCTTCGAGCCCGCCCATCACGTCGAACAGGTCGACCAGCTCATGGCCGTCGAGCTGGCGCACCCGCGCGCCCCGGTTCGGCAGCAGCTCGATCAGCCCCTCCGAGGCGAGCACCTTCAGCGCCTCGCGCAGGGGCGTCCGCGAGATTCCGAAGCGCTCGCACAGGATCCGCTCCGGGACCCGGGCGCCCGGCGCCAGGTTCCCCTCGACGATGTAGTCCCGAAGGCGGGTGAGAAGCTCGCCGTGGAGAGATCTGGCCAGGGACTGGATTGGAGGAAGACGCGCGCCGTCGTTGGCCGCGGAACCGGCATCTGCATCGGGTTCGGAGACGGGATCAAGCACCATAATGCGGACTTACCAGCCGAAAGCGCGAAGGTCGAGGATCAATGTCCGCATAATAATGCTTGCTCTCCAAAAAAATGAATGCAATTTTCCGCCGCATCGCGCCTCAAACGTCGATCTCGGGGCGACGCTCCCCTCGACCGGCCATCGCGGAGACATCGATGACGACACGGACCGGACGCCACTTCCTGCACATTCCGGGCCCCAGCCCGGTGCCCGAGCGTGTTCTGCGCGCCATGGACCTGCCGGTGATCGACCATCGCGGGCCAGACTTCGCCGGACTCGGCAAGGCGGTGCTGGAGGGGGCCCAGGCGATTTTCCAGACCCGTTCGCCGGTCATCATTTATCCGGGCTCCGGCACCGGGGCCTGGGAATCGGCCATCGTCAACACGCTGTCGGCCGGCGACCGGGTGCTGATGTTCGAGACCGGCCATTTCGCCACCCTGTGGCGGCAGATGGCGGCGCGCTGGGGGATCGAGGTCGAGTTCGTGCCCGGCGACTGGCGCCGCGGCGTCGATCCGGCACGGGTCGAAGCGATCCTCTCCGAGGACCGTTCCAAGTCGATCAAGGCCGTGATGGTGGTCCACAACGAGACCTCGACCGGCGCGACGAGCCGGATCGGCGAGATCCGCAAGGCCATGGATCGGGCGAACCATCCGGCCCTTTTCTTCGTCGATACGATTTCGGGTCTCGGCTCGGCGGAATACGCCCATGACGAATGGGGCGTCGACGTCGCGGTGAGCTGTTCGCAGAAGGGTCTGATGCTCCCGCCGGGTCTCGGCCTCGTCGCCCTGTCGGACAAGGCACTTGCTGCCTCGAAGACTGCGACGCTGCCGCGCTCCTACTGGGATTGGGAGGACATGCTTAAGCCGAATGCCGGCGGCTACTTCCCCTATACGCCAGCGACGAACCTTCTCTACGGCCTGCGCGAGGCCATCGTCATGCTGATGGAAGAAGGACTGCCCCAGGTCTTCGCCCGCCACCAGCGGCTGGCCGCCGCCACCCGTGCCGCCGTGGAGGGCTGGGGCCTTGAGATCCTGTGCCAGGAGCCTTCGGAACACTCGCCGGTCCTCACCGCCGTGATGCTGCCCGAAGGCCACGATGCGGACGCCCTGCGCAGGCTCATCCTCGAAAAATACGATCTCTCGCTCGGCACCGGGCTCGCCAAGCTCAGCGGCAAAGTCTTTCGCATCGGCCATCTCGGCGAATGCAACGACCTGACGTTGATGGCCGCCTTGTCCGGCGTCGAGATGGGCCTCAAGGCCGGAGGCGTGCCCCACACGCGCGGCGGCGTGCTGGCGGCGATGGACGCCCTGCGCTCCGGGCTGGACGACTGAGTAGCACATCCCCTTCCCCAGTGCGGGCAGGGGAACGCGTCAGAAACACCAAGCATCCCCGCGTGCCCCCCAGGAAAACCCGGCAATCAGATCGGGCGGGGTGACACGTTCAACCGGAGGAAACCCCGATGACGCCAGTCAAGAGACGCGTCTCCGCGTCGAACATGGTGCTGTTCCTGCTCTGCCTGATGTATTTCGTCACCTATCTCGACAGGGTGAACATCGCCACGGCGGGCGGCGAGATCATGAAGGACCTCGGGCTGTCGAACACGCAGTTCGGCCTGATCCTGTCCGCCTTCGCCTATCCCTACGCCATCTTCCAAGTCATCGGCGGCTCGGTGGGCGACAAGTTCGGAGCCCGGCGCACCCTCCTCGTCTGTGGACTGATCTGGGCCTCGGCGACGATCCTCACCGGGTTCGTGGGCGGGCTGGTCAGCCTGTTCCTCGCCCGGGTGCTGCTGGGATTCGGCGAGGGCGCCACCTTCCCCACCGCCACCCGCGCCATGCAGAACTGGACCGCGCCGGGCCGGCGCGGCTTCGCGCAGGGCATCACCCACGCCTTCGCGCGGCTGGGCAATGCGGTGGCGCCGCCCATCGTCGCCTTCCTGATCTACCAGGTCGGCTGGCGCTTCGGCTTCGTCATCCTCGGCTTCGCGAGCTTCCTCTGGGTCGTGGTCTGGTACCTGTATTTCCGCGACGATCCGAAGGATCACCCCGCCATCACGCAGGAAGAGCTCGCGGTCCTGCCCGAGCCGCGTAAGGTCGGCGCCAAGCAGAACATCCCCTGGGGCCGCCTGACGAAGCGCATCCTGCCGGTGACGCTGACCTATTTCTGCTACGGCTGGACCCTGTGGCTGTTCCTCGGCTGGCTGCCGAGCTTCTTCAAGCTCAATTACGGCCTCGACTTGAAGAATTCGGCCCTGTTCGCCTCGGGCGTCTTCTTCGCCGGCGTCGTCGGCGACACGCTGGGCGGCGTGTTCAGCGACCGCATCCTGAAGAAGACCGGCAACCTCAAGCTCGCCCGGCTCAGCGTGATCGTGACCGGCTTCCTCGGCGCGGCGGCGAGCCTCACGGGCGTGTTCTTCACGCGTGACCTCACCCTGGTGGCCCTGCTGCTGAGCTCGGGCTTCTTCTTCGCCGAACTCGTCATCGGTCCGATCTGGTCGGTGCCGATGGACATCGCGCCGAAATATTCGGGCACGGCGGCCGGCTTGATGAACACCGGTTCGGCGGTAGCGGCGATCATTTCCCCCATCGTGTTCGGGCTCATCGTCGACGCCACGGGAAGCTGGACCCTGCCCTTCGCCGGCTCCATCGGCCTCTGCCTCCTTGGCGCGGGCCTCGCCTTCACCATGCACCCGGAGCGTCCGTTCGAGGAGGAGCCGGAGGTGCCCCTGGGGCGGGCGGTGCCGGCGGAGTAGCGGGCATTCCCGTTTCCCGACAGGTGAGGCGACGTGCTCGTCGGACACCCACGCGCAGCACCCCGTCATCCCGGGGCCGCGCAGCGGAGCCCGGGATCCAGAAACGCAAGTGGTGCAAGACTTTACACCGTCGGCGGCTCTGGATTGCACGCCGCTGGCGCGCCCCTCCGAGTCCGGGCTCGCCTGCGGCGCCCCGGATGACGGTGTGGTGCCCTGCGAGCGGAGCCAACAGATGCGCGCGGCCTTCCTTGCCGCCGTCAGCGACAGTCCAGCCGGCAGGCCCGGCCCCGGCACAACACAGGAACCCGGCACGATGGACGAACCCGTGCACGACACCCCCACCCCGCGCCCCACCTCGCGTCCCTTGCCCCTCGCGGGCATCCGCGTCCTCGACGTGACGCAGGTGATGGCGGGGCCGTTCTGCAGCATGCTGCTCGCCGATCTCGGGGCGGACGTCGTCAAGATCGAGCCGCCGGGCACGGGGGACCAGACCCGCGGTGCCATGGGGTTCAAGATGAAGGGGCCCGACAGCATGGGCTTCCTCAACATGAACCGGAACAAGCGCAGTCTCGCCCTGAACCTCAAATCCGATGCGGGCCGGGACCTGCTGCTCGATCTCGCCGCCAGCGCGAACGTCCTCGTCGAGAATTACCGGCCGGGAGTCATGACCCGGCTCGGGCTCGGCTACGAGGCGATGCGCGCCCGCAATCCGGGCCTGATCTATGCCAGCATTTCGGGCTTCGGCCAGTCGGGCCCCTGGGCGAAACGGCCGGGATACGACCTGATGGCCCAGGCGATGTCGGGTGTGATGAGCGTCACCGGCCATCCAGGAGGTCCGCCGGTCAAGGCCGGCGTACCGGTCGCCGATATCGGCTGCGCCCTGTTCGCGGTCTACGCGATCCTCTCCGCCTATATCGGGCGCCAGGCCGGCGGCGAGGGCCAGTACATTGATGCCTCCCTGTTCGACGCGGCCCTGGCCTTCTCGATCTGGGATGTCTCCGAATATTGGGGGACGGGCCGCATCCCGCAGCCGCTCGGTACCTCCAACCGCATGAGCGCGCCCTACCAGGCGGTGCGAGCCTCGGACGGCTACTTCGTCATGGGTGCGACGAACCAGAAGCTCTGGCGCCTGCTCTGCGACGTGCTCGGTCGCGGCGACCTGTTCGAGGATTCCCGTTTCCTCGACATCCCCGGCCGCCTCGCCAACCGCGAGGAGTTGATCGAGGAACTGGAGCGGAGCTTCGCCGTGAAGACCGCCGAGGAATGGGTCTCCCTGCTCCTCGACGCCGGCATACCGGCCGGCCGCATGAACACTTATCCGGAGGCGTTCGAGAGCGAGCACGGCCGGCACCGGCAGATGCGCATCGAGGTCCCGCACCCGATCGAAGGCACGGTGCCGAATATCGGCTTTCCCGTGAAGCTGATGGGCACGCCCCAGCGCACCCGCAGGCACGCGCCCCTGCTCGGCGAGCACAGCGACGAGGTGCTGACGGAGTTCGGTCTCTCGGCGGACGAGATCGAGACCCTGCGCTCGCGCGGCGCCTTCGCCGCATGAGCGCGACTCAGAACGAGGGCGCGGTCCGCTACCGGGTGGACAGCGCGGTCGCCCATCTCACCTTCGACCGGCCTGCCGCCCGCAACGCCATGACCTGGGCGATGTACGAGGACCTGTCCGAAGGGCTGGCACGGATCGAGACCGATCCCGAGATCCGCGTGGCCGTCCTACGGGGAGCCGGCGGCAAGGCCTTCGTCGCCGGAACCGACATTGCGCAATTCGCGAGCTTCACCTCGGGAGAGGACGGCGTCGCCTACGAGGCGCGGATCGACGGGTTCATCGGCGCCCTCGAAGCCCTGCGCGTCCCCACCATCGCGGTGATCGAGGGGCTTGCGGTCGGCGGCGGCCTCGCCATCGCCAATGCCTGCGACATCCGCATCGCGCAGACCGGAGCGCGCTTCGGCGTGCCGATCGCCCGCACCCTGGGCAATTGCCTCTCGCCGGCCAATCTGCGTCGTCTCACCGCCACGCTCGGCCTCAGCCTCGTCAAGCGGATGCTGCTGCTCGCCGAGATGCCGGCCGCCGAGACCCTGATGCCGCTGGGCTATCTCGCCGCCGTAACGGAGGCTGAAGGGCTCGATGCGGAGGTGGCGCGCATCTGCGAGCAGCTTCTCGGCCATGCACCGGTGACGATGAGCACGACGCGCCGGATGCTGCTCCGCCTCGCGGTCGATCCGGAGGCGGAGGCGGCGGACCTGATCAGTGCCTGCTACGGCAGTCGCGATTTCGGGATCGGCGTGCGGGCCTTCCTCGACAGGAGCCCACCCGCCTGGACCGGCACCTGATCACCGGCAGCGACGTATCCGGCTGCACGCATTATGGTGCTTTCCGGGTAAATGGCCCGACCCCATTCCTGCCCCGATACACCGGACGCCGCACATGACGCTCTACACGCTCGGTTCCCATCGCCCGGAACTCGCCGATGAGGCCCGCATTTGGATCGCCCCGGGGGCCCATGTCATCGGGCGCGTCCATCTCGGCCTCGATGTCAGCATCTGGTTCGGCGCGGTGATCCGCGGCGACAATGACGAGATCCGGATCGGCGACCGCACCAACGTCCAGGACGGCGCCATCCTGCATGCCGATCCCGGCTTTCCGCTGCATCTGGGCGAAGGCGTCACCATCGGCCACCGCACCATCGTCCACGGCTGCAGCATCGGCGCGAACAGCCTCGTCGGCATGGGCGCCACGATCCTGAACGGCGCGAGGATCGGCCGGAACTGCCTGATCGGTGCCAATGCCCTGATCACGGAGGGCAAGGAGATCCCCGACAACAGCCTCATCGTCGGCGCGCCCGCCAGGATCGCCCGCAGTCTCGACGACGAGGCGGTCGCGAAGCTCACCCGGACCGCCGAATCCTACGTCGCCAACGGCCGGCGCTTCGCGGCCGAACTCCAGGCTCTCCGGTGAGCGCGCAATCGAGCCGGTTTCGATGACGGCTGGGGTTCGGCTCCGGTCCGGCACCGTGTTCGAGCGGCGATCAGCTCCGCCGGGTCGCCCGATGGATATCGACCGGCGCCTCGGACCCGACGATGTCGAGACGATGCGGGGCGGAGTGTCCGCGCGGCGCGCGACGGGCCGCGAAGCGGTCGCGGACCGCCTTCGCAGCCTGTTCGACGCTACGGAAGACGGCTCCGTCGAGGGGGGTGAAATCACGTCCCGAGGAGAAGAATCGCACGCCGCCCGGCTCGGGCACGGCGATGCCGGCCGTCACTTCGCCGATCTCGATCACCCGCGGCGGCGATGGCGGAACATTGAGGCGATTGCGGGCACGGGCTTCGAGATGGTCGGCCTGGATGGCAGGCGTATGCAAGCGGTTCAACGCCCTGTGAGCGTCGTCATGGTGAAGCTGGGGCATGGTGTGGTGAAGTCCTGACGCGGCCTGACGGCCATCTGCTGAAAGCGAGCGGATCCGACGGGTTGGTCAGCATCGACAGGAGGGTTTGAGGGAAATCTGGAACGACGATCTGTCAATCACGGCAAGTCATCCTTTCGACGAAGGACCACGAGGCGCGAGCGCTCCGCAGTGCTTTAGCGTTTGGTGACGCGGCGCAAGCTACACACTTCAAATCACCGCGGCGGTACGGCCGATACAAGGCCGAACCACATCTTCAGAATGACGGTCGCTCCTCCTTCCGTCAACGGATGCATCTTTCGAATGCATCCGCCTTCATGGCAGGAATTGTGCGCGAAGATGGAAAAAGCAGGCGCTTCCTTCGTTCGCACCCGGGCTCAGATCGAGGCCGTGTCTGCGGGTGCGATCAGGCCGGCAAGGTCGCAATGATGGGCATAGACCCGCTCGGCCCCGGCCGCGATCAGGTCAGCCCCCGTCGGATCGTGAACCCAATGGCCGCCGCCGGTGAAGCCGAGAACGCGCATTCCGGCAGCGCGGGCGGCCGTGACGCCGGGCACGCTGTCCTCCACCACGAGGCAGCGAGCGGGTGCGAAGCCCATCTCGGCAGCGGCGTGGAGGAAGAGATCTGGCGCCGGTTTGCCGCGGGAGACCATGGTCGCCGAGAAGATGCGGCCCTCGAACAGGGGCAGCAGGCCGGTGAGGCCCAGCGAATGGGCGAGGCGCGCCGGGTCGCTGCTGGACGCGACGCAACTCGGAAGCGTCAGGGCCCGCACCGCCTGGGCTATGCCCGCCATGGCGCTCAGGTCGCGGTCGAAGGCGCGCAGGGTCTCGGCCTTCACCGCCTCGACGAAGCCCTCGGGAGCGACGATTCCGTAATCATGCTCGATATGGTTCATGATCGACGGCATGGAGGTGCCGGCGAAGCGCTCCCTCACCGTGTCCACGTCGATGACGACGCCGATTTGGTTGAGCCCGGCGGTCAGGGTCCCGAGGCTCAGCGGTTCGCTGTCGACCAGCACGCCGTCGCAATCGAAGATCACCAGTTGGGTGGCGGTTTCGGGATCGTTCGGCGAAGGATTGGTCGGCGAAGGCTCGATCGGCAAGGACTCGATGGACAAGGGCATGGTCCGCTGGTGATGGATCGAGGCGGGCTGTGCCATGGAGCCGTCGCAGCGCGCAATGGCGGGTTTCGGCGGCCCGGCCCTGGCGGCGAGAGATCATCCCGCCACGGAGACCTTGCGCCGCGGGATGCGCCCCCCTAATCCGGCATGGCCGGCGCTGGAGCCGGCCTGTGTGCAAGCCGCGATGCTCCGTTTTCTCAGCCGCCTCCTCGGATATGTCGTCCTCGCGGCGGGCTTCGTCGGCCTCGTCTATGACGGTGCCCGCTCGATCGCCAATAACGGCGCCCGCGTCACCAGCCTGAGCGACCTTCTCATGACGCTCTTCAAGGAGCGTGCGAGCGCGTTCCAGGGTTCGGTGGAGAGCGTGGCACCCTGGCTGTGGCAGGCTCTCGTCCTGCCGCTCACACTGGCTCCCGCCTGCCTGCTCGGTCTCGCGCTCGGGGCCTTCCTGCTCTGGCTCGGCCAGCCGGCGCGCGAGCCGATCGGCTTTCTGAGCCGCCCCTGACGCGTTCGCAGCACGCGATAAGTCCGGCGCCTCGCGACATTCGGGAACAGGGCATTCAGGAACCGGGTCCGGCGCCCCATATAACGGATATCCCGCCCTTTCCGCTGCCCTGACGGAGGCCACGATGCTTCAGTTCTTCCGCAAGCGTCCCGAGATGCCGAGCGCCGCCGATGCGCTTCCCGGCCGGTCGACGCCGCTTCCCACCACGGAGATCCATTTCGTCAACGGCAACCCGCTGAAGGGCCCCTATCCGGAAGGGACCGAGCAGATCGTCCTCGGTCTCGGCTGCTTCTGGGGTACCGAACGCAAGTTCTGGCAATTGCCGGACGGAATCTTTGTGACGGCGGTGGGCTATGCCGGCGGCGTCACGCCGAACCCGACCTACGAGGAGGTCTGCTCCGGCATGACCGGACACAACGAAGTGGTCCTCGTCGTCTACGATCCGGCCGTTCGCCCCCTCGAGGCGGTGCTCAAGACCTTCTTCGAGAGCCACGACCCGACGCAGGGCATGCGCCAGGGCAACGATGTCGGCACGCAGTACCGCTCGGGGATCTACACGTCGAACGAGGCGCAGGCCGAGACCGCGAAGGCCGTCCGCGCTGCCTATGGGGAAGCCCTGAAGGCGCGCGGATTCGGCGAGATCACCACCGAGATCAAGCCGCTCGATGCGTTCTACTTCGCCGAAGGCTACCATCAGCAGTATCTCGCCAAGAACCCGGCGGGCTATTGCGGCGTCGGCGGCACCGGGGTGACCTGTCCGATCGGAACCGGAATCGCCGCCTGACGCGACTCATCCGGCCGAGCTCGAACCTTGTCGAGCTTGGCCGCACGTGCGACACCCCCGCCCGATCGGGCGGAGGATTTGGGTCGGATGGTCGAACAGGTTTTCGAACGCGTGCTGTTCGCGTGCCGGTGGCTGTTGGCGCCGTTCTACGCGGCGCTCGGCATCGGCATCGTGGTGCTCTTGGTCAAGCTGCTGCAGGAGCTGGCGCATTTCGTCCTGCACATGTGGAGCGCCACCGAGTCGCAGATCATCCTCGGCGTGCTGACGCTGGTGGACCTGTCCTTCACCGCGTCGCTGCTCATCATCGTGATGTTCTCGGGCTACGAGAACTTCGTCTCGAAGATCGATCACACCGACCACAAGGACTGGCCCGAATGGATGGGCACGATCGACTTCACCGGGCTGAAGCTGAAGCTGATGTCCTCGATCGTTGCCATCTCGGCGATCTCGTTGCTGAAGGCCTTCATGGACATCAAGGCGACGCCCGATCGCGAATTGTATTGGCTCGTCGGCCTCCACATGGTCTTCGTCGTCTCCGGCATCCTGATGGCGCTCACCGACCGGATCGCCGCCGGGCACCACGACAAGTAGGCCCCTTTCCGGAGAGGGCGTCGTGACCCGGAAGGAAGCGATCGGCGAGGCACTCCGCATCCTCGCTCCTCGCCTTCCCGTCTTCGAGGCTGAGGCCGTCCTCGATCGCGCGCTGGACAGTCCGGGCCTGCGGATGGCGAGCCCCGAGAACGCGGCCTGGCTCGCCCTCGTCTCCTTCACCCGGCACGTCTTCACCGAGTACGATTCCTATCTCGACGACGGCTACGACCGCGACAGCGCCCGGCATTTCGTCCTCGACGACCTCAACCAGACACTGCGCGGCTGGGGCGTGCGCCGAACCGTCTCCGAAGAGGTGGAGCAGCCGGACGGCGCGTGATCATTGGGAATTTCTCATCCCGATATCGCCTCCGCCTTTTTTCATCGCGTTATGGACAGACGACGGACTCTCGCGCTTCAATCGCGAGATGCCCGAGGAACGATGGATGAGCCCCATGCGCAGGACACTCCTGATCCTCGTCGGACTGGCCCTCGCATCCGGCGCAAACATCGATCCCGACAGGGCATGGGCACAGCAGGCCGCCGATCCGGCCGCCTGCACCTCCTTCGACTGGCCGGTCCTGCGGGAGCAGGCCTGGTTCGAGGCGCCCTCGCTCCCGAGACTCGATTCCGGCGCGACCCTCTCCGCGGACATGCCGGGTGCCGTCCTCGCGCTCAAGCCGATGGCGGAGGCCGACCTGCCCTTCACGCCATCGCGGGAGCCCAAGCCCGGCACATTCGGCGGCACCCTGCAGATACCGCCGGTCGTCACCCCCGGCCTGTATCAAGTGACCCTGTCGGACAGCGCCTGGATCGACGTGAGCCAGGACGGCACAACGACGCGCAAGCCCGTGGCGAGCACGATGCGGCCCGGATGTCCCGGCGTCTCGAAGAGCGTACGATTCCAGTTCGGCACGACGCCCATCCTCATCGCCGTCAGCGGGGCGAAATCGGACTCGATCAGAATCGCGGTGGCGCCCGCGGAATAGCCGACGGCTCTCGACGGCTCGGCGGCCGATGGATTAGGTTGGCGCCATGCACCTGACCTCACGTCCGTCCCGCCTCGCGGCGTCTTCTTTCCGCCTTGCGGCGCTCGCCCTCCTCGTGTCCGGAGGCGCGGCACAGGCCCAGGACAGGGGCAGCGTGAACCCGAAGCCGCTCCCTCCTCTCGCCAATCCCGACGCTCCCTCGACACCGGCGAAAGCCCTGTTCGGGCGGGTGACGACGCCGGCGCCCGGCCCGGCACGCCCCTACGGGTCCTATGCCAAGGGATGCTTCGCTGGCGGCGAGGCGCTTCCCCTCGACGGGCCGACCTGGCAGGTGATGCGCCTCTCGCGCAACCGGATGTGGGGCACGCCGCATCTCGTGGACTTCATCGAGCGGCTGGCGGCCAAGGCTCCCCGCGTCGGCTGGAACGGGCTCCTCGTCGGCGACATGTCCCAGCCGCGCGGCGGCCCGATGCTGACAGGACACGCGTCCCATCAGCTCGGCCTCGATGCCGATGTCTGGCTGACGCCGATGCCGGACCATCGCATGAGCCGGTCCGAGCGCGAAGAGACCTCGGCCACCAACGTCGTGCGCGCGGACCGCCTCGACATCGATCCGCAGATCTGGTCGCCCGAGCACCTCAAGCTGATCCGCCTGACGGCGCAGCAGCCGGAGGTCGCACGCCTCTTCGTCAATCCGGCGATCAAGAAAGCCCTGTGCCGGGAGGCCGGGGGCGACCGGTCCTGGCTCAACAAGGTGCGCCCGATGTACGGGCACAATTATCACTACCACATCCGCCTCTCCTGCCCGGCCGGCGACGACCAATGCGGAGACCAGGCACCGCCGCCCCCCGGCGACGGCTGCGGCGAGGAACTCGCCTACTGGTTCAGCGACGCCGTGCTGAATCCGCCGAAATCCACCAAGCCCGGAAAGCCGAAGCCGCCCATGACCATGGCGGCCCTCCCCGCCGCCTGCCGGATCGTGCTGAAGGCGCATTGAGGGCCGACGTTCCGGAAGCGTCCGGCGTCCGAGGATGTGGGCATCAGGCCGGATAGGCCATCCGGTCCCGTGATGCGGCCGCCGCCTTCCGTCCCGGGGCTCCGCCATTGGACGGGGCCGGTTCCGCTTCCAATCTCGACAGGATGATCTCCGGCGCTCCCGAGGCGATCAGGCGACCTTCATCCAGAACGTGGACGACGTCGGTGGCGGCCAGGCTCGTCAGGCGGTGCGCGATCAGGATGACGGTGCGCTGTCCGGACAGGGCCGACAGCGCCGCCATCACCGCTGTCTCGGTCTCTCCGTCGAGAGAACTCGTCGCCTCGTCGAAGATGATCACGTCGGGGTCGTGATAGAGGGCGCGGGCGATGCCCAGACGCTGACGCTGGCCGCCGCTGAGGCGGATGCCGCGCTCGCCCACCCCCGAGGCATAGCCACCTTCGAGCCGCATGACGACCTCGTGGATTCCGGCGAGCCGCGCCGCTCGCTCGACGGCGGGCTGGTTCACCGCGGAGGGGTCGACGCCGAGGGCGATATTGGCGGTCACGCTGCCATCGATCAGGAAGATGTCCTGCGGTACGTAGCCGATCCGGTTCTGCCAGGCCGGCAGGGTCTCCGTGTCGAGGGCGACCCCATCGACGCTCACGCTGCCGGAGGAAGGCCGGACCAGGCCGAGGATCAGAGCGATCAAGGTCGATTTGCCCGATCCCGTCCGACCGACGACTCCCACCGTCGTGTTGCTCGCGATGGTGAGATCGATGTCCTGCAGCGCGGGCCTTCGGGACGCATAGTCGAAACTCACGCCCTGCAACCGGATGGCGTCGGTGAAGGGCAGGCGATGGCCGGTACGGGGCGGCGGCTCCCGCTCGCCGATCAGGGCGTCCGCCACCACGGCGACGGCGGGGAGGGAGAACCGGATCAGCGCCGCGGAATTGAAGATGTTCTGAAAGGCCGGCAGCATCCGATAACCGGCAAAGGCGAACAGCCCGAGGAGCGGCAGCATGCCGGCGGTATCGAGCCCCTGGGCCAGGGCGAACAGCACGACGACGATGACTCCGCCGAAGGCGAGCGCCTCGATGGCGAAACGCGGCAATTGCCCGGTTAGCAGGCTCGCGGCCGTGGCCCTGGCATAGGTCTGGGCGGGCTCGTCGAAGCGGCCCGAGAAGGCCTCGACACGTCCGTAGAGCCGCAATTCCGTCAAGGCGCCGAAGGTCTCTTGGACGACGCGGAAGCGCTGTTCGTTATCGACGATGGCGCCGGCGCCGAGATGCGCCAGGCGTGCGCGCATCAGCAGGTAGAGCAGGACGTAGATGCCGCCGAAGCCGCCACCGAGGATGAAGGCGAGGCGAGGCGCATAGGCGAGCAGAAAGATGATGACCGCCAGCGCCGAGAAGGCCCGCGACGCGATGACGGTCAGGGGCGTCAGCACGCCGGAGACGAGACGGTCGATCTCCGAGAGCACGTTCTTGGCGAGTTCCGCGCTGTTGGCGTGAGCGAAGAACAGGTAGTCGCGGTCGACGTAGCGGGCGAGGAGGCGACGGGAGAGGTTGTAGCCGACGAGGTTGGTGTAGAGCAGTTGCGCGTAGGTGAGGGCGGCGTTGACGAGGCTCGTCGTGAGGATCGCTCCAAGGGCGGCGGCACCGGTCACCAGCAAGAACGCGCGCTCATTCGTGAGACCGAGCGCGTCCCGGAGGCCCACGAGGTAGGGAATGCGCCCGGCCGCTCCGGGATCTCCCACCAGGGTCAGGAACGGGATGACCGACGCGACGCCGAGAACTTCGATGACGGCTGCGACGGCGAGCCCGACGGTGATGAAAGCGAGGCGTTTCCGATCGCGGTGCCCGAGAATGCGGAAAAGATCTTTCAGCGCTCCCATGAAGGGTCGCCCCTTCGCTGGTGATCGGCGGGCAGGGATGGACTGGGTTCGATCGGCAATACCGCCAAGCGCCATAGGACGCGGATCGGAGAGTGTCTACGAACCAGTGCGGGTGTCGGGTCGACCATGCACCACCCTCCTCGGCGGGAACCAGTCGCCGCCAGCCTGCGGGTGATGCAAGATCAGGACGAGATCGTTGCTGAATGCCTGGGAAGCGGAATCAATGAGGTGCGTTCCGGCACCTCTCTCCGGCCCGGCCGGATGTCACTCGGAGCGGGCCGGTCGCGGTTCCGTCGACTCCCCATTCCAGACGGCCGCGGTGCCATGACGTTCGCGTCCGCGCAGTCACGATGTCCAGCACGCGCAAGACGACGCGAAATGACGGGCATGCGCATCGTCTTCGTTGTCGCCCGAAATCCCGGTCTTCCAGTCCATCGATCCGACCGGCTTTCGCTGGCTACCACGTCGGATGTCGATCCAACGACGTCACCCATCGCGAAGACCATGAGGGAAGGACCTTTCGACCCCCAATCCAGAAGCAAATGTTAGCCAACCATTCAGTCTTTGCGACCATTATTGGTCAAGTCTAGTCGGGATCTTCGAATGCGTTATGTCGCGGGCATGGGATTGGCGCTCGTCCTTCCCTTTCTGGCGACGGGCACGCCCCGGGCGGGAAGGCCGGTCATCCTGGTCGCCGCACCTTGGGCCGACCCGGTGGTCGTGGTCGCTCAGGCCGGAGGCCTCGTCATCCGCGGGACGGCGATTCCTTGGATCATCGTGGCGATCTCGGAACGGGACGATTTCGCCGCGAGGCTCGGCCTTGCCGGTGCATGGCTGACGCTCGACGCCTCCACCATCACCGGCTGCGCCGAGGCCGCCGGGTCATTCAAGTCATGGATATGAGGATCGGACGTGACGACTGAACGAAGCGCCACCCTCGACACGATCCGGTCCACATCCGGCAAGATGGTCGTCGCCTGCCTCTGGATGAACGTCGCCCTCATCGTCGGCGTGAATGCCTGGCGCGGCGCCCTCGCCGGCTTCCCGCTTCTCTGCGCCGCCCTCGCCCTGGCGCTTCTGCCCTCCTGGCTGTCGACCCGCGACCTGTCAGGGCCGCGCACGCGGATCGTTTCCAGCATGGCCCTGGCGGGTCTCGTCGCGCTGCTGGTGGCGACGCTTCGTCAGGAGGGTGCGGGCCGCGCGCTCCAGGTCGATGCGCATATGTACTTCTTCGCCTGTCTCGCCATCGTCGCCGCCTGGCTCGATTGGAAGGCGCTGGTGGCATACTCGGCCGTGGTGGCCGTCCATCATGTCGGGGTGACGCTGCTCCTGCCGAGTCTCGTCTTCCCGGACGGAGGCGGGATCGATCGTGTCCTGCTCCATGCGGCGATCCTGGTGGCCCAGACGGCAATCCTCGTCTGGCTCGTCTTCACGATCCAGAAATCGGTGGCCGCCAGCGATGCCCTGGCGCGCACCGAGAGCGAGAAGAGCGAGGCCGAGGCCCTGAAGGCCGAGGCCGAAATCCTGGCCGCGGCCGAGAGGGCCCGCATGCTGACGATGCACCGGCAGGTCCAGGATTTTCACGCCTCGGTGGGCCGTGTCGTGTCGAACGTGGAACGCTCCCTCGTCGAGATGGAGACGAGCGCCGACGTCCTCACGGACTTTTCTCGGCGTACGGGCGAAGTGACCTCCGACGCCGCCGCGAATGCGCTTCAGGCGAGCGGCAACGTGAGGACGATCGCAGAGATCTGCGTCGGCCTGAACTGCGGGGCCGATCAGATCTCGGGGCATCTCGACGTGACGGGAACGGTGACCCGGGCCGCCACGGAGGAGGCACGCCAGACCGAACGGACGGTGGCCGTGCTGACGGCGGCGGTCGAGCGGATCGGTTCGGTGATCGGCACGATCCGGTCCGTCGCCGAGCAGACGAACCTGCTCGCACTCAACGCGACGATCGAAGCGGCCCGCGCCGGAGCGGCGGGCCGCGGTTTCGCCGTCGTCGCCAACGAGGTGAAATCGCTGGCCGGCCAGACCGCGCGCTCGACCGAGGAGATCGCTGCCCAGATCCGCGACGTCCAGGGCGCCACCGAGCAGTCCGTCACCTTCATGCGGGCCTTCGGCAGCCGGATCGCGGATATCGAAGCCACCACCACGGCCATGGTCGAGGCGATCACGCATCAGCGCAGCGCGACGCTGGCCATGGATGCGAGCGTCGGCGCCGCCGTGCGGGATACGGAATCGGCCGCGACCCGCGTCTCCGAAGTGGCGGGCACCCTGGGGACCACGACCGAAGTCGCCGGTCACGTCCAGGCCGCCACGGCCTCGGTGCGGGAGCAGGTGAGTGTGCTTCGCGCCGTGACCGCGAGTTTCGTCCAGGTGCTCGATACGCCGCCGTCACGCGCCGCGTGACGGCAAGGCAACGCGGCGGGTCGCGCGTCCCGACGCCCGCCTCGGTCAGCGCGCCATGGTCCGACCGGTCGACGGGCCGGAGGATCCAATCCCGCGAGCGAGACGCACGAAGGCGCGCGGCGGCTGTCCCGTGAGACGGCGGAAAGTCTTCGACATCTGGCTCGCATCACTGAACCCTGCCAGAGGCACGATTTCGTTGAGGCTCATCGTCCCCGTGGCGATGAGTTCCTGCGCCAGATTCACCCGCTCGCGCAGGATGAACTGGTAGGGCGTGACGCCGAAGGATGTCCTGAATGCGCGAACCAGATGGCCGATGCTGGTGCCTATGGCATCCGCGAGTTGCTGCAGGCTCAAGGGTTCGGTGAGATGGCCGAGGATCAGGTCGCGCAGAATCGTGGCCTGCGACGAGGTCAGCGTCGGCCCGCCGCGCCGGGGAGACGCCTCCGCGCTTGAGAACAACTGCAGCAGCGTCGCCGAGACGCTCTCGACCAGCAATGGGCCGCTGGAACAGCCCGTCGCCAGGTCGGCCGACACCGCCTGCAAGAGGTGTCCCACCGCGATCTGCGAGCGGGACGGAACGAATTGCGTCCGGACCCGCGTCCTGGCGAGAGAGACGTCGGTGATGCGCTCGACGGCTTCGGGGGCAAGCCTGAGGGTGAGGGTGCGGAACGGCCCGGTCCAGTCCTCGAACACGGTCGCGCCCGGTTCGAGGATGGTGATGTTGTCCTCAGCGAAATGGTAGGTCTGGCCGGACCAGCGGAAGCGTTGACTGGACGGGCCCAGCGACAACGCGAAGTGAATGCCCTGCTGGACGATCGACACCTTCCCGTGACCACCGAGTTGAACGTCGGTAAACCCGATGCCGGCCCATCCGTGGCCCGTGCTCGTCTGAAGGATGGCCTCGACCTCACCGTCGAGTTCGATGGTGCAGCCGAATTCGTTCTGATCAATCCGCATCGGCGAACCCATCTCGCATGCAGGACCTCCCATAGGCATGTCTCGCCATCGATGCTCCGTTGCAACGCGTGGGTGCATTCGATCGGAGAAGATCGCGTCTCCGAAAATCACTTCCGGCACCACTAAAGCGGCACGTGAAGATCAGTCAAATTGCATTGTCACGGAAGTCGTAACGCCCCGCAAGGATGCGGCGCAATAAAAATTCCGTTGTCGAGGCAGGCTTTAGTGCGGGACGTCTTATCTTCTTCGTTTGACTTCGCGGCCCAGCGATGCACGCGTTGGCTTGATCCAATATCAGACCAATTTTATTCGCCCTATTGATGAGCTCATCATTCCAAGCGCACTTGTTCAGGCAAAGAGAGTTCATTCTCTCTGTCTTGCCCGGCCTTTGGAGAAGCACGTCCCATACGGTCAAGATGCGCGTAAGCGGCACTATAAAGTGCGACAAAATGTCAATTCATTTTAAAAAACATATCTAGATCAACAACTTAAGTAAGTTGATACAGAATGCCAGATCTCGACTGCCTTCGATCGATATTCGCCAATTCTGACAGATGCAGCAGGCACGAATTGGTCCCGAGCACACCGCAGGCACGAGATTCCTCGTCAGGTCAGCAATCGACAACGAGACCTCATCTTCGTTTCGCTTCAGGCCTACGAGCGAGATCGGCGCTTGATGCCTGAGCTGAGGTGTGTAGTCTGAATGGCAGGAAGCAAGTTCAACTGCTTCCAAGTATAACACGAAGAGAAAACCATCGATCTACCTAAGACACTTTGGAGAGAAAATATGTCTTCCACGAATGACACCATCCGCTCCCTCGAGGCATCCGAACTCGACGCCGTCGGTGGCGGCCTGTCCCTGGGTCTCGGCCTGGAAGTCGATCTCTCCAGCGAACTCGGTGCCGTGTCCGGCGTCGTCGGCCAGGTCGGCGGGCTCGTGAGCGGTCTCGTCGGCGGCCTGCTCGGGGCGGTCGGCGGTCTGCTCGGAGGCCATTGAGCCCCGACGCGACCGATCTCGTCATTCCTGATCGGTGAATAGGCGCGGTGGGCCGAGAGGCCCGCCGCGCGTCTCGTGAATAGAAGCCGCAAGGCCGAGGAACGCCGCCTTTCGGCGAGGAGGATCGCCGAACTCGATGACGTCGCCGCTCTTTCGCGCTGAGGTCGCGCAAGCCCGCCGGGATTCCTGGCTGGGCGAAGCTCAAGTCGTGCAACCTCTCTCGATCCGGCTGATGACCGCGATCACGATCCTGATCACGATCGCCGCGATCCTCTACGTCGTCTTCGGCACCTACACGCGCCGGATCCACGCTTTCGGCATGCTGACGCCGGATGTCGGCCTCATCACCGTCGCGAGCCCGGTGGCCGGGCGCGTCAGCGCGTCGGGGGTGAAGGAGGGCGATCGGGTCGTACAGGGCCAGCTTCTCTACACCCTCGACCTCGATGCCGTTTCGGCCAACGGTCCGACGCAGCAGCGCATCATCGACCAGCTGGCCAAGCAGAAAGAGACGATCAAGGCGCAATCCAGGCTGCGCTCGGCCATGGCGGCCACCGAGAAGCGCTCCCTCGCGGAGCAGATCGACAACCTTCAATCCCAATCGCGGCAGTTGGAGGAGCAGGTCCAGCTCCAGGAGAAGCTGGTGCCGCCGCTGAAGGAGCGGGTCGACGTCCTCGCCAAGGCGGTGAGCGACGGCTTTGCCCGCTCGGCCGACCTCCAGAACCAGAACTACCTCTACCTGCAGGCGAGTTCGCAGCTGGCGCAGTTCCGCAACTCGCGCCTGCAGCTCATCGGCAAGGTCGGCGAGCTGCAGGCGACGCTGGCCACCTTCGACGACAAGCTCGCCCGCGATCTCGCCGAGATGGACCGCACCGCCGCCCAGCTGGAGCAGCAGCGGGCCGAGAGCGAGGCCCGCCGGGCCATCGAGGTCCGGGCGCCCGAGAGGGGCATCCTCACCTCGATCCGGGTCCAGGCCGGCCAGGGCGTGGCGGCGGGTGCCACCCTCCTCACCCTGCTGCCGAGCGACGGCCGGCTGCAGGCGAACCTGTTCGTCGAATCCTCGGCCATCGGCTTCATCGATACGGGCGAGGCGGTGATGCTGCGCTACGCGGCCTTCCCCTTCCAGCGCTTCGGCCTCTATCGCGGCATCGTCGCGGAGGTGACGCGGGCACCGCTGGAAGCCGCCGACCTGCCGGAGGCCGCCGGGGCCAAGGCGAAGAACGGCGACGGCATCTACCGCATCATCGTGCGCCCGGACGAGAACAGCGTGATCGCCTATGGCGAAAGCCGGCGCCTTGAGGCCGGGATGCGGGTCGAGGCCGACATCGCACTGGAGAAACGCCCCCTCTATCGCTGGCTCCTCGATCCCCTCTACCGGGTCAAGCGCAGCGTCGATCTCGTGACCCAGGGCGGATGATCGCGTGAGCCTGCTGAGCAATCTCCAGTTCGGCTTCGGCCGGCGTGTGCCCGTCCTGCTCCAGGCGGAGGCCGCCGAATGCGGCATGGCCTGCCTCGGCATGGTGCTGGGCTATCACGGCCGCCACGTCGATCTTGGTGCCCTGCGCCGGCGCCATGCCCTGTCGCTCAAGGGCATGACCCTGCGCAACCTCGTCGACCTGGCGGGCTCGATGGGCCTCGCCACGCGGGCCCTGCGGGCGGAACTGAAGGACCTGCCCAAGCTCAAGGCGCCCTGCATCCTGCATTGGGGCCTCAACCATTTCGTCGTGCTCACCGCGGTTCATGGCCGGGGCATCGTCATCCACGATCCCGCGCGCGGGCGCCGCAAGCTCACCTTCGCGGAGGCCTCGCGCGAATTCACCGGCGTTGACCTGGAAGCGAGCCCGACCACGAGCTTCGTGCGCGAAAAGCGCCGGCGCGGGCTGGCTCTCGGCGACCTGTTCAGGACGATCGGCGGCATCCGCCCGGCCCTCGCCCAGATCCTGGCCCTGTCCCTCGGGATCGAACTCGTCGCGATCCTGATGCCGATCGCCTCGCAGATCGTCATCGACGAGGTCATCGTCAACGCCGATCTCGACCTGCTTCTGGTGGTGGCGGTGGGTCTCGCCCTGCTTCTCACCGTCCAGCTCGTCCTCTCGGTGGCGCGGACCTGGGCGATCATGCTCACGGGGACCAAGCTGAACTACCAATGGTCGGGAAGCCTGTTCGACCATCTCTCGCGCCTGCCGCTGGACTATTTCGAGAAGCGCCATGTGGGCGACGTGATCTCGCGGTTCGGCTCGCTGGCGACGATCCAGAAGGGGCTCACCACCGATCTCGTCCAGGCGGTCCTCGATGGCATCATGTCCATCGGGATGCTCGCCATGCTGGTGGTCTATGGCGGCTGGCTCTCCCTCGTCGTCGTCGCCTCGACGGCGCTCGCCGCGGCGCTGCGGATCGCCGCCTATGCCTCCTACCGCGAGGGCACCGAGGAGGCGATCGTCGCCGAGGCGCGCCAGCAGAGCCATTTCATCGAGACCGTGCGCGGCATGGCGAGCGTGAAGCTCCTCGACCTGCGCGAGCGTCGGCGCGGCACCTGGATGAACCATTTCGTCACGTCGCTGAACGCGCGGCTGCGGCTCCAGCGCCTCGACCTCGTCTTCGGCCGTGCCAACGAATTGCTCTTCGGCCTCGACCGGCTGCTGCTCCTGGTTCTCGGGGCGCGGGCCGTCATCGATCAGTCGATGACGCTCGGCATGCTGGTGGCCTTTCTCGCCTATCGCGACCAGTTCTCGCAGCGGATCGGAAACCTGATCCAGTCGGGCTTCCAGCTGCGCATGCTCAACGTCCAGACCGACAGGCTGTCGGACATCGTCATGAGCGAACCGGAAGAGGGGTCCGGCTCGACCCTGGACCCGGCCTCCCCCGCCCTGGCCCAGCCGGCGGACCGGACGGGGACGGTCGCCGTGAGGGACCTCGCCCTGCGCTACGGTGCGGACGAGCCCTGGATCTTCCGCAATCTCGGCCTCGACGTACCGGCTGGGACGAGTTTCGCCATCACCGGTCCCTCGGGCTCGGGCAAGACCTCGCTGATGAGGATCATGATGGGCCTCCTGCCCGCGAGCGAGGGGCGGGTTCTTGTCGACGGACAGGAGATCCGGACCCTGGGAGCCGCCGCCTATCGCCGCCGGATCGCGGGCGTGATGCAGAATGACGGTCTCTTCGCCGGCTCCATCGCCGAGAACATCGCCAGTTTCGACGAGCGGCCCGATGCTGGCTGGATCGAGGAATGCGCGGCGCGCGCGGCGATCCTCGCCGACATCAAGCGCACCCCGATGGGATTCGAGACGCTGGTGGGCGACATGGGCTCCACCCTCTCCGGCGGCCAGAAGCAGCGGGTCATCCTGGCCCGCGCGCTCTATCGCCGTCCCGAGATCCTGTTCCTCGACGAGGCGACGAGCCATCTCGACGAAGCGACCGAGGCCGTCATCGCCGATGCGTTGCGCGACCTGCGCATGACCAGGATCATCGTCGCCCACCGTCCGGCCACCATCGCAGGGGCGGACCATGTCTTCACCCTGACGCCGGCCGCCTGAGCGCGGCGTCCCCGGACGGTCCCGCTACCCGGATCGGCGTCGGTGCGCTAGCTTGCCCACGTCACCACCGGGCTCGCAGGTTGCGGACTATGCGACGCGTCCTCAAGTTCCTCCACACCATGGGTGCCATCGGCTTGATGGGCGCCATGGCGTGCCTGCTCGTCATGCTAAGCTTCACGCCCGCGCCGACCTCTCTCGCCGGATATGCCCTGATGCGCGGGGCGATGGGCGCGGTCGCCACGTGGATCTTCCTGCCCTCGCTGGCACTCACGCTGCTCGCCGGCCTGCTCGCGGTGGCCCAGCGCGCCTTCCACAATGCCGGCTGGGCCTGGCTGAAGCTCGCCACCGGAATCCTGATGTTCGAGGGCGGCCTCGTCTACGTCCAGGGTCCGATGCGGCAGGAGGCCGACCTCGCCGCCGGTGCCCTCGCCGGCCTCGTCGATCCCGCTACCCTCGGCGACACCCTGGGCGCGGAGGGCAACACGCTCTGGGTGCTTCTTGCCGTCTCGACGGCCAATGTCGTGCTCGGCATCTGGCGTCCACGCCTCGTACGGCGCCCGATCCCGGAGCCTGCCGCGGGATCGGTTGCGCCCATGCCCCGGCGCTAGGTGTGAGCTTTCAGGAG
>NZ_BPQT01000034.1 GCF_022179405.1 Methylobacterium marchantiae
AGAGCATTGGCCGGTCGCCGGTCGCCCGCAGACGTACCACCTGGGCGGTGCCGACCGCATCGGCGATGAGCGAAGCGGCCAGGGTCGAACTCGCTCACGGCCCTGCGGGTGCTCACCGCCCTCGGCGCGGCCTTTCCCGGTCGCAGCCCGACCATCGCCGACATCTTCAACAACCAAACCGTAGCGACCCTGGCCGCTTCGCTCATCGCCGATGCGGTCGGCACCGCCCAGGTGGTACGTCTGCGGGCGACCGGCGACCGGCCAATGCTCTACTGCTTCCCCGGCTTGATGGTGAACACCCGCGAATACGCGCCCCTGGTTCGCCGTCTCGGGCCGGACCAGCCGGTCACCGGCTTCGTCTGCTACTCCCTCACCGATGCCCGCAAGAGCGTGGTCTCGGTGGAGGACATCACCGCGCGTTACGCGGAGATCATCGAGAAGGAGAGTGCCGGTCGCCCCTGCGCGATGCTCGGCTGGTCCTGGGGCGGGGTGCTGGCCTACGAGGCGGCGCGGATGCTCGGCTCGCGCATCGACCTCGGCTTCGTCGGCATGCTCGACGTCTGCGACATCGATGTCAGCTTCGCCGTCGGCGCCCTGCCGGTGCTGACGCCGGAGCATCGACGCCGCCTTCAGGATAACGTCGCGTCCTGGCTGGAGCGCTCGCCGATGCGGGCCGATTGGGAAGACCTGTTCCGGCGCATGGACCCGGAACTCCACGAGCAGTTCCTCGCCTATGTGGCGGCGGCCCCCGATCCGCTGCCCCTCGACGGGCCGGGTGTCGGCAGCAAGGAATACGAACTCTGGACCTTCGTCGACAACACGCTGCTGTATCGCCGCTACAGGGCGCAGCCTTTCGATTGCCCGATCCGCGTTTGGCTCGCCGGCAATTCGGTGGAGCGCGGCCTCAATCATGTGGATTGGCAGCGTTACTCGCGTCGGGTCGAGCAAGTGACCGTGATCCCCGGCGTGACTCACCGGGAGATCGTGGACTCCGCGGCCTTCCACGACAGTTTCGCTGCCTCGCTTCGTCCGGAGGGCGCGCGTGACGGACTTTGAGATGAGACGGGGTGCTCGGCCGGCAGAGCCGTCCCTACCGCCTCTCTCTCCCTGCAGGGGAGAGAGAGGTGTGTCATCGCCAGCGCGGCCGGCCGGCTCACCCGGCGCCGGGGCTGAGCGAGAACACCATCAGCGTCGGGCTCGCCGCTTTGACGAAGCCGAGGCCGGAATAGAGCCGCTCCACATGGCCGCCGGCCACGCATTGCAGCATCGTCGCTTCCGCGCCGGCCTGACGGGCGGTGTCGATCGCCGCCCGCGTGACCAGGGCGCCGAGTCCCTTTCCGCGATGCGTCGCGAGAGTGCCGACATTGTAGAGCCCTGCAAGGCCGCCCGAGCGGTAGACGGAGGCACAGGCCAATGGAACGCCGTCCTCGCTCACGGTGAGATGGTACGTCTCGACGCCCTCTACCGGCCGGGCATCGCGCAGCACCGGCAGGAAGATGGCCTCGGCCACCGCGTTGACGCTCTCGTCCTCGTAGAGACCACGGCAGACCGACAGGTAGTCCTCTCCGGGGGCGGTGGACTCGCTTACCGCAAGGGTCAATCCCTCCGGCATGGTCGGCGGCAGCACGCTCGTACAATCGCGAATCATCCAGCACGTCGGGAAGGCCGCCTGCAGGTCGGGATGGGCTTCGAGCCTCTCGCGCTCCTGCTCCCCGCTGACGAGGATGGCCGGGAGGCGGCCACGTTTCGCGGAGGTCGCGCGTATCCAGGCAAGGTCGGTGGTCCCGACGCCGACATTGAATCCCGGCTCGGGGATGTCGTTCGACCAGAGATAACGTCCGCCGTCAGGTGTGGTTTCGATGTCCGAGACGTAGCAGCCCGACTGCATCAGGCAATGGGCATCGAGCATTTCGCAAAAATCGAATTCTATCATGCATTTTCCAATGTATTCGACGTACGAAAAAGACGTGAGGCTGCGCTTTTACAGGGATCGTCACGTGTTATTCGAGAACGGATAGAGATCATCAAGCCATGTTATCGATGTAACGAAGAGAATGACGGAAAAGTCCCCGTTGCAATCGCTAAAATCTGCAAGCTGGATTTCCATGAGGGCGGAGATGCATTCCTATGATCTCCGTGAGTCGGATCTCTGCATGCTCGCTGCGATTCGCCGGCCTTGAAGCTCAGCAGAATGGCAGGCTCGCGACGTCGGCTTCCCTGGATGGGACGTCGTGGGCGTGGGACCGCGAACATACCGACCCAAGCAATTTTTCGTCAAATCAAATATGTCGAGGAAATAATTATTCGACAAAATATCTTTGTGTTCATATTTTTCTATATGAATATTATTCAAAGACGCGATCTATCCCAATGAAAGCATTGCAAATCCTGCGCGTTGTATTTCCGCTTCTCATCGTCTACGGCCTGCAGTCAATCCGAGGCTCGGCCGCATACCGACCCGCTATCGTGGAGGAGATCCCGTGACAGCCATGGCTTCTGAAGCCCAGGTTCGCCTCGCCGATGCCCGCCGTTACATCGTGGACCTGTGCGAGCATTTCCTCGAACACGACATTCCCGTGTTTCACGAACCGGGCCGCGGCCGGGTCGAATTCGATATCGGAATCGGCACGCTCGTGGCCGCTGAAGGTCTGCTCGCCCTCAAAGCGGAGGCGACCGACGAGACCTCACTCGCCGTCGTCAAGTTCATGCTTGCCTCGCATCTCCAGGAACTTCCGGGCGCCACCGATGCATCGATCGTCTGGACCGGCGACGGTTGCGACGACAACACGCTCCCGAGTCTGCGTGAGGTGTGTGTGAGACGCGTCGTCGATCTCACACCACATATGCGGAGGGTCACCTTCGTCGGCACGGATCTCGAGCGCTACGACGCGTTCGACATGCACGTCCACGTCATCATCCCGCCCGCCGGCCATGCGCCGCAATGGCCCGTGCCGGGGATCGACGGCATCCCGGTCTGGCCGCAGGGCGAGGGCGCGCCCTCCATGCGGACCTACACGATCCGCCGCATCGACGTGGCGGCCGGCGAGATCGACATCGATTTCGTCATGCATCACGACGCCGGTCCCGGCGCGTCCTTCGCAAAGCGTGCCAAGGTCGGTGACACGGTCGGGCTGCTCGGCCCCGGCGGCCGCAGCGTCGGCGAGGCGGAATGGTACTGTCTCGCCGCCGACGAGACCGGCCTGCCCGCCATCGGCCGCATCCTCGGACGGTTGCCGAGAGAGGCGGCCGGGATCGCGGTGATCGAAGTGGACGGACCGGCCGACGAGCAGGCGCTCGACCGGCCGGACGGTCTGGAACTGCGCTGGCTTCATCGCAACGGCGCCCCGCCCGGCTCCACCACCCTGCTGGCGGATGCGGTTCGCGCGGTCCCGTTTCCCGGCGACCGCACGGTCTTCGCCTGGGCCGCGTGCGAGTTCGATGCGTTCAAGGCCCTGCGGGCGCATTGGCGCAAGACCTGTGGCCTCACCCGTGACCAGCATCTGGCGGTGGCCTATTGGCGGCGCGGAGCCGACGAAGACGCCAAGGACGAAGGTTGAGGCATGTTCCCGGCCAGCGTGATCCCAGGTGGCACTACCCGATGATGCTCGACCTCTCACCCCTGCGGGCGAGCCGGGGGTTCCAACTGCTCTATGCGGCGCGAGCTGCTTCGTTTCTCGCCTTCGGGGTCCTCGGCGTCGCCGTCAGCCTGCAGATGTACGTACTGACATCCTCTTCGCTGCAGGTGGCGCTTCTCAACGCCGCCGTGGCCGGGCCGATGGCGTTGGCGCTCATCGTCGGCGGCTGGCTCGCCGACCGTTACGACCGCCGCGCGGTGATGGTCTGGTCGCGCGCCGCGCATCTCCTCACCATCCTCATCCTCATGGCCAATGCTGCCCTCGCCGAGCCACTGGTCTGGCCGATCTATGCCGCGGCCGTGGTCGGCGGCTCGACCTTCGGCTTCGGCATGCCGGCAATCATGGCGGCGACCCCGGCGCTCGTCGGGCGCGAACACCTGTCCGGCGCCGCCGCGCTCACCGCCGTGGCGGCACAGGTCGGCGCCATCGCGGGCCCGTTCCTGGCGGGCGCCATCACCGCCGGGGCCGGCTTGGTCGCCTGCTACGGCTTCGTTGCGGTCATCTCCGGCATCACCCCGATCGTTCTGGCCTTCCTGCCGTCCCTGCCACCGCTGGCCGAACCCTCCGCCGGCATAAAGGTCTCCGCACTCGCCGCGGACGAGGCCGGCTTCATGGGGGGATTGCGCTACATCGCGCGTTCGCCCCTGGTGCTGAGCCTGCTGCTGATCGATCTCGTCGCCCTGGTCCTCGCCGTGCCCTACGTGCTGCTGCCCGAACTCGCGACCCACGGCCTCGGCGAGGGGCCGGACAGTATCGGCCTGCTCTATGCCGCGCCCTCGGTCGGTGCGCTCTTCGGTGCCCTGGGCTCGGGCAGGGCGGGGGTCAGCCCGTTCGCCGGTCGCTGGCTCGTCGCCTGCGTCGCCGTCTGGGCCTGCGCCTGCATCGCGCTGGGTTTCAGCGACGGCATGGTTCCCGCTCTCATTTGCCTCGCCGCATTGGGTGGCGCGGCGAGCCTCGCCGGTATCCTGCGTGCCGCCCTGATCCAGCGCGCGACACCAGACGCGATGCTCGGTCGCGTCTCGAGCCTGTGGGTTTTGGAGGAGGCGATCGGGCCCGCCCTCGGCGGCATGCAGGCGGGGACCACAGCCCATCTCGCCTCCGCCCGGATCGCCATGGTGGCCGGCGGTGGCCTGTGCCTCGCCATCACCGCCGCCATCGCGGCCCTCACCCCTGCGCTCGGGCGTGCCAGCCTGGCACCGGAGGCGAAGGCACTGCCGGGCAGCGTCGACATGGCTGCAGTCGATGTCCGGTAGGCAGGCGGCCGCGGGATTGGCAGCCTTCCTCCTTCTTTTACTGGGTGCTCTTCCTGTCCGTGCGCAGGGGGGGGCAGCACAGCCCCGCGTCGCTGCCCTCGACTGGAGCGCCGTGGAACTGCTCCTCGGCCTCGGCATCGTGCCGATCGCGGTGACGCAGCCCGAGAACTACAACCGGACCGTTGTCGCGCCGGCTCTTCCCGAAGGCGTGATCGATCTCGGCCTCGTGGTCGAGCCGAACCTCGAATTGCTGGCGAGCCTGAAACCGGACCTGATCCTCGCCAACCCGATCCAGGTTGCGACGCAGGGCGCCTTCCTGTCGCGCATCGCACCGACGGAAGCGGTTTCCATCGCCAACGCGGCAGGTGACCCCTACGAACGGGCGAAGGCGGAGACCATGCGCATCGCCATGCGCCTCGGCAGGGTCGAGCAGGCCAGGGCCCTGGAGGCGCGGACCGAGGCGATCCTCGCCGAGGCGGCGGCGAGCGCCTGCCCCGGCGACCGGCGCCCAGCCTACCTCGTCTGGATCGTCGACCACCGCAACATCGTGGTCTATGGCCGCAGCAGCCTGTTCCAGACGGTGCTCGACCGCCTGCATATCCGGAACGCCTGGACGGGTGCCAGCAACGCGTCCGGCTTCACGGCGGTGGGGATCGAACAACTCGCAGCCGGCTCGGCGGATGCGCGCATCGTCCATATCGGGCCGATCCGATCCGATGCGGCCAAGGCGCTCGCCGGCAGCCTACTCTGGCAGGCCCTTCCGGCGGTGCGGGACCACCATGTCGACGTGCTGGAACCGGTCTGGTTCTACGGCGGTCTACCTGCCATCGCGCGTTTCGCCGAGCTGATGGCTGGCCTCTCGAAACGGGATTGTCCTCGTGGCTGAGGTGAAGCTGGCGGAACCGGGCCTAGATGCCCTCTCGTCGCCCCGGTCTCGGATCGGCGGGACGGCACTCCTCATCGGCACGGTGGCTCTCGTCGCGGGGCTCATCACCCTGCGGACACTCACGGCCGACATGGCGCTCGGGCCCGCGCTGAAGGCGTTGTGGAGCCCCGACCGGAACGACATCGCCCAGCTCGTCCTGCACGAGAGCGTTCTGCCGCGGATCGTCACTGCATGGCTCGCCGGTGCCGCCCTCGCTCTGTCGGGGACGGTGCTGCAGCAGGTGCTGCGCAACCCGCTCGCCTCCTCCTCGACGCTGGGCATCTCGGCGGGCGCGCAGCTCGCTCTGGCGCTGGCCTCCCTGTTCGCGCCCGGCCTGTTCTCACAGGGCAGGGAGGCTGTGGCGCTCTCCGGCTCCGCCCTGGCGGTGTTCGCGGTCTTCGCGCTGGGGCGTGCCAAGGGCTTTGCCCCCCTCGGGCTGCTGCTGGCCGGCCTCGTGGTCGAACTCTATTGCGGGGCGATCCAGACTCTCCTCGTCGTCCTGCATCAGGAGCGGCTGTTCGGCCTGTTCATCTGGGGCGCGGGCTCGCTCGCCATGAATGATTGGACCGCCCCGGCCTATCTCGCACCCCGCCTCGCGACAGCGGCCATCCTGATGGCGTCGATGGTGCGGCCCCTCGCGGTGCTCGACCTCGACGATGCCAATGCCAGGAGCCTCGGGCTCTCGCTCGGCCGCATTCGGTTCCTCGCCGTGGCGGTGGCCGTGGCCCTCGGCGGCTTCGTCGTGGCGGGTGTGGGCGTCATCGGCTTCGTCGGCTTCGCCGCGCCGATCCTGGTCCGCCTCACCGGCACGCGCACCCTGCGCGACCGCCTCGTCGCCGCGTCGCTCCTCGGCGGGGCCATGCTCTGGCTCACGGATTCGATCGTTCTCGCGGCGACTCCCATCGTCCAATTGCCGACCGGCGCGCTCGCCGCCCTCGTCGGCGTGCCGATGCTGCTCTGGCTGCTGCCGCGTCTGCGCGGCGTCGGGTCGCTGCATCATCCGGATCGGGCCGCCTCTGTCCGGATCGCGCGGCCCTGGCGAATGGTCCTCGTGGGCGCTGTCTCGCTCGGCCTTCTCGCAGGCATTGCCCTGACCCTCGGCCGTGATACGGCCGGCTGGCACTGGAGCGTCGGAGACGGCCTCGAAGAGGTGCTGCCCTGGCGCCTGCCCCGCATCGCCGCGTCCCTGGCGGCGGGCGCGATGCTGGCCATTGCCGGTACCCTTCTGCAGCGTCTCACAGGCAATCCGCTGGCGAGCCCCGAAGTGCTCGGGATCAGTTCCGGGGCGGCCCTCGGCCTCGTCGCCGTCACCGTCATCCTCGGGACGCCGGACCGGATGGCGCTGCTCGGCGCCGGCAGCCTCGGTGCGCTCGCGACTCTGGCTGCGATCCTGAGGCTCGGCCGTCGCCCCGATACCGTGCCCGAACAGATGCTCCTCGCCGGGATCGGCCTCACCACGGGCTTTGCCGCTCTGCTGACGATCCTGATGATCAGCGGAGATCCCTCCGTGGTGATGCTGCTGGGATGGGCGGCGGGCTCCACGGCGCGCGTCACGCCGGAAGACGCCGTGGCCGCTCTCGCGATCCTCGTCCTGGGGGCCGCCTGCCTTCCGGCGATGACGCGCTGGCTCGACCTCCTGCCCCTCGGCGATCAGACCGGCCGCTCGCTGGGCCTCGATCTGCGGCGCAGCCGCCTCGCGATTCTCGCGATGGCGGCGATCCTCACCACTGCTGCCACCTTGGTAGCGGGGCCGTTGAGCTTCGTCGGCCTCGTCGCGCCACAAGTGGCGCGCCTATCGGGCCTCACCCGTGCAGCGCCGCAACTCGCCGGCGCCGCGATCATCGGTGCGCTGATCATGGTCACGGCGGATTTCGTCGGGCGGATGGCCTTCTTCCCCTACCAGCTCCCCGCCGGATTGGTGGCGACCCTCGTCGGCGGACCCTTCCTGATGTGGTTGCTGGGCCGCCGCTGACCATCCAGTCGCGGCTCCATCGCGCGTTTTCAATTGAGCTATTCTAAAGAAAGAATGTGTTCCTGGGGCCACGCCAGCAGAACTTCCACCTTCGCAGTACAACTTCGTCTTGCTGACAAAGACGCCGTGTGGATTTGTCTTGGTGAGACGCAATCTTTGTTTTGAATCGTTCTACGCGATGCCCCTGCCGGGAAATCTCGCTCTTTCATGCTCAGATGTGCGCTGCATTTTCGACGATCAAGGTCTTCTCTATGTCTGATGGCACGCCGCTTTCCTCCGGCAGGTTCTCGCGCAAAGCCCGTTACAGCGCACGTTCCCTGGCGGGCGTCTCGACCGTGGCGATGCTTGCCATGGCGACCGGCTTGTGGAGCGAGGCGGCCCTCGCCCAGGCGGCTGCCGGGACCGGCAGCGCCTCGGTGCAGCTCGATACGCTCTCGGTTCAGGGATCGGGAAGTGGTCTGGGAAGCGGAAACGGCGGTGGCGTGACCGCGGCGAATTCCTATGTGGTCCCCAGGACGAATTCGGGGACCAAGACCGATGCACCTCTGCGCGAGATACCTCAATCTGTTTCGGTGGTCACACAAAAGCAGCTTGAGGATCGTGGCGCGGAGAACCTCGCGGATGCGCTGGCCTACAGCGCCGGCATCGTCTCGTCACCTCAGGGCCAGGACGGTCGCTTCGATCAATTGATCATTCGCGGTTTCGACCAGACCCAGCGCGGCATCTACAAGGATGGCTTGCGCCTTCCGCAGACGAGCTTCTCGGGCTTTCCGATAGAACCCTACGGAGTCGAACGTATCGATGTGCTGCGCGGGCCGACCTCTGGCCTGTTCGGGCTCAACGATCCGGGCGGTCTCGTGAATTTCATCACAAAGAAGCCGACAGCCGTGCCGCTGCGGGAAATATTCGGCTCATATGGCAGCTTTAACCGCAAGCAGTTCGGCTTTGATCTCGGTGGTCCGGTGAATCCGGAGAAGACCATCCTCTACCGCATTACCGGCCTTCTTCGAGAGGGCGGCACGCAAGTCGACTATACTGATCTCGACCGGATCTATATTGCTCCCGCCGTGACCTTTGTACCTTCGGCCGATACCAGCCTGACGGTGCTCGGCAACTACCAGAAGGATCGCACCGGCGATACCTTCCGCGCTATTCCGCGCGAGTACACCAACGGCAGCAATCCCTATAAGGCGCAGTTGCGCAGTCGCTTCCTTGGGGAGCCGGGCTTCTCGCGCTTCCTCGCCGAGCATTTCGAGGGTGGCTACCAGTTCTCCCATCGGTTCGACGATCAGTGGATCGTGCGCCAGAACCTACGCTACGCTCACGCTTCGACGGATTATAATGCGATCTACTCCACCGCCATCACGCCTGGGATGCCCAATCTCATAAACCGCGAGGCCCAGACTTGGCGCGAGGATTACGGCGTCTTTACCGTCGACACCCAGATCCAGCATGATTCGCAGTTTGATTACATTAAGAATACCGCTTTGCTAGGAATAGATTACAGCAAGATCAACAACAAGAGCGACCAATTCGGCGGTACTAGTTTCGCACTGCTCGGCATCGGACCCTTCGTCGGCCCTCTCGACATCCTCAACCCCGTCTACGGACAGCCCGTCGCCCAACTTCCGCGCTCACTCCTATCACGGCTTGAGCAGGAGCAGGTCGGCGTCTATGCTCAAGATCAAGTGAAATTCTACGATCGCTGGCTGCTCAGCATGAACGCCCGCTACGATTGGGTGACCACGAAGACGGCGGCACAAAATCCGGTCATTGATGCCGTTCGTCAGCAACTCGACAGCTTCGGGGTTCCCAACGGCATTCCGACGACCTTCGGCGCGAACCAAGACGCCCAATCCTATAGCGGCCGGATCGGGCTCTCGTATCTATTCGACAACGGCCTGACGCCTTACGTCTCGGCTGCCCGCTCGTTCAACGTGCTGCCGGTCTTCCTGCAGACCAGCACGACGGCAAATGTTCCCGGCATTGGTCCAGTTCCGCTGACCTACAACATCACGCCGGCGAAGCCCGAGATCGGCGAGACCATCGAAGCCGGTGTAAAGTTCCAGCCGCCGGGCCAGGCGACATCGGTCCTCTTCTCCGTGTTCAACACGAAGAAGACCAATGCGCTATTCTTCAACCCGAACGATCCGTTGCAGCAGGCCTTCTACCAGAATGGCGAGATCGAGGTGCGGGGCTTCGAGAGCGAAGCAACCGTGGACCTGCTCGATGGTCTGAAGCTGATTTCGTCGCTCACGGTCCTGCAGGCCGAAGTGACGAAGGACGATGCACCCATCGGCAATCTGAGTGCAGTCGGTAAGCGACCGATCCAGGTGCCGAACTTCACCGCCGCCACGTGGCTCGATTACACGATCCAGACCGGGCTGTTCCGCGGGGTCGGAATCGGCGGCGGCTTTCGTTACATTGGAGACACGTTCGGCGACTCGCAGAACACAATCCGCGTGCCGGATTACGTCCTGTTGGACGCCTCCATCCGATACACCTACGAGAATTGGCGCTTCCAAGTCGCTGCCAATAACCTAACGGACCGCGTCTATGTCGGCACCTGCTCGCAACAGATCAACTTCGTGGGGTGCAACTATGGCGAAGGCCGCCGCATCACCGGTTCCGTGACGTACCGCTGGTGAGTGATAGACATCCGATGAGAAGAGGCCCCGGATCGCAAGGTCCGGGGCTTTTTCTTGAGAGAGTGTTGCCCGGGCGTCGTTGACGCGATTGTCCACGCTCGGCTAGCTTGGCCATGACGGTTCCTCTTCGGAGGATCAAAAGGGAACGCGGTGAGGATCTCGATGGTCCGATGCCGCGGCTGCCCCCGCAACTGTAAGCGGCGAGCCCATCATCAACACGTCACTGGAGGCTCCAGCTTCTGGGAAGACGATGAGAGGGCGGTGACCCGCGAGCCAGGAGACCTGCCGTCAGTCGTGGTCACACGCGAAACGCATCGGGCGGGGTGCCCTGGTGGGGTGTCGGAGCGTGCGCTCGCGTGCAGGAACCGGCTTCGTTCGCGGTGACGTGCCACTGCGCTGAGCCGCGCCTGCCGTCTGCCTGCGATGTCCGATCGTTTCCGTTCCAATCTCGTTCTCGTTGAGCCGTGCGACCCGACCGCAAGGTCACGTTCGCGCAGTTTCCGTGCGATCGATACATTGTAACGTTATAACATTTGATCTATCGAAGTGGATCGCTGCCGCCGGCCTGCCTTAACTCCGGTTATCCCGATCATCATGACGTCTCCAACCTCCTCCGGCGCTCCTCGACCCACACAGCTGCCATCGTCTGCGGCCAGTCGCACTGGCCCCATCCTCCTCTCGCTCCTCGCCTCGACCCTGCTCGCCGGGGCGGCGCGAGGCGAGGACGCCGTCACTCTCGACCAGCTAACGGTGGAGGGAAGCGGCCCGAGCCTCACGCGGGCGAACCCCGTCGGGCTCAACCTTGCCACACCGTCGCGCAGCGCCAGCCGCCTCGGCCTGACGCCACTGGAGACTCCGGCGAGCCTCGACATCATAAGCGGCGAGACCGCCCGCATCCGAGGCCAGAACACGGTGGTCGAGGCGGTGACGCAGAACGCCACCGGCATCACCACCATCGCCTCGCCGGGCAACGGCAACGGCGCCTTCTCCAGCCGGGGCTTCGCCGGGCCGAACTCGATCCAGCAGCTTTACGACGGCACCCGCCTGTTCGTCGGCGCCGGCACCGTGACCTTCCCGTTCGATACCTGGAATGTGGAGCGGATCGAGGTGCTGCGCGGCCCGGCCTCGGTGCTCTACGGCGACGGCGCCATCGGCGGCGTCGTCAACGTGGTCTCGAAGAAGCCGAGCTTCACGCCGATCCATGCCGCCCGCGTCGCCACCGGCTCGGACGGCCTCGCGCGTCTCGCCCTTGATCTCGGCGGTCCCATCGGCGACACGGTAGCCTATCGCCTCAACGTCAGCGGCAACCGAGACGGCGGCTGGCTCAGCCCGAACGGCGATTTCCGCAACCTTGCGGTCTCCGGCGCCCTGCTGTTCCAGCTCACCCCCGATCTCGCGGTGACGCTCAGCCACGATCTCGGGTATCAGGAGCCCGCCCGCTACTGGGGCACGCCGCTGGTGGACGGAAAGATCGTCCAGGCCCTCCGGTTCAACAACTACAACGTCAACGGAGCCAAGATCACCTGGGCCGACAACTGGACCCAGCTCAAGACCGAGTGGACGCCGTCTGCCGACATCACCATCCGCAACACCGCTTACCGCCTGCAGAGCCGGCGCCACTGGCTCGATGTCGAGCAGTACAGATTCAACCGCGCCACCGGGCTCATCGACAGGTCCAGCTATACCGAAATCTACCACCAGCAGGAGCAGGTCGGGAACCGCTTCGACGCGGCGTTCAAGGGCAACGTATTCGGCTTCCGCAACGAGTTCGCCGTCGGCTTCGACGTGAACCACGTCGATTTCCGCCACACCAACAACTTCTCCAGCGCGGGCGGCAGCCTCGTCACCAGCGTCGACCCGTTCAATTACGATCCCGGCCAGTTCTCGGCCAATGGCCGCGCGAGCCCAGCCTATGCCACCAGCACCAACCAGGCCTCGGTCTTCGCCGAGAACCGACTGATCCTCAGCGACCAACTCTCCTTCCTCACCGGCGTGCGCTTCGACGCGCCGACCCTGCACCGCCGCAATCTCCAGACCGGAGCGACTTTCGAACGCTCGTTCGAGGCCCTGAGCTATCGCTTCGGCCTCGTCTACAACCCGACCCCGGATTCGGCCCTCTACGTGCAATACGCCACCGCCACCGATCCGGTGGGAAGCCTAATTAGCCTGTCGCAATCGCTCGCCAATTTCGCTCTCGCCACCGGCGAGCAGATCGAGGTCGGGGCCAAAGGCCTCGCGCTGAACGGCGCCCTCGAATGGACGCTCGCCGGCTACCGCATCGTCAAGGACAACCTGATCTCGGCGGTGCCGGGTCAGCCCATGCTCTCGACCCAGGTCGGTCAGCAATCCTCGCACGGGGTGGAGGGCGCCATTGTCCTGCGCCTGTCCGACGGCTGGCGCATCGACGCCAATCTCGCGCTCCTGCATGCGCAATATGACGAGTTCCGGGAGGGGGCGGTCTCCTATGCCGGCAACCAGCCCGTCGACGTACCTCAGCGCGTCGCCAATGTCTGGCTCAACTGGGCGTTTGCCCGTGATTGGGAAGCCCGGATCGGCATCCAGAACATCGGCCGCGTCTTCAGCGATTTCGGCAATACCGCCCCGCGGCCCGAATACACCCTTGCCCATCTCGGCCTCGACCATCAGGTCACCCCGGCCTCGCGCCTGAGTCTCAGGGTCTACAACCTGTTCGACAAGACCTACGCGATCAGCGGTAACGCCGTGGACGGGATCGGCACCAATTGGATCCTCGGACGGCCGCGCTCGTTCGAGGTCGCCTACAGCGTCGCGTGGTGAGCCTGCTCAAACCGATGAAGCGATGGCTGGTCCTCGGCCACCGCTGGCTCGGAATCGGCACGGGCGCGCTCTTCGCCCTCTGGATCGGCTCCGGGCTGGTGATGCTCTACGTGCCGTTCCCGAGCCTCACCGAGGCCGAGCGCCTCGCTCGGCTGCGGCCGATTCAATGGGGCGAGGTCGCGATCCTGCCGGACGACGCCCTGTCGGCGGCCGGACTGTCCCGCATGCCTCGCAGGCTCGATCTGGAGATGCGCGGCGACGAGCCCGTCTACCGGCTGTCGGCCTTGGACGGTCGCCGCGTCACGATCTCCGCCCGTACCGGAGCGGTACTCGGCGGCATCGATGCTGAGGCGGCCCTGCGTTTCGCGGGCGCGGGTCCGGCCGGATCTGTGGAGGTGGTGGATCGCGACCAGTGGACGGTGACCGCCCGATACGATCCGCTTCGACCCTTCCTGAAGGTCGCGTTGAACGACGCGGCCGGAACCGAGCTCTACGTCTCGCAGGTGACGGGCGAGATCACCCTCGACACGACGCGGTTCGAGCGCGGCTGGAACTGGGTCGGCTCCGTCACCCACTGGATCTACCTCACGCCGCTCCGCGCCCGCGTCGACCTCTGGCGCGACGTGGTGTTGTGGATCTCGGGCACCGCCGCGGTCACGGCCCTGGCCGGGCTCGTTCTCGGCATCTGGCGCCTGCGCCTCAGGCGTCGCTACACCAGGGGGCGCATCACGCCCTATCGCGGACTGGCGCGCTGGCACCATCTCGCCGGGCTCGCCGGCGGCATCGGGCTCACCACCTTCATCGTCAGTGGCTGGCTCTCCATGAACCCGAATCGCTGGTTCACCTCCCTCGCACCACCCGCCGACCTGCGCGAGGCCTATGCCGGGGCGCCGAGCCCTATCGGTATCGACGCCGACGGATTGGGCGAGATCGCTGCGAAGGCCCCCTTCGGCCTGCATTGGCAGCGGATCGGTGGACGCTGGGTGGTGCTCGGGCTCGCCGGGGCTGGAACGCGAGTTGTCGGAGAGGCTCCCGGCGAGGCTGCGATCCTTGCTGCGGCCAGTCACGCAATGGCGGGTATGAGACGGGAGAGCGCGGAGAGCCTGGACCGCCACGATCTGTATTGGTCGGCTCTCACGAGCGGGACGCTCCCGATCCTGCGCCTGCGCTTTTCCGACCCGGACGCGACCTGGCTGCATATCGATCCACGGAGCGGCGAGATCCTCAACCGGCTCGACCGCTCGGGCCGCATCAACCGCTGGCTGTTCACGGCCCTTCACCGCCTCGACCTGCCGGTTCTCGTCGGCCACCCGCCGGCGAGGACCACGGCGCAATGGCTGCTGAACCTCCTTGCGGGAGCGCTGGTGGCCACGGGGCTCGTCGTCGGTTGGCGGCGGCTCAAGACATCAAGTCGCTGACCGCCAGTGCGCGTATCCCTCCGAACGAGGAGGAGGGATACAAGCCGTTCTCTACTGCTGCTGCGCCTGCTGGGACTGGCGCATGAAGGTGTCGGGCGTGCCCGTCCCATCGGAGACGAAGCGGATGTCGCGCGGCTCGCGGCGGGGAGTATCGACGGAGAGGAACACCATCGGCTCCTCCAGGATCTCCGGCACCGAATGCACCACCCCGCGCTGGAACATCACCAGCTTGCCCGGTCCCACTTCCACCGGCGGCTCATCGGCGAACTTCATCATGCAGCGGCCCGACAGCACGTAGAGATACTCGTCGCAGGAGGCGTGGCTGTGCGGCGGTGTCGGCGAATAGACCCGGAACACGCGGGCGCTGGCGGCTGGGACGTCGACGAAGCGGTGGTCGGCCACCATGGTCGCCGAAGTCTCGGGCAACGTCGCCACGGCGGCGGCGACATCGAAGACCGCATGCGCGGCATCGGTGTGTTTCTGGTCCTGGCTCATCGACGATCCCCGGGGCTTTCTTTGTCCTTTGGACGACAACCTATCCGCTTTCGCCGATCTGCCCAATGGGAGCCCTGCGGGCGCCCGTTCGCCCGGGCGGGCGACCGCAAGTGTCGTGAGCCGGAAAACCTTAATCCCTGGCAGCGCGTGCGTCCTGTCACGTCAGGATCGCAAGAGGCTTCCCATATCTTAGTCATGCGGAGACAAACGGCGCGGAAAAATCCGGGCTGTACTGCGAAGGAGATTGAATAAATCCATGAAAGCCATCGTCACCGCTGCTATTGCCGCCCTTGTTTTCGGCGTTGCTGCTCCGGTCACTTCAGCCTCGGCCTTCAGCCACCGCGCCCCGGTCGAGCGTCCGCTGACGGTGTCGCCCTATGACGACATCACGACCGGCTCCCTTGGTTTTCAGAACCGTGACACCTACGGCGCCTGCGCCCCAAGCTCGGCCTCCGAAGGCAACGCCAACCAGCAGACCCGCTCCGTGATGCAGTACGGCCAGACCTCCGGCGGTGGCCGCTGCTGATCGACCGGTCGCTCTTCGAGCATCGACGGGTATCCGCCATCCGGCTCGGCCGATGAGGTGGCGTGCCCCGTCCCCTATCGAAACCTGATCCTGACAGGGAGGGACGAACCATCCTGATGAGACTTTTCACCTACGCCATGATCGGCGCCTTCACCTGCGGCCTGGTGATGACCATCGTCGGATCGACGGACGCGATGCTGCGCTCGTGAGGCGCGGGCCGTCGTGATCGACGAGGCCCGAATGCAGGCGATGCGGCAGGCGATGCGTTCGGGCCTCGGTCTCGCGGGCCTCGGTCTCGCGAGACGGGAGCACGCGCAGGCATGAGGTCAGGGACATAACGGAGAGGCCGTCGAGGATCCGCATCGGTCGATCATCGGCCATAAGAGTACGGGATTTTCACGCGGTGGGTCGCGGACCCGGCCGGACTGGCCCATAAGGCCGGAAGAATGCCCGAGCCGCGAGGACGAATCTTGACCGTCACCCAACTGACCCATCACGACCTCGACGGCTACGGCGCGTCCACCATCGTCGGTGCCTTCGTCGACGTGTCGCGGGTCGTCCATATTCCGCGCTATGCGGATGTCGGTCCGGTGGTCGATGCCGAGTTGAAGCGGCTCGGCCGTACGCAGGCACCGGAATGCCTGGTCATGACGGATCTCGGCCTGGAGGCCGTCGCCGTGACCTTCATCACCCGATTTGTGGCCCTGAACCAGCGCAGGGAGGAGGGAGCGCGGCATCGTCTGATCGTCCTCGATCACCACGCCTCCTCCCTCGATCAGCTTCGCGAGCAGGGCCTCGTCCTCTCGCCCGTGCCGGAGACGCCCGGCCTGACACGGGTCGAGCTATCCGATCCGAACGTGGTCGTGCTGATCGATGAGGACCGCTGCGCCACCCGCCTCGCCTACGAGCACCGGTCGCTCTACTCCACTCGGGAGGTCGAGGGTGACGTGGCACGCGACCTCCAGGCCCTCGTCGAATCCGTCGATGCCCTCGACCTGTGGAAGAAGGAGCGCCCGACCTTCCGGGGCGGCCTCGCCCTGGACGAGATCTTCTGGGACAACGTCGCCACCCTGGTGCCCGTGGGCCATCCCTGGCACGACCGCTTCATGAGTGCCTTGCTGCGTGCGGTGGCGGGCGTGGTGCGAGAGGGCGCATCGCCTGCCCGGATCGAGGCCGAGGTCGCCGCAATCCGGTTGCGCCTCGTCGATACGCTCCTCGCCGGTGAAGACCAGGATGACCCGACCCTGACCACCCGGATGCGGATGGCGAGGGCGCTCGCCAAGTCGGATGCCCTGTTCCATCGCCTCTCCGATGGCACGTTCCTGTCCTTCGGTCTCGATTCCGGCATGTTCCAGCGCGTGTCTGACCTCGTCATGGAAAGCGGCAGGGCCAGCCGCGTCGTCAACGTCCAGCGTACCGGCTCGCTCTCGTTCCGCTCGAACAACGAGACGGCCCTGGACGGGGCGCGCCGGTTCCGCGGCGGCGGCCACAAGGACGCAGCCGGCGGCAAGCTGAATGCCGGGTCGGCCTTCTCCCTGGCCGATGCCGTGGCGCAGGTCGAACCGGTGCTCAACCCACCGCAACCCGACCCTGCGGCCAGCCCCTTCGCCGCGCTCAAGGCCTGGAAGGCCTGAGCCGACCAACCCAGACCGTCGTCGAGTTGGTGATCCCTTAAGCGCGCACCGGTAGACCGGTGAGCAGAGGCGGAGCGATGGGGGCGAGAATCGGATGCTGGAACGGGCCCTGATGCATGTGCGGGCGGCGATCGTCCTACGGAATTGCGCCGCCGGCGCCACGTCGGATGCCGAGCACAGTCTCCTGATCAAGGTCGCCTCGATCCACGAGGCTCGGGCGCGCAAAGCGATCCGCACGAGCCAGAGCCAGGACCGGCGTCGCTGAACGCGAGTTCGGTGCGGGGCGCACGTCCATCGCGACTCAGACCGGCGCAGCCAACGCGCTCTTCGACAGCAGCATGTGGACGCCCTTGTTGCCGTCGACAGTCTGCGTGATGCGCAAGTTTCCAGCGAGCGAGCACAGCATGTAGGCCTGATTGCGGGTCAGGTCGGTCCGCGCACAGACATGGCGGACCATCTCGCGCACCGCTTGGCGCATGGCCTCGTCGAGGCTCTCATGCAGGCCGATCGTCAGGAGATCGGTCGGCGTCTCGGCGAAGGGCCACGCATAGCCGAGGTCCTTGCGCACGGTGAGGCGGAAGGTGCCGGTGAGCCCGGTCTCGAGGGCCGTGATGCACACTTCGCCGTCGCCCTGCACGCCGTGGCCGTCGCCGGCATAGAACCCCGCGCCCGGATTGTAGACCGGCAGGTAGAGCGACGTGCCGACTTTCAGCTCCTTGTTGTCCATGTTGCCGCCGAAGGCGCGCGGGACCGGCGAGCCGACACGGCCCCAGGCGGCGGGCGGCGCTGTGCCCATGATCCCGAAGAACGGATCGAGCGGCAGTTCCGCGCCCCAGGGCAGGATCGCGACGCCGCGGGCGACATCGATGTCGGGATGGATCGTCTCGTAATCGGTGAACTCGTCCGGCAGGGTGCCGAGCAGCGGCAGGATCGCCACGAAACCCCAGTCCATGCGGAATTTCAGGTCGAGGATATCGACCTGGAGCACGTCGCCGGGCTCTGCGCCGCGGACGTGGACCGGGCCGGTGACGAAATGCGGGCCGGGCCCCGAGACCAGAGTGTCCAGGGCGGCGAGGTAGTCGGCCGGCACCCGTGCCGGGTCCGGGTGGAGCGATTCCTTGCCGCCGGCCGGAAACGAGTGGAGCGTGACCATATCGCCGGACGCGATCTCCAGAACCGGCGGCAGGGCGGCGTCGAAATAGCCGAGCACCATCGTGTCGGGTGTCGCGGGAATCTCGTGATGCGTCGACATGGGGGCTCCTCTTGGGTGTCTTGCTGGATTGCGGGTCAGACGGCGATGTGCCGGGCGAGGGTGGCGTGATCCAGGGTCGCCCGCGTGCCCTGCTCGACCGCGCTGCCGCGCGAGAGCACCACGAAGGAATCGGCGAGGCGGACCGCGAATTCGAGATATTGCTCCACCAAGAGCACGGTGATCCGGCCCTTCAGCCCCTCGATCACGCCCTCGATCGCCGAGACGATGGAGGGCTGAATGCCCTCGGTCGGCTCGTCGAGGAGGATGAGGCGTGGCCGTGTGCTGAGCGCACGGGCGATGGCGAGTTGCTGCTGCTGGCCGCCCGAGAGATTGCCGCCGGGCCGGTTCCACAGGCCGCGCAGGGCCGGGAACAGGGCAGCCGCCTCGTCCACGGCATCGGTGCGGTCGAGCCCATGCGCTCGGGCTGCGACCCGCAGGTTCTCCGCCACGCTGAGATCGGCGAAGATCTCGCGGCCCTGGGGCACGACGGCGAGGCCTGCCCGTGCCCGCCGGTCCGGCGGCAGGTCGGTGATGTCGATGTCGCCGAGAGTGATGCGGCCGCGGCTTGACGGGATCAGCCCGGTGAGACAGCGCAGGAGGGTGGTCTTGCCGGCGCCGTTGCGGCCGAGCACCGCCAGGCAGGCGCCGGCCTCGATGGTGAAGCTTACGTTCCGTAGGACCTGCGCACTGCCGTAATGCTGGTCGAGGCCGGAGACGGACAGGCCCAGGGGGCTTTGCGGATGGAGATGGAAAGCGTCGCTCATCGGCCGAGGAAAACCTCGATCACCCGGGAATCGGCGCGCGCGCCGGCCATCCCACCCTCGAACAGGGTGCGCCCCTCGTGCAGCACGGTGACCCGGTCGGCGATGGCCTCGACGAAGGCCATGTCGTGCTCGATCACCAGGATCGCCCGGTCGGGGCGGCGCAGGGACCGGATCAGCTCGACCGTACGCAGGGTTTCCGCATCGGACAACCCGGCCACCGGCTCGTCGAGGAGGACCAGCCTCGGCCGGGAGGCCAGGACCATGCCGATCTCGAGCCACTGCTTCTCGCCATGCGCCAGAGAGCCCGCAGGAGTGTCGGCCCGCGCCTCCAGGCCGGTCTCGGCGAGGGACATCGCCGCGCGATCGGATCGCTCCGAAGCCGGACAACCGAGGCCCGCGCCGATCTCCAGATTCTCGCGCACGGTGAGGGCGGGAAAGACGCTCGGCTTCTGGAATTTGCGGCGTACGCCTGCGCGGGCGATCTGCGCCTCCGAGCGCCGGGTCAGGTCGAGGTCGTCGCCGAGGAGGATGCGGCCCGAGATCGGTCTGACGATGCCGGTGATGGCGTCGAGAAGGGTTGTCTTTCCGGCGCCGTTCGGTCCGATCACGGCCCGGATCTCACCGGGATCGATGGCCAGCGACAGGTCGTCCAGCGCCCGGAATCGGCCGAACACGACGCTCAGCTTCTCGATGACCAGGGCGCTCATCCGAGCCGCCCATCGCGCCGCAGCCAGGTCGGCTTCGGGCGCAGGGTCGCGAGGTCGAGGAGGCCGTTCGGCAGTCCCAGCACCACGACGAGGACGAGGCCGGACAGGATGAAGGGCCACGCCTCCGGCATCGCGGCGCTGAGCCAGAACTTGAGGGCGTTGACCGCCACGGCGCCGATGACCGCGCCCGCGAGCCGACCCATCCCTCCGATGGCGACCCAGACCGCGATTTCGACGGAGAGGTCGGGGCTCAGCACCCGTGGGTTGATGATGCCGACCTGGGGGACGTAGAGAATCCCGGCCAAAGCCGCGATCGTGGCGGAGAGGCACCAGATCCCGAGCTTGAGCCGCGTGGTGCTGTAGCCGAGGGTGCGGAGGCGGGCCTCGTCGTCGCGGCAGGCGAGCATGCGCCGGCCGATGCGGCCGACCACCAGGGCTCGCGTCCCGGCGAGAACCAATGCGAGGGTGACGAGCGTGGCGACGGCGAGGCCCGTCACCACGCCGGGCGCACCGATGGGATGGCCGAACAGGAGCGGAAAACCGGTCATGCCGTTGTTGCCGCCGAGCCCCGTATCGTTGCGGAACATCAGCAGCATGGCGACATAGACCAGCGCCTGGCTGATGATCGAGAAATAGACGCCGTTCACCCGTGAGCGGAACGAGGCGAAGCCGAATACGAAGGCGATGGCGGCGGCGAGTGCCAGGGCAAGTCCGAGGGCGTAGGGCGCGCTCGTGAGGCCCCACCAGTACAGCGGCAGCGACTTCCAGCCCATGAACTGCATGAGGTCCGGCGCCACGCCGGTGACGGCATAGGCGTGGGAAAGAAGGTGCATGGCACAGACATAGCCGCCGATGGCGAAGAACAGGCCGTGCCCGAGGCTGAGGATGCCGAGATAGCCCCAGACCAGATCGAGGGAGACGGCGAGGATCGCGAAGGCCGCGAGCTGGCCGGCCATGTTCACGAGGTAAGGGGCGGGCTGCAGCAGGACGAGGGCGAGGGCGGCGGCGAGGACGAGGCCGATCACCGCCGCCAGCAGAGGATCGTCCGCTAGAGCCGGGACGAGGCGGCGGGGCGCCCTCATCGGCACGGTCTCGACGGCCCCTTTCATCGCCGCCGCCTGACGGCGAAGAGTCCTTCGGGCCGGCGCTGGAGGAACAGGATGATGCCGGCGAGCACGATGACCTTGGCGGCCACCGCCCCGTAGAGCGGCTCGATCAGCACGTTGGCGCCGCCGATGCCGAGGGCCGCGACCAGGGTGCCGATGACGGTGCCGACGCCGCCCAGCACGACCACCATGAAGCTGTCGACGATGAAGGTGGTGCCCATGCCCGGATTGACGCTGTAGATCGGGCACAGGGCGACGCCGGCGAGCCCGGCCAGCCCAGAGCCGAAGCCGAAGGCGAGGCGATCCACCCGCCGCGTCCGTATTCCGAGACAGGCGGCCATGTCGCGGTTCTGGGTAACCGCCCGGATGTCGAGGCCGAGCGGCGTGCGCTTCAGGATCAGCAGCGTCAGGACCAAGGTCGCGGTGGCGAAGGCGATGGCGAAGAGCCGGTTCCAGGTGACGATGAAATCGGCGTAGAGCGGCATCCCGCCGCTGACGTAGGACGGCATGGCGAATTGCAGGTTCTGCGATCCGAAGACGACGCGCACGAGATTGATCAGGAACAGGCTCACCGCCCAGGTGGCGAGCAGACTCATCAGCGGCCGGCGATAGAGATGGCGCAGGATCAGCGCCTCGATGACGATCCCAACCAGCGCGGCGGCGAGGAAGGCGACCGGGATGGCGGCGAGGAGGTAGAGATCGAGAAAGCCAGGCGCGAACCGGCGGAACACCTCCTGCACGCCATAGGCGGCATAGGCGCCGACCATGATGAACTCGCCCTGGGCGAGGTTGATCACGCCCATCAATCCGAAGATGATCGCCAAACCGGCGGCTGCCATGAACAGGATGCTGGCGAAGCTCAGGCCATTGTAGAGCACCGCGAGGCCGTTCCCGATCCATATTGCCCGTTCCACGCGGGCGACCCCGGCATCCAGAGCCGCCCTGAACTCGGCATCCGCGCGATAGGCCTGATCGGTCTTCAGGGCGGAGAGCCGCGAGAAGGCGGCCCCCGACGGCGTGTCGGCCACGGCCCCGATCGCTGCGAGGCGGCGCGCCGGATCGGTCGAGGACAGGGCGGCCCCTTGCGCCGCGACGCCGATCGCGGCCTTCAACCCGGCGTCGCTCTCCGTCTTGTGCGCCCGTACCAGCACCGCTTCGGGCACGCCGGCCATGCGGCGCTCCACGGCCGCGAGCCCTTTCGACCGAAGCTCCACGGTCTCACCGGCGACCAGCGCGGCGATACCGGAGGCGGTCTCCACCAAAGCGCGCTGGCGCAGGCCGAGGACGGGCGAGCGCCCGCCCGCGGCCGTATGGACCGTGCCGCTTGCGACATCGCGCCCTTCGGATGCCCCTGCCTTGTCGAGAAGCAAGGTAGCGTCGCCGAGACAGAGAAAGCGTCGCTCCAGCATTCCGCGCAGGAGGTCGCCCGCGACGGCGAGATCGTCGATCGCGGCCTCGCCGCTCAACCGCACGAACTCGTCCAGCGCCTTGCTCTGTGCCGCGCCGTCGCCGCACAGGCTCGCGGCGAAACCCGCGCGGTCGGGGCGGCTCGCCTCCGCGAAGGCAGACTGCATCGAACAGACGGCGAGGAGGACGCCGCAGATCCAGGCTTTCGCGCGTCCCGCCCCCTCAACCATACGGGCTGAACGGCACGGGTTTGGGCGCGTCGGGCGATTGCCACAGGATGTCGAAACCCTGCTTTTCGTTGACGGACCCGATGAAGACGCCGCGAGAGACGTAGTTGTTCTCACCCGTCATCGTCAGAGTGTAGCCGGAGGGATCGGCAAAGCTCAGGCCGGCAAAGGCCTTGCGTACCTCCGGCACGTCGAAGCTCCCGGCCTTGGCCGCAGCCAGCGCCCAGAGCTGGACGCTGTCATAGGCCGAGACCATCGGGTCGATGACGGTGTCGGCGCTGAAGGGGACGGACTTGGCCTTCACGTAGGCGGCCCAGTCCCCGAGGAAACGGATATTGGCCTCAGCCTTCGCAGCCTGGAGATAGGCCCAGCAATTGAGGTGGCCGACGAGCGGCGCCGTATCCAGCCCTTCGAGGTCGGCCTCCACCATGTCGAGGCCCAGGATCGGCACGTCGGTGGCGCGGATGCCCTGGTTGGCGAACTCGCGCAGGAAGTCGGGGATCGAGGACCCCACCACCGTCAGCACGACGATCGGTTGCCCGCCGGGCTCCGAGGCGAAGCTCCGGATCTGGTTCACCAAGGTCTGGAAGTTGGAGAAGCCCAGCGGCACGTATTCCTCGCGCCAGGCGTTCGCGGCCACGCCCTTCGACACCCAATAGGCCTTGAGCTGCTTGTTGATCGTGCGCGGCCAGACGTAGTCGGAGCCGATCATGAAGAAGCGCTTGGCCCCGACACCCTCCGCACCCATCAGGTAATCGACGGCGGGCAGCACCGAACTCGCCGGCGGCGAATTCACGTAGACGATGTTCTTCGAGTTCTCGTCGCCTTCGAAATGGAGCGGATAGAACAGCAGCCCGTCATTCTGCTCCACAACGGGCAGCACGGACTTTCGCGAGACCGAGGTCCAGCACCCGAACAGGGCGGCGACCTTCTCCTGTTGAAGCATCTGCCGGCCGATCTGGGCGTAGAGCGGCCAGTCCGATGCGGGGTCAGAGGTCACGACTTCGATTCGGCGCCCGTTGACGCCGCCCTTCGCATTGAGCCCGTCCGCGGCCATGCGCACCACGTGGTTCAGGCGGCCTTCGATATTGGCCATCGTGCCCGAGGACGAGAACAGACACCCGAGCTTGACCGTATCAGCGGCCCAGGCTGGGCGGATGATGGCGGGAGCGGCGAGCGCAGTCGCCGTCCCGATGAAATGACGCCTCGTGACATCGACCATGGGCTCTGCACCTTCCCGTGACACGGGGCGAAGTGTCGGATTCCCGAGGCCTCGGTGGAAGGTCAAATAGGCTGCACGGCCTCATCCGGATGCGCAAAACCTCATCGGACAGCCTGCGATGCGGGCTCTGTGGCGATCAAAACGTCAAAATTCACAAAACCCCCGGCCGAATCCGTCACCGAGACCGGGTGTGCTTCTTGCTGGGCGCATAGCGACATCTCGGATCGTGGAGGCTTGCACATGCGTCGATCCCGGCACACCGATCAGGAAGTCGCCTTTCTCTTGAAGGAGGCGGAGAGCGGCATCCCCGCCGCGACGATCTGCGCGGCCGCTCATATCTCGATCGGCACGTTCTATCGCTGGCGCCGGCGCCTCGGCGGGTTGCCGCCGGCAGGAATCGCCCATCTCGGGCAGGTGGAACGCGAGAACGCCGTGCTGCGGGCCGAACTCGCCCGTCTCAGGCAATCCCTCCTCGTCTTGGCCCCCCGCCATTCCGACCATCGCGCGGAAGCCGCATCCCAGGCACCATGTTGTCCCGAAGCGTCATCTGCCGTTATCTCGGGTCCCCGCTATCGCGGAGGGGCCGCCTCAGTCGGACGATACGCCTTCGTGAGAGGGGCGAACTAGACGCTGGCCGTATCGGCGCATCCACGTTCTGCGCCAGCCCCATGGGACAAACCGGGCATCGTCCGGAACGACGGAAGGCTGGTCCGTCGCAACCCTTCCGACGCGACGTTCTCGACCCATCCCCAGTAGCGCCACGCGGCAATCCCTTCGAGAGGCTCCGCCTCCGCGATACCCGACGTCACCGTTGCGCGCGGCCACGGCTTGGGTTACGTGTCGTCCACGGTCAGCACCCGTAGCTCAGCTGGATAGAGCGTTGCCCTCCGAAGGCAAAGGTCACACGTTCGAATCGTGTCGGGTGCGCCATCTCTTTTCTTTGCATGTCAATCTCCTCTAAGATTTTGAAAGGCAACGCGAATTTCGCGTTCGAAAACCCTTCGCCGCGGCGATAGGGAATGCGCTGTGCGAAGGCCAATCGAAGCACCAGGCGGCGCATCGTGAAGTCACCGGAAGCCCAGATATTCCAAGGGCTTGCGAGGAACCCCATGGCGCGTTCGAACACATCCTCGAAGGCGTGCCGCGGACGGACGCCGGTTTCGATCTTTTCGGCCATGACCAGCTTCTGATTTTCAAGCGTCGCGATCTTGCGCTCGTAGGCCGCGATCACAGCCGGGCTGTCGGTCTCGACAATCCGCTCCATCAGCTTATCGAGCTGGACGTCGATCGCTTCGCGCTCGCGACGATGAGCGGCGATGATCGCTTCCGCTTGCGTGATCCGTTGCTCCCACGCATCCTTGAACATCGCTCGGACCAGCGCGACCAATTTCGGCGCCAGCTCCAGCGATCCGAGAAGCGCCTCGAATTCACCTTCGATCTTGTCGCGCGGGATCGATTTTCGACGGCTCGGGCACCCGGCCGTGTGGCAGAGATAGTAGGGATGAAGCTTGCCCGTGCTGCTCTTCGACCAGCAGGCGGTGAGCGCACCGCCGCATTCGGCGCAGGACACCGCGCCGCGCAGGACGAAGTCGGCGTTCAGGTCCTTGCGATACGGCGCCTTGGCGGCCTCCGTGAGCCGTTGCTGGATGCGCTCGAAGGTGTCGAGTGAGATCAGGGCTTCGTGATGGCCTTTCCGCCTCGAGACGTTCCAGCGCGGCGCCTCGACATATCCGGCATAGATCGGACGCGTGAGGATGTCGGTGACGCGCTGAGGATGGACCTCGCCGCTCGTCTTTTCCTTCGGGAACTCGGGATGGCTTTCGAGGAAGCGCTTGACCTCGACTTGTGTCGCGAAGCGGCCGTTGGCGAAGCCTTCGAGGGCCTCGGTCAGGATCGAGGCGAGCGGATCGCTGCGAATCAGCATGCTGCCTTGCCCGGAAACGCGGCGGTACACGTACCCGACCGGGCAGTGGAAGACGTAGTAGCCGTTGAGGATGCGGGCGCGCATTCGGCTCTTCGTCTGTTCGGCATTTTTCTGGCGCTGGTGCTGCGCGGCGCTGGCCAGAATATTTTCGCGGAACACCGAATCCGCATCGTCGCCGAACTCGATGCGCGGGCTCTCCAGAAGACCGCCGGCTGCCTTCAGCTGTTCGCGTAAGTACCAGTGGCCGGGCACGTCGCGGGCGAAGCGGCTGATGTCGTCGATGATGACGATACGCCCTTCCGCCTTGTTCTTGCGCAGATAGGCCAGCAGAGAGATCATGACCGGCCGGTTCTGTTCTCCTCCGGTCAGGACCTCGCGAAACACCTCGACGATGTCGTAGGCATGGAAGCGGGCATATTCCCGGCACGTCGCCTCCTGGGATGCCAAGCCACTGCCGCGCCGCTCCTGTGCTTTGTCGGAAATCCGGCAGTAGAGAACGGCCTTGGTCGGTTTTGCTTTGATCTTGTCTTGCATCTCTCCCTCAATCGCTCGACGACGCGATGTCCGCCGCAGCTTTCTCAAAATGATTTGTTGTCGAATTCGCAGATAACTCTACCAGAGCTGAATCGGCGCATGCGAATCCTTCACATCCCCCGCCGGACTTATCCGCAAGGGTCGCCGCCGGCTCGACCGAAAAGCCAAGGTCGACGAAGCCGACGATGATGGCCCAGAGCGATTCGAGAAGCGCTCGCCGGTCGTCTCCGGCGAGCGCGCTTTCTTCGAGATAATGGTCGTAAAGGGCGACATCGAGCGTCAGTGTCGGGCGACGGTGGGCAACGTTCGCGGCGACGTTGCCGGGGTCGATGTCTGGGGCAGAACTCGTCATGATGTGCTTCCCTCCCGCCGATTACGGACCGGACGGGCCGGTGCGGGTGCGCAAGGACGTGCGCGTCGCTGCGCGGGCCTGAGTCGCTTCACGCTCGCGCGCCTCGGCCTCGATCTGCGGGCGATAGAAGCGCTCTTCGAGGTCCTTGCCCCAATCGTAGAGCTCGGTCTTCTCGACGGCCTTGAACTCGTCCTTCATCAGAGATTTGGCAGCGACGTCGGTGATCCCGAGCGCTCCCGCCAGATCCTCCGCCTGCGCGGAGTAGGCCCTCGCGAACGATATCTTCCTGCCGGTCTCAATCATGTCGCCGACGGCGCAGGCCTTCTCGTAGGCCCGCTGCCGCTCAGCATCGCCGAGGGTCTTCTCCCGCTCGATCAGGGCTTCCCGCAACTGGTTCATCGACCGGCCGGTGCGCTCCTTGAACAGGTCGCGCACGATCGTCTCGGCTTTCATGGCATCGAACTTCTCGGAACGGGCGAAGGCATGGGCGTAATCGCTGAGCTTGTCCTTGAAGGCTCCGGACTTCTGGATTTCGCGCTCGACGATCCGCGTGATCGCGATCGCCTCTTCGAATTGGGCGCCGGTGAGCAGGCGGCCCGAGAAGCTTTCTCGGGCGGTGGCGAGACTTCCGTCCTGTTTTGGTTTGGTATCGGTGGTCATGATGTCATCCTTTCTATGTGGTTAGAACATTTCATGAACAATAGGATGTTGGTCCTATATTTGTCAAACAGAAACACGGATGTATTCGTTCACTTTGGAGGCGGTGATCGCTGTCTAGTCTTGAGACGGGCCGGTTCTTCGTCGCCGATCATGGATGTGGCGCTGGTCGGCAGCACGCTGGAAGGCGTCACGAGCTATGCCGTGAACGGCATTCTCTTGTGCTGCGTGCCGAACGATGCCCTCGAGGGCTCGCGCCTCGGCCTCCTTGATCCGGCTTATGCGCCGATCATGGTGGGCATGGACGTCGCGTTGCGCTTGGCGGAGCAGGGCGGAAGCGTCGAATCGGTCGAGACCAATCCATCTCGGCTGTAGAATTCTGGGCGGTGTCCCGGCGGCGTCGATCAGGCGACGCTGGGTCGCTTCGACCCGCATGTCATAGCGTTCTGCGAACAGGCGCTCTTCACGGTCTCGCAACACGCGCGAACGCGTCATCAGTGCGTCCGCCTGTGCCCACTGGCGCGGTGTTCTGATGTCCTTCGCCTCGCGCCGGAGCGTCGCCAGTTCGAAGGCACGACGCAGTTCCTCCTTCAGCGTCAAGCCCATGATCCACCTCCAATATTCAGATCGATTTGCAATCGATCGGCACGTTCCGGCACGCTGGAGGCATGCGATACTTCGAAGACCAGAAAGACGTTGACGAGTGGCTCGACCCGCTGACCTACGAAGAGTTCTGGCAGGAGGTCTCGACCTTCAGCGTCGACATCCCGAGCCGTGAGGAGTGCGATAGCGACATCGCCGACGGCATCGCGCCTGAAGCGATGGTGCTGAACGTCCTGAAAGGACTGACCCGCCTTCAGGTCATCGATCAGCAGAATCTGCCCGTGCGGATCACAGTGCCGTGGATGTCGCTGCATTAGCGGCCTCCCGCTGTGGCGAAGCGAACCCAGCCGCAGCGACCGTCACGGGGGTATTCGGTGATCGCCCCGTTGGGACCGATATAGGTGCAGCGGGTGTAGTGTCGGCGGCTGACCTCGTCGCCGATCCGTCCGTGCCATTCGTAGGACCAGATCATGTGCGGCAAGCCGAAGAGCTGAACCGCGAGCCATAGAAGCGCAGGCACGACGAGCCAGGTGAAGAAGCTTGGGCGGATCAGAGGCGGGCACGTCACGACGAGGCCTCCGTGCCGGTCTTGAGCCAGACCTTCGGATCGGGCGGCAGGCGGCCGCCTTCGAGCGGGTTGGGCCCAAGAAGATCGCAGGACGGCGCGATCTGGTTCTGCCGAATTTTCCTGCAGTGGATGAAGCCGACGCCAGCAACATGCAGGATTTGCTCGTCGTCGGGCAGGCTCATCAGCTCGTACGGCGTGAACAGACGCTGCCGACCGGTGTTGAGGGTCGCGGACAGGCCGGGCTGCTCGGAGGACATTCCAAGCGAGTGCGAAACCGAGACCGCCTCGCCCATCGCCCGGCTCAGGCGCTCGGCCTCCTCGAAATTCGACACCTTAAACCATTGTTTTACTGTACAATTTTCCTCCAAAGTCGCGATCTCTCGCTCGCCGTAGCGGCGCACCGCGTCCTGGCGCGACTGCGCGATATAGAGGCACTTCAGCCCGTAGGCACGAAACAGCGTGATCTTGGTGACCGCCTCGCGCAGCGGCGCGTTGCAAAACTCATCGAGGATGAAGCAGGCGCGCCCGCTGCCGGTCGTGAGCTGCTCCTCCATACCTGCGAGCGTGTGAAGAGCGAAGTAGGGTCCAAGCCTCTCGGCGAGACGGGCCGGGGCGACGAAGCAGACGACCCAGTTGTCCCTCAGCAGTTCGGCGTGGGTGACTTCGGCACGATGTCCGTCCTCGTTCAGCGGTGGAAAGGCGAACAGCCGCAAGGCCGAGACGGCGGCGTTGTGATGCTGGGTACTGTGTTCGGCGTTATCGGCCTTGAGAGCGAGAATGCGTTCGGCGTCGCAACGCAACGCGGAGTCCGGATCGGCCGCTTCGCAGGCGAGCGCGCTTTCCCACGTCTTCGGGTCGGCCAGCAGGCCGTGAAGACCACCGGGGGTAAGCAGACGGGGATTGTGGGCGAGTATGATTCGGCTCGCCGTGTGCAGGAAGTCCGATCGCGGGCTTTCGCGCCAGTAACGGTTACGCCCATCGCCAGGCGGCTCCTCGATCAGCGTGTTCGTGACCTTGTCGAGGATCACCGGGACATCGACGCGGCCTTCGCGGTGCGCGACCTGCACGGCCGACAGCGGATTCAGCTCAATCCGATAAGGATTGTCCGCGCCAAGAACGCCGTAGGGATCAACGACGCCGAACTTCCGGCCATACGCTTTGCACAGCGGCGCGATCTGAGCTGCGATCTCGCCGTCCTTTACGTCGTTGATCAACAGCGCTTGGCCGCGATCGGCGATCAGCGCCTGGATGCCCGGCATCGCGCCGCAGGTCGTCTTGCCGCCGCCCATGGCCGCATAGATCAGGCCGGAGGCATTGGCATTCGGTTCGAAAATCGGCCTGCCATCGAAGGTCAGGCCGAGGATGCGGCGGGCGGGCTTACTCATCGAGCATCCCCGCTCGGATGAGTGCATCGCGCGATGCCATTTCCGAAGATTTTGGGGATTTACCGAGCGACTCGAACTCGGCGACGGCGCGTTCGCGGCCATGGAGCCCAACGATCGCCCTGACTGCTTTGAGGAAGGCGATCATCGCCGCAAAGGCGAGGAAGACGCTGAAGACGCCGAGGCCCCACCATTCCGGTGTGCGCGGCCAGATGAGCCAAGCCAGCCCTCCGCATAGGCCCGACATCAGGAAATGGCCGTTGATGGCGAGGATCGTTCCGAACGAGCGGTCGAAGGCGCGGTTCATGTTGTCACCTTTCGCGAGGCGGCGAGGGCGTGCACGATGTCGGTGCGGACGATCTGCAAGCACGCGAACCGGCCCCAGACGGCACCGGACAGTTCGCTGCCGCGCAGGTCGCGGGAGAGCAGGGTGAGGTGCCCGACCTGCCAGCCGGCCAGGAGCGACGCCGAGGCGGCGGCGATGAGGATGATCGCCTCGTGGGGGTGGAGAAGGTCGCCGAAGGACAGGCCGAATCCGGTAAGGCCGCTTCCGAACATCAGCCCGGCCGGCAGGAAGGGTCGGCGGACCGAGACGACCGAGAGCGTCTCGATCAGGTAGCTGTCGCGGTGCGTGTGCACCGCGCCCTGCTTTTCATCGATGTTGAGGGTTCCGAGGATCATCGCCATCATCCTCTCAATGCGCAGATCGGTGCCCTGGCGGCGCGGACCAGTTCGGCATCGAGGGCGCGTACGGAACGAGGGGTCACGAGCCGCGCCGTGCCGGCATAGACCGCAAGGTCGATGCGCCGCTGTTCGAGAACGGTGGCCACCGCGCAGTCACAGCGCGATCCGGACACCGCAGCCTGCTCCGCGGCCCTGGCGCGGGCAGCGTTCTGCTGCTGCTCCTGAACCGAACCGAGAACGCCGAAGGGAAGCGAGAGGACCGCGCCATGCCGCTCGCAGAAGGCATTCCCCTCCTTGCCGTAGAGGATGCCGAGGACGGCGCCGCAATCGAGATTGCGTGTCGATGGCGGCGTGTCCGCTTTTATCTCCGCCAGGACCTGACGGGCACACCGCGCCGGCCATCCGGACTTGTCGATGGTGCGCTCACCGACGAGCGGTCCGGTGACGAAGGCCGAGAGGGCGGCGTAGGCTGCGCCCGCGAGGAGCGTGCCGCTCATAGCGGGCAGGGAGAGCATGTCCTGGATCATGGTCTGCTTCCCGCTCGCAGCGTCGGATCAGTGTTCCCGAAGCGGTCGTCGTCGGGTGCCCGCCAGGCTGCGGGACCGCGAAAGTAGGCTTCCGGATCGGCGATGTTCGAACCGTTCGGGCGGCGGGGGCGACCTGGAAGCCGGCGCACCGTGTCGTCTTGGGCCGGCGCGTGCGGAACGGGCGGGCCAGGAGGCTTCGGAAGCTGAAGGACTTGTTCCGCGGCGTCCGGCGGATCTTCCTTGTGCTTGCTCCAGGCGAGCGACCAAAAAGTGTAGGCCCATAACACCAGCGGAAAGATCAGTTCCACCACGGCGGCAATCGCCGCAATCGGCAGCAAGTGAGGGATGTAGCCGAAGGTATCGGAGACACCGGGACGCGGCGGGAAGACCGGGGGAACGGTCCTGACCTCCTCGATCCCCTCGATCACCGTCGCGAGGCTCTTCCCCTGCTGCGACAGGAGCGCACCCAACCGGGCCTCCACCTCTGGGCGCCCGACAACGCTGACACCCGCCTGAAGCTCGCCGGCATAGGCTGCCACCAGCGACAGCGGCACGACGGCATCGAGGTCGCCGATGGCTTGGCGGATGCGGGCATCCACCGCCTGGAGCTTCGCCCTGCGCTCGCGGAACGCCAGGTCCCCGTTATTCAGGATCGTCTGGTAGGCGGCGATGTCGTCGTTCAGGCGCCGGATGATCTGCTCGCGCGCGGTTTCGCCCACCGTGATCTGCTGGGAGATCGAGGAGGCCCGCACGGCCTGCATCTGGACGACCCGCGCGACCGTGCCGTTGCCGCCGTTGCGGTGACCCGAGATGCAGGAGGTCGCGAGTTCGCAGGCCGCCTTGGCACTCAAATCCGCCTCGGTCGCCCGAATGGCAGGGATGACCTTGGCGGCCGCGGAAGCAGCGCCGCTACGCGCACCGACATAGAGACTCAGCGCCTGACCATGCTGCTGAAGCTGAAGCTCGCCGGTATCCTTCAGCGTCAGACCGGCATAGGTCGCTGCGAAGAGGCCGGAGCCAACGGCGAGGATCGAGCCGATACTGACGATCGTCGCGCCGCGATAGCCGGTCGTGCCGAGTTCCGCACCGCGTTCGATGGCAAGCTTATTGACGCCGTAAGACACGGCGGTCGCACTGAAGGCCAGGGCGAGGGCCTTGGCGTAGTCCCAGAATGAGCTTGCGTCGAGCATCGCCGGGACTGCCATGCCGAGCATCACGCCGCTGCCGACCGCGGTGGCCGGCAGAGCGAGATCGAGTAGCGGGCGGGATTTCCTCGGCGGAAGCCTTACAGGCTCACCGAAGCCGCGCGTGGGGGTCGGATCAAGTTTCGTCATGTCCATCTTCCCTCGGCATCACCGCACTACGAGCGGGATATTGCAGTCGACGCAGGCCAGCTTGGCGGAGGCGCGCGACCAAGCCTTCACCTCGCAGGTGAGGCAGACGAAGCGTGTGCGCGTATTCTTCGGGGACAGGGCGGGCGGTTCCGCCGCGCCGCGCTCGGTCGGGGCCGATGGCCGCTCGATCCTGGCATCGCGCCAGTCGATACCGGGCGCCGTCAGCAGCCATTCGTGGCAGGCGAGATCGAACCTGCCACCTTCGATGATGTAATGGCTCATCGAATAGCCGGTGCGCGAACCACCCGGCGAACCGGACTTCGAAGGCATCAGGCCGAGCAGTTCCATCCGGTCGGCCCAGACGACATCGTGGTAGCCGCCACTTCCCTTTCCGCCCTTACGGTTGGCCTTCCCGTGCACGTGCCGCCAGAGATGCACCATCTCGTGCACGAGCGTGGAGAAGCTACCGTCATCGCCCTGCGCCTCGAACCACGATGGGTTCATCGAGATTTCGTGCGCGACGGCACCATCACGATCCTGGAAGGCACCCGCGCAGAAGTAGCCGAGGGCCCGGGGATGCCGCGTCAGCGTCATGACGCAAGGGGGTAGGCTTCCTGCGAAGAGTCGGTCGTTGAAGAACTCGAACGCCGCGGACCAGGGGCGGTAGGCGTCAGTTGTTGGATCGCCTGCTGAATTCGTCTGTACAGCGAATTCGGCCGAGGGGGCTTCCTGTAATCCAGAGCCTCTTCGAACTGATGTTTCCTTGGTCATGACCACCTGAACCTCGATCTAGCTCAGGCGTATCGTGATTCGTTGTTGTCATTTCCGGCAGTTTTCCAGCAGATTGCCGGAAACCACGGATGAGGTTCATGGGTACGAATATTCCCGGCCTGGGCCAGAAACTCAAGCTTCTCAAACGCGATAGCCCGTACAGAACGACCAAGGCGCTCGCCTTCAAGCTGGGCGTGAGTGTTTCAACCCTGAACGGCTACGCGAACGAGTCTTCCAAAAGCACGGCGGGGTTCATGCCGGAGAAACGCCTCTCGATCCTGATCAGCCTTTTCGAGCAGGCTTTGCCGGTCACCCTTCCAACAGAGGAGGTAAGAGCCCTGGTCCTTGGGGACGCCGCTGCGCTGGAAGCCGCTTTAAGGGTAGGCGAAAAGATCTTGTTGGAAGACATCCTGAAGCGGGAAGCACGTCGCGACACAGGAACGATTTGGCGCGACCAGAAGCTCAAGCTCGTCAGGCACGAAGGAACTGGCGCCGACGGCTTGCCCACTCTCAAACTCAACGAGCCCTTTCGCTTGGAGTTCGATGTCGGCAAGAAGGGCTTCCTGCTCGCCCTTCAGAATGTAGCGCAGACTTGGGCCGTCGTAAGATTTGCAGACGGAGAAATCTCACCGCGCGCTAAGTCCGGCATGTTACACCTGCCGGGAAAGAAGCGCGACAAGCCCGTTTACATGTACGAAGAGGACAGTACTGGGATTCACCGCTTCGGTCTGTTCGTGTCTCCGCTTCCTTTTCCTTTGAGCGTCGTCCAGGCGGCGCAAGGCGAAAAGAGCCTCGATTGGAATTTGCTCTGTGAGCTTGCTCGACATTTCGATGCACAGCACCGGCATTTGCGCGAATTACACATGATAGAGATCAATTTCATCCGTTAGTCGGAATTGTATTGCGTAATTATGTTGAATAATCATTCAGTTTGATTTAAATAAATACACATATTGAATTTAATTCAATCACACATTCATGAAAAAAGACCAAAAACGACGTGAGGATATCTGCCACCAGATCAAGTTTCTTGGAGGCCAGTCCCTGAAAGCGGTATGGGATCTTGTTCAGGCCGAGGTGTTGCGTCTCCCGATCCATACCTGGAGCCGTCGAGGCTCGGATTTCAAAGGGTCACCCGTCGATTTCATCCGGCAACATTATGGTCATTGGCATGACAATCAGTGGCAAGCTGGAGACACAACTCTGACAGACATTCAGCGCGATCAGGATTTGTATAGATCATACAAATCCTGGATCAAACACAATCCGGAAGACGATCTTGGCTTGCGCATGTCATTGACAGCGCCGATGAGCGCAGCTCGCCCGTAAAGTCGATCTGCTGTTATCGATTTGATCCAGGTCCAGGAGCTTGATAATGAAATCGAATTGCGTCGGAGATCGATAAGAATCTTATGATATATTTCGTGTCACAATTCACTTGTCGCCATGCCAGGAAATCCAGCACCACTTCGCGCAAGACGATCGGTGTCTCACTTGCAGCTCTTTGATACGAGCGACATCTTTCTCGATCGCTCTCGCACGCCTTGAAGTAAATTCGCGGGCGTCAAAAAGCGAATTCTTTTGGAGAACGCGCAAAAACTCGTCGAGTCTTTTGTCAATCAACCGCGCGATCGAAATGGGGTCGACATCCCAGCGTGTTCGCGCAAGATTGACGATCATATCACGGATGTAATACGCCCTTACAAGTGGGTGGGGGTGTGTGCTTTCGAGCTCAAGCTTGTCTCTTGTTCCATTGAGATAGCAGAAAAAGGCAAATAACGAGACAATCCCTGTCGAGATGATGTTTTCCAACCCCTCATGGCCAGCGCCGAACACCATCTTGGATCGCGGGTTGCTTTCCGTGCTCCTCCAAAGGTCGCCGATGAACTCCATCAGCAAACTCGAAGCGATGATATCGGCATCGAGTTCCCAGGCCTGCCTGCGATCGAAATCGATTTTCGGTATCTCCAGCTGTCTCACAAACTCGCTGACACTCGACTGGCCTTCATAAACGCGCATACCCTCGACGTGCCCGCTCAGCACATGCCCCATCTCGTGACAAACGATGAATGTCGAGCATAAGTCGGCCAATGTTCCTGCCGCGAATGCGCGGATGGGATTGAGCTCGATTTTCCAGTTCGATCGCTTGCTGAAATTTGACGGATCGATGACCGCCGGCAATTCATAGTCGCTGGCGAGAGTGCCGGACGCATCGAGTTCCGGCATGATGTCCGGGTCGGAGAAAAGCCGCCCGAACAAGATCAGATTGAAGAGGGGAATCGCCGCGCTGAGGCTGATCAGATAGCGGCCCTCTTGCTCGTCCGCGTCTGCGTTGAAGCTGTCGTCGAGGATATATTTGGTTTTGATCGTGAGCCGGCCGGCCCCATAGGCCCTATGAAGAGCTTGCCCGATCCGTTCCGCCCGAGCCAGGATATGCGTGTATTCGATGCGGACCGCTTCGTCCGTGATCAGATTGAGATCGAATTCGCTCATCCGATACGCTTTCCTCTCGGTGCAAAATCAATCTGCCGAAATCTCGTCTGAACATCCAGGCCTTGCCGCCTCCGCCCGTGGGGCGGACCGCGCTCTACGCCGCCGGCTGCGCCGGCTCTGCCGAACCAGCAGGAGACCTGCGGTTTCGGCCCATCCGGGTCACGATCGCTGGCGGGGATCGGCGGCGGCGTCCGGCTCCCGGCCGCCCTGTCCTTTTGGTGGGCGTGCGGAGTTCCGCACGCAGAACCCTCTTTTCCAGCTTACACCGACGCCGAGGGCTTGTTCCAATAGCCGAAGGCCGGTCGGCCCGCTCCATTCGGCCAGCCGCTGCGCTGGGCTGGCCTCCCGTGTTGCCCGGCCCGCCTGACGGCGCCCCAAGGGGTTCGGCTTTGGAGCCCCCGTCTTTCGGTCGATCGTCCAACCCGCAGACGCGGGTTTAAGTTTGGACGCTCGGCGCTGGCCAAGGGTTCATGCGCGGCTTTTTCAAAGAAAGTAAATGGCTTCGCAGATCAAACCCTAGCCAACGAAAGACAAATCCATGAAACTCGATCATATCGACCTCTCCGACCTCAAATCCTGCCCCCTCAATGTCCGCAAACATGGCGGCAAGGACGTCTCCGACCTTGTCACATCGATCCGGAGACTGGGCGTCCTGCAACCGGTTCTCGTCCGGAAGAACTGCGAAGGCTACGAGGTCGTCGCCGGACAAAGACGGCTGACGGCTTGCCGCCAACTCGCAGAGGAAGGCGTCGAGACCATCAGCCCGATCCCCTGCGCCGTGATGGAAGAGGACGACGATGCCGCCGCCATCGAGGCGTCTTTGGCCGAGAACATCGCTCGTCTGCCGATGGACGAGATCGACCAGTATCAGGCCTTCGCCGCGCTGATCGCGCAGAAGCGCACCGTAGACGATATCGCCAGCCAGTTCGGGGTGAGCGAACGACTGGTAAGGCAACGCCTTGCCATTGCGAACCTGACACCTGCGATCCTTGCCCTCTACCGCAAGGACGAGATCGGCGGCGAGACGATGCGCGCCCTGACGATGGCCACGAAATCCCAGCAGAAGGCATGGCTCAAGCTCTGGCGCGATCCGGAAGGCTTCGCCCCGCAAGGCCGCCAACTTCGGCAGTGGCTCCTCGGCGGCGAGCAGATCGCGACCTCCGCCGCGCTGTTTCCGCTGGCAGAGTATGGGGGAGCCATCGTCTCCGATCTGTTCGGGGAGGACGCCTACTTCGCCGATCCGAATGCGTTCTGGACGCTTCAGAGCAAGGCGATTGCCGACAGGGCGGAGGGATACCGCGCCCGTGGCTGGAACGAGGTCGTACTGCTGGAGCGAGGAGCCTTCTGGTCGGGCTACGAGCACAGGAAGGTCTCCAAGAAGGATGGCGGCAAGATCTTCATCGCCATCGCCCGTAACGGAGAGATCTCCTTCCATGAGGGCTTCCTGACTGAGGCGGAACTGCGCCGCCGCGAAGCCAAGACAGGGAAGGAGGCGGACAGTGCGGTACCTGTCACGATCCGTCCCGAACTGACCAAGGCGGCGGTGAACTACGTCGGTCTCCATCGCCATGCCGCCGTGCGCACATGCCTTCTCAAGGAGACGGGCATCGCCCTTCGTCTCGCGGTCGCGCACATGATCGCCGGATCGGCGCTGTGGCAGGTGAGGCCGGAGCCGCAACGGGCGGACAAGCCCGAGACGGCACAAAGCCTCTCGGAGAGCAGGGCGGAAGGCGTCTTCGCCGAGGAGCGCGGTGCGGTGCTCACCTTGCTTGGGCTGGACGCCGACAGTTCAGTCCTGACGGGCCATGCCGAGAGCGAGATCGGAAGCCTGTTCGAAATCCTGATCCGTCTGGAAGACGCCGATGTGATGCGGGTGCTGGGCTTCGTCATGTCGGAGACGCTGGAAGCGGGAACCGCGCTCATCGACACGCTCGGTCGGACGCTCGGCGTCAGGATGGAAGAGTGGTGGCAGGCGGACGATGCCTTCCTGTCGCTGATCCGTGACCGTCAGACCCTTCTTTCCATGCTGGAGGAGGTCGGCGGCACGGCGGTGGCATCCGCCCACACGGCGAGTCCGGCGAAGACCCTTCGGAGTATCGTCCGCCAGTACGCCACGGGCGAGGGACGCGCCAAGGTCGAAGGCTGGGTTCCGCGCCAGATGGCCTTTCCGGCGGGATCATATGCCGACAGGTCGCACGAAGCGGCATAGGCCTGAGAACCAAGGAGTCTCGGGCGGCGACAGCCGCCCGATGCTGTATCGGTGAGAAGGCGGCAGAACGCTCGTCGGTTATCTGCAAGCCCTTCTGGGCGGCCTCGGGCTGGACGCCCTCGGCAGTGTGTCTGGTTTCCCGCGCTTGCTCACGCTCCTCAGGGCAAAGCGTCATTCCCCCGCTCAGATGTCCCACCCTCGATACATCTTGGGCGGAATGCGTCGCTGCTGCTGGCTGAAAGCCCAGAGTCGGCCATTGATGGCGGCGAGCCCGCAGCCGATCAGCGCCATGTAGATGCAATGCTGCAAAGCCAAGCGCTCGTCCATCACCATCCCACCCAGAAGAATGGCCGACACCGGGATCAGGAAGGTGACGAGGAGAAGGTTCGTCGCCCCAGCGGTCGCCAGGATGCGGAAGTACAGCACATAGGCGAGCGCCGTCGACAGGGCCGCGATGCCGAAGACCGCGCCCGACACCGATGCGCCCGGGAGCGGCAAGGTCCAGGGGCGGTCCGCGACGAGGACGAGGGGCAGAAGCATGAACGCGGAGGCCGTCACCTGTCCTGTCGCCGTCGCGAGCGGCGGAACGCCCATCCGCCGGAAGCGCCGCCCGAAGAGACCAGCGAAGGCGTAGGACAGGGCCGCGCCGAGCACGGCCACCTGCGCCAGGAGGTCGGTCCCGAGGCCCGCCAGGACGGCGGGTCCGACCATGACGGCAACGCCGCCAAGCCCTATGAGCACACCGACAAGCCGGTTGTCAGTCATCCTCTCGTCGGACGTGAAGACGTGGGCCGCGACGACCGTGAAGAGCGGTGTGGTCGCGTTCAGGATGGCGGCGAGCCCTGACGCGATGTGGGTCTGGCCCCACACGATGAGGCAGAAGGGAACGACGTTGTTGAGGAGGCCTATGCCGAGGAAGGCGGCCCAGACCCGCGCCGCGCGCGGCATCCTCAGGCTCAGGAGGGGCATGACGGCATTCAGGATCAGCGCTGCGAGCCCGACTCGCAGGAGGACGAGGGTGAATGGCGGCAAGGCCGAAAGCGCCACACTTGTGAAAAAGATCGATCCTCCCCAGAGCACGGAGATGCCGAGCAGCATCGCCCATTCGGGCGCGGACATCGTGCGGTTACCGGGAAGCGGCATGGCGGACCTTTCGCGGGTTCGCCTCGTGTTACGTTGTCGTCTGGGTCACGCGCCTCCCGTTTCCTGCTCTCCAATTCTTCGCCCGCCCGCGAGAGAGCACGGGCAACCGGACCCCATGAGGCGGAACGCCGACAGGCCGTGCGTGCCAAGTCCGTGAACGCACCTCGCCCCGTTTTAGGCTCGGTCGGCGTCACCGTCAGAACTTCACACGCGCTACGACTCTCGCGGGTGGCGGCGCGAAAGCGCTGATCCTGTCTTTCGGCGCCAGACTGCTGTCGACCGTCTGCGCGGAGCCGGGGACGGCTCTTTCCGCGGCCGCGAGATGTGCGGCACTGATACGATTGTCCTCGCACGCACCTCGCTGGTCCCAGAGCCCCTTCGCGACGCCGCTGCCGACGGCGGCCGTGATGGCCCCGGCTGCCACATCTCGCCGTTTGACCTGATTCTGCGCCACGAGGGTTTCGATCGCCTCGCCCAAAATCCTCGCGGAGTCCTCGAAGGACACGCCTTGCAGGGCGTCGATGCCTGGGCTCGACGCGCCATCGACCGCGCAGTGATGGGCAACGAAGAGCCAATCGTGGATCATGTAGGCTGGGGCATAGCCCCAGGGCGACAGCCCGTTGAACACCTGGGCGATCTTCGGGATCGACCCACCGTCCGTGTACATCATCGCCGGCCGGATCACCGTTCCGGGCTGCGCCCTGTCCGGCCGGGTGAAGACGAGGCGATCGCGCGGATCGGGAATGAAGATGAACTTGCCGTCACCGGACGAGTCGCCTTCGCCCACCCAGAGGACGATGACACTCCCCTTGAAGACACCGGCAGGATAGCTGGGAAGATCGACTGTCACACAACCGGCCACGCTCGCCGCAGTGATCATCGATATCAGGCGCTTGATCATGGCATGCCCTCCGCAATTGGAAGACTGTCTCGCCATCTAGAATATAGAAATCCGAACCTCACATCGAATTCTGTTTTCAAGCGCGGTGTTGTGATTGAGCAACGCACGACAATACGCGTCACCCCAGCGACGAGACATGTGCTGCTTCTTTCAGCCCGGAATTGAAGCCGTTCTGGGCATCGGAGGGGCCTTCTCCGGCGCAGGCGGAGCCGGGAGATCGATGGAGACGGCAAGGCCGCTGTGATCGCTCAGCCTCGGTCCCGGGCTGGCCCCGCCCTCCCAAGTCGCCGCCACGGTGGCGTGGGATTGCCAGGCGAGCGGCAGCAGCACGTGGTCGATCGGCGGATGGCGCAAGGCGCCGTCGGGGAGGCGGTCGGCGCCGGTGGCGCAGAACAACCCGGCACCGGCCATGGCCTCGCCCAGCAGGCTTCGGGCCTGCGCGGTGCTATAGAAGTGCCTGCCGCCGACGTTCATGTTGAGATCGCCGGTGACGCAGAGGGCCGCCTCCGGATGGCGAGCCCGCAAAGCCGCCCACTCGGCGCCCTGCTCAGGTACGATCCGGTGCAGTTCGGACGAGCCCCGTACGGGCGTGCCGGGCGCGCCGCCGGGCGTTCCGGTCCCGGCCCGTGGCCCGCTCGACGTTCCATGTCCCGATCCGCACGCCGTCCGCCTCCGCTCCCCGAACACGCCGCGTGAACCACGGATCGGCAAGGCTGCGTCAAGCGAAACCCAGCGAATTCCGGCATCGCTCGGCCAAGTCCTTGCTGGCATGGCGAAGGGACACATCCTTGACATCCGCGTCCATGCTCTGATCGGCCAGTATGTCCTCGAACCGGTTAGTCGCGCCGCCGACATCCTGATCGGTGACGAGCGGCAGGGCCCCCCAATACAGGTGCCAGAACTTGTCTTCGGCACCCACGTACTCGGGACTTCCCGGCGCCTTGTTGGACAGCGTCGACGTCGCAGAGACGAGTTCGTAGTAGACCTCTTGTCGCTTCGTGTGGAACGGCTTCTGCGCTTCCATCAGGGCAACGTGGGTGTTCCGCGCCTTTTCGTCCAAGTATTTGACAGTCGCGACGGTGGCGCCGGCCACCGCGACCAGTCCGCCGATCCCCTTGAGCGCAAGATCCCAGAATGCGGCTTGCTGCGGGCTGATGCCCTGCGAGAGGCCCCCACCTGCGATGAGGAGCAGCAACACGACAAGACAGATCCAACCGAGCCCGAACCACGCGAGGACCTTGTGGTCTTGAAAGAACCGTCTCATCGCAGTCTCAAGGCCTCCGAAGTCCGTTCGGGAGTACCTCCTACTGCCGGGGAGAATCAATCGATCGTAAGCGAATATGGACATTGGCGCATGGAATTGAGGCGTGCGGCGATGCCGGGCAATAACAGGTTGCTGAAGTAGTCTCGCACTTTGGTCGGCAGGGAAAACTGCTGACGGATCGCAATCGGCGGATCCCTTGCGGCAGCGCCGATCGATGCGCCGTCCGCATCATCACTAAGCTGACGGAAATTGGATGGACCACGGCCATCGGCAAGTGCGCCGTGCGGCAGGTGTCGCAATTCGAGCGTGCGACCAAGCTCGGCCAGGACGGCTACAGCGACGCGCGCCCGGCGCTGGACAAGCGCCCCTTCGTCAACCGGCGCACTGGGCAGGTGATCCGGTTGTCGGACGGCATCGATCCAGGCCGGGGGCACAACCCCGGCCTGTCGCGGGCGATGACCGTCGTGCGGCGCGTCGACAAGCAGCTGGCGACGGCCGGCGAAGCCCAAGCCCGCGAGGCCATCGCCGAGATCTGGCAGACGTCCCTCCCGGCCATCGTCTCCAAGCTTCCCCCGACCGAGCGGGTGCAACTGCCGGTCGCGGTGTCGCGGGTCATCTGAGCATGGACGAGATCGCGGCTGTCGTCGGACTGAGTGGGGCCGACGCGCTGCAGCACCACTTCCGCAGGCGCATCGGTATCAGCCCGGGTAAATTCCGGACCCGCTTCGGCTCTCCTGAGACAGTACGAAGTGAGGTGCCTGTTCCGTCTGCTTACGAGCACCCTGCACCGTTGTCTCGCTGACCGGGTTGGGTCGCCAGCAGACTCAAGGCACAGGTTCCGTCCGTCAGATTTTTGACCTCAAGCGGATGCAACAAGTCAATCGTGATTTCGGTATGATTTAATCATACCACATGGTATCCTGATGGAAAGGAGCCGCCGCCATGTCCACTGTCGAAAAACGCACCGTCAGCCTACCGGCCGAGCACGCCGCCTTCATCGATGCCAAGGTCGCCTCCGGCGCCTATGCCTCGATCAGCGAGGTCGTACGTGCCGGACTGCGTGCTCTCAAGGAGCGCGATGAAGCGGTCGAGCGCTGGCTACGCGATGAGGTTGCCCCGGCCTACGACGCCATGGCCGCCAATCCTTCGCGCGGCATCCCCATGGACACGGTCTTCGCCGATATCCGCGCCCGTCATGCGGAGCGGATGAAAGATCGCCGTTGATCCGCCGCACCGTCATCCTCTCGCCCGAAGCCAGGGCCGATCTGCTGCATCTCTACGACTGGATCGCCGAGGCCGCATCGCCCGCGGCCGCGCTGGCTTATGTCGAACGCATCGAAGTCTATCTGCGCGGCTTCGACCTCGCCTCGGAACGGGGCACGCTCCGCGAAGATATCCGTCCTGGCCTGCGAACGATTGGCTTTCAGGGAAGGCTGAGTATTGCCTTCACCGTCGATGCCCAACGCGTCACCATCCTGCGCATTTTCTACGGCGGTCAGGATTGGGAGACGATCCTCCATGACGATTGACCGAACGATCGGTTCGCACGCTACATCGGCGAGAAGGCGGCAGGACGCTGGTCGGTCCTCTGCAGGCCCGTCAGGACGGCCTCGGGCTGGACGACCTCGGCGGTGAGTCCGGTCTCACGTGCGGGAGCCTCGCTGCCGAGCTTGCGCCGAACCGCTTCCGGCATCGCCGTTTCCAGATCGGCATCGAGCCCGTCTAGTTCCTTGGCCGTCACGTCGTCCTTGGCGAGGGTCTCCCGCGCGGCATCGATGCGAGCCTGATAGTCGAGCAGTTCCTTGCGCTCGAGTTCGAGCGCCAGCTTCGTATCGTTGGTCGCCTTGTAGCTCTCCCATTTTGGATGGTGGTCGGCGATCTGCTCCGGGTCGAACTCGTCGCGCATCAACTCGATGCCGTGCTCATCAAACACCTGATCGCCCTTGATGGTGCGGAAGACGCGCCGTCCGTCGTCCATCACATAGGCCTTTCCAAGAATGTCATCGAGCTTGGACCGAACCTCGTCGAGGGCGACGCGGTTCTCCATCAGCGCCTCGACGGTCTTCTCGTCGGTACGATCCAGCTTGACGTGGAATTCAACGATCTGCCGCTCGGTCGCGAACACTGCGGTCACCGCCTCGAAGAACTCGCGGTCGCGCCGCTCTTCCCGTTCGTGCTCGGCCTCGCGCGTCACACGCTGGCGCGCTTCCAGGCGAAGCATCTTCTCCTTGTACAGGATATCCTCACGCTTCACCGCCGCCGCGAGTGCGAACTCCTCTTTCCATGATCTCGGAAGGACGGCCTCCATCATTCACCGCACTTTCGCTTCACGAGCGCGGCGATGACCGCTCCGGGCAGGTGATCCGGAAACTTGCCGAAGGCCGCGTAGATGACATCGACGGTCTTGGGCTCCTTGTAGAACCAGTCGTAGACGCATCCCATGCCCTCGGTCTTCTTCTCGTCGTGGACGAAGCGGCCATAGGCCAGTCCCTCGACCACGCCAGCGATGAAGGGATACCGCTCCTCCGGCTTCATCTTCGACATGACGACACCAGCCGTGAAATCCATCGCGAAGGCTGGGGTCAATCCGCCGACAAGCATCGTCAAGCATAAGCTCGCCGCACGGCATGCATTACGCCGGCCGTGACGGCTAGAACTGAACCTAATAATCGACCATTTTTGTTGAAATTGTCATAATTTGTGTTAGTATGCTACTATACTTGTGAGATCATTGATTTGATCTGGCTAAAAGGCAGTGCGGGGATAGCAGACGATGACCGCTCGAAAAGGGTCGATTTTGAGGTGCGGGGCGGCGAGGCAAGGAGCCTGACCCCGGCGGCAGGGGGCAATGAGAAAAATCGGATATTTACGGGTTTCAACCCAGGAACAGCGGCCTGACAGGCAGATCGACGCCCTACAATCACGCTGCGATGCGCTCCGCATCGAGACGGTCTCCGCCACGAGCCGCCGCAGGCCGGTCTATGACGCGACCCTGGCCGAGCTTATGCTGGGCGACACCCTCGTCGTGCTCGACCTCGACCGTGCCTTCCGCTCCGTCATCGACGCCGTCAGCACGGCCGAGCGGCTTCTCGCCCGCGGCATCGGCTTCGAAATCGCCAACCTGCAGGTCGATACGGCCACGCCCTCGGGGATGCTGGTCTACACCGTCATGAGTGCCTTCGCCGAATTCGAGAGGCGGATGCTGATCCAGCGCACGAAGGAGGGCCTCGCCGCCGCCCGTCGCCGGGGAAAACGTCTCGGCAGGCCGCCGAAGCTCACACCCGCACAGCTCGCCACGGCACGCGACGCGCTCGCCGACGAATCGGAAACTATCACGTCGCTGGCCCGCCAGTTCGCCGTCGCCCCCTGGACGCTCAGCCGCGCGCTCCGGCAAAGGCAGGGTCAGCATACGTGATCGCTCCGCTCTCTTCATTTCGTTCGAATTGGATCGCTTAGTTGTGACAGGACGTGCCGACCACAGCATTGGGTCGTTTCACCTCAGCCGCGCGCGCAGCCGCGTGACCCCTTGCACGTTCCGTTCCCTGGCCTGTCGCGTCATCTGGAACGAAACCCGCATCAGAGGGAAACAGACATCATACTGCTGACCAAAAACATCCGCCCCAAGCATATCACTAACGTCAGACTTCGATACTCCCTTAGAGTCTGTCCGGCAT
>NZ_BPQT01000035.1 GCF_022179405.1 Methylobacterium marchantiae
CTGTTGATGCTCCACAACTAGACGATCATCCGGAGTTCTGGCTCGGACCGGCTTCTTCAAACGTCGGTGGCCGTTCCTCGGGCCGATACTCCGGATGTCGTCATAGGCTTTCGCTTCGGCGCGAGCCGGTTATGAGATGATCCTGCGGTCGGGCGATGTCCGAGACCGATGCGCACCGAGGTTTCGCGAAGGGCCCGGCTTCCGAAGGCATGAGAATTCCGAAGTGATGGAATCTCCGCGAAAGTGCAGGGGTGGGCTCCCCGAGGAAAAAATTCCAGATCGCTCAAGGGCTTGGCTTGGATCGACGATGAGCCCACTCGTTTCCGCTCCCCCGGCAGCCCGGTCCGTGAGGCTCCCTGCCGGCGATATGGCGGCCTCTGATAGCGAATTCGCGCGGGGGGGGGCTCCCCTCTGTTTCGTCGAAGCGCCGCAACCCGTGACCTCGGCCCGATCGGACTAGTTCTCATGCACACTGCCCTTGCCGGGATTTTTGATGCGACGTGTTCGTGTCGGGGAACCCAGCGGGCGGGAGAGGGCGATGCGAACGGATATCGTCGTTGTCGGGGGAGGTCTGGCCGGCTCGATGGCTGCGGCGATGCTCGGGCGTCAGGGAAGAGAGGTGATCCTCGTCGACCCAAACGCCGTCTTCCCCCCCGCGTTTCGCTGCGAGAAACTGGAACAGGGACATATCCGGATTCTCGCCAGGACGGGCATGAGCGAGGCGATCATCGCGGCCTCGACCCGTACCGAAGAGCTCTGGATCGCCCGGTCGGGGCGGATCGTCGACAAGGCTCCTTTCGACCAGTTCGGCATGCGATACGAGCATCTCGTGAACACCGTGAGGGGCGAGATTCCGCCCTCCGTCCAGGTGGTCCGGTCGATGGTCTCGAAGGTCACACAGGGGGCCGATCGTCAGCGTATCGTGCTCGCCGGCGGCGAGGCCATCGAAGCCAGGCTGACGATCCTGGCCAGCGGTACGAACTGGTCCCTGCATGAAACCTTGGGGATGGCTCCGCAACTCGTCAGCCCGCACCATTCCACCGCGGTCGGCTTCGACGTCGTGCCCGTCGGCCGAAGCGACTTCGCTTTTCCGGCGCTGCAGTACAATCCCGAGCGGCTCGGCGACGGGATGGCCTACCTGAGCCTGTTCAGGATCGGATCCGCCATGAGGGCCAATCTGTTCCTGCATCTGGAGGCGGAAAGGCCGTCCAAGATGGCGTGGCTCAAGGCCTTCCAGAGCGAGCCGGATACCGCCCTGCAGGCGCTCCTCCCCAGTCTCGCCCGCCTCATCGGCCCCTATACGGTCGCCGGACCGATCAAGATTCGTCCGACGCATCTGCACATCCTGCACCGGACGTCCGTCCCCGGTATCGTGGCGGTGGGCGACGCGTTCGCGACGCCGTGTCCCGCGACCGGAACCGGAACCCTGCGGGTGTTCACCGATATCGAACGGCTCTGCAACGTCCATGTCCCGGCATGGCTGACCCTCCCCGAGATCGATGCCGACACGATCGCGGACTTCTACCGGGACCCCGCGAAGGTCGCGTGCGACACGAACTCGGCGGCGCGAGCCCACGCTTTGCGTGCCACGACGATGAAGACCGGGATGCGCTCCAAGACGGTCCATTGGCTGCGCTTCCTGACCCGCAGGCTGCGCTGGGCTCTCCGCTCGATCGGGCAACGGGTGAGAGGCGCAAGGATGGCGTCGGCGAGCCCTAAACTGACGATCGATCCGAGCTAGAGCATCGGCCCGCAACGGGGATGCCGGTTCGGCCCGAGGGAGGGCATCCGAACCGGGACCCGGCGGCACACCCTATCGCGTCAGAGCGCTGCCGCGAGGTGCCGGGCCATGATGCAGGCCCCGCGCTCGCGGAACGTGCCGAGATGATCGCTCGGGATCTCATGGACCGGCGTTCCGGCCTGTAACCACGGGCTCCACCCGAGCGCACCGTCGAGGAAGCGGCCGGACGGCTCGTACTGGTTGCGGAAAACCATCGCCGGCCGCTGGAGAGGCTTCGGCTGATAGGCGCGGACCGAGACTTCGAGCTCGTCCGAAAGCCGCCAGAAATCGCCGTCGTCTCCCGGATGGGCGATGGCCTCGGAATCCAGCACACGTCCGGCCATCCGACGCGCATGCCGGGCGAGCCGGCTCGTGCCGAGTCGGACCATCAGCGAAGCCGGGCTCTCGGTGAGGAGGAAGCGGAGGCGAGTGAAGCTCCGCATGGTCGTGATCGACGACCGGGCCAGAAGCCGCTTCGTCCGGCCCAGTCGCCCGAGATAGCCCGGTTCCCAGGAATCGATCAGGATCAGCCTCTCGACCTGGCGCCCCTCCCATCCCAGTCGCCGTGCCGTCTCGAAGGCCAGGCTCCCCGCCTCGCAGAACCCGAGGAACGTGCAGGGGCCCTCCGGGCAGACGTGGCGGACGAGATCGAGATAGAGTTCGGCCATCTCGTCGATGGAGCGCCGTTTCCCGTCTGGGGAGGTCGCGATCCGGATGGCGTAGAAGGGCTGGTCGTCGCCGAGCTCGCGCGACAGCACGTTGTAGATGCTGGTGTGGTGGAACGCGATGATCGGCGGACGGCCGCCCTTCGGCTGGACGGCGACGATCCTGGCGCCCGTGGGCTCGGAACGGGCGGTGAGATGCCGGCAGAACTCGCGCAGGCTCGGCGCATCGAACAGGGCACCGAAACTCACCCGCAGCCCGAGTTCGACCTTGAGCCGCGAGAACATCCTGGCGGCCAGGAGCGAATGTCCGCCGAGCTCGAAGAAATGGGCCGAAGGCCCGATGTCCTCGACGTGCAGCGTCTCGGCCCAGATCCGGGCCACCCGGCTCTCGAATTCGGAGAGGTCGCTCATGCCGATGACGGGATCGATCGGACCGACGAACGGAAGCGCCTTGCGGTCGAGCTTGCCGTTAGGCGTTCGCGGAAACGATTCGAGACGGACGAAGTTGGCGGGGATCATGTAGCTGGGCAGGAAGCCGGAAAGGCGGCTCCTGAACTCGGCGGCCGAGAAGCACGGAACCGGACAGTCCGGCTCGACCACCAGATACGCCACGAGGCGAGCCTCCACCGCCGAATCGGAGAGGGCGACGACGGCCGCTTCCGCGATACCCGGTATCCGCTCGAGCGCCGTCTCGATCTCGCCGATTTCGACGCGGTATCCGCGGATCTTCACCTGCTGATCGGCTCGCCCGAGAAGCTCGAGCGTTCCATCGGTCCTCCAGCGGGCGAGGTCGCCGGTGCGGTAGAGCCGTGCGCCAGGCTGTTGGCGGAAGGGGTCCCTGAGGAAACGCTCCGCCGTGAGGTCCGGTCGGCCGTGATATCCCAGGGCCACGCCGTCACCGCCGATGGCGAGTTCACCGATGCTCCCCGGCAATGACAGGTCGCCTCGCGCATCGAGGACGTAGAAGTGGGTATTGGCGATCGGGGTACCGACGGGAATCGGCCCCTCGCTCGCGACGACGCGGTCGGCGGACGACCAGATCGTCGTCTCGGTCGGACCGTACATGTTCCACAGGTCCCCTCCCGTGGCGATCAGCCGGGTGGCGAGTTCCCGCGGCATCGGTTCCCCGCCGCAGAGCATGGTCAGACGCAGGGTTCCGGTCCAGCCCACCGCCAGCAGGATCTGCCAGGTGATGGGGGTCGCCTGAAGGACCGTCGCCGCGCTGCGCTTCAGAAGGGCGAGCAACGCGTCGCCGTCGCGGCTCGTGGCCTGCGATGCCACCACGAGCCGGGCGCCGACTACGAGCGGCAGCAGGAGCTCGAGGACGCTGATGTCGAAGGACAATGTCGTCACGCTGACGAGGACGTCGTTTTCGGTGAGGCCCGGCCGCTCGCGCATGGCCCAGAGCAGATTGACGAGGGAACCATGCCCGACCACCACGCCCTTGGGCTGCCCGGTGGAACCCGACGTGTAGATGACATAGGCGGCCGCGTTGGGGAGGGGGCCATCGATTTCGAGGGACGTCGAGGGTTGTGCGGCGATCGCGTCGCGGGATGAATCGAGGGCGAGCATGGGTACGGCGCAGGCCGGCAGGGCAGCCTGCAATCCTTGCTTGGTCAGGATCAGCGCCGCACCGCAATCGGCGATCATGAAGGCGATGCGGGCCGATGGAAACGAAGGATCGAGGGGCACGTAGGCGGCCCCGGACTTCAGCACCGCCATCACCGCGACGACCATGTCGAGGGAGCGGTCGAGAAAGATCGCCACCCGCTCTCCGGGACCGATGCCGCGGTCGCGCAGACAATGCGCGAGCCGATTGGACGCGGCATCGAGTTCCCAATAGGTGAGGGACTGCCCCTCATACGTCACCGCGATCGCGTCGGGACGCTGGCGTGCCTGGTCGGTGAACAGACCGTGAGCGCCTTTCTCGGCGGGATACGGCACCACGCTGGCGCACCAGTCGCCGCACAAGCTGCGACGCTCGACCTCGGTCAGGAGGTCGACCTGAGACAGGCGTAGATCCGGATCGTCGAGAACCCGTTCGAAGGCGAGGTGCAGGCGTGCGAGCAGATCGGCCACGCTCTGGCGCTCGAACAGGTCGGTCCGATAGTCGCAAGCGATGCACCATCCCGCGCCGCCGTCGCTCATGACGAATTCGAGTTCGAAACGCGTGCCGCCCGACGGGACGAGCCATTCGCTGATGGTGATCCCGCCGAAGCTCTCCTCCGCGAGAGTGGGAGGCCGATAGGTGAAGCTCACCGGCGACAGCGGCTCGAGCGGAAGTACGGAGCCGGCGGCGGCATGAGCGGCGGCCTTGGCCACATTCTTCCCGATGCGCAGGAGCAGTTCGGTGAAGCTCGGATCATCGGAGAGGTCGTTGCGCAGGAACAAATCCGTCTCGAACGGCCCGACGACGGACGCGAACGCCGCTTCGTCGCGATTCGCCCAATGGGTCATCACGGCGATGTCGGTCGCGTTGCTTCGCCGATGCAGGACCAGCTTGAGCGCGGCGAGGCCGAGAACGAACGGCGTCGTCCCGAGCCGGGTGCAGAGCCCCTGAAGGCTGGTCGTCAGATCCTTCCCGAGGTCCAACTCGATCCGCTCTGACTGCAGGGTAGGAGCGGGCGGGTGCGGACGATCCGCCAGGAGATCGCAGGCCACCGATCCGGCCGTGACGTCGCGCCAGTATCGCGCGTCCCCGACGGCGACGTCCGGATCGGAGGCGGACTCCCATCGGGCGATGACATCGGCATATCCAAGCGGAGGCGGCGGAAAGAGCGTCGCATCGTCTCGTACCGTGCTTTGCCCGAGCGCGTCATAGATCAGAGCGAGATCCCCGGCGATCAGGCCGAGCGAGGTATGGTCGCAGACGAGCCGGTGAGCCGTGACGAGCAGGATCGACGTGACGGCACCGATTCTGAGGAGAGTCGCCTGCAGCAGCGGCGGCGTGTCGATCCGGAGCGGAGCGTCGGCCTGCTGGCGAGCGATCTCTTCGGCTTCCGTCATGCGCTCGCACTCGGGCAGGGCGGTGAGATCGATGATGGAGATGTGGAACGGGGCCGCAGGCGCGACGGCATCGTTCGGCGGAGCCATCGCAAATCGGCTGCTCAGAACCGGATGCCGGTGCAGGATGATCCCGAACGCCTCCTCCAATCGGCCGGATTCCACGCGGCCTTCGAGGCGCCAGCCGATCGAAACGTTCTGTACGGGCATCTCCGGCCGGTCCCGATGCAGGTCGAGCAGGCGATGTTGAATCGCGGAAACGGACGATGCGATCGATCCCGGAGACCGGCTCCCGGAAGCGATCCTGTCATCGACGGCCTCGGCGTCGAGACCGGCTGCGATGCCCAAATCCATGATCGATTCTCCATCCTCTGCCTGAGCCGCCAAACGCCTCGATCGCGCAGGATCGGAGAACGCCGCGGTCACCGGCCATGTCGATGAGACGAAGACGATGACACGGGAATCGCCATTCATTCCGGTCGATTAAGGAGTATCGGCGACCACCTGTCGGTGGACAGACGGACGCTCTCTCGATGAAATCTCGTCTAACCCGCCAAGCATCAGGGGCGCCGTCGCACGATGTCTTCAACCCGCTCCTAGAGCCAAAGAGCTACTCATAAAGATGATCGGCTCACTCGATTAAGTCGCTCATCAGCCATCGTATTTCTTGAGTCGAGCAGGGGCGACGCCTCACATTTCAGGACGTGACGGAGCGGCGCTCGATAATCCCGTCGACCTCGCCAAGTCCTGTCGGGAGAGCTTCGCGATGCGCATCGCCATCATCGGATCCGGGTATGTCGGCCTCGTGTCTGGAGCCTGCCTCGCCGATTTCGGGCATAACGTGGTCTGCATCGACCGCGACGACGCCAAGATCCGCGCCCTCCAGCAAGGCGAGATCCCCATCTTCGAGCCGCTACTGGCCGATCTGGTCATCAAGAACCAGCGAGAGGACAGGCTGTCCTTCTCCACCGATCTCGGCCCGGCCGTGGCGGAGGCGGAGGTGGTCTTCATCGCCGTGGGGACGCCGGCGCGGCAACGGGATGGCCAAGCCGATCTCAGCTACGTCCATGCGGCCGTGCGCGATATCGCCATGTCGATGTCCGGCTACACGGTGGTGGTGGTCAAATCCACCGTCCCGGTGGGGACGGGCGACGGGATCGAGCGACTGATCCGCGAGGTGCGCCCGCAGGCCGATGTCTCGGTGGCGTCGAACCCCGAGTTCCTGCGTGAAGGCGCTGCCATCGGTGATTTCAAGAGGCCAGACCGCATCGTCATCGGCGTCGAGGACGATCGGGCCAGGCAGGTCATGTCCGAGGTGTACCGGCCGCTGTTCCTGAACACGTCGCCCATCGTCGTCATGTCCCGTCGCAGCGCCGAGGTGACGAAATACGCGGCCAATGCCTTCCTCGCCACCAAGATCGCTTTCATCAACGAAGTGGCGGACCTGTGCGAGCAGGCCGGTGCCGATGTCCAGGAGGTCGCGCACGGGATCGGCCTCGACAAGCGGATCGGCGGCAAGTTCCTCCATGCCGGCCCGGGCTTCGGAGGGTCGTGCTTCCCGAAGGACATGCAGGCCATGATCAAGATGGCCCAGGATCACGGAACCCCGCTGCGGATCGTGGAAACCGCGGCTGCGGTCAACGATCAGCGCAAGCGGGTGATGGCCCGCAAGATCATTCGCGCCTGTGGCGGCAGCGTACGCCACCGGACGATCGCCGTCCTCGGCCTGACCTTCAAGCCCAATACCGACGACATGCGCGATTCGCCCGCGATCGCGATCATCACCGGCCTGCAGGATGCCGGAGCGCGGATACGGGCATACGATCCCGAGGGTATGGACCAGGCTCGGACGGTGCTGGACGACGTCGCCTATTGCGGCGATGCCTATACCTGCGTGGAGGATGCTGACGCCCTCGTGATCGTCACGGAATGGGACATGTTCCGGGCCCTCGATCTCGACAAGATCCGCGGCCTGATGAGGCGGCCGGTCCTCGTTGACCTGCGCAACATCTACGGTGCCGCCGAAGCGACGAAGGCCGGCTTCGCCTATGTCTCCGTCGGCAGGGGGCGTCAGGTCCCGCCGGTTCAAGAGGGTGCCCCGATTCTCGCCCTCGTAGGGTGAGGCCGCCGGCGCCTCCCGGTCGCGACGCGGGTCTCGGCCCTCCCGCGGCATCGGCCATTTCTCGAAAAGCGCTTCCTTCAGGCCGCTGATCGAGGGGCCGCCACGGACGTCGGACAGCATCTCCGAGCGGTGCCCGCAGGTGATGTCCCGCTTACTGCGGCGCCTTGGCGAAATGCGTGGGCTTGGCGAGGTGCGTGGGCTTGGCGAGGTGCATGCGCCGCCATTCCGTCGGCGACATTCCGGTCCAGCGCCGGAACGCCACCACGATGGCACTCGGCTCGCGGTAGCCGAGAAGCCAGGAGATCTCGGAGATCGGCAGCGTCCGCACCTTAATGTAGTGCAGTGCCAGATCGGCTCTGAGTTCGTCGAGGATGCGGCTGAAGGTCTTGTCCTCCTCGCTCAACCGGCGCGAAAGCGTGCGCGTGCTCATCCCGAGATCCTTGGCGATGGCCTCCGTCGTCACGGTCCCGTGGGGCAGCCGCGGTGTCATCGCCTTGATGACCCGCGCCCGCAGGGAACTCGTATCGCCACCATTCTCCGCCACCACCCGCTCGAAATGCTCGACAAGATAGGCATGCAAGTAGGGATCGAAGCTCGCCAGCCTGACATCGGCGAGCTGCGGCTCGAAATCGATCTTGTCTTCCGGTGCCCCGAACGCGATTTCTACGCGGAATTCGGTCTCCATCTCCGATTCCGCGGTGGGATCCAGTGCAGGCCGAGAGAGGCTGGCACCGATCGGCATGGTCTCCGGGGCAACAAGCGACCGGACGAGCCGCAGCAGGGTCACGAGCCAGAATTCGGAAAGCGTCTTCCGGGCCTGTTCCGAGGCGCCTCCGGTATCCACGGCCACCGTCAGGGCCACGTCGGAAAGCCGGCACGAGCCACGAAGGGACGGATCTTCCGCGGGCACGAAACGCTCGAAACAGGCGAGTGCTTCTCCGGCGGTTTCGGATGAAGCCAACAGGTAGAAGAACAGCCCCAGACGGCGCAGGTCGTAATCACGGGCGACATGGAAGCCGAGGGCAACGTCGTGGAGTGCCTCCGCCGCGGCGCTCAGGAACGCGACCTGCCGGTCGCTCTCCCGGACGGCTTTCAAGGGAGGCTCAACCGGAAGGGCCGCCTGCTGCAGAAGCGGCTCCGGATCGAGGCCGGCCCGGACCAGCCGCTCGACCGTCAATGCAACCATCGGGCTCGACCCGCCGGAAGGTGATTCGGAAGGGGAGCCGGAGGGAACCATGTTTCCCCTTTGGATCGGCGGGATGACGGATTGGCGCCCCAGGCCAAGGCGGCGGCGACCGACCGCAATTGCCTCGTTCAAAACTGCGTAGACGCGGCGAGTCGCGCCGAGTGTCTGGCGAGCTATGACAAGACGGCGGCGGTCAATCGATAGTAGTCAATGGCCAAGCCGCCACCGCGTTTCATCGATCTAGATGACAACTAACAGAATATTGAATGCAACTTAAATAAAATCTAAATACAGGCGGCTCCGACGTCAATGGAAACGATACTCTCGCGAGGAGCGAAATAGTGGCATCATCGAAATTCGGTATTACCACGACCGTCAGACCCGCCGACGCGATCAGCGTCGCCCCCGGTGACGATCTCCAGGCTCTCGTCGATTCCTCTCCCGCAGGATCGACCTTCTGGATCGAGGCCGGCACACATCGTATGCAGTCGATCATCCCGAAGGACGGCGATCATTTCATCGGTGAGAAAGGTGCGGTGCTGAGCGGCGCGACCCAGATCACCCAGTTCACGCGGGAAGGCGGCCACTGGGTCGCCAGCGGCCAGAGCCAGGAGGGCGAGCGACGCGCCACGGATCAAGGCCTTCCCGGAGCTGAGCGCGCCGGCTACCCGGAGACCTTCTTCATCGACGACAAGCCGCTGACCCCCGTCGATGCCCTGTCGAAACTAGCTCCCGGCAAGTTCTACTTCGACTATGCTCAGGACAAGATCTACTTCGACAACGACCCGTCAGGCCATAAGGTGGAAGCCGGCGTCAGCCCGTTCGCCTTCAGCGGTTCAGCCAAGAACGTCACGATCGAGAACCTCGTCGTCGAGAAATACAACAGCCCGACCCAGTACGGCGCCATCGGCGGCCACTCCGAGGCAGAGGGCTGGACCGTGCAGCACAACGAGGTCCGACTGAACTACGGCGCCGGCGTGTTCGTGGGCGACAACAGTCAGATCAAGAACAATTACGTCCACGACAACGGGGAACTCGGCCTAGGCGGCAGCGGCGACAATATCCGCGTCGCCGACAACGAGATCGCCCATAACGGCTATTTTTCCGGCATCAATCCCAACTGGGAAGGCGGCGGAACCAAATTCTCCGTGACGGACAACTTGGTCGTCGAGAGAAACTACTCCCACGACAACAAGGGATATGGTCTCTGGACGGATATCGACAACATCAACACCGTCTATGACGGCAACACCGTCGCGAACAATTCGGGCGGCGGGATCAGCCACGAGATCAGCTACGACGCCATCATCCGCAACAACCTGATCACGAACAACGGGAATGATTCGGACGGCTGGCTCTGGGGCGCCGGCATCCAGATCCAGAACTCGAGCGGCGTCAAGGTCTACAACAACCACGTCGAATCATCGAACGGCGGCAATGCCATCAGCCTGATCCAGCAGGATCGCGGCTCGGGCGCCTATGGCGAGCACAGCACGACCGACAACAGCGTGACCGACAATGTCATCGTCACGGGAACGCCCAAGGAGGGTGCTTCCGGCGCAGTGGCCGATTTCAATCCCTCAGGGCTCCTCAACGGCAATAACACGTTCGACAACAACGAGTACCACGTGACGAATACGTCGGACGCGCATTGGGCCTGGAACAACACGCTGGATTGGGACGCTTATCGTCAGGCTTCGGGGCAGGATGCCCACAGCACCGTCTCGACCACGATTCCCGATTCTCTGGCATTGCCGGTCGGCGCCGCGCCAGTCGTGCCCGAAAGTCCGGTGACACCCGAGAGCCCGGTCGTACCGGATCCGGTCAGCCAGCCCGCGCCCACGGAGCCGGCCACTCCCGAACCGGTCGTCCCCGGACCCGTGACCGCCAAGCCGCCGGCGCCGGAACCGTCGACACCTGTCGTCGAAACCCCCATCGCTCCGACGGCCCCCGTCGTTCCGGAGACGCCAACTCCAGTAACACCAGTGCCCGTGGCGACCGCTCCAGACCCGTCCACCGGGCCCGATCCCATGGGGGGCGGGCATTCGGGCTCATGGGCGGGACATCATTGGAACCCGGACGAGGTCGGCCACCACCTCAAGAACCTGTTCGAATCCTATGCCGACCTCGCAGATAAGGGCTTTGGCAACGAGAAGCACCCCACGATCGACGCAGCCGCTCTCCACGATCTCGGAAAGGTCCCGTGCGGCCATTGGGCCGAGATGTCCGGTCTGCTGAGCTAGGTCGCTTCCGTCCCGGTTGATGCCGGCGCAGCATCGAGGACCGCACGACCGATAGTCCGAAGCCGTGCCCGCCCAAGAGGGATGGGGCACGGCTTCGCGTCCGGCCGAAGGACATCTTCACGGCACCCGCCATGCCTACTTCGACGGCGATCCCATCAGCGCGGGATCGCCGTCGCTCCCATCCCATCACGTCCGGTCGTTGTTCGCGTCCCCGCGCTTGCCTCTCGATTCGCCGACGGGGCGCCTCACGACTGCGTCGACCGTCTCCGGGAGTCCGCCTCGTTGCAGATCAAGACAGATCCATCGCCTTCCAAGACCGAAGCCTCCGAACTCACCGCCGCCCTCGCTCCCTGTCGCTGGGCTCTGATTAGCCTCGGGGTCGTCAGCGGTCTCGTGAACCTCCTCTACCTCACTGGCTCGTTCTTCATGCTCGAAGTCTACGACCGAGTGATCCCGAGCCGCAGCATCCCGACCCTGGTCGGTCTCTGCCTGATCGCCCTCGCGCTCTATGTCTTTCAGGGCGGCCTGGAGATCCTGCGTTCCCGCGCTCTCGGCCGAATCGGTTCCGCCCTCGAAGAGGCGATCGGCCCCCGTGTCTTCGATACCGTGGTGCGGGCGCCGTTGAAGGGCACGATGCCGGGCGACGGGCTTCTTCCGGTGCGCGACCTCGATGCCCTGCGCGCCTTCCTCAGCGGGCCGGCCCCCGGTGCCCTGTTCGACCTTCCGTGGATGCCGTTCTACCTGGCGATCTGTTTCTTGTTTCACCCTCTGATCGGCGTGGCGGCGCTGTTCGGCGGGGTCGTGCTCCTGACGCTGACCGTGCTGAACGATCGGTTGACCCGATCGCATTCCCAGGCAGCGACGGGATTTGCCCTGTCCCGCAACGGGCTTGCCGAATCCGGCCGCCGCAATGCGGCCGTCCTGGCCTCGATGGGCATGCAGGAGGCCTTTACCGTGCGGTGGGCCGAGGCGAGCGCCAGCTACCTGCGAACGCAGGCGCGCGTGGCCGATGTGGCGGTCGGGTTCGGCGCCGCCTCCAAGGTGTTTCGGCTGGCGCTCCAATCGGGTGTGCTAGCGCTCGGTGCCTATCTCGTCATCAACGGTCAGGCCTCTTCCGGCGTCATCATCGCCAGCTCCATCCTGGTCTCGCGAGCGCTGGCACCGGCGGAGCTCGCGATCGCCAACTGGCGCGGCTTCGTCGCCGCCCGGCAGAGCTGGCACCGGCTCGACATCCTCTTTTCCGCCCTGCCTCCCGTCCCGAGCCCCCATCCCCTGCCGGCCCCGCATCTCAGCTTGAGCCTCGACGCCCTGTGCCTCACCCCGCCGGCCTCGGGGCGCGTCGTGGTCCATGAGGTCGGTTTCACCCTGATGGCGGGCGAGGCCCTGGGGGTCGTCGGCGCCAGCGCCTCCGGCAAGTCGTCCCTGGTCAAGGCGATCGTGGGCGTTTGGAGCCCGATCAAGGGTACCGTCCGTCTCGACGGTGCGTCCCTCGACCAATGGGCGAAGACTGCCCTCGGCCGCCATATCGGCTACCTGCCTCAGGAAGTTGAGTTGTTTCCCGGTCCCATCGCCAGGAACATCGCGCGTTTCGAGGCCGATGCCTCCCCCGAGGCGGTGATCGAAGCGGCGAAGGCCGCCGGCTATCACGAGGCCATCCTGCGCCTGCCGGACGGCTACGACACCGTCATCGGCGAAGGCGGAGCCGGATTGTCGTCCGGCCAGCGCCAGCGCGTCGGACTCGCGCGAGCCCTGTATCGCAACCCCTTCCTCATCGTCCTCGACGAGCCCAATGCCAATCTCGACGCCGATGGCGAGACCGCCTTGGCCGAAGCGATGCTCGGAGTGCGCCAGCGTGGCGGCATCGTGATCGTCGTGGCGCACCGGCCCAACGTGCTGGCGACGGTCGACCTGATCCTCACGCTCTCGGAGGGGCGGTGCATCGATTTCGGTCCCAAGGACGAAGTCTTGAAGCGCATGCTGCGGCCGGCCGCGGTCGCCGGCAATCAGCCGCCCGCCGGCGCATCGCCGATCCTTCTGCGGAGGGCCAGCGCATGATCGCGGGTTTTGATCCCCGGAGCTGGGCGTGGAACGACCAGTGGGAGCGTCTCGCCCACTGGCGACGGGCCGCGATCTGGTTTCTGAAGGCCGGCAATCCCGCCGACCTCGCCTCGGATGCGGATTCCGCGAGCCCGGCCACGGCCTCACTGCACCGTCAGATCAGGGCGGCACTCGCGTTGAGCGCCCTGCTCGTCTTCGGCGTCGGCGGATGGGCCGGCATGACCTTGCTTTCCGGTGCGGTGATCGCACCAGGGCAGCTCGTCGTGGAATCGGAACTGAAGAAGATCCAGCATCCCGTCGGCGGCGTCGTCGGCGCTCTCCTAGTCAAGGAGGGCGACCGGGTGAAGGCCGGACAAGTCCTGGTGCGCCTCGACGACACCCAGATTCGCGCCAATTTCGACATCGTCGTCAAGGCCCTCGACGAACTGACCGCCCGCGGGGTGCGGGACGAGGCCGAGCGCCGCGGTTCCGAGCATCTCGAATTCCCGGCCGACTTCCTGGCAAGGGCCGTGACCGACCGTAACGTCCGTCACTTGGTGGAGGGAGAGACCGCCTACTTCAGGATCCGCCTCGCCGCGCGCAACGGACAGAAAGCCCAACTGGCCGAGCGGATCGCCCAGCTTCGCCAGGAGATCGTCGGCCTGATCAATCAGGCCACTGCGAAAGACCGCGAGATGGCGTTGATCGAGACGGAATTGCAGGGCTTGCGCGAACTGCGTCAGAAGAACCTCGTACCGGTCTCGCGGGTCACGGCTCTGGAGCGGGAGGCTGCACGGCTGGAAGGCGAGCGTGGGCAGTTGCTGGCCTCCACGGCTCAGGGGCGGGGAAAGATAAGCGAGACCGAACTGCAGATCATCCAGATCGATCAGGACATGCGTTCCGAGGTCGCAAAGGACCTGGCCGAGGTCCGCGCCAGGACATCGGAGATGGTGGAGAAGCGGATCGTGGCGGAGGACCAGCTCCGTCGTATCGATCTGCGCTCGCCCCAAAACGGTACCGTACACCAGATGAGCGTGCACACCGTGGGAGGCCTCATCACCCCGAGCGAACCAGCGATGCTGATCGTGCCCGAGGCGGACCAGCTCGCCGTCGAGGTCAGGATTCAGCCGCAGGACATCGACCACGTCCATCCTGGCCAAGCGACGGGCCTGCGCTTCTCGGCCTTCAACCAGCGCACCACACCGGAGATCGACGGCGTCGTCGTCCGCGTGTCGCCCGACGTGACCCAGGATCAGAAGACCGGGTTCGCCTTCTACCGGGCCAGGATCGCGATCTCGGAGAGCGAGCGGACACGCCTCGGCGGCGTCGCCCTGCTTCCCGGGATGCCAGTGGAGACCTTCATCAAGACGACCGAGCGCACGGTCTTCTCCTATCTCACGAAGCCGCTCACCGACCAGATCGCAAAAGCCTGGCGCGAGCAGTGATGTCGCGAGCCCGGAGCATCGGCACTTCTCCGAGTGCCTGCGCTTCAGGCGAGGATCGTGGACTGGAAACCGAAATCGAGCACGTCGCCGACGGGATTTCGCCGGATCATCGCATCGTTGGCGTGCCCGTTGGTCTTCATCGGCGCGTTGGCCGTGTCCTGCCCGTCGGCCAGATGACCCAGGGCCCAGATCGCCGCCTGGGTGCGGTTCTTGACGTGAATCTTGCGCAGGATCGTCTTGACGTGGACCTTCACTGTGGCCTCGGCGATGTGCAGCCGGAACGCGATGATCTTGTTGGCCTCGCCCTGCACCAGGCATTTGAGGATGGCGAGTTCTTGCACGGACAGCTGCGGCCCGCAGTTTCCGTGCGTGACGGCGGGCCGGACCTGCTCGATCGGTCGTGAGGTCGTCAGGGAAATCACCGCGTCGATCCGCTGCGGCAACGTCGGCGTCAGGGAAGCTGGCGGAATGACACGCTCTCCCAGCAGCACCAGTTCCAGCGACTTTATGAAAGCGTCGGCGTTGATGCTCCGCAGCAGGATGCCGTCCGCACCCGCTCGAAGGAGATCGACGACTTCGTCCGTGCGGTAGCTTTCGCCGATGCAGACGACCTGGCTCCCGGCATATTTGCATTTCAGTTTCGTCACGTCGGATCTGGACAGGTCGGAACTCCCCTCCGTCCACAGGACGAAGATGGCCGGGGTTTTTCCCCTGTCGGTCGCGACCCCAAGGCTGGAGACGTTGTCCGTCCTCATCACCACCTGAAAACGGGTCGGCGCGAGGATGCGTTCGAGACCTTCGCGGAACAGGATGTTGGGCTCGATCAGAGCAGTGGCGACGGAAGGTCCGGGACGCCTGTTCCGCGCCCCCCGAGCCTTCAAGGCGGACCCTCGGACGGTTTTCAATCGGGCACCCATCGTCTGTCCTTTCGGCAAGGCACGGCAATAAGCTGCACTTTAAATCAGCGAATACGATCGAAGTCGGTTCTTTTGGTGAGCACTCCTTATGGATTAGGAAGAATTCCGCCGCCTCTTTCGTCAATGATCATCGTGTGTCCTTGTGTGGCCTCATCTCTTCGTCGAGATGGGCCAGAGGCGGCATCGCTCCCGCAGTGCCGTCTACAAACGCAGCGACGTGCCCCGTCGTCGTCCGTTTGGACCGGCAATCCCCGCAACCGCCTCATCCGTCGGGAGTATCCGTGCCTCTCCTTTTGAGCCCGCCGGCGTCACCACGGGCCGTGCAAATCTTGCGCGGGCGGCCGTGCTTCGGTCCGCACGGGCTTGAACGGGGATGAATTCGGATGAGTCTCGCGGCCCGACGATCCCACGCCGATGCGGACGCATCCATCGGTTTCAACGACCGCTACCTGTACGCTCTCTGTCTCGGACTTTTCGGCTACGCGATCCTCGGCAAGGGCTTCGCCTATCTCGGCGTGCCGCCCCTCTTCGTCGGCGAGATTCTGCTGAGTCTCGGAATCGTCGCGCTGATGCGATCGGGCTGCTGGGTCGCGATTCTGGTCCCGTTGCAGTCTCAGCTCCTTGCAATCCTGATGCTTTGGGTGGTGGTGCGGACGGTTCCGTATCTGTCCGAACTCGGCCTCGATGCCGTTCGCGACAGCATGATCGTGCTCTACGGCCTGTTCGCCTTCATTGTCGCCGCTCTTCTGGTGGAACGGCCGCACCGGCTTTCCCTCGTGGTGAGTCGCTATTCGCGCCTCGCCTGGCTCTACGGTCTGCTCGGCGGCCCGCTCTTCGTGCTGACCAGAATGGCAGGCGACGGCATGCCGGTCTGGCCCGGCTTGGGAACGCAGATCCTGCAGATCCGCCCCGGCGAGGCCGCCGTTCATGTCGCAGGAGCGGCGATCTTCGTCCTGCTCGGGATGCGCCGGGTCGGCCTTCCCTGGGTGGCGGGATTGCTGCTCGGCATCGGTCTCGTCACACCGAGCCGCGGCGGTATGCTGGCCTGCCTGGTGCCGCTGCTCTTTGCCGCCATCATCGGGCGGAAGCTCTCGCGCATCATCCCTGCCGTGGCCCTCGCCGTGGCGATCTTCGGCAGCCTGACCGCCATCGGCGTCGATTTCACACCGCCGGGGGTCGAACGTTCCGCCGGGCCCGCCCAGATCATCGATAACATCGAGAGCATCCTTGGAACCAGCAAGGCCTACAACCTCGATGATACCAAGACTTGGCGTCTGCGCTGGTGGCAGAAGATCCAGGACTATACCGTGCATGGCCCCTATTTTTGGACCGGCAAGGGCTTCGGGATCAATCTGGCCGTCGATGACGATTCGGTCGTCGGCGATGGCAACGGACCGGCCCTGCGAAGTCCGCACAACGCCAATATGACGATATTGGCGCGGTCCGGCGTGCCCGGTCTCGTGCTGTGGGCGACGATCGGAGCGACGTGGTTCGCGAGGTTGATGCGCGACGTCCTTCAAGCTCGGCGGGATGGCGATGTCGCTTGGTCGAATCTCCTTCTCTGGATCGTCAGCTATGCCTCCGCCATCGTGATCGACGCGTCCTTCGACGTGGCGCTCGAGGGACCGATGCTGGGCATCTGGTTCTGGTGTCTGTTCGGTTTCGGCCTCGGCGCCTCGATGATCTACCGGGTTTCACCCCGCGCCCCTTGCCCGTTCCCCTTCCCGGCCGCTCAGGAGCACCGCCCGGCGTTCCCGTCCCGCGGGCCGGTCAGCCAGTCTCCTTCCCCGGCCATGAGCCCGCACGCGCCGGGAGGGGTGTCATGAAGGCAGATGGAGCAGGAGCCGGCGGCGCGTCGCGGCCTCGTATGTCCGGAAGGCGTCTCCCATGCCACCAGGCCCGGAGAACGGGCCCCCGGGCTGTCGTGCTCTCCGTGGCCTGCTTGCTGTCCGGACCCGCCTCGTCGGACAATCCGAACACCGGTTCCCGCGCCGGCCCTTCGGCGGCCCGATGTCCCGATGGCGCCATTCAGATCGAGGTGGGCCAAACCATCCAGGCCATCGTTGAGCAGGCAAAGCCGGGCTCCGCATTCTGCATCAAGTCCGGAACCCATCGCCTCCAGGTGATCTCGCCGAAGGCCGATCAGCGCTTCCATGGCGAGGCCGGGGCGACCCTCAGCGGAGCACGCCGTGTCACCGTGTTCGAGCGCCAGGGACCCTACTGGGTCGCTCCAGGCCAGAGGCAGATGGGGGTCAGGCACGGGACATGCCTGGCGGGACGTGAAACCTGCGTACTGGCCGCGGGATTCTTCATCGACGACAAGCCCTTGCGCCAAGTGGCGAGCCTTGCCGACCTTACCGAAGGGACCTTCGTCTTCGACCATTCCGGCGAGCGGATCGTATTCGCCGACGACCCGACAGGGCACGTGGTCGAAGCGAGCGTCGCGCGCTACGCCTTCCGCAGTGCCGCGCCGAACGTGCGGATCGACAACCTACGGATCGAAAAATACTATTCTCCGGCTCAGGAAGGCGCGATCCAGGGGCGCAGCGCCCATGGCTGGCGCGTCCGGCATTCGGATGTCCGCCTCAACAGCGGAGCAGGCATCTCCATCGGCAGCGGCGGCTCGGTCGTCGCCTCCCGCATTCACCATAACGGGCAGCTCGGAGTGACCGGCGCCGGTACCGGGCTCGTCGTCGAGGCCAACGCGATCTACGCCAACAACCTGTCCGGCTTCGACCCCGGCTGGGAGGCGGGCGGCGTCAAGATCGCCTCGGCCGACGGAGTCGTCATGCGCGGTAACGAGGTCTACGACAATCATGGCCCCGGCCTCTGGTGCGACATGGAGTGTCGCAACGTCACCATCGACGCTAACATCGTGGAGGAGAACGATGGCGCCGGCATCTTCCACGAGATTTCCGGGAATGCGGTGATCCGCAACAATGTCCTGCACCGAAACGGACGCGTTCCGGCCGGCTGGGTCTGGGGAGCCGACATCCAGGTCGCGGCCTCACGCGACGTCGAGGTCGTGGGCAACAGGATCACGGTCAGGCGAGGCGGCGCCGGGATCATGCTGATCGACCAGAGCCGCCGGACCGATACGGGTGGGATCTACCGGACGGAGAACAATCATATCCACGACAATACCCTTGTCTTCGAAGGCCGCGGCCGGGCCGGCGGCGCATCCGATGCGCCAGCGGAGGCCCCGAACGCGCGGATCATCGAGACCGGCAACAATCGCTTCGAGCGCAATCGCTACCTCTCTCTTCCGGGCTCTCCCCCGAGCTTTACCTGGGGGCGCAGGGACATGGATTTCGCCGCTTTTCAGGCCCTCGGCCAGGACGCCTCCGGCACATTGCGCTCGGACATCACCCGATCTCCGGAGACGTCTTCGGCACCGTCCCTGGTCACGCGTGACGTGGAATCGCGCACCGGGCCGGAGTAATACCAAGCCTCGATGAGTGTGACTCATCGAGGCTTGCCCGAGCATCGTGCGCGAGACCCGTTACATCAGCGGCCGATCTCACCGACCTCGTTGCCGACCCTGCCGAGACGCATCATCACCATACCGCCCAGCGCCAGTCGCAGGATCGCGGAGATGAGAAGTGCCGAGCACGCGCCGTCGACCCCGTAGGCTAGGGTCAGCGGCAGGGCGAGGGAGGCGGACATCGCCATCCCGGCCGCATTGATCGCCAGAGCCCATTGCGGGGCGTCGATCCCATGCAGGAACGAGCAGATCATCTCGGTCGGATAGCCGATGATGAACGCCAGGGCGAGGATCCGGACCGGCAGTTCGAGGGCGAGATAGGGCGATCCCGCTCCGTAGAAGGTCTGGAGCAGCAGGCTCGGCGCGAACAGGGCGATTCCGTAGAGGATAAGGGCGACCGGGGCGCCGAGGAGGGCACAGGTCCAGACGGCGCGCCAGCCGTGGGGATGGGGCGAGCGCACCGCCCGTGCGGCCAGTTGCGGGATGATGTTGCACAGGCCCAGGATCACCGGATTGGCGAGGTTCAAGGTATTGAGCACGGCCTGGAACGAAGCCGTCGCCAGCGCACCGTAGAGATAGGCCAGGATCCAGATCAACAATTGTACGCGCGTGACCCACAGCACGTTGTTGGCCAGCGAACACCGACCGATCCGCCAGTAATCGGCGGCGATCTCGCGCAGGTTGCCGACGGGCCCGAGCCGGAGCCCGAGCTGCCTCGCCTGAAGAATCGCCGCCGCCGCCGAAGTGAGCGCCATAGTGTAGAGGATCGTCTCGATCGTGATGGCCTGCTGCGACCAGATCATCATCGCGACGAGGAAGGTCTGGCCGCCATAGCTGATGGCATCGCCGATGATGGCGCCACCATGGCGCATGTCGGCGAACAACGCCCGCCGACAATGCTCCTGGGCTTGCCAACTGAGAAAGTACAGGATCGAAGGCAGGATGAGGTCGAGCCGTCCGGTGGCGACATTGACGAGGGCGAGGATCGCACAGAGCGGCCCGCAGAGGGCCGCGACGATCACGAGGCTCGCGCGCACGAGTATCTCGGTTCGCGCGGGCTCCGCCACGCTGCATCGCACCGCCATCGGGTAGAAGACGAGAGTCGCGTTTACGATCTGAAGCACGAACAACGTGCCGAACAGGAGAGCGAAAGCGCCGTACTCGGCGGGAACGAGAACCCGCGCCAGCATGATTCCGAGGATGAAGGTCCCCAGGCTGACGATGGCCTGATCGACGAGCGGGGAGACGGCCTGGGACTCGCGAACCCGCAAAAGAATCAAATCGATCCGTCGACGCCGAAGAGGAAAATAGCTGAGCCCCATCGGCCAAGTCGACGCGAGGCGGAGCCTTCCGCTCCAGGTCGCTGCCGGTCGATCACTGCCTGAGCCCATGTCAGGTCCTCATCATTGCCGCGGGAATCTAGAAGAGGCGAGGGAAGCCGTGCCGCGACCGCCCCGGGCGGATCGACAGGCCAGCGCGAAGGCGCTCACGATTGTGCCGTGGACGCCGTGCGCAGAGATCGAGCGGGAACGGAATGATCTTCCTCGACCGGTCGAAGCGGCACGACCTTGTTCCGCTCCGGCGACGGTCCGGTTGCATCGGTCGCCGCCAGCGGCGTGGTCCTGACGGCGGCACTCTCCTCGCGCGCGAAATACTGACGATATGCGGCGTAATGCGAGCATTGATCCGCCAGGAAGTACTGGCGATGCGCGTGCATATCGACCCGCGTGAGGACGGTTCCGGAGGGCGTGATCGACAGGGTGTCGAGCCGATGAAGCGCGGCCATCACCGTCCGGCGCGGCGTCCGATTCCAGCCCACGACATGCACCACCGTGTCGGCGCAGCGGGCGAGCGGCACGACGTCCAGGGCGAGCAGGACGGGTGGACATTCGAGGAGGACGAGGTCGTGCGTCGTACGCGCCGCGGCGACGAGGGCGGTCAACCGTCCCTCGGCATCGAGTTCTGCCGCCGTGACGCCGGTTGGAGCCGAGACGCGAACGACCGGTTCTGCGGCGATCCCGGCGAGGAAGGCGGCCGGCTCACCGCCGGCCAGGATGTCGGCGAGGCAACGGCTTCGAGATGCGCTTACGTTTGGATCCTTGCTCGTCCGGCCCGACGACGCGTCGATGATCAGCGTGCGCCGGCCCTTCTTGCCGGCTGCGGCGGCGAGGGCATCAATGAACTCGGTCTTGCCTTCTCCAGGAACCGAGGACGTCACCAGAACCACGCGAGAGACGGCCGTCATGCCCCTGGCCTCGATCCCGGCGCCGATGAGACCGACGGCCTCGTCGGACATCCGGGTTTCTCCGAGGCGAGGCCTGGCGTTCCGCACCGGCAGCATGCCGAGACAGGCCAGTTGCGTCTCGGCAGCGAGATCAAGGTCCGACGTAAAGCCCGTCTTGCGGCTCTCGATGAGGAACGACAGGCCGAGCCCGGCTCCCGCGGAGCCGAACAGGGCGAGACCGAGGACGAAGACGGGATTGGGCCCTGTCGGCACCGGTGGTGCCTCAGCCTGCATCACCACCTGGGCACTCGCGGATTTCAGGCCCGCTGCGGCAATGGCCTGGGCGTGGCTATCGGTCAGCAACTTGAGCCGGTCACGCAGGGAAGAGGCGTCGCGCTGGAGGCTCCGCAACTGGCTCTCACGCTTCTTCGAGTCGATCACCGCATCCTTGATCTGCTGGATCCGCGTGGCGAGCGCCGATTCTGCCTCGGCGGCGGTCTTGGCATCGCCTTCCAGGTTGGCGATTGCCCGGTCGACCTCCGTGCGCAGGCGAGCCTGGGTCTCGTCGAGAGTGGCGCGAGCGCGGGCAAGTCCAGGATGTTTAGGGCCGTTGCGGCTCAAGTCGGAGAAATCGCGCTGAGCCGTCTCACGAGCCTCGAGCAATCTCTGGATGAGCGGCGCACCGGCGAGATCCTGAGCGGACGGGACGTTGCCGGCCGCGAAGACTTCCCGGCTGCGGGAGAGCCGCCCCTCTTCGGCAAGTCGATTCGCGGTCGCAGCGTCGAGGCGAGCGGTCAGGTCCTGTAGTTGCTGCTGGCGCAGGTCCGTCCCTTCCGCGCCGACTTCGAGGAAGCCGGACTGGCGCCGATAGGCATTGACCCCGGCCTCCGCGGATTCGAGCGCGGCCCGCGTGCCCTGAATCTGCACGCCGATCCACTCGCTGGTGCGTTGCGCGGTGGCAAGCCCGGCTTCCATCCGGTTTCGCAGGTACTCGTCGGTGAAAGCGTTGGCGATGATGGCAGAGCGCGCCGCATCGGGGGAGGTGTAGGCGACCGTTATGAGATAGGCTCTCGTATCGTTTGTCACCGTCAGGTTGCGCAGAAGGTCGAGGGCGACCAGATCGCCGCGAAGTGCCCTTGCCTGCGCGATCGACGTCTCCCCATTTTCCGAGATTTCTGCCTCCGGCGTCTTGGTCGATAGCCAAGTCATCAGACGGGTGAAGGTCGGGATCACCGGCGTGAATGCGGGATTCTCGGCGAGATTGAGGTGTTCCACCACGCGGCGGGCAATGGCGCGGGACCGCAGCAGCCGGGCCTCGCTCTCCACGATCGCGGCCGCGTCGAGGGTCGGCCCGGTGGACTGGAACGACGAGGTCCCGCGACCCTGTTCGTCCCGGCCGAAATCGAGCTGGACGATTGCATCGGCCGTGTAGGTCCGTGGGAGCAGCGCCAGGGCGACGAGGCCGCCGAGGAGGCCGGCGGCCATCATGGAGAGGATCAGGAGCCGACGGCGCCACACGACTTTCGCGGCACCGAAAGCGACGCCCTCGTAATGGTGTCGGACGACGTTCTCACGCAGCAGGGAATCGAACCGCGGAACCTGATTCATCGTGTCCTCGCTGCTGGCAGATTGGTCGTCGTGATGCAGAGCCGTCCCTCGACGGGAGCCTCGGCGCGGCCGGCGCAAAACGGGGCCGCCAGGCGCGTCACCGCCGAACCGTGGGAGCGGGCAGTCCGCGTTCGAACCCACCATCGACCGCTCCCGCCGCGTCCCAGGTGACGGGACGCCCGATCCCGGCAAGCTCGGCGGCCTTCGTCCCGGTGAGGGGTGTCGAGGCGGCGAGAGCGTCGTCCGGCCTGCCGTCCCTTCGGATCTCGACGATGTCGCCAGGGGCAAGTTCCGTGGCCGAATCCGCTCGGATCGTCTCGGCCTTACCGTCGCGCCGCCGTGTGATCAGGGCGGTACGACGCAGTTCATTCTTGTTCGCAAGGCCGAGGGTGCCACCCTGCTGGATCCGGGCCTCGCGCACCTCGCGCGCCGTCGGCAGCGTCGTCTCCACTTCGGCGAGGCGCGAGCGGACCTCTTGGAGTTCGGTGATGACCCGACGCTGGTAGCCGTTGCGCACGTCCTGGACCCGCACCATCAGGTCGCCGATGCTGAGGTCGAGACGCGCGAGTTCGGAGGACAGACGGGCAAGGTTGCCCTTGTTCCGGGCCTCCTCCCGTTTCAGCTCGATCCCGGTATAGCGCCGGGCAAGACCGTTGGTCACGAGCTGGTTGTAATCCGCCAGGTGATCCTGGATCAGCGTGAGCTGCGTCTGTTCCGCCTCCCGCTGAGCCCGGTTGCCCGCGATCTCCGCCTCGAGACGCGGCCTCTGCTGCTGAAGGAGCGTCAGTTCGGCGAGGAGCGCCTTGCGCTGAGTGTCGAGGATTTCGCGTTCGGCAGCGATCAGGGCGCGCATCCCGGCGTCGTCGGGAAGGTCGGCGGGCATCGTGAGATCCGCGGTGTCGTCCCGCTGCGCCTGGAGCCGCGCCAGCCGCACCACCAGGGTGCGGCGCGTCGATTCGAGAGAGCGGACCCGCTCCTCGGCAAGGAGAAATTCGGTGCGCAGGCCGATCTGCGCCTGCTCCGGTACTGCAAATCCCCCGGCCAGCGCGATCGCGCTGAGGACCGATACGCCGTAGCGGAACGGGTAGCTGCCGGGCGTCTTCACGTCGCCGATCACGTAGATCGGCCGCATCTCGCCGATCCGCAAATTGACCACCGGCTGCTGGAGGTAGCCATCGGCCAACCTCTCGGTCACCCGCTTCTGGCCTTCCTGCACCGTCAGATCCACGAGTTGCACCTCGCCGAGGATGGGCAGGAAGACGCTGCCCTCGCTCCCGACCAGGAACTCACCGGCGAATTCGGGTTGACCGAAGACAGAGAGGACGAGACGGTCACCCGGAGCGATCCGGTAGCTCCTGTCCTGTGCCTCGGACGGTGTGGAGACCGTGATAAGTGCGAGCGTCAGAAGAAGTACCAGCGCAAGGCCAGGGAATCGACCGCGCTTCCAGTTTGGGAGAATCGAAGGAGGGCTGGCTCGCTCGAACATGGTGCGGGCATTTCGGCTGCGGTCGCATAGGAATGGCGTCATCGGACGTGCTCCTGATGCGACCTGGGTCGGGGATGGGCTGGGATTCCTAAAGATGCTCTGGTGCATGGATGGCTCCGGCAGATGGTCGTCCCACCATCTTTTCGATCGGAACAATTTGCTTCCGCCGAGGCCGGCATGTGCTCATTCTAGAGAATACTTGCCTGTCACACCGACGTTCTTCCGGACGAGCGCCGCGCTCCTTGGGATTAGTCCGATTGCCCGACTCGCCGGCGGCCGATGCTTGACAGGCAGGTAGTCAGGAAGCCGCCGGGACGCGGCTCTTCAGACGGAGCGCGAGCTTCTGCACCCGTTGGGCCCAAAATGCCCCGAAGCTGCGGGATCCGTGCTCGACCGGCATGGTGACGACCAAGTCCGGATCGATCGCCATCGCGCGCCCGGTGGCCGCCGCGACGGATCGATTGAAAGTAAGATGTTCGCACAGACGGAAATCACTGCCGTCACAATACGAACCCAGGGCGAAGTCCTCGCCCTTGTAGAGGCAGAGGCCATTGAAGGCCGAGACGCACGGAATGGTGCGATCCGACGTGAGCTGCCTTTGGGCCGGATAGATCGTCTTTTGAAAGAACGACCAGTAGCGGAAGGGGTTGGTCTCGCGGGCGTGAATTTCCTCGTCGAGCCGGTCGAAGGAGAGGCTGCCGTCATCAAAGGCGAGGAGGTCGTAATAGGTCGGCCGCGAGGTGGCAGCGGAGGCGAACCGATCATGATCGTCGAGGAGCCGCGCCATCACACGCCGCAGAGAAGCGACGTCCGGAGCGGCACTCATCGGCTCGTCGAGGTCGAGGATGCAGACGAGCGGGCTCACCACGGGGGTACGGCGCAACCGCATGGCCAGCGCCTCCCGTCCCCGCGCCATCCGTTCCAGCCGGGGAAGGCCACTCATGAACCCGGTGTCCTCGATACGCAGAAGTCCGCGCGAGGCCGCTTCCACCAGCAGGGCTCGGGTCGCATCGCGCGAGCCGTTCTCACCGACGATGGCAAAGGTCGATACGCCGCCGGCCTCGAGAGACTCGATCATGCGAAGGAAATTCGGGAGCGTCTTTGCGCAATCCCTGGCGAGTGCCAGGACAGCGAGGTCCACGGGCCTGCCCTTCATGGATGCCTCCTCATGGACGTGCGTCCGCGGCGAATGCTTCTTCAGACAAGTTTAGCGCAGGTCGTTGGACCGTCGTCGATCCAGAAGGGGTACATCTTCGGGAGGATGGCTATTCCGGGCCTTCCTCCAATGCCTCACTTGTAGCGATACGGTGAACGGGCAAGCTTTCCGCGACTTCGGGATGTCGGCCGGGGCCGTCCATGACGATGACGTCCGACGTCGCTAAACAGCATCTCATTCAGCTACAACGGCGCGCAGGAGAGGCGACATGAACAAACGTGTCCTCGTTACAGGCGGAGCGGGTTTTATTGGGTCTCATCTCTGTGCGCGGCTCCTGAAGGAGAAAAACGACGTCCTCTGCGTCGACAACTTCTTCACAGGGTCACGCAGTAACGTCAGCGACCTCGTCGGGAACCCTTCTTTCGAACTGCTCCGTCATGACGTGACATTTCCGCTCTATGTCGAGGTCGACGAGATATACAATCTCGCCTGCCCAGCCTCGCCGATCCACTATCAGCGCGATCCGGTCCAGACGACGAAGACCAGCGTCGTCGGAGCGATCAACATGCTGGGCCTCGCCAAGAGGTTGCGCGTGCGCATTCTCCAAACCTCCACCAGCGAGGTCTATGGCGATCCCGACGTCCATCCGCAGCCGGAGGACTATCGCGGCCGCGTGAACATCACGGGACCGCGCGCCTGCTACGATGAGGGCAAGCGCTGCGCCGAGACGCTGTTCTTCGACTACCAGCGTCAACACCGCCTGCCGATCCGGGTCGCACGAATCTTCAATACCTACGGCCCCCGAATGCATCCGAATGACGGGCGTGTGGTCTCGAACTTCATCATCCAGGCCCTTACCGGAGAGCCGATCACTCTCTACGGCGATGGGCAGCAGACGCGATCCTTCTGCTACGTGGACGACCAGGTCGATGGCCTGGTGAGGCTAATGGGTGTGGACCAGGACATCCCCGTTCCCGTCAATATCGGCAATCCCACCGAGATCACGATCGCGGAACTGGCGCATCGGATCGTCGCGATGTGCCACTCGCGCTCCGTCATCTCCTATCGCCCCCTGCCGCAGGACGACCCGACCCAGCGCTGCCCGGACATCTCGCGGGCGCGTGACCTTCTGCATTGGAAGCCGAAGGTGGATCTGGAAGACGGGTTACGCCGGACGATCGCCTATTTCGACGCCCTGCTGACGCGGTCCTCTGCCGAAATCCACGCCTTCGAGAAGGTGGCGTCATGAGCGCGCAATCTCTCTTCCCGCGGGCCGACATCCTCGGCGTCAAGGTCAGTGCTATCGACATGACGGATGCGGTCGCTACGATCCATGAATGGGTCCGTTCCCGCAGCCGCCACTATGTCTGCATCACAGGCGTCCACGGCGTCATGGAATGCCGGCACGACGCGGCTCTCAGGACCATCCACGACGAGGCCGGAATGGTCACGCCGGACGGCATGCCTTTGGTCTGGATGGCGCGCCGACTCGGCTTCGGCCGGGTCCGCCGGGTCTACGGGCCGGACCTGATGCGCGAGATCACTCGGCTCTCGCCCGAGCGAGGCTATCGCCACTTCTATTTCGGCGGCGGTCCTGGCCTCGCAGAGGCATTGGCGACGAAGCTGACGACAGCGCATCCCGGACTCGACGTGGCTGGAACGCTCTCGCCTCCCTTCCGCACCGTCACCGAATTCGAGGACGAGGCCATGGTGGCCACGATCAATGCCGCGCGGCCGGACATCCTCTGGGTCGGCCTGAGCACGCCGAAGCAGGAGCGCTGGATGTCGGCACACCGGGATCGGATCGATGCCCCAGTGATGATTGGTGTCGGCGCCGCATTCGATTTCCTCGCCGGCACCAAGCGCCAGGCACCGGTCTGGATGCAGCGGAACGGGCTCGAATGGGCGTTCCGACTCGGCTCCGAGCCAAGGCGTCTGTGGCGTCGCTACGCCGCCATCGTCCCCCGGTTTCTCCTCCTTGCGGGCATGCAGCTCGTTCGCCAGCGAGGAACCCTGCGCGGACGCGCCGGCTGAGACGGCCCTACGAGACTGTGAGACGACGGCGATTTGCGCTTGGGCCCCCGCGTGGGGCCCTTGTCGTATGCATGACCGACGTCACGGAGCCACACCGTCCTCAGGTTCTCGGTATGGCCTTCGCCAACCCCATGCGGGCGGTAGCACTCCCCGTCGAGCCGAACTGGGGGCCGGGTGCCAGGGTATTCTCCACCTGTCCGCCGCTCGCCGGATAGGTCGGGCAGGCGCTCGTACTTGCATCGATCGAGCTGGACACCGAATCGCACAGCCTGTTCACGAGCCCGCAATATGTCTCGGCGGCGCGCCGCGAATGACAACTTGAAGATGACAAACCTTTCATCCGGATCGGCATGGACGATTTGGAATGATCGTCTGGGAGCGAAGGGATTACTACGGGTTAGATATCGATTTTAATTATTTATTAAACAACATTTCTCCCCGGAGCGATCCGAGGAGGTTGGGCATGGACAATCGACGAGTTCTCGTAACCGGTGCAGGCGGCTTTATCGGCCATCATCTGGTGAAATTCTTGAAAGCCAAAGGCCATTGGGTCCGGGGCGTCGACATCAAGAGCCCGGAATACGAGGCATCCGAGGCTGATGAGTTTCAGCTCCTCGACCTTCGCGATGCCCGGGCCTGCCGCATCGCCGCCAGCGGCGTCCAAGACGTCTATCATCTGGCCGCGGATATGGGCGGGATCGGATACATCACCGCCTCGCATGCCGGCATCGTGCTCAACAATACGAAGATCAATATCCACATGATGGACGCCTCGCGCGACCAGGGCGTGGAACGGTTCCTGTTCTCGTCTTCGGCCTGCATCTATCCGCAATATCTCCAGCTTCAGCCGGACGTGACACCGCTAAAGGAGGACGATGCCTTTCCGGCCGATCCGGAGGCCGGCTACGGTCTCGAGAAACTCTACATGGAAAAGATCTGCCAGTACGTGACCGAGGATTACGGATTCGAGACCCGCGTCGTACGCTTCCACAACGTCTATGGTCCCCTCGGGACCTATGATGGCGGTCGCGAAAAGGCGCCGGCCGCGATCTGCAGGAAGGTCGCGCTGAGCCAGGATGGGGGCGAGATCGAGATCTGGGGTGACGGCCAGCAGACCCGCTCCTTCATGCATGTGGACGATTGCGTCGAAGGCATCAGCCGCATCATGGAATCCGGCTACGACAAGCCGCTCAACCTCGGAACCGACGAATTGATCTCCGTGGACGGCCTCGTCGATCTGGTCTCCGAAATCGCCGGCAAGCGCCTGACGAAACGCCACGATCTCTCCCGGCCCCAGGGCGTTCGCGGTCGCAACAGCGACAACAGCCGGCTTCGGGAGATCTTGGGCTGGGAACCCAGTATCTTGCTGGCGGAGGGGCTCGTTCCGACCTTCCACTGGATCGCAGGGGAACTTGAGGCCCATCAGCCGCTACCGATCCGGGCTGTCGCAGCGGAATAGGGCGCTTCCGCTCTCGCCTCGGGTCTTCGGTGCCTCGGCGCCGAACCGCCTCCTTCGCCACCGCTGCGCGTGATCGTTCCCGACCGGGTCCAACCGAAGGCCTGCCTCCGTGCTGAGGCCCGGATCGGGAACGCTTGCCGCTCAGCTCTTCTGCCGCCGAGAGAGACCGTCCGATGAGTTCCAACATCCTGGCGCCGACTTTCGCGCCCACATTGCACGGCGTCGAGAAGAAGAGCCTGAGCCAAGTCTCGAAGACCGGGTCTGGGCGCCGCCTCACCACGGTCCTCAGCCTCGCCGCTGTCGATGCGGCGGTCTCGGCCATTGCCGTTCAGGGAGGGTCGATCCTGATCGGCGACCAGTCGGTGGGTTTGAAGGGACAAGTTCCGGACTTCATTCTGATACCGGCCCTAGCCTGCGCGATCTACGCCGCCGCCGGTCTCTATGGCGGGTATGGCCCGAGCCCCGCTGAGCGGCTCCGCCTCAGAACCGGGAGCATCGCCATCCTGATATTCGGCTGCTGCGTGTTTCAGGCGGGAGACGGGCTGACGATGGCCGAGATCGCCTGCAGCGGAATGACCGCCCTGCTCCTGCTGATCCTCGGCTTCTACGCCGAAGTCGTGGTGCGACGGATTTTGATACGCCGCCGTCTCTGGGGTGCCACCACCGCCATCGTCGGCACGGATGCCTGCGGTATTGCGCTCGCGAACGCGCTTCTCGCCCAGCCTGAGCTCGGCTTCAATCCCGTCGGCTTCATCAACGTCGCCGAAGGAGCGGGGAGGAGCGGAACGGGGGACGATACGCCTTTGCCGGTCTTGGGCAGTCTCGAAGACGCAGCTCGGTTGCGTCCCGGCATCGAAGTGGCCGTCTTCTGTTCCTGCGTCGACTTTACGGTGAACGACCTCGCCCATCCGGGACCGTTGCCGTTCCCCAAGGTGGTCGTCGCTCAGCAGATCCAGGATCTCCAAAGCCTCTGGCTGCAGACCCGGACGCTCGGCGGAGTCGTCGGCATCGAGATCCGTCGCGACCTCTATCGGACGGGCAACCTTCGCCTGAAACGCATGATGGATGCCTTGCTGGCAATGCCTGCGCTCCTCCTCGCGGCGCCGGTCATCGGCATCCTCGCTCTGGCCATCAAGCTGATCGATCCGGGACCGGCCTTCTACGGACAGATGCGCGTTGGCCGGAACGGCCGGCCGATCCGCGTGCTCAAGCTGCGCAGCATGTACCGCGACGCCGAGAAACGCCTCGACGATCACCTGGCCGCCAAGCCGGAGGCCCATGCGGAATGGCATCGCTTCTTCAAACTCGCCAACGATCCCCGCATCCTGCCCGGAATCGGCACCCTGATCCGTCGCAGCAGCCTCGATGAATTACCGCAACTATGGAACGTCGTTCGCGGGGACATCAGCCTCGTCGGTCCCCGTCCGTTTCCGTCATACCATACGGACAGGTTCGACCCCGACTTTCAGGCCCTTCGATCCAGTGTCTCGCCCGGCCTCACGGGACTTTGGCAAGTCTCGTCGCGCAGCGACGGAGATCTCTCCGTGCAGAAGAGCCAAGACAGTTTCTACATCCGCAATTGGTCGATCTGGCTCGATCTCTACATCCTTCTAGCGACCGTCCCGGCCGTCTTCAGCGGATCCGGGGCGCGCTGACACTCAGACGCCCTAATCCTGAATCTCACCAGCACTGATCCAAAAAGTCCGCCGGCGCGAACCAAATCTTATCTAGACTTTGAAGTTGTTTGTATCCTGCCGCGAGGACATGAGACGATGATACCCTCACTGAGTACCTGGCATGCCTTCGGCCGCAGCGACAAGAGCACGGTCCCGGGTTTCGACGCAGACCGACGTGTCGAGGGCCGGTCCAAGTTTCGCGAGGCGCGGTTCCGAGCCCACATAACTCCCCTCATCGATTCGATCATCGAGCGTAATGGGACCTGCCTTATCCTCGATATGGGGGGCGATATCGGTTACTGGGCGGGCAGCATCCCGAACCGGAACATCAAGATCTGTCTCCTGAACATCGAGGCGCGCGAGAGGCCGTCCGATTCACGCTTCGAGGTAATCCAGGGCGATGCGCGCAACGCTCCGGAACTCCCCGACGATGCCTTCGATCTGGTGCACTCCAATTCACTCATCGAGCATGTGGGCCGCTGGAGCGACATGAAGCGGGCAGCGAGCGAGATCCGCCGCCTCTCGTCGGCCTATTACGTTCAGACGCCGAATTTCTGGTTCCCGATTGATCCCCATAGCAATCTACTCTGCGCGCATTGGCTGCCCGGCCCCGTACAGCGGTCGATCTATTCGTCGAAATCCCGGGGCTTCTACAAGAAGCCGGACGGTTTCGATGCCGCGATGGCCCTGATAGACGGGACCAACATGCTGGATGCTCGCCAGATGACCGAACTGTTCCCCGATGGGGAATTGCACCGGGAAAGGTTCGGTCCCCTGACGAAGTCTTTCGTTTCCATAAGGAGATGAGCAGAAGAGACCGTCTCGGTTTTCCGCCGTCTCCATGACCGACATCACAGGCGGCGGTGTTCCTCGAATCCTCAAGCAATCTCAGGGAGATCGACATGGGCACGTTCCAGAATGCTCTGGCGGTCGCCAGTGAGCTGGCATCGCAGCGGCGGTTCTCCGAATTCGGGAAGCGATCTCTCGGTTTGGTCTACGAGAGACGGCTGACGCTCGGGCTCCGCCGGGACCTTCAGGTCGCCCTCTCGGCGCCCTCCGCCAAAATTCCGATCTCGGTGCGCAAGCTCACGGCAGAGGACGTTCCGCTGCTCTTCCCTGAAAATCAGGACAGTCTGAGCCGGAGGGAGCGGGTGGAGCTGGCGACCCGACGAGCCCATTTCTCGGCCGATATCCCGCAATGCTACGTGGCCGTGGACCTTCGAAATGGCATGCCTTGCTATTGCCAATGGTTGATGGGATCTGACCAGAACACGCGGATCCAGGCCTTCTTCCCCAAATCGTGGTTTCCTGTGCTCCAGCAGGACGAGGCGCTCCTCGAAAACGCCTACACGCTGGCGGCCTATCGTGGAAAAGGTATCATGTCGGCGGCAATGGCGCTGATCTCCGAGCGCGGGCTCGATATCGGTTGCCGCAGTGTCATCACTTTCGTCGATAGCAACAACGTCCCGTCGCTTCGCGGCTGCAGGAAAGCGGGCTTTTCACCCTACATCGTAAGGGTCGAACGACGTTCACTGTTCGGCGCGATGGCCTTGCGGCATTTCTCCGGTTTGTCGCCGTATGCAGATGAACTCGCTTCGGCAGGCGCGACCCTACCCTCCTGATGCAAAAGCCGGTAACCTCGCCGAGGCCGAAACCTGGACGAACCTCGGCCGGATCGACGGGATTGCGAACACTCTCGCCATACCCACCGATGGTGTACTGGCCCGATTCCACCGAAACGGTGATGTTGAACAAATTCGGGCTACCCCAGTTGTGTTTAGATACAATGCGTGAGGAGCCACATGACATCGACCTGGATTACGATCGAAGAACTGGCACTCGACCGCCGGATCACAGTCGACGAAGCCATGCGAATGGTGAGCGCCGCCCATTGTCCGAAGGTATTCCGCGCAACGGTAACGCTCTATTTGATCTGAGAAGTCGGTGAGCCGGACAAGGGCTCGCTGAAAAGAATTGCGTCTACACGTTCATTCCAGACAAAGGATACGATCGTCTCGGGAAGCCTACCGCTGATCGGGGCGCCCTGTTCATACCCAGTCCATTCGATACAAGAGAGCCCGGCTCCAGCAGGATGGAAGCCCGGTTTTTTTTGCTTGGTGCGTCAGGTCGTCATATCGTTGATCCCGTACGCCCACAGACGATGGACGAAAAGACGGATAAAAACCGGCTTTTACTTATGCCCTCGATTAACATTCGTACGGGATCAACCGCGAATGACGGCCGGTATCGGGGCGATAGCAAATGTGGGGTTTGCGATCACCTCGCTTCATATTCTCACGCGGCGAAGCCGCTCCGAGACTGTCACCGCGCCCGCCATGCGATCCTGATACCAGCCTCGATCGAGCCGTTTGAAGCGAGCCTGAGCGAGTGCAGCATCCAGAGATCTAGCAGCCATCAGCAAGATGAGGGACAAAACGCTGGACTCCGTCAGCTTTTGGAACACTTGGTTGCTCTCCCGCCAAAAACGACAAATCTCGAATGCCTGTCTGATCAGAGCGCTTGGCCGCTTCCCTCACGCAGGGGATCGCAGATCTTAGCGGAGACCTTGTCGAGATGCTCGCAGGCATTCTTCAGGTACCAAGCGCGTAATTCCGGCTGGGTCGGCGCGACAAACATCGCCACAAGGACGAAGCCGACGAAACCGAGAACGATGAGCGTCAGAAGATTCCGCATAAACTCACTCCAAGAACGGCGTTCCATCCAGCGGACCTGAAAGGTCCTACTGACGTCAACGCAAAAACGGCCAGCCAATCGCCTCAACGGACAATATGGCTGACCGATATGGCATTGCCCGGCTTGGGCAAGCCGGCATGGGAAAGGCTGTTGAGACCTGTAAACTTAACGGGGCGAGTCGCGACCGGGTTCCCTGCCGCTGCTCTTATGCGTCGTGCGTTTCGAACAGCGGAACGATTCTCATGCCCGGCACCAGCACGAGTCCCTTATCGGTGATCCGGATCTCGGGAATGACCGAGAGGGGGATCAGGTTGAATCCCATATAGGGAATCGTGCATCCGGCCCGCGCCCAGGCTTCCTTCAACAGACGGACCTCCTCTGCGACGACCCCGACCCGTTTATCGGAGATGAGCCCTGCCACGGGCAACGGAACCATGGCCATGACCCTGCCTTCCTCGACGACGCAGACGCCGCCTTGGGTCGCCGACAGGGCATTGAGGGCGACACGCATGTCGTCCTCGTTCAGTCCGGCAACGATGACGTTGTGGGAATCATGGCCGACGCTGCTCGCCACCGCGCCGCGCTTGAGGCCGAAAGCGCGCAGCAATCCATGCGCGACATTGCCGACTCCACCATGGCGTTCGATCACGGTGACGAAACACAGGTCGTTGTCGCGCAGCGTCGTCGGCCAGTCTGCCCCCGGCGTCAGGGCGTATCGCTCGTGCGTCAGTTCGATACCCGGCAATGTGGTGCGGATAGCATTGACGACACAGGCGCGCGCGGGAAGTGCGGGGACCAGGGGCGGCACCGGTCGTGGCAGATGCATCGTCGCATAGGCCGGTGCCGGGTAGCGGTAGGGCCGCGAGAGAGCAGCGTCGAGGAGGGGCGTGATCGTGCGGTCCTCGACGACGCATTGGCCGCCGTACCACGTGGTCCGCGGGATGAAATCGTCGTCGAGGAGAACGAGATCGGCCCGTCGCCCTCCGCCGAATCCGCCGATCTCGCCGTCGAGTCCGTAACGGGTTGCGGGGTGCAGGGAGCCCATCGACCAGGCCTGCTCACGCGGGATGCCCATGCGGATGGCTTCGCGCACCACCCAATCGAGCCCGTAGGCGAGGAGGTCCTGCGCGTCCCGGTCGTCGGTACAGACGCAGACGCGCTTGGCCGCGGCCCCGAGCTCGATGATCGTACCGATGGCCTTGGGCAGACTGTGCCACGGCGTGGTCGGCGGCCCGCCGCGTAGATAGATCCACAACCCGGCCTCCAGAAGGTCGTCTGCGATGTTCTGGTCGATGGCCTCATGGGTGTCGGTGACGCCGCTGGCAGCATAGGCACCGACGAAGCCGCGGCCGTAGATGTGACCGGAGACCGGCCGCCCGCGTTCGAGAGCCGCTTCGATGATGGCATGCGCCCGCTCGTCTCCCTCGGCGACCGCGACGAAATCCATCTTCTCGCCGAGTCCGATCGCCTCCGGCCACGCATCGAACAGGGCTCCGATCTTTGCCGCAGTGAGGTCGCCGCCGGCGGTCTCCAATTCCGGCGACGTGGCGGGGACCGTGCTCGGAACCGTGAGGTAGATGTTGAGCGGTGCCGCGCGAGCATCTTCCAGCATCCAGGCGATCCCGTCGGCGTCGAGGACGTTCCCGATCTCGTGGCTGTCGCAGACGATGGTCGTGGTGCCATTCAGCAGGGCGGCTTCGGCGTAGGCGCAGGCCGTCACCATGCTGCTCTCGATATGCAGATGCGGATCTACGAGGCCCGGCGCGAGGATGGCGCCCCCGGCATCGTAGCGCGGAGCGGACCCCTTATAGGTGCCGGCCGGTTTCACGGCGGCGATGCGGCCGCCGGCAATCCAGACCTCGCAGCCGGGCCGCACGCGCTCAGAATAGGTGGACAGGATGCGCGCGCCGGTGATGACGAGATCCGGCTCCGCCCGTCCGCCGGCGACAGCGGCGAGAAGGCGAGTCATCCGGCTCAGGGGCGCGACGGAAAAGCGTGTCAGCGGCATCGGATCGGTCATCGTCGGTCGGCTCCTCGTCGCGTCCGTCGGCACCGCCTATGGCGGCCCGGTTCCTTCAGACGGTGGCACGCAGCGTGCCACCGTCCGGCTCGCCTGGGGGACGGATCGCCTCGAAGACGAACTCGCCTCACGAGTGATCGTGATCCCGCGCGACAGCATGCCGGGGCGCGAAGCGGGTTGCCAACCCATTCCGCCGGGACCATGTAGCGCCTCGAGTCCCGTCGCAGCCGCTCCAATCGATCGGAGGCAGCCGTGATGTCGGGGTGCCGACGAGACCGCTGGTCGAACGCCGGACATTCAGCCTCCAGGACCTTCAACCGTAGACGTCTTCCATTTTCTCGATCGAGCATCCGTCATGGCCAAGCGCACCAAGTCGAAACCGCAGGAGCGGGGCTCCGTCCTGTTCGACGTCCTCTACGAAGACGAGTCCCGTGCCTCGAACCGCCGGGTTCCCATGGAAATCCTCGGAGGCCTCGACGGCGACGAGCCGGCCCGTCAGCTGATCGAAGAGCAGGATCGCGCCATCGCCGAGAAGTCAGGTCGTCCCTCCCGCGCCATCCGGAGCCTCAGCCGCTCGCCGATCCGCGTGCCGAGTACCGTCTCGGGCGATTGATCCTCAGGCCTTCTTGAGGAATTGCGTCTTCAGGACGAGACCCTTCACCTTTTCGGCATTGCACTCGATCTCTTCCGGATCGTCGGTGATGCGGATGCTCTTGATGAGCGTGCCGCGCTTCAAGGTGGTGGATGTGCCCTTCACCTTGAGATCCTTCACCAACGTCACGGAATCCCCGTCGACGAGTTTGGTGCCGTTGGCATCCTTGGTGTCGGCCATGGCTCAGGCTTCCGCGTCGACGGCCGGAGGCATGTAGGGCTGGCCGGCATTGGCCAACGTCCGGTCGACCGCCTCGATGGCCAGCAGGATGCGCATGAAATCCTCGGCGGCGGAGGCGGCGGCGAGCTCGCTCGAACCGATCCGCTTGGCGAGCGCATTGCGTTGGCGCGAGAGGCTGGCGCGGGCGCGGTTGAGGTCGGAAATCTCGTCGGACGTCATGGCAGGGTCTCCATACCGATCGACCGTCGGAGCGGCCTCGGGTGCGGAGCGATGCAGGCTTTGCCCGTGGGATGCAATGGCGCGTCGCCTTGATACCTCCTGAGCGAAGCCTCGCCGTCGCCGACGCTCACAGTTCCGCCGACCGCCCGGACAATTCGGCGCGCAGTTGTCGTGCGGCGGCCGTGAGGGCCGTATCCCTGCGCAGGCGCGGGCGGGGAACGTCGATCGCCATGTCGGCCGCGACCCGTCCGGGACTGCCGGCGAGGACCACGACACGATCGGCGAGGGTCACAGCCTCGTCGATGTCGTGGGTGACGAAGAGGATGGTCTTGCCCGTCGCCGCCTGGATGCGCTGCAATTCGTCCTGAAGCCCTTCGCGGGTGAAGCTGTCGAGCGCCGAGAAGGGTTCGTCCATCAGGAGCACGTCCGGGTCCACCGCGAGCGCGCGCGCGATGGCGACGCGCTGGCGCTGGCCGCCGGAGAGCTGGTGCGGCCAGCGATGGCCGAGATCGCCGAGGCCGACGAGGTCGAGCATCTCCTGCGCCTTCGCCAAGCGCTGGGCCTTCGACAGGCCGCTGCCTTCGAGACCGAAGGCGACGTTGGCGATCACCCGGCGCCAGGGCAGCAGGCGCGCGTCCTGGAACACCAGCGCCATCGGCGTGCGGCAGCCCTCGCGCGTGGCGAGGCGCACCGTCCCCCCGCTGGGCTCGGCCAGCCCGATCAGGACCCGCAGGACGGTGGATTTGCCGACGCCGGATTCGCCGACGATGACCACGAACTCGCCGCGAGCGATGGAGAGGTCGAGTTCCGACAGGATGACGTTGCGCACCCCGTCGCGCTCGTAGGCGAGGCTGAGGCCACTTATGGCGATGATCGGGTCCATCAGGCGCGCCACCGCAGGAGCCAGCCCTGGAGGGCGACGAAGCCCGTGTCGAACAGGCCGTAGAGGCCGGCCATGGTGAGCATGTAGACGACCACGATGTCGGTGGAGAGGAGGCTGGAGGCCTGCATCATGCGCGCGCCGACGCCCGGCACCCCGAAGATCTCGGCGGCGACCACCGCCATCCAGGCCTGGCCCAGGGCCGTGCGCAGGCCGACGAGGATGCCCGGCGTGGCGGCCGGCAGCAGGATCTTGGTGAGGCGCGACAGGGGCGAGCGGAAGCCGAAGGCCTGGGCCACCTCGACGAGGTCGCGGTCGACGCCGCGCACCGCGCCCTGCGTCGCGAAGAACACGATCCAGAACACGCCGATGGCGATGATGAAGACGGCGGCCGAGGGCTGGACCCCGAACCAGATGATGGCGAAGGGCACCCAGGCGAGGCCGGGGATGGGGCGCAGCAGGCGCACGATCCAGGCGGTCAGCGCCTCGAAGCCGCGGAACATGCCGACGAGGACGCCGAGCGCGATGCCCGCCCCGGCGCCGGTGACGAGGCCGACGAGGTAGTGGCTCAGGCTCGACCACACCGCCTCGCCCCAGACCCCGAGGCGGATCTCGTTGAGGAAGGCTGCGGGGATCGTGCTCGGCGGCGGCAGGAAGGCCGGGTTGATCAGCCCGAGCCGGGGCATCGCCTCCCAGAACAGGAGGAAGGCGAGGAGCCCGAGGGCGGCGAGGGCGGGTGCGCGGAGGGCGGTCATCCGGTCAGCGCGCGATCGCCTTCTCGTAGTAGCGGGAATCGAACAGCCCATCGAGGGGCACGTCCTTCTCCAGGGCGCCGATGGAGACCTGATAGGCCTGCATCGCCCTGGTGGCGGCGACGATGGCGCGCGGATCGACGGTGAACTTCGCCGCCGGCGAGGTGATGGCCTTCTGCATGGTGGCGGCGTCGATGATGCCCTTGCCGAGGGCGGCGAGGACATGCGTCGCGGCCCGGGCCGGATCGGTCTTCAGCATGTCGTTGGCGAGGATGAGCGAGCGCACCAGCGCCTCGACGGCGGCGGGGTTCCGGTCGGCATAGGCCCCGTAGACCGCCACCACCGTGCCCGGCTGGTCGGGGAACATCTCGGCCCCGGTGGCGATCAGCTTGATGCCCGGGTTGCGGCCCTGGACGATGGTGAGGGCGGGCTCGCGGATGGAGGCGCCGTCCACGGCGCCGGCGAGCATCGCCTGCTGCGTGGCGTCGATGCCCATCGGCACCACCTCGGCATTGGCCTTGTCGGCCTTCGCCACCTGCCACAGCCAATGCTGAAGGGTGGTGTTGGGCACCGAGCCGAGGGGCTGCGTCGCCAGCCGCGCCGAGCGGCCCTCCTTGGCCTTGAACTGCGCGAAGGCCTCCGCCTTGTCGGCGCCGTCGGCGAAGTAGGGGGCGAGCTTCGGCCCGGCCACGAACACCATCTCCTCCACCGCCGTGGCGGCGACGACGCGGACGTCGATGTTCTTGGTCCGCGCCACGGCGAGGGGCGCGACCCCGGCCACGTAGACGTCGATCGTGCCCGAGGCGAGCGCCTGGATCATGTTCGGGCCGGATTCGAAGGTGGTGAAGGAGGGGGCGAGCCCCGCCTCCTTGAGCCAGCCCTCGCCGTTCGCCACGAAGATCGGCGAGGCGCCGATGACCGGGATGACGCCGATCCGCATGGGGATCGGGGCCGTCTGGGCCGAGGCGGGGGCGGCGATCAGCCATCCGGCCAGGGTGGCCAGGATCGTCGCGAGGACGGGGAGGGAAGGGCGCATCGGGTGGTCCGGATTCCGGGGCGGGAGAGGCCGGCCCGCGAGGAGCCGAGGCCCGGCCATGCCACAGCTGCCGGAATCTTCAAACACCCGTGAGGACAAGATCGGCCTCGCGCCGTCGATCGGGACGCGTCTTCTCCGTCCGGGCATCGCCGCGACGGCTTTCTTCGCCGGCCGGCCGCGTCAAACCGGAACGGGCTCGGCCCTGCCATGTTAAGACAGGAACCCGGCCGCCCGTCTCGGCGGCCGGTCAACGACAAGGACACCACGCCATGAGCTTCCTCGGCAGCATCGTCAGCAAGATTCTCCACCCGTTCGGTGGCGGGAGCACCAGTGCGGACGCCGCCCCTGCGGACACGTCCGGCAGCTCCGGCACCGGCGCGCCGGCCTCCACCGGCTCGGCCCCGGCCGCCTCGGGCGAGCCCGTCGACGTGGAAGCCGTGCTGAACGGCATGGCCGCCAAGAACCCGCAGACCCTCAACTGGCGGACCTCCATCGTCGACCTGATGAAGCTCCTCGACATCGATTCGAGCCTCAGCGCCCGCAAGTCGCTCGCCGACGAGCTGCACTACACCGGCGACAAGGAAGACTCGGCCACGATGAACGTCTGGCTGCACAAGCAGGTGATCAAGAAGCTCGAGGAGAACGGCGGCAAGGTGCCGGCCGACCTGAAGGATTGATTCCGATCTGACCCCTCCCCACCCGATCTCGGGCTTGCCCGAGATCGACCTTCGGATAGGGGAGGGTGCCTCGCGTCAACGCGAAACGACCGGCCGTCATTCCGGGGCTCCGCTTCGCGGCCCCGGGAAGACGGGGCGATTCGTAGGAAGCCTTACCTCCTCCCCAAACACCTTCACCCCCGCGCGCAAAAAAGCGCCGGGGGCATGGCCCAAGAAACCCGACCCGAGAAACTCGACCCAAGTCGCAGCACCAGAGGGGGACGCGGGACGCCG
>NZ_BPQT01000036.1 GCF_022179405.1 Methylobacterium marchantiae
TCGAGGTTTCTATCCGTGACAATGGCCCACTCACTTCTTTGAATCGGATATCCGATCGACAGAACGCCCCGCCTGCCGCTATCGGCTTCGGGCAGGGACGCCGACGATCTCGGCTTCGGCGGCCTTTCGCGCGACGCGGCCGCCATGACCGCTGCGCATTATAACGCCACCATCGGTCAATACCACGCCGACATAGCAAGTCTGCAGGCCGCGTCCCAAGCTTTCGAGCCTCGGGACGGCCGACCGAGTTAAGGATTTGTGGCCGATCGATCAATGTCGAAGAACGGTTTTTCCGTCATCGACGACTTCGCCGGGAGCCCCTATGGACCGCTTTTTCCACATGCCTGCGCTGGTGTGGCTGGCTCTCGCGGCCAGTGTGACGCTTTGTCCGGAACGATCGATGGCTTCCCCGCTGGCAGGGTCCGTGATTCCAGCCGGCGCCTCCGTGCCGGCGCCGGTCTTCGAGTTCAGGCTGCCCTGCGACCGGCTGGATGGGTGCCAAAACCCCGGCTCCTCGCAGCAGCCGGACCGCCGGGTCCACCCCTTCGAGGGGACGCTCGGCCGACCCTGCGCCTATCGCTGGAGGCCGACCCCGTCGGGCACGCGCAAGGTCCGGGTCTGCTATTGAGACGGGCGATGCGGCAGCGCAGAGGGGCCTCGGCGGCGGCATGCCTTCTGGCCGGCCTCGTCGCCCTCCCGGCCGAGGGCCTCGCGGGTGTCGCCTGTCCCGCCCTGTTCGCCCGCGGACAGGCACCTGTGCTCGTCAACCTCAAGCTCGCCCGAGACACGACGAGCCTCTGCTACGAGGCCTTCGCGGTGCTGCATTCGGGCGTGTCGCGGACCCCGGTCTACGCATCGGAATCGCTGACGCGGGCGAGCATCGCCAGGGCACGGACCATCGACCGGACGGATTCCTTCCACGAGGAGGAGCGCCTGCCGGAGACCGCACGCGCCAGGCTGGACGATTACGTCCGCAGCGGGTTCGACCGCGGCCACATGGCGCCGGCCGGCGACATGCCGAGCGGCGCGGCGCAGGCCGAATCGTTCAGCCTCGCCAACGTCGTACCCCAGGATCGCGCCCTGAACCGGGGCCTGTGGGCGGCGATCGAGGAGAGCGTCCGTCGCCTCGCCGTGGCGAGGGGGCACCTCTTCGTCGTCACCGGGACGATCTATGCGGGCAGCGCCATCGACTCCCTGGACGGGCGCGTCCTGGTACCGACCTCCCTGTTCAAGGCGGTCTACGATCCGGCGCGCGGCGAGGCGGCGGCCTATCTCGTGGCCAACCGGGCCGATGCGGAATGGCGGTCGGTCCCGCTCGGCGAATTGACGACGGTCTCGGGGATCGACGTCTTCCCGGGCGTCACCGCCACGGTGATGGACCTGCCCGAGCCGCGCGCCTATTCCCGGGGCGACAGCGCCGGCGGGCGGCCGAAGGGGCGTGCCCGCGAAGAGCCGAGCTTCGAGGAATGGGCGATCGCCACGCTGCACCGGATGGCGCGACGCCTGCTCCGCGACGTGCTGAGATCGATCTTCTGAGAGAGCGGGCGAGAGGGGAGGCGGATGTGACACAAACGATCGAGACGGGCGCGGCGCCCGCGGCCTTCACACCCTTCGCGGACGAGGCCGCCGTGGAGACCATCGGCGGCCTGTCGCTGGAGAACGGGGCGGCGTCGATCGCCATCCATGGCAGCCTGGACCTGACCCGCGACAGAGCGGGACTGGAGCGGGCCCGCAGACTCAAGGCCGTCGCGGAGACCATTGTGGCGGCCCTCGAAGCGGCCGACCTGCCCGACGAGGCGCCGCAGACGGCATCGAATACGAGGAAGGTCGAGAACCCCTTCGCGTAGACCGTCCCGGCCCTGGCCCCGGCCCGAGGCCGCGCAGAAGGGCGGATTTGCGCTCTCTCCGGCATACCCGTTCTTGCATACCCGTTCTTGCCGCTGACCCGCCGCCCTGGTACTTCCAGCCCTCGTCTCACGCGGTGCGGTTTCGAGGACGGCTCGCCGCCATCCGACGCCGCCGCACGCGGGACGGCCCGGGCGGACCGGAGCAACGCGCGCCGCTTTTCATGGCGCGCGACCTCCGCGGCGAGCCCCACCCACGCCATTTCCGGCGGCCGATCCAGCGCCCACGCGCCAAGCCGCCCAGCAACAGTCAAGGATACCGGACGCTCATGGCGCGCGAATTCATCTACCACATGAAGGGTCTCACCAAGACCTATACCGGCGGCAAGAAGATCTTGGACAACGTCAACCTGTCGTTCTACCCGGACGCCAAGATCGGCGTGCTCGGCATCAACGGCTCGGGCAAGTCGACCCTGCTCAAGATCATGGCCGGCATCGACACGGAATGGACCGGCGAGGGCTTCGTCGCGCAGGGCGCGCGGGTCGGCTACCTGCCGCAGGAGCCGCAGCTCGATCCGAACAAGTCGGTGCGCGAGAACGTGATGGAGGGCGTGGCCGAGAAGCAGGCGCTCCTCGACCGCTACAACGAGCTCGCCATGAACTATTCCGAGGAGACGGCGGACGAGATGACCGCCCTCCAGGATCAGATCGAGGCCAAGGACCTCTGGGAGCTCGATTCGAAGGTCGATCAGGCCATGGAGGCCCTCGGCTGCCCCAGCGACGATCAGCCGGTGGCGACCCTGTCGGGCGGCGAGCGCCGCCGCGTGGCGCTGTGCAAGCTGCTGCTCTGGGAGCCGGAACTGCTCCTCCTCGACGAGCCCACCAACCACCTCGACGCCGAGACGGTGAACTGGCTCGAAGGCCATCTGAAACAATATCCCGGCGCGATCCTGATCGTGACCCACGATCGCTACTTCCTCGACAACGTCACCGGCTGGATTCTCGAGCTCGATCGGACCCGCGGTTACCCCTACGAGGGCAATTACTCGGCCTGGCTCGTCCAGAAGCAGAAGCGCCTCGCCCAGGAAGGCCGCGAGGACATGGCCCGCCAGCGCGCGATCAACCGCGAGCAGGAATGGATCTCGGCCTCGCCCAAGGCCCGCCAGTCCAAGTCGAAGGCCCGCATCACCCGCTACGACGAGCTGGTGGCCAAGCAGAACGACAAGATCGACGCCTCGGCCCAGATCGTCATCCCCATCGACGAGCGGCTCGGCAACAACGTCATCGAGTTCGACCACCTCAACAAGGCCTTCGGCGACCGCCTGCTGATCGAGGACCTGTCGTTCAAGCTGCCGCCCGGCGGCATCGTCGGCGTCATCGGCCCCAACGGCGCCGGCAAGACCACCCTGTTCAAGATGATCACCGGGTCGGAGAAGCCCGACGGCGGCACCATCTCCGTCGGCGAGACCGTGCATCTCGGCTACGTCGATCAGTCGCGCGACGCCCTCGATCCCGGTGCCACAGTCTGGCAGGAGGTCTCGGGCGGCAACGACATCATCTATTTCAACAAGCGCGAGATCAATTCCCGCGCCTATTGCGCCGCCTTCGCCTTCAAGGGCTCCGACCAGCAGAAGAAGGTCGGCACCCTGTCGGGCGGTGAGCGCAACCGCGTCCATCTCGCCCGCACGCTGAAGGGCGGCGCCAACGTGCTGCTGCTGGACGAGCCCACCAACGACCTCGACATGGAGACCCTGCGGGCGCTCGAAGAGGCGCTGGAGGATTACGCCGGCTGCGCCGTCATCATCAGCCACGATCGCTGGTTCCTGAACCGCATCGCCACCCACATCCTCGCCTTCGAGGGCGAGAGCCACGTGGAATGGTTCGAGGGCAACTTCTCGGATTACGAGGAGGACAAGAAGCGCCGCCTCGGCGCCGACTCGCTGATGCCGAAGAAGATCAAGTACAAGAAGTTCTCGCGCTGACGCGGTGAAAGAGGGCCGGCCCCCTCCCGCAGCGGAGGGGATCCGGCCCGGATCACCGGCGAGAACAGGCGATGCCGCATCCCATCTCGGGGAAAACGGCATCGGATTTGCCTTCCCGATCCTGCGATGAAGCGGGATGCTCGTCGGGACACGTGCGGTGTCGTCGATGAGCGTAGCGTCGAGGGAAAGTCGATCGACGGCGAGTGCTGGTACGATAGCTTGGCCATAGCGGCCTGCCGATGACATCATCTCGGACGACGCGCGCCGAATCTCAGGTGATGGTCGGTCTGTGCCCATTTCTACGCCAGGGTGTGGCTCGCCGGTCATAGCTGGGCCGCCATGGAGGAGCTAGTTTGACCGCAAGGTCAGCTCCTACGGACAATCCCATCATGATCGCGAAGCTTCTTCTCGCCGGCACCGCCTCGATCCTCCTCGCCGGTGCCGCCTCGGCCGCGGATCTTCCGCGCCGCGCCGCCCCGCCGGTCTTCGTTCCCGTCCCGGTCTTCACCTGGACCGGCTTCTACCTCGGCACGCACAGCTCCTACGCCTGGAGCGACAACCAGACGATCCGCACCACCGGCAACGAACTCAACACGCGTGACAACGTTACCGCGAACCGTCGCCCGGGCACCTTCCGCTCCGAGCAGGACGGCATCGGCAATGTCGGCGGCGGCGTCGGCTACAACTATCAGTTCACCCCCGGCTCGGGCTTCGTGGTCGGCCTCAACGCCGACGTGACCTGGACCGACATCAGCAAGAGCTACGCCTATTTCGGCCCCAGCAGCACCGTCGGCGGCCCCCTCAACCCCGCCAACCTGCGCCAGCGCCTCGACTATCTTGGCACCGTCCAGGGCCGCGTCGGCTACGCCTTCGATACGGTCCTCGTCTACGGCACCGGTGGCTTCGCCTACGGTAACGTCAATTACGGCGCCAACTTCTTCAACGGCGCCGGCGCCCTGGCCTATGCCGGCCGCTACAACGACATGGAGACCGGCTACGCCTATGGCGGCGGCGTCGAATGGGCGATCCCCACCGACAGCTTCCTCAACCGCTTCAACTTCATCGGCAGCTTCATCGGCGCCAGCGCCATCACGCTGAAGGCCGAGTACCTGCATTACGACCTCGGCAGCCGCAACGTGCTGGTGAACAACACCGGCCTCGGCGCTCCCTCCACCGGCTCCTACACCTCGCGCTTCAGCACCGAGGGCAATCTCATCAAGGCCGGCTTCAACTACAAGTTCGGCGGCCTCTGAGGTCTCCGAGCGCCGAAGCGGATCGCGCTTCGGCCGTATCTGCGAGAACGACAAGGCCCGGTCCTCAGGATCGGGCCTTGTCCGTTTCCGGCGCGTCGTCCCCACCGATGCCAGCGCGGAGCAGATCGCCGATGCGACGCCGCGTCCACGCATCGCATACCGGACCGTCCCGGCCGAGCGGATCGGATTGCGGCGGGCATGCGTCGATCGCGTCACCCTCTGAAGAGCGCCGCCGGGGCTCCGTCCGGTTCGCGCTCAGACGGTCGCGTTCAGCCCCAGTGCGGCGCGCAGGTCGGCTCCGTCGACGAGCTTTCGTCCTCGGCGCGCGAGGCCGGCCAGCAGGACCCGGTCGGGGAAGGGACAATAGGGCAGGGGCTCCGGCACCATCCCTTCGCCGAGGGTGCCCGATGCGAGAGCGCCGAGCACCCGGTCGAGCAGGATGCGCCCGCGCTCGTGCAGCAGGATCGCGGCACCGGTGGCCGTGATGCCGACCGGCAGGTCCGGCGCCTCCTGGGCGAGGATCGCACCCTTGTCGATGGCGGCGGTCAGGCGATGGATCGTGACGCCGAAATCGGGAACCTCCTCCGCCAGCGCGTGGATCGTCGGCACCGGCCCGCGATGGCGCGGCAGCATTCCGGGATGGAGATTGAGCCCCCCGAGCGGCGCCAGCGCCAGGGTCGCGGCCGAGAAGATCTGGTCGAAATGGAAGGCGAGGACGAGATCCGGGGCATGGATCGCGAAGGCTCGGGCCACCTCCGGCCCGTTCACGTCGTCGACACGCAGGGTCGGTATCCCGCGCGCCCGGCACAGGGCCTTGAGCGGCGTCGCCGCTGTCTCGTCCCGCGCCCCGGTCAGGCGCCGCAACATCCCCGATGCGGGCGCCAGGAGGTCCGGCAGGCCGAAATTCACCGCGAGATAGGGCAGGAAGGCCGGGCCGGAGCGGGCGAGGTGACGTCGGACCTGACCGGTGAGGCCGCCGGAATTCGGCCGTTCGGCATTGGACAATCCGACGAAGGCGATGTCGTCGGCGTGGTCCTCTACGAACCTGCGCACGGCCCGGGCGTTCGGCAGCGCCTCGAGGACGAACAGCGCGATGCGCGGGCGCGTCATCGCCGGCTGCGCCCGACCTTGAACCGGAAGCCGCGCATGCTCCGCCGACGCAGGCCTTCCGGCAGCAGGGCCGATCCGCGTGCGAGAGAGGCGAGGGGCTCGGGAAAGGCGATGATGTCGAGGTCGCGGGCGAGGCCGCGCGCGATGCGGAGAGCCGCCTCCTCGGCACTCATCTCCATCGGGCGCCAGCCCTCGTAATCCCCGCCCATGGTCGTCTTCACGTAGCCGGGCGTCACCACGTTCATCCTGACGCCGCGGGGCCCGAGTTTGGCGCGCAAGGCCAATCCGTGGGCGAGGAGGGCCGCCTTGGTGCCGCTATAGGCCGGCGCGTCGGGCAGCGGCGCGAAGGCCGCGAGCGAGGAGATAAGCGCGATCTGGCCGCGTCCGCGCGCGAGCATGAGGGTGACGCAAGGGAGGGCGACGTTGAGCGCGCCGTTGAGATTGACGTCCACGGTCTCGAACGCCATCGCCTCGGTCTCCACCTCCCCGCCGGGATGCCCGCCATTGATGCCGGCATTGACGATGACGAGATCGAGGGGCGAGGCCGCGTCCGTTTCTCGCATCCACGCGGCGACGGCCGGCCTGTCGCGCACGTCGAGGGAGCGCGTGGCGACGGACGCACCCTTGGCGCGGCATTCGGCGGCGACCGCATCGAGCCTGTCGAGGCCGCGCGCATTGAGGACGAGGTGCGTGCCGGGCGCGGCGTAGTGCCGGGCGAGGGCGGCACCGATTCCGCTCGAAGCGCCGGTGATGAGGATGACGGGCATGGCGCCGGTTCTAGACCATCGGCCCGCCCGGAGGGAACCGAGCGGGCCGCCGTGTCAGTAGACCGGCGCGAGTTCCGGTGCCGTCGTCGTGCGCTGGCGAACCGCCTGGGCCGCGGCCAGGGCATGCGCGGGGAGGCTGGCTTCCAGGCGCAGGACGCTGCCCGCCACCGCCCGGTCGATCGACGGGCGCGAGAAGAAGCCGCCATTCACCTGGGTCCGGTGCAGGACGACCCGGCGGAAATCCGCCACGAGCTGAGCGTCCGGAGTTTCCGGCCGCATCCAGAACGTGTCGAGTCCGCCCTGATGGGTGAGGCCCGGGAGATTGTAGATCGCCTCGCCGGCCGCCAGGGTCGGGCGACCGAGTTCGAGCGACAGCATCCCGACGGTGCTGTTCACGAGCACGACGCCCCGGCTGCCGGCGATGAGGTTCGGCAGGTCGCCGCCGTCGATGAAATCGAGCCGCGCGTCCACCCCGTGGCGACGGGCGGAGTTGCGGGCGTGCTTGCGCCAGTTGACCAATCCGCTGTCGAGGGGGTGAAGCTTGATCAGCAGCCGGGCCGTGGCGGAGGCGTGCACGGCGAAGGAGGCGATCACACGGTCCATGAACCCCTCGACCCCGAGGAAGGGCGAGTGGATGCGGATCTGGTAGTCGCTGTCGAGCTGAAGCGGCAGCAGGAAGTACTCCGCCTCGCGCTCCAGATAGATCTCGTTGAGTTCCTGGGCCTGCCGCCGCGTGCGGCTCCGGCTGGCGAACTTCCTGATCCAGCCGACATACTCGGCCAGGACATGGATCGGCCGATGGCTGCGGAAATGCGGGAAGAAGTAGGGGAACCCGATATTGGCGACGTTGTAGGCCACATCCCAGAGACTGCGCCGGGCCATGTCGCCGCTGGCCGGCATCGCACGTCCGGCGCGAGGCAGGCGGCGGGCGATGGCGCGGATCTCGTCGGGATCCCGCGGCAGCGAGGAATGCCCGTTGACGCCGCCGAGCTCGCAGGTGACCCAGTTCGGCCGCAGGTAGCCCTCCTCGAAGACGTGGACCCGGATGCCGAGGGGCCGTGCCGCCTCGCGCGCCGCCACGTGATAGGGCCTGCAATCCCCGAACAGGATGATGTCCGTCACACCGTGCTCGACGATGTAGCCGGCGATGTAGGCGTCCCAGCCATCGCGCGGGCCGCGGTAATTGTCCGAGGCGAGGCGCCAGAACAGCCAGTCGCCCGAGGAGAAGTTGATACGCCGGACCTGATGGCCGCGCTTGAGCAGCGCCCGGCCGAGATCAGCGAAGAAGGGCGAGGCGATGCCCTGCAGGAACAGGAACGTCGCGGGCCTCTCGCGTGTAGGGTCGACGCGTGTCGGCAGCATACGAAAGTGCTTGCTCCTGCGCCCGAACCGGGCGTTTCGAATGGGCACGTCCCACCGTGATCGCACGGATGGTGCAGCGCGGCAATTGCTCGGATCGCCCTGTCAGGCGGAATTTCTGGCGGCGTGATGTGTCTGCAACAAGGCATATCCACAGAATCCACAAGCTGGCGCGGCGAGGTGCGACGGGACCGAGCCGGGAGCGGCCCGGGCCCGGCGGGATCGAATCGCCTGACGCAGCGGATCGTCGTATGGCTGCGCCCACCCCGAACCGGATTCGCCCCAGCACGTGTCCCGCCCTTCGCCGTTCTCTCCACGCGCAGCGACGAATCCGCCGCGGAGGCTGCTGGCCACGTGCCGGACCATCCGTGCGCTGCGGGGGCAGATCGAATCCGCCACCGGCCTCGTCTTCGGCCGGGTCTGGGCGAAGGGGGCGACCGGCGTGGTCTGGGAGCGCGGCGGCCCGGTGGCATCGGGCCTGCGCCTCGCCGGCCGCCAGATCCTCACCGTCGCTCCGGGCCCCCTCGTCAGCCCCTACGATTCGCCCGGAAACGGCCTGTCCAGCCTGCGCCTCGCCCTCGACGGTATCCCGTTCGGGGGGACGGGGGGAATCCACACCTTCGATCCGTGGACGCGCCGGCCGATCCCGTTCGACGCGTGCCGGGACAAGGTGGCATGGCTCGAAAGCCGGTTCCGTGACAACGCACGCCCCACCGTGCTCGTCGGGATCTCGCGCTGGAAGCGGCCGGCCCTCGACGTCTTCGTCACCGGCCCGGCGGGCGCGCCTTTCCACGCCATGGATGCGGAGGATGCGGTCGCCCAGGCGAGGTCCCGCAATGCCCGCATCCTCGCCTGGGCGACGCGGATGCCCGAGCGGCTGCCCTCGCTCTGCGCGGAACACGGCATCCCCCTGGCGCGGATCGAGGACGGGTTCCTGCGTTCGGTCGGCCTCGGAGCGAGCCTGCAGCCGGGCGCCTCCATCGTCGTAGACGATAGCGGCATCTATTACGATCCGCGCAGCGAGAATCGCCTCGCGCGGATTCTGAAGACCGAGATCGTCCCGCCGGAGACCATCGCGCGGGCGGCGGCCCTGCGCCGTCTCGTGGTCGAGCGGCGCCTGACGAAATACAATGTCGGCCTGGCCGGCGATGCGTCGGACTGGCCCGACGACCGGCGCATCGTGCTGGTGCCGGGCCAGGTGGAGGACGATGCCTCGGTGCGGCACGGCTCGCCGCATGTCCGCTCGAATCTCGAGCTCCTGCGCGCCGCCCGGGCCCGCAACCCGAAGGCCTTCCTCCTCTACAAGCCTCATCCCGATGTGGAGGCCGGCTTCCGCCCCGGCGCCATCCCGCAGGCCGACGCCCTGGCGCTGGCCGACCGGATCGTCGCCGGCCTCTCCATCGTCGATCTCCTCGACCGGGCGCATCACGTGGAGACGATGACCTCGCTGGCGGGGTTCGAGGCCCTGATCCGCGGTTTGACCGTGGCGGTTCATGGGCGCCCCTTCTACGCCGGCTGGGGCTTGACCGAAGACCTCGCACCCGGCGCCGACCGGGGCAGGCGCCTCGCCCTCGACGAGCTCGTGGCCGGGGCGCTGCTGGTCTACCCGCTCTATCTCGACCCCGTCGCCATGAAGCCCTGCACGGCCGAGCAGCTCCTCGACCGCCTGAGCGAGAGCCGCGAGGCCGCACCGCCGTCGCGGCTGGCCCTCGGCCGCGGGGCGCAGATCGCCATGCGCCTGCGCTACGCCGTGCTGAACCCGATCGTCCGCGTGGTCCGGGCGCGACGCGGGATCGGGCGGGACGAGCGATGACGCTCCTCGCCGCCCTGGCGCTGGCGCTCCTCGGCTCCTTCGCCATCGAGGCATGGGACGGCGCGGGAGACCGGCCGGTCGGACGACGCCCCGGCGAGATCGCCCTGCGCCTCGCGGGCTACGCGCTGCTCACCGCCTTCTGGTTCTGCTTCTCGTGGCGTCCCTGGCTCGCCGCCTTCTCGTGCCTCCTCACCGTGGCGATCCTCGTCGTCGTCAGCCGGCTGAAACACGCGGTGATCGGCGAGCCTCTGGTGTTCAGCGATTTCGCCCTGCTGAGGCAGGTGCCGCGCCATCCCGATCTCTACTACACGCGCCCCCTCACCGACCCGCGCATGGCCGTTCCCATCGCGGCGAGCCTCGCCCTCGTCGCCCTGTGGTATTGGCTGGAGCCCGCCGCGCTGCCCGAGGAACCGAGCGTCGCCCTGGTGGCGCTCATCGGACTGCCCTGCCTCCTCGCCGGACTGGCCGCGTCCCTGCGCTCCGGAACGCCGGCGCGCCGGCTCGCAGCCTGGTTTCCGCGCCCCGACCTCGACGCGGATTGCGCCCGCTACGGGCTGCCGGCGACGATCGTCGCCTACACCCTGCGCTGGAGGACCGAGCCGTCCCCGGAGACCGACGGAGCGGACGGCGGGAAGACAGATCCGGCGCCGGTCGTGGTCGTCGTCCAGCTCGAATCCTTCGTCGATCCGACCCGCCTCGACGGGCCGGCCCTGCCGCTGATGGAGACGATCCGCACCCGTGCCCTGCGCCACGGCCGGCTGGGTGTCCCGGCTCACGGCGCCTACACCATGCGGACCGAGCACGCCGTGCTGACGGGACGCGCGCCGGAGAGCCTCGGCTTCGGGTGCTACGATCCCTATCTCAGCGGCGGGGGCGACGAGCCGGCGAGCCTCGCCCGGCTGGCGCGGGCGTCCGGATACGCGACCCTGTTCGTGCATCCCTTCCATCGCGACTTCTTCCACCGCGCCGCGGTGATGCAACGACTGGGCTTCGACCGCCTGGTGATGGAGGAGGATTTCGCCGGTGCTCCCCGCATCGGTCCCTATATCGGCGACGAACACCTGGCGGAGCGGATCCTCGCCGAGGTCGAGGCGGCGGCCGGGCCGGTCCTCGTCTTCGCAGTCACGATGGAGAACCATGGCCCGTGGAAGCCCGGCCGGCTCGACGGGATCGCCGATCCGCTGGCCCAGTATCTCCATCACGTCGCCCATACCGGCCGCGCCGTCGAAGCCCTCGTCGCCGGCCTGGAAGGGCGCGACGCGATCCTCTGCGTCTATGGCGACCACGCCCCGTCCCTGCCGAACTGCCGGCCGGGATTCGGTGAGACGGCCACGGATTACGCGGTCTTCCGCTTCGGCGCCCCCCGGTCGAGGCCCGAGCGCGCGGACATCACCGCCGATGCCCTCGGCCGATTTCTCAGGACTGTCGTCGCCGGGCACTCGTCAGAAGAGAGCCGGATCGGGTATCGCAGTCCCAGGGTCATGACACGAACGTGACCGGGACGAACGGGCGCATCGTTCCGACGATGCGATAGGAGAGCGATCGTTAAAACGATCGCAGAGATTTCGCGCTAGGACGGGTGGTCCATCCGTGCCGATCGGCTTCGCGCCGGGCGGACCGGCCGGTGACCGAGACCGGCGCCCGAAGGGCGGTGCGTATCTGCCGACCCGAGACGTGATCCGACAAGACACTCGTCGTGGGGGCGGGTCCGAGGAGAGTTCGATGTTTCCCAAAGCCACGCTGGCCGTCGCCATCGCCGTCTCAGTGTCCGGCTGCAACGCCTTCCTGCCGGCCGCCGGCCCCTCGACCTCCTCCGTCGTGGGCGGCGCGGATCAGGCGACGAGCGAGGGCACCTTCGCCCGCTACGAGTTCATCGAAGTGAATTCCGCCGTGGTCGAGGCCATGCGCGGACGTCCCCTCGACAGCCTGCTCTCCTCTTTCGGCGATCGGCGGATGCCGGCCGAGCCGGTCATCGGCATCGGCGACGCGGTGGCGGTCTCGGTGTTCGAGGCGGGATCGGGCGGTCTCTATTCCGGCCCGCTCACCGTCAATTCGATGTCGGCGGGCTCGAAGGCGGCACAGCTCCCCGAGCAGGTCGTTTCGCGCGACGGCGCGATCTCGGTGCCCTATGCCGGGCGCATCAAGGTCGCGGGACGGCGTGCCCAGGACGTCCAGTCGCTGATCGAGACCGAACTCGCCGGCAAGGCGATCCAGCCGCAGGTCATCGTCACCGTGACCCGGGCGATCTCGCAATCGGTCACCGTGGGCGGCGAATCCATCGGCGGTGCCCGCGTCCCCCTCGGCGCCCAGGGCGACCGCATCCTCGACGTCATCGCCGGCGCCGGTGGCGTGAAATCTCCGGTCAACGAGACCTTCGTGCGCCTGTCTCGCAGCGGCACAACCGCGACGGTGCCGCTGACCACGGTGGTGTCGAACCCGAAGGAAAACATCTACCTGCGCCCCAATGACAACCTGACCCTGGTGCGCGACCCGCAGACCTTCCTCGCCATCGGCGCCCTCGGCGTGTCCAACGAGATTCCGTTCCAGGCCGAGGGCATCACCCTGGCCCAGGCCCTGGCCAAGGCGCGCGGCCAGAGCGATGCCGACGCCGATCCCACCGGCACGTTCCTGTTCCGGTTCGAGCCGGCAGCGGTCGTGCGTCGTCTGAGGCCGGGAAGCCCGCTCCTCGGCACGCCGCTGGTGCCGGTGGTCTACCGGTTCGACATGCGCGATCCCAACAGCCTGTTCCTCACGCAAGCGTTCCGCATGCGCAACCGCGACATGATCTACGTCTCGAACGCGCCGTTCACCGAGATCAAGAAAGTCCTCGCCGTCTTCGCCGCCGCGGCGACACCGATCACCACGGGCGTCCGCGTAGGCACGGCTTTCTGAACTCACAGAGCCTCGGTCGGCCGATCGGTCTTCGGGCGGATAGACGAAGGAGGAGCCGATATCGGCCACGCCCCGTCGACGACGAAGCGGGCCGATCCGGCCGGAGCCTCAGGGTTTGCCGCGCTTGGCCATCAGCTGCTCGATCAGCGAGCCGCCCTTCTCGATCTCGGCGAGTTCCTCGGCCACCGCCGTCACGGTCTCGCGGATCTGCTCCGGCGTATGTTCGGAGGTGATGAAGAAGCGCAGGCGCGAGGAGCGCTCGGGCACCGCCGGGTGGATGATCGGCTGCACGTTGATGCCGCGCTTGTAGAGACGGTCGGACAGGGTGACCGATTTCAGCGAATCCCCGACGATGACCGGTATGACGGCGAGGCCGAGGCTCGTGCCGGTGTCGAGCCCGTGTTTCTTGGCGCAGGACAGGAACAGGTGGCCGTTCTGGCGCAGGCGCTCGACCCGGTGCGGTTCGGCCTGGAGCAGGGCGAGGGACGCATCGGCGGCGGCGGCCAGCGGCGGAGAGAGGCCGACGCTGTAGATGAAGCCGCCGGCCGTGCATTTCAGGTACTCGATCAGCGCCGCCGGCCCGGCGATGTAGCCGCCGCAGGAGGACAGCGTCTTCGACAGGGTGCCCATCCAGATGTCGACGAGGCGCGAGTCGACGTCGCAATGCTCGGCGAGGCCGATGCCGGTGCGTCCGAGGACGCCGAGCCCGTGGGCGTCGTCCACCATCAGCCAGGCGTCGTAGCGCTGTTTCAGAGCGACGAGACCGGCGAGGTCCGGCGCGTCGCCGTCCATGCTGTAGAGCCCTTCCACCACGATCAGCGCGCGGCGGTGCTCGTGGCGGGTGGCGCCGAGGAGGGTCTCCAGGGCGTCGAGGTCGTTATGGGCGAAGGACCGGCGCTGGGCGCCCGAGAGCTGCGCCCCGGTGACGATGCTGTTGTGGCACAGCGAATCGTGGAAGATCACGTCGGCCGGCTCGAGAATCGCGCCGATGGTGGTGACGTTGGTGGCGTGCCCGCTCACCATCACCACGCAGGCCTCGGTCTCGTAATGGTCGGCCAGCGCCTGTTCGAGGCGCAGGTGACCGGGGCGCTCTCCGGCGACGATCCGGCTCGCCGAGGCCGAGGTGCCGTATTCGTCGATGGCCCGGCGCGCCGCCTCGCTCACGTCCGGATGCCCGTTGAGGCCGAGATAATCGTAAGATGAGAAGTTGACGAAGCCCTTGCCGGCGATCCGCGTGGTGGCGCCGGCCCTGGTCTCGTGGACCCGGAAGAACGGGTTGCCGAGGCCGATCAGGTCGGCCGCCGAGCGCTGCAGCCGCAATTCGCGGTAGCCCGGCAGGGATTCGAACTTCTGCACCGAGGCGTCCGTCGCCTTCGCCTCGGGGCGCGGGGCCGCCTGCCGATTGGCGTTGCGGCCGAGCCGGTTGGTGACAAAGCCCGCGAGCGCCGCGCGGCCGCCGTCGGGTCGGGCTGGATTACTCATGCCGATGGAATCTTCCGATTTCGGTGAAGCGGAGCGTTTCGTGAAGCGGAGTGGCTATCGCGCCGATCCTATCACGGCAGGATTTCTTTGATCTGCAGGCTGTTCTGCTCGACGAGCTCGTGGAACGGCTCGAGGGTGCGCACGTCCACACCCTCGCTGGCATGGCGCTGGGCGAGGCTCATCACCGCCGCCGAGGCCTCGTCCACGGGGGCCGCCACCGACTGGATCAGCGTCTCCGCCAGTTCCACCACGGTGAGGCCCGAGGAGATGCCCGAGGGCGGGGCGTCGAGGGCGAAGCGCTCTTGCAGGCTGGCGCCGAGCTCCACCCCCATCAGCGAGTCGAGGCCGATCTCGGAGAGATGGCGCACGCGGCTGATGTCGTCCTTGGGCAGGCGCAGGATGCGGGCGATGTCCTCGACGATGGCGTCGGAGACGGTCTTGCGCACCGTGTCCAGATCCTCGGTCTTGAGCAGGCCGCCGATGTCGATGGCCGTCACCGTACCGGCCTCCGCCTGCTGTTCGGAGCCGAGATCGCCGTAGCTCGGCGAGCGCAGGGTGGCGAGGCGCTCGCGGGCCTTGCCCCAATGCATCGAGGCGATGGCGAGAACGGCGTCGTCGGGAGACGATCCCTGTCCCTCCAGCGCCTCCGCCATCAGGTCGAGGGAGCGGCGGGCGTCCATCGGCGTCACGCCGACGCGGCCGGCCAGGGTCTCCATCACCGCGCGGTTGCGGGCGAGCACGCCGACATCGCCGATGGCGCCCCAGGCCACGGCGAGCGCCGGAAGGCCCTGCGCCCGACGACGGCGGGCGAGGCCCTCCATGAAGCCGTTGGCGGCGACATAGGCGCCCTGGCCGGGATTGCCGATGAAGGTCGTGGCCGAGGAGAACACCACGAAATAATCGAGCTCACGGTCACGGGTGGCGGCATCGAGATGCTCGGCGCCGACGACCTTCGGGCGGATCACCGCGTCGAGGGCATCTGCGTCGAGATTGGCGATGAGGCCGTCCTGCAGCACCATCGCCCCGTGGATCACGCCCGCGAGCCTGCGGCCGTCGCTCTCGACCTCGTCGAGAAGGTCGTCCACCGCCTTGCGGCTGGTGATGTCGCAGGCCATCGCGGCGACGCCGATGCCGCGGACCGCGAGATCGGCCACCACCTGCTTGGCCTCCGGGCTCGACGCGCCCTTGCGACCGACGAGCACGATGTGCCGGGCGCCCCGGTCGGCGAGCCAGCGCGCGGCCTCGATGCCGAAGCCGCCGAGCCCGCCGGTGACGAGGTGCACGCCCTCGGCCGAGACCGTGAAATCCGCCTTGCGCGCGACGGCGATGCTGCCGGGCTTGGGCGGAGCGATGACGATCTTCCCCACATGCCCGGATTGCTGCATCAGCCGGAACGCGTCGGAGACCTCGTCGGCGGTGAAGGGCTGGAACGGCAGGGGCTTGAGGCCGCCTTCCGTGAACAGGGCCATGACCTCGCGGAACAGCCGCGCCCCGTCCTCGCCCTGGTGCTGGAGCACCTGATCGAGGTCGACGCCGAAATACGACAGGTTCCGGCGGAACGGGCGCAGGCCGATATGGGTGTTGGCGACGTAGTCGCGCTTGCCGAGTTCGATGAAGCGGCCGAACGGCTTGAGGCAGTTGAGGCTGCGCTCCATCGCCTCGCCGAACAGGCTGTTCAGCACCACGCCGACGCCGTCGCCGGTGATGCGGCGGACCTCGTCGACGAAGGCGAGCGAGCGGGAATCGAGGACGTGCTCGGCGCCGAGCGCCTTCACCAGGGCGCGCTTCTCGCGCGAGCCGGCGGTGGCGATGACGCGGGCGCCCTTCAGCTTGGCGATCTGGAGCGCGGCGAGGCCGACGCCGCCGGCGCCGCCATGGACCAGCACCCATTCGCCGCGCCGCAGGCGGGCGCAGCTGACGAGGCTGTAATAGGCGGTGAGGAAGGCGACCGGCACCGTGGCCGCCGCCTGGGGATCGAGGCCCGGCGGGCTCGGCGCCACCACGAGCTCGGGCACGACGATATGGGTCGAGAATCCCGACTGGGCGAAGGCGACCACGGGATCGCCGACCTTGAACGCCGCGGCGCCCTTGCCCACCGAGACCACCCGGCCGGCGACTTCGAGGCCGAGGCGAGGCCCGGCGAAGCCATCCTCGAGGATCTCTTCCGGGAGCATCGAGAGCGCCCAGAGCACGTCGCGGAAGTTGAGGCCGGTGGCCTCCACCGCGATCTCGACCTCGCCGCGTCCGGGGGCGCGACGCTCGGCCGGGCCCCAATGCATGTCGTTGAGGCCGCCGGTGGCGCTGCGCTCCAGGCGCGCGGCCGGGGCGGGCACGGCATCGACGGCGGGGCGGCGCGAGAGCTGCCCCGGCGAGAACCGGATCACGCGGGTCGCGTCCACGTCGAGGACGATCTCTGTCTCGGTGGTGCCCGACAGGATCACGTCGCGCAGGCGCTCCGAGGCGAATTTGGTCGGCATCGCCTGGGCGAGGTCGATGCGGCGGATGTCGAGATTGGCGACCTCGTTGGCCAGCGTCCGGGTGAAGGCCCAGAGGCCGGATTCGACAGCTCCGTCGGACGTGCCGTCGTGGCGGGTCGCGCCGGGGCACACCACCCACAGGCGGGTCTGGCGGGGACCGAGATGATCGACGCAGCGCTTGAGGCCGAGGCAGCGCTCGCGCAGCCGGTCGGCGGCCTCGCCGCCCGTGCCGAAGGCCCCGGCGAGAAACACCACGGTATCGGGCGTCTCCCGCTCGAGTTCGAGCAGCGACTGTTCGGAATCGAGGATGATCGAGACATGGACGCCGGCCGCGACGAGGAGCGTCGCCAGCGACGAGGCGGTCTCCGCCGCGTGGGAATCCCGCGAACCGATGATGAAGGTGAAGGTCTGGCCGGAGGAGGCCTTCGCCCGTACCGGCGCCTCGGCGAGGAACAGGAGATCGTCGCCGTTGGCCGAAGCCGCCCGGTCGACGGCGACGCGGACGAGGCCGGTCTCGCTGAGCGCGCGCTGCCAGCCGGTGATGTCGTCGAGGCGCCCCAGGGGCATCTCGTCCACGCCCTCGAACCAGTCGGGCATCAGACCGAAGACGAGGTCGCGGAACAGGGAGGCGCCCGGCTCCACCGCCAGCAGGAAACCGCCCGTGGCGAGGGCGTCGGCGATCGGGCCGAGGAGCCCGCGCCGGGTCCGGTGCAGGACGTTGCTCGCCAGGATCGCGTCGAAGCCGCCTTCCGTCAGCTCGGCCTCGTCCTCGATGACGGCGACGCCGCGGGGCAGGGCGAGGCGGGCGCGCTCGGCGAGGCGCCGGTCGGTCTCGAACACGGTGAGATGTGCGGCGATGCCGTCGGCGATCGTCGCGGCCTGGGCCGAGAGCGGACCGAACCCGACCTGCAGCAGGCGCAGGGACCGGTCGGTGGGCAGGTCGGCCTGCGCCGCCCCGAGGATGCCGGCGATCACGTCGGACGAGGCGCGGGCGCTGGCGCTGCGCAGGACGAAGGCGTCCAGCGCATTCTGCGACAGGGCCGGGAGGCTCGAAAGGTCACCCGCCAGGAGGCGCGCGACCACGGCGCCGAGATCGGCGGTGAGCACCAGTTCGGCGGAGAGTTCGGGATGATCGGCCGCGATCCACCGCATGATCTCGTCGGGAGACGGCAGGGTGACGTCCTTGCGCAGGGTCCAGCGCGTCCCGTCGAGGGTGGCGAGCCCGCTGCTCTCCAGGGCGTAGAGGGCGTTGAGGAGCCACGGCCGCATCGCGTCCGGCACGCGCCCGTCGATGGCGACGGTGCCCGAGCGCTGCAGCCCCTCGGCCATGCGATAGGCCAGCGCGGTGGCCCAGCCTTCCAGGAGCAGGTGGCCCGGCGACAGCGTCGCCTCCGCGGGGGCGAGCGCCGCCTTGACGCCGGGACGGACGGCGTCCGCGATGCGGGCCCGGCGGTCGAGGGGGATCGCGGTGGGCTCGGTGGCGAGTTCGGACCTTTGCGCGATGGCGTAGGCGGCCAGATCCTGGCCGGACTTCGCGCGCAATGCCTGGAAACGGCCCTCGCGCAGGGTGGCGATGACCTCGCCGTCCTCGTCGACCAGGGTGAAATCCGCGAGGATGCTGCGCTCGTTGCAGCGCCGGGTGCGGATCATCGCCCGCGCGATGACGGCGCCGGGCCGGATCAGCCTGATCTCGCCGAAGCGCACCGGCACGTAGGCCTTGGTCGACCCTTCGCCCATGAGATCGGCGAAGAGCAGGATCAGCCCGTGGAAACAGGCGTCGAGCCGCGCCGGCACGAGGCCGAAGCGGAGATCGGGTTCCGCCGGTTTCAGCTCGGAGACGATGATCGTCTCGTCGATTCGGGCGCTGAGGGCGACCTGGCGGAAGCTCGGTCCGAAATCGAGGCCGGACGCGGCGGCCAGGCGATAGAGCCCCGCCCCCTCGACGGCGTTCTCGGCCGGCAGTTCGACGACCTCGCGCGGCCGCTCCGCGAACGTGCCGTCCACGATCTTGGCGGAGGCGTGCAGCTGCCAGCCCGCCTGAGTCAGGCGCGGCCGGCTCAGGATCTGGATCTGGTTGCCGCTGCCCGAGAGCCGCACGGCGACCTCGCGCAGGGCGTCCTCGCCGAAGACCATCGGCGACTGGATCTCGAATTCGGCCAGCACCACGTCGTCGCTGCGCATGGCCTCGCGGGCGACGCCGAGCGCCATCTCGATGAAGGCCGCACCCGGCAGGATCGCCTGACCGTCGATGCGGTGGTCGTCGAGCTCGGGCACCGTCGCGATGTCGAGATGGCCGTTCCATTCGAGCCCGTCCGGCGACAGGCGCGACCCGTAGAGCGGATGATAGGGGCGGGGGGTCGCCGCCCCGACGCCTTCCGAGGTCTCGGCGAGCCGGAAGGGCCGGCGCTGCCACGGATAGGACGGGAGCGCGACGTCGCCCTGCGGGTTCTCGCCGAACACCGCCGCCTCGTCGATGGCCGCGCCGTGGACGAGGGCGGAGGCGAGGGCGCGGGCGAACGGGTCCGAGCCGACCGGCTTGTTGGTGAGCACGCCGACCGTGGCGTTCTCGATGCCGAGGGGCTCGATGCAATCGCCGATATGCGGGAGCAGGGTCGCGCGCGGGCCGACCTCGACGAAGATGCGGGCGCCCTTGCGGGTCGCTTCCTGGACCGCGTCGCAGAAGCGCACCGGCTCGCGGATGTTGCGCCACCAGTAGCCGGCGCCGAACTGCGCGCCGGGCAGCACGGCACCGGTGACCGTGGACACCATGGGAATCGTGCCGGCATGGGGCTTGAGGCCGGCGAGGTCGCGCAGCAGCGGCTTCTCGGTCGGGTTCATCAGCCGGCCGTGGAAGGGATAGGCGAGGTCGAGCTTGCGGCCGCGCCGGCGCTTGCGCGCCAGTGCCTTCATCGCCGCGTCGATCTCGGCGGCCGGGCCGGCGACGGTCACCGCCTTCGGGCTGTTGTAGGCGGCGATGTCGAGGCTCGGATAGTCCTTCAGGAAGATCTCGATCTCCTCCACCGGGGCCAGCAGCACCGCCATGGTGCCGAGGCCCCGCGTCGTCTCCTGGTGCTGGCTGCGGTGGAAGATGACCTTCACCGCCTGTTCGAGGCTGAGGATGCCGGCGCCCTCCGCGGCCGCGATCTCGCCGACGCTGTGGCCGAGCATGTAGGACGGGACGAGGCCGGCGGCCTTCAGGGCCGTGGTCGAGGCGCTGGAGATCGCGAAGATCAGCGGCTGCGAGACCCGGGTGAGGACCATGCGCTCGGCGAGGTCCTCGGCGAACAGGGCCTCCTTCAGGGACCAGCCCGAGATCTCGGCGAACAGACCGTCGATCCGGTCGAAGGCCGCGCCGAACACCGCGTTGCGCGCGTAGGCCTCGCGGCCCATCCCGACCCACTGGCTGCCGTTGCCGGAATAGACGAAGGCGACCTCCGCCTGACGGTCGACGGCGGTGCCGACGCGGGCGATGTCGGTCTCCTCGGCATCGGCCACCGCGCGCAGGGTGGCGGGCAGGTCGGCATCGAGGGGAATGGCGAGGCGGCTGGACAGACGCTCGCGCCGATGGGCGGCGGCGGCGGCGATGCGCACGGTCTCGCCCTCATCGGCCCGTTCGAACCGTTCGGCGTAGTCGAGGGCGAGCTCGTTGAGCGCGGCACGGCTCTGGGCGGAGAGGAGAAGCAGTTCCGGCGCGCGGGGCGCGGATGCCTCCTCCGCAAGCGCCGGTTTGCCGTCCGTGAGGATGACATGGGCGTTGGTGCCGCCGAAGCCGAACGAGTTGACGCCGGCGAAGCGCTCCGCCCGGCCGCGCGGGAGCGCCAGCGGCGCGGTCACCACCGCGAGGTTCAGGTCGGTGAAGGGAATGTCGGGATTGAGTTCGGCCGCGTGCAGGGAGGGCGGCAGCAGGTCGTGCTCCAGGGCGAGGCTCGCCTTGAGCAGGCCGGCGAGCCCGGAGACCGGCTCGGTATGGCCGATATTGCTCTTGATCGAGCCGATCGGCAGGGGCTCCCGGCGCGGCCGGCCGATCTTGCCGCCGATGGCGCCGGCCTCGATCGGGTCGCCCACCTGGGTGCCGGTGCCGTGCGCCTCGACGAAGGCCACCGCATCGAGGTCGATCCCCGCCTCGCGGTAGACCTGCTCCAGCAACGCGCCCTGTGCATAGCCGGAGGGCAGGGAGATGCCGGTGGTGCGGCCGTCGGAATTGATGCCGCTCGCCGCGATGACGCCGCGCACGGCATGGCCGTCCCGCGCCGCGGCACGATCGGATTTCAGGACGAGGACGACGCCGCCCTCGGACCGGACGTAGCCGTCGGCATTGGCCGAGAAGGCCTGGCACAGGCCGGTGCGCGACAGCATCTGCGCATTGGAGAAGCAGATGAAGTTGAACGGGCTCGCGAGCAGGTTCACGCCCGCCACCACGGCGGTGTCGATGCGGCCGCTGGCGATGGCGGCCACGGCGGCATCGAGTGCCACCAGCGACGAGGAACAGGCCGTGTCGACGGTGAAGCTCGGCCCCTTCAGGTCGTAGATGTAGGAGATCCGGTTCGAGAGGATCGAGAGTGTGTTGCCGGTGGCCGCATAGGCGTCGCCCGACGAGGTGTCGAGGACGCGCAGGTTGCCGTAATCGAGGGAGGAGGCGCCGACGAACACGCCGATGCCGGTGCCGGCCACGGCCGAGGGGCGCAGGCCCGCATCCTCCAGGGCCTCCCAGGTGAGTTCGAGCAGGAGCCGCTGCTGCGGGTCCATCTGCTCGGCCTCGCGGGGCGAGATGCCGAACACGCCGGGATCGAACGACCAGATGTCCTCGAGAACGCCCGCCGACCAGGTGTAGCTCTTGCCCCGCTCCTGCGCGCGCGGATGACCGAACCGCTCCAGCGACCAGCGATCGTCCGGGATGCGGCCGACGGCGCAGCGCCCCTCACTCAGAAGCTGCCAGAGGCCTTCGATGCTGGGGGCTCCGGGCAATCGGCAGGAGCGGCCCACGATGGCTATGTCTGTACGTTTGATCACGTTCGATTCGCACACGCTCTTGAACGAGGACGCCTCCGCCATCCGACGGATCGGCTATCTCCCCGACCCTTAATATGCGGCCAGAACCGTGTCCAACCCGTGGCAGCGTTGCTGCAGTACGAAGACTTTGAGAGAATCAAGCATTGGACAATCTCCGATATCCATAAAAACCACACAGCAACCGTTAAAATCCATTTTCAGGCAGAAACACAATTTCCATTCGTAAAAATACAACCGATAAATTGCATTTTCGTTCATTTATCGTGAAGAGTAGCATAAAAATAAGAATTCTATCTCGAGATGTCTTGTTTTATTCAATCACAAATATCATCTTCGCTATGGTTCGGCCGTCACGCGCTTCATACATCGTCGCATTACATGATAAAAATGAATTTTCGAATTCACTGTCTCGTTTATCGACGCATTCATGAAGTCTCCATAGCCGCAATGACTGAAGATAGACCTCGCTATAATGGTGCATCGATCGCCGCCCGCCCGCCCGGACTCGCCGTCGGGCGTCGAATCCGTGTCGAAGGGTCGATTTCCTCCGCTTTTCGCCGCCAGGTCGCCGCCTTAGTCGCCGCGATGCAACATCGGGGCCTGCGAGCCGTCTGGGACTGCACGGCGCGCAACGAAACGGCGGTTCCGGCGAGAAGCCCCCTTGCGCCCCTTCCAGGCAAAAGCTATAGGCCGCTCCTCGCTGCAGCGGAGACGCTTCAGCCGGGCGCGTAGCTCAGCGGGAGAGCACTACCTTGACATGGTAGGGGTCACAGGTTCGATCCCTGTCGCGCCCACCATTCCCCCCTCGGAATGGCCGAGAAGACGTGGAATGGACGAGAAAGCAGGGCTCCCGAGAGGGGGCCCTTTTTCGTATGATGCCCGGCCGGATCGAAGGCCGGGCATCGGCACGGTCCGGCCCTCGACACCGCCTGAAACGAGATCGCCGCCGCGACGACGCTGCCCGCCACCGGCCGACGTCACGCCTGCGTGAGGTCGAGGCCGCGGTCACGAAACCGCCTCACACCTCATCCCTTGATGCAGCCGCTTTCATCCGGCGCCCGGCCCCCTCGGCCGGCGGCACCGGATGCCGGAGATGATGATGAGCCGCAATCTGGCATTCGCGAATGCGGTCGGTCGTTTCGGCCTGGGATGCGGCCCGGCCGATGCGGCCGCCCTCGCCGACCCGCGCCGCTACGTGCGCGCCCAGCTCGACCTGCCGACCCCCATGCCCGAGGAGGGCCTCAATTCCAGCACCAGCCAGTTGCAGGCGATGATGGCGAATCGTCAGGTCGCCCGTCAGCGCAGGCAGGCGATGGCCGAGGCGCGCCAGGCGGGCGCGAAGGACGGACAGGACGGCGGCATGGCGATGACGCCCCCCGCCGCGCCGTCGATGGATGACGGGATGATGGGCAAGTTGGGCAAGGGCGGCGACGCCAAGACCTCGGGAAGCCCCCTCACCAAGAACCCGGCCGAATTGATCTCGTGGCTCACCCTCGCGGTCTCGACGAAGGCACCCGTGCAGGAACGGCTGCTCCTGCATTGGAGCAACCATTTCACCGTCTCGACCGCCAAGGCGAAATCCGGCCTCACCGCCGGCTCGTTTCAGCGGGAGGCCATCCGCCCGTTCGTCCTCGGCCGGTTCGCCGACATGGCCAGGGCCGCGATCCTGCACCCATCGATGATCTTCTATCTCGACAACAATTCTTCGACCGGACCCGATTCCAGGGTGGGTCGCGTCAAGAAGTCGGGGCTCAACGAGAATCTCGGGCGCGAGGTGCTGGAACTCCACACCCTCGGGGTCGATGGCGGCTATAGCCAGGCCGACGTCACGGCGCTCGCCGCCGTCCTGACGGGCTGGACCGTCGATCTCAAGCCGGGCTCCGACACGTTCGGCCAGAGCATCTTCAGCGAACGCCAGCATCAGCCGGGGGCGAAGACGATCCTCGGCAAGCGCTATCCGGAGGCGGGCGCCGGCGAGATCGCCGCCGTGCTCGACGACCTCGTCCGCCATCCCTCCACCGCCCGCTACGTGACGCGCCGGATGGCGCGCGCCTTCGTCTCCGACAAGGTCTCCGAGGCACTCCAGAAGAGCCTCGCCAAGGTCTTCCTCGACAGCGGCGGCGATCTCAAGGCGGTGAGCGTCGCCCTCGCGGCGAGCGAAGAGGCCTGGACGGCCCAGCCGGTGAAGCTGCGCCCGCCGATCGAGTTCCTCGCCGCGACGGCGCGGATGATCGGCAAGGTTCCGCTCAAGCCCTCGCCGACGGCCGCTCTCCTCGCCATGGGGCAGCCCTTCCTGGCAGCGCCCTCGCCGAAGGGCTGGGCCGAGGAGGACGAGGCCTGGGTGACGTCCGACGGCATCAAGAGCCGGATCGACTGGGCCCAGCAATGCGCCACCCTCAATGCCGACGAGGCCGGGATCCGGGAGCTCATCGGCGATCGTCTCGGCAGCTTCTACTCCGACGAGACCCGCCGGGTGATCGGACGGGGCGAGAGCCCGCAACAGGCATTGGCGCTGCTGATGCTCAGCCCGGAATTCCAACGGCGATAGCCGCGCGAGAGGCGACAGCCACCATGCACCCTGACATGCACTCTCACCTGCCGACCCGGCGCAACCTGCTGCTGGGGGCCGGCGCGCTCTTCGCCTGGCCCTATGTCCCGAAGGTCTGGGCCGCGTCCGGCCGCGATCCGCGCTTCCTCGTGGTGGTCCTGCGCGGCGGCCTCGACGGCCTGTCGGCGGTGATGCCGGTGGGCGACCCGCAGTTCCAGAACGTGCGCTCCGATTTCAAGCTCTCGGCGACGCAGACGCCGTTCAAGCTCGATCCGCTGTTCTCGCTCAACCCGGCGATGCCGAACCTCGCGGATCTCTACGCCCGGCGCGAGGCGACGCTGTTCCATGCCATCGCCACCCCCTACCGGGCCCGCTCGCATTTCGACGCGCAGGAAGTGCTGGAGAACGGCATGACCCGCGCCGGGGCGGGTGTCGACACGGGCTGGCTCAACCGGGCGCTCTCCCTCGTCCCCAAGGCCAAGGGCATCGAGCTGCGTCCCACCAAGGCCCTCTCGGTGAGCGCCACGACGCCCCTCATCCTGCGCGGACCGGCCCAGGTGGAGACGTGGCAGCCCCAGACCCTGCCCTATGCCACGGCCGACACCCTGATGCGGCTCCAGGCCCTCTACGACGACCGCGACCAGGCCCTGGCCAACGCCTTGCGCGAGGGCGTGCAGGTCGACGATTTCATCGCGTCCGACCCCGGCATGGCGGCCATGGGCAAGCAGCCGCTGAAGGGCCCCAACAGCTTCGCCGCCGCGGCCCGCGGCGCCGCCTCCCTGATGGCCCCGGTGACGGGGCCGCGCATCGCCGTGATGAATTTCGACGGCTGGGACACCCACGCCTCGCAAGGCCCCTACGAGGGCCGCCTCGCCAAGAACCTCGCCTCCCTCGATGCCGGGATCGCGGCGATGAAGGAGGGGCTCGGCCCGTCCTGGGCTCAGACCTCGGTCCTGATCGTCACGGAATTCGGCCGCACCGTGCACGTGAACGGGTCGTCCGGCACGGATCACGGCACCGCCACCGTGGCCTTCCTCGTCGGCGGCGCCGTGGCGGGCGGCCGGGTCATCGCCGACTGGCCGAGCCTGAAGGAGACCGCCCTGTTCGAGGGCCGCGATCTGGCGCCGACGATGGATCTGCGCACCGTGATGAAGGGCCTGCTGATCGATCAGTTCGGCTTCGACGAGAAGGTCCTGTCCGACACGGTGTTTCCCGGCAGCGAGCGAGCGGCGGGCATGAAAGGTCTGCTGCGGGTCTGACACTCCGGTCGAAGGGCCTGCGACCTGCCGCCCTTCGATCCATCCACGTCTGGCTCCGGGGAGCTCGCCGCGGCATCCCGCTCGGGCGCGGATGGATCCCGGCACCTGCCGGAACCTGCCCTCGACACCGGCCTTTGCAGGCACGATAAGCTCCTCCATCGACTCGAAGAACCCCATGGGGAGACTAAGCGTGATTGAGAAGGAAAAGCTGGTATCCAAGTCGCTCTCAACGTTCGTCAAGAACGGCGACACGGCCGGCTTCCTGGAGCTCGAAGCGACCCTTCTCGCCGAGTCGGCCAAGGAATGGGCGCCGCTGATCAACTCCTATCGCGCGCTCCTCAAATTCGAGGAGATGGCAAGAGAGGCCGGCCTGGAAGAGCAGTATCGCCCGAAGATGTGGTGGATGCGCAGCCCCTATCCGGGCAATTTCGGCGACATCCTGACACCCTACGTGCTGTGGCATGCCTTCGGCGTGATGCCGCGCTGGGCTTCGAGCAACCAGGCCGAAGGTCTGTGCATCGGAAGCATCGCGAAATTCGCCAGGCCGGGCGTCCGGCTGTGGGGCACGGGGATGCCGCGCCCCAGCGATCCGCTCTGCCCGACTGCCATCTATGCCGCCGTTCGCGGCCCGCTCTCGCGCGACGCGGTCCTGGCGGCGGGCGGGGAATGCCCCGAAATCTACGGCGACCCCGCGGTGCTCCTGCCCGAGCTCTTCACGCCAGAGACGACCAAGACGCACAAGGTCGGCATCATCGCTCACGTGCTGCAGGAGGCGGAGGTCCGCGCGGCGGTCGACAAACTCGACGCCAAGCATATCAAGGTCATTTCCCTGCTCGCCGCGTCCTTCGAAGACATCGAACGCGTCATTGCAGATATCGTGAGCTGCGAGGAGATTGTCACGACATCGTTACACGGTTTGATCGTGTCTCATGCCTATGGTATCCCGGCGCAATACATGAATCTTAACGGGGAAACCAACTCGTTCAAGATGCAGGATTACAAGATGTCGGTAGGCCTTTCGGACGCTGCCCTACGAGGAATGCGCGAGTTCACGGATCTGAAGTGGCTCGACGCCCGCCAATGCGTGCTGCCGCCCTCGCGGATCGATACGGCGGCGCTTCGTTCGGCATTTCCCTTCCCCACCAGACTCTGATCACCCGAGCGGATGGGTCGCGGTTCTGCCGGGACGGTCTCGGCGTCGAAGGACACCGAGGATCGACGCCGGTCGGATCCGGACTCCGTGGCAGACCAGCGCGTGTCAAGCAATCGTGACTCGGAAGGGGCGGAAGGGAAGTCCTCTTCGGTCCCGAGAGACGCTAGAGGATACAGTCCGATGTCGGAGCCTTCGACACTGAAACGATCCGAGAAAGCCGAGGCGAAGCGCGTCGCCCGCATCGAGGCCCGCAAATCCGAGCGCAAGCAGGCGCGCATCGCGACTCGCAAGAAGATCAGATCGGAAGCGCAGGAAGGCTGACGGCGCAGTGTCCATTCCACGCGAGCGAGGCCGAGGCATCGTGTTTTCTCCCAAGAGCAAATCGGCAGAGGCGGAGGCGGGATCGTCGTCCGGACGGGAATCCGCGCCTGTGGCCTGTCAGGAACCCGCGCCTGCCGCAGCGAAGGAACCATCGCTGGCCGCCGAGGCGAGAAAAGTCCTCACCGCCTGTCGTGAACACGCGGCAGCGCAGGAATGGTCGGACGTCATCCGGAAGACCCAGGACCGGGCGCTGTTGAAGCGCCAACCGCTGCTGCTCATGCAACGCACCTACGCGGCTTTGCTGGCGAAGGACGAGGCGGTGATCAAGGAGGCCGTGGAATGCCTGTTGGAGGCGGATACTCCGGTCAACGTGAAACTGTCGGCGGTCAAGGAACTCGCCGTCTATCATCACCCGGCGGACGCGGCATCGATCCTTCTCGACGACCCCACCGTCCGCTCCGATCCGCGCTACCTGTCGGCGTCCAAACAGGTCTTTGCGAGACTGAAGGATCCAGCGCTTCGCGCGCGGCTCAAGGCCGCCGTCAGCGACGTTCTCAAGGGTGGCGACCGGATCAATCCGGAGAAGGCCTCCTTCGATTTCGCCACGCAACCTCCCAATGAAGTCTGGGGGACCGTCGACCTCCTGGCGTCTCCGAAGACCTCACCCCATCACGCCGAGATGCTGAACGGCGATGCCGCCAAGTTTCGCGCTTCGATGGAGGCGAGCAAGCAACCCCGCCTTCTCGAATATCGCAATGTCTTCACCGATCCGTCGGGCCAGATCTGGAACGAGGACGGACAGGTCATCCTCTCCTTCGGCGAGAAGATCTCGACCCTGAACCGATCGGACGTGAAGACGATTCCGATCGGCTTCGCGGCGAACCGGCGCAGCAAGGGCATCTATCACTGGCTGATCGATTATCTCGCTCGTTTCGGCTGGATCGCCGAGAGCGGAATCCTGCAGGATCGGGATTTCAGGATCCTGATCAATGGTGAGGCTCCGAAGTTCGAGCAGGCCTCGCTGGATCTCCTCGGTCTCGGGGAAGCGACCGCCCCCCTCACCGAAACCGTCTTCGTCGAACGACTGCTGGTCGCGAGCGTGTCCTTCCGGGGAATGGTCGGTTGGCGGCATCTCGACTCGGTGTTCACGACGCTCGGGGAACGGGCGACGAGCATGGCGGCCGAGCACGGCCTGGCGCTGCCGGACAAAGTCTACATCACGCGCCGGGACGCCGATCGTCGGGTCATGACCAACGAGGCCGAGATCGAAGCGCTCGCTCGCGTGCGCGGCTTCGACATCTACGAGTTCTCGGCCATTCCGCTTTGGCACCAGATCGCGCTCATGCGGAATGCCGCGACGATCATGGCTCCCCATGGCGCCGGCCTGTCCCATATCATCTTCTCGCCGCCCGGCACGAAGATCATCGAGCTATTGCCGATCAAGGACGGGTCCTACCTGCTGCGCTTCAACTATGCGCGCCTGTCGATCATCAAAGGTCACGACTACAGGGCTTGGGTGGAGGAGCAATATCCTCTGGTGAATTCCTGGACCGTCGACATCCCCAATTTCAAAGTCTTTCTCGACGACGCCCTGGGTGTCTCCCGGTCCTGATCCCGAGCTATGCGGCCGTAACGACCGGTATCGCGTCCGCCCTCACGGCCCCGTTCCCGGCGGCTGGTTCGGGTCGGTGAGCTGGATCGTCCAGCTCTTCTGCTCGCCGGTATCGACCTCGTAGAAGCCGTTGCGGTCGTAGCCGCGCGCGAGGCAATCCTCGACGCCGCGGATCGTGAATTCGGCATCCCGGGTGCACATCAGCGAGCGGCCGTTCCACTCGCCGCCGCGGGTGTAGTCTACCGCGAACACGTAATAGAACCGCGCCGCCAGGGCGCCGCGCAGCAGGGTCTCGCACCCTTTGGGCGCCACGTCCCACCATCCCTCCGTCACCCAGCCCTGGGTATCGCGATATCCGAGGGCGATCCCGACCTTGCTGCCGGTCTGGTTGCACATGCGCAGGTCGGCGCGGGCCGGGGCAGCGCTCAGGAAGAGGGCCGCGAAGGCACCGGCCAGGGCCCATCTCCCGCCGCGGAGGGGAAAGAAGGCGGCCTTTCCGGCGATGGCGCTCCCCTCTCCCGTGAAGGGGAGAGGGGCGTGGGGCTTAACCGACAAGGATGATCCGGCAATCGTTGACATTGGTGCGCGTGGGACCCGGCTGGACGAGGTCGCCGATCGTGGCGAAGAACTTCGTCGAATCATTGTCCGCGAGCATGGCAGCGGGATCGAGGCCGGCGGCGCGGGCGCGCTCCAGCGTCGTCGGATCGACGAGACCGCCGGCCGGGTCGGTGGCCTCGCCGCGACCGCCATCGGTGCCGTCGGTATCGGCGGCGATGCCGAGGATTCCCGGCTCGCCGTCGAGGCCGATGGCGAGGGCGAGGGCGTATTCCTGGTTCGGGCCGCCATGGCCCTCGCCGACGATGGTCACGGTGAGCTCGCCGCCGGAGACGATCGCCGCCTTGCGGCCGGCCGCCTTCATCTCCTTGGCGAGAGCGGCGTGTTCCGCCGCGACCTCGCGGGCCTCGCCCTCGACGTCGGGGCCGAGCATCACGATCTCGTAGCCGGCGCGCTTGGCCGCCTCCGCCGCCGCGTCGAGCGCGTCGATCGGCCGTGCGATGATGCGGTATTCCGCGCGGGCGAAGGACGGGTCGCCGGCCTTCGGCGTCTCGTTGGCCGGATCGTTCAGGAGGGCCTTGGCGGTCTCCGGCAGGGGGATGCCGCGGCGCTCGCAGATGGCGCGGGCATCGGCAAGGGTCGAGGGATCGGGCACGGTGGGGCCCGAAGCGATCACCGCCGGGTCGTCATGCGGCACGTCGGAAATGGCCAGCGTCAGGATCGAGCGGGCGTTGCGGGCCATCATGGCGAGGCGGCCGCCCTTGATCCGGGAGAGGTGCTTGCGCACCGCGTTGATCTCGTTGATCGGCGCACCGGAGCGCAGCAGCGCCTTGGTGATCGCCTGCTTCTCCGTGAGGGTGAGGTCGCCGGCCGGCGCGATCCAGTTGGCCGAACCGCCGCCCGACAGCAGCACCAAGACGTCGTCCTCCGGGCCGGCATCGGCCGCGATCTTCAGGGCGTCGATGGTGGCGTCGATCCCGGCCTGGTCCGGCACCGGATGGCCGGCCTCGACCATGCGGATCATCGGGGCTTCCTCGCCGTAGCCGTGGCGGGCCACCGCCAGGCCGACGATGCGGCTCTCGTCGACGCCGTGCTGCTCCCGGTAGAACCGGCTCGCCACCGCGGCCATGCTGCCGCCGGCCTTGCCGGCACCGAGGATGATCAGCCGGCCGTTTCCGGGGGCGGGCAGGTGCGGCACCAGGCAGCGGGACGGATGCGCGGCGGCGATCGCCTCGTCGAGGAAGCCGAGGAGCAGGCCGCGGGCGGCATCGTGAGACGAGGGGGAGGGGGCGGGTGAAGGCGCGGTCATGGCGTGTCCGTGTCTCATCAAGGTCCGATCGCGCGGGCCGGATTGCTTGTCCGCCGGATTGTTGCCGTGGCGGCGCGATCGCCTATACGTGCTGTGCCCGAGCCCTGCCGCCTCGGCAAGCGTGCGATTGCGCGACAGGCGGCGTGTTTCCTGCCCGAAGACGGGAGATCACCCTCCCGATCCGGCCCCGAAGGACCGTGTCCGCCTCATGCTGCCGCCGCATCCCGTCGAGACGATCCCCGGCGATCCCACATCCGGACTCCTCCTCATCTGCGAGCACGCCTCGAATCACGTGCCCGAGGATCTCGCCCAACTCGGCGTCCCGGAGCAGGAATTCGCACGCCATATCGCCTACGATATCGGCGCCGCCGCCGTGACCCGGCGCCTGGCCGCGCATCTCGGCGCGCCGGCGATCCTCACGCGGTTCTCGCGCCTGGTCATCGATCCCAACCGGGGACGCGAGGACCCGACCCTGGTGATGCGGCTGTCGGACGGGGCCGTGGTGCCGGGCAATGCCCGCATCGACGAGGCCGGCAAGGAGGAGCGGATCCGGCGCTTCTACGCGCCGTTCGACGAGGCCGTGGACGCGGCCGTGGCGCGGGCGATGGCGGCGGGCGTGCCGCCCTCCATCGTCACCATGCACAGCTTCACCGCATCCTGGCGCGGTTATATGCGGCCCTGGCACGTGGGCATCCTGTGGGACCGGGACGACCGCATGAGCGCGCCGCTCATCGCCGGCCTTCGCGCCGACCCGGCCGGGCTGACGGTGGGCGACAACGAACCCTATGGCGGCGGCCTGCCGGGCGACACGATCGACCGCCACGCCATCGCCCGCGACCTTCCCAACGCCCTGGTGGAGATCCGGCAGGATCTCATCGCCCTGGAGCCGGGCCAGATCGAGTGGGCGGCGCGCTTCGCCAAGCTGCTGCGCCCGCTGATGGCCAAAGCCGCCTGATTCCGGGAAGCGCTTCCACGAGGCAGACATGAAAACGGCGGGGCTTTCGCCCCGCCGTTTTCATGTGACCGCTTTACAAGTGTCTAGCGGGGGCCGCCGGAGGTGCGGCCGTACTGCCAGACCGGGAAGCTGTTCTGCTCGGCGTTGCCTTCCCGGGCGGAATCGACGCTGCGGCGGCTGACGACGGATCCGGTGGTCAGATCGTCATCGGCGACGACCCGACGGCCGGCATTGCCGGGAGCCGCATAAGCCGAGATGCCGGCCGGCGCATTGTAGCTCTGCGCAAGAGCAGGCGAAGCAACGGCACCGACAGACAAGACGACAGCGGCAACGGCGGAAGCAAGACGGGCATTCATAACGGAGTCCTCGAAGTTTACGCGGTATCCGTCGAAAGGCGGCAGACCGTGAGTTCTTGTGTAAGACCGATATGGGCCCGCTCTTGGCGGGTCGCAGTGCGGTTTGACACCTGCGCATCGGGGACTTGGTCGATTCGATCCGGCGGCGTTTGCGCGTTCGAGATCGCCCATCCGTCTGGCGGCTGAAGCAGCCCGGCTCGACCCGACCATCACGATGTCGAGAGATGCCCCCGACGGGGTCCCGGCGGACGGCCGCCACTGCGCGTTCAGGCCTCGATGAGTCACCCTCCGTCGAGGCCTCGTATCACCGTCGCCTTCTGCCTCTCGGGAGCCGAGCTGTCCGAGACATTCCGGGAAGCGGCGGTCTCATAACGTCGACAAGCCCCGCCTGCGTGAGCGTATGCCGATCCCACCCGGTTCCGCAGGTGGCGGCGCCGCATCGACGGGACGCGGCGCGGGCGGCGGCGCCTGCTTGACGGACCCCACCGCCTTGGCGGGCGGTGGCGGAACCTTGCCGACGCGCTCGATCCTCACGCCCACATAGTCGCCCCGCCTCCAGGCGAGCTTGACCATGCAGACGAAGTCCCGGCCGATGATCCGGAGCAGGAACGTATCCGGCAAGACATGGTAGGCGGGGACGCCGATCTTGGCGCCGGATTTGGAGACGTCCTTCACGGTGCAGGGGATGTCTTCGCCGTTTGGAATCCGGATCGTGGCAATCCAGTTGGTCGAATTCCTTTCCTCGCGCCGCAAGATCGGTTCGGAGGATTCGTGTGTATCCTGGTCCGCCTGCACTCGACACGCTCCGGAGCTCGAACACTCTCGACGAGGATATAATCCCAGACCGTTTACAGACACATACCTGATGTCCGATTGGCGGCGAGCCCATACCTCGGCGCAAGGATCGGCCGTGCCGGAAACGGCGGGCGAGGATCGAGGGCCAGAACCGCTGGGGAGGACCGCTGGCGATTGTCGGCGATTGCGGCTTAGGAGCGGCGAAACCGGCGTAAGGCCGGCGGGGCGGATGGGGGCATCGGGCCGAGCCGGATGTGCCCCGGTTCTCGTGCATCCCCATCGCGCACCCGACATGCGGGCGATCCCGCCACCCCTGTCCGCCGGCCGGACACGGCCTCCCGATAGGCCGTGGCCATTTCGGTGTATCGCTCCCATCGGACACAAGCGGCGACAATCCCGCGGAAACGTATGTTTTCGAGTTCGCGAACGCACGCTTAGCTCGTAAGAGATTCAGATGAGGGTCGCGGTTCCGAACCGGAGACGCCAGACTTTCAACGAACTAGACTTGACGATCGAGAGTGCAGGGTGGGGGCGGCAGTGGCGAAGGGGCGAAATTCGGCCGAGATCGTTTCGGCCCTGGCAAGCTGCCGGACGGCGTTCATCGGGGTCGCGGTGATGAGCGGGCTCGTCAACGTGCTCTACCTCACCGGCTCGTTCTTCATGCTCGAAGTCTATGACCGGGTCATCCCGAGCCGCAGCGTGCCGACCCTGGTCGGCCTCGTGATCCTGGCTCTCGTCCTCTACGTCTTCCAGGGCGTGCTGGAGACGATCCGCTCGCGCATCCTGGCCCGCGTCGGCGCGGCCCTGGACGAGGCGCTGAGCGCGCGGGTCTTCGACATCGTGGTGCGCGCGCCGCTGAAGGGTGCGGCCCCGGGTGACGGCCTGCTGCCCCTGCGCGACCTCGACCAGCTGCGCGCCTTCCTCGGCGGCACCGGCCCCTCGGCCTTCTTCGACCTGCCCTGGATGCCGATCTACGTCTTCATCTGCTTCCTGTTCCACCCGCTCATCGGCGCGGCGGCCCTCGTCGGCGCGGCGGTCCTCGCGGTCCTCGCCCTCACCACGGACCGCTCGACCCGGATGCCGTCCCAGACCGCCACGGCCCACGGCATGCGCCGCAACGGCCTCGCCGAGGCCGGGCGCCGCAACGCCGAGGTCCTGGCCGCCATGGGCATGCAGGGGCGCTTCGCCGATCGCTGGGGCGGCGCCAACCGCGACTACATGCAGTCGCAGATGACGGCCTCCGACGTGGCCGGCGGCTTCGGCGCCGGCTCGAAGGTCTTCCGCATGGCGCTGCAATCGGGCGTCCTGGCGCTGGGCGCCTGGCTCGTCATCAACAACCTCGCCTCGGCCGGCGTCATCATCGCCTCGTCGATCCTCGTCGCCCGCGCCCTGGCGCCGGCCGAGCTCGCCATCGCCAACTGGAAAGGCTTCGTCCAGGCGCGCCAGAGCTGGGCGCGGCTCTCCGAGCTGTTCGCGCGCATGCCCGCCGTGGAGCAGCCGCACGCGCTGCCCGCCCCGTCCCAGTCCCTGGTCGCCGAGAATGTCAGCCTGGCGCCGCCCGGCACCCAGCGCATCGTCGTCCAGGATGTCAGCCTCTCGCTCCAGCGGGGGCAGGGGCTCGGGATCATCGGCCCGAGCGCGTCGGGCAAGTCGAGCCTGGTGCGCGCCATCGTCGGCGTCTGGCCGCCCCTGCGCGGCAAGGTCCGGATCGACGGCGCGGCCATCGACCAATGGTCGAGCGCCGATCTCGGCCCGCATATCGGCTTCCTGCCCCAGGAGGTGGAGCTGTTCGCCGGCACGATCGCCGAGAACATCGCGCGGTTCGATCCCGATGTGCAGTCGGGCACCGTCATCGCGGCGGCCAGGGCCGCGGGCATCCACGACCTCGTCCTGCGGCTGGCGGAAGGCTACGACACCCGGATCGGGGAGGGCGGCGCGGGCCTGTCGGCGGGCCAGCGCCAGCGCGTCGGCCTGGCGCGGGCGCTCTACGGCGACCCCTTCCTCGTGGTGCTCGACGAACCGAATTCCAATCTCGACGGCGAGGGCGAGAACGCCCTGACCCAGGCCATCGTCGGCGTTCGCCAGCGCGGAGGCATCTGCATCGTCGTGGCCCATCGCCCGAGCGCGCTGGCCGCCGTCGACATGATCCTGATGATGGCCGACGGGCGCGCCCAGGCCTTCGGACCCAAGGACGAGGTGCTCAAGCGGGTGCTCAGGCCGACGCCGGGCCCCAACGCCGAGCCCATCACGGCGCCGAGGACCGGTTCCGGCGTCGCCACCCTGCAGGAGAGCGCGTGATGGCCATCGCCTTGTCGCCCACCGGCCTGTCGCCCACCGGCCTCGCCGCCCCCACCCAGCCACGGGCGACCGCCCGGGGCTCGATCCGCCGCCACCTCGCGGCGGCCATCGGCATCGGCGCCCTCCTCGTCGTCGGGGTCGGCGGCTGGGCGACCTTCACGATGATCTCCGGGGCGGTGATCGCGCCCGGCCAGCTCATGGTCGAATCCGACGTGAAGAAGGTCCAGCACCCCACCGGCGGCGTCGTCGGAGAGCTGCGGGTGCGGGAGGGCGCGCGGGTCAAGGCCGGCGACATCCTGATCCGCCTCGACGAGACCCAGACCCGCGCCAATCTCGACATCATCCTCAAGGCCCTCGACGAGTTCGCCGCCCGCCGCGCCCGCGACGAGGCCGAGCGCGACGGCGCCTCGGAGATCGCTTTCCCGCCCGACCTCCTCGCACGCAAGGACAAGGACCCGTCCGTCGCCCATCTGGTGGACAGCGAGACCCGCCTGTTCCAGGCCCGCGTCGCCGGCCGCAACGGCCAGAAGGCGCAGCTGCGCGAGCGCGTCTCCCAGCTCGGCGAGGAGATCAAGGGGCTCACCGAACAGGCCGCGGCCAAGGAGCGCGAGACGGCGCTGATCGGGACCGAGCTGAAGGGCGTGCGCGAGCTCTACGCCAAGAACCTCGTGCCGCTCTCGCGGGTCACCGCCCTCGAACGCGACGGCGCGCGGCTGCAGGGCGAGCGCGGCCAGCTCGTTGCCTCCACCGCATCGGCCAAGGGCAAGATCACCGAGATCGAGCTGCAGATCTTCCAGATCGACCAGGACATGCGGACCGAGACCGGCAAGGAGCTCGCCGAGATCCGCGGTCGCTGGTCGGAATATGTCGAGAAGCGCATCGCCGCCGAGGACCAGCTCAAGCGGATCGACATGCGCGCGCCCCAGGACGGCACGGTCCACCAGCTGACCGTGCACACGATCGGCGGCCTCGTCGTGCCCAGCGAGCCGGCGATGCTCATCGTTCCCGAGGCCGACAAGCTGATCGTCGAGGTGAGGATCCAGCCGCAGGACATCGACAACGTGCGGCTGAACCAGCGCGCCGTCCTGCGCTTCCCGGCCTTCAACCAGCGGGTGACGCCGGAGATCGACGGCATCGTCAGCCGCGTCTCGGCCGACGTGTCCCAGGACCCGAAGACCGGCATGAGCTATTACACCGCCCGCATCCGCCTGCCGGAGGATCAGGTGGCGCGGCTCGGAGCCGTCCAGCTCCAGCCCGGCATGCCCGTGGAGGCCTATATGCAGCTCGGCGACCGCTCCGTCCTGTCCTACCTGACGAAGCCCCTCACGGACCAGATCGCCAAGGCCTGGCGCGAGCGCTGAGGCGCGAACCAACGCCGGGGCGCCGAAGATCGGTGACGCGACGCCCCGGATCGTACCCCGGGGGCCACGTCCGGGAAATCCGTTCCCGCCGCATGTCGGTTGCGCCTTGCCTTCGGGCGCTCAAGCCTGATATGGCAACCGCCTTTCCGCGATGCGTGCACTGCCATCGCCGAGGACGCCTTTCCGAGGTGCCTCGTCCCCGAGACCCTATGGACAGGCGGCGGGCTAGACCCCGGCCGACGTGAGAACGATGAAGATTCGCAACTCCCTCAAGTCCCTGCGCGGCCGTCACCGGGACAACCAGCTCGTGCGCCGCAAGGGCCGCGTCTACGTCATCAACAAGACGCAGAAGCGCTTCAAGGCCCGCCAGGGCTGAGGCCTGCCGCCGCCCCGGAATGGGGCGCCCGCGTCAAGCCTGCCTGTTGACGGCGGCGTGAAGGGCGAGGAAGCTCGCCCTCATGACGCTTTCGCGACCGTTCGACACGTTCCTCAACGTTGCGCTCCTGGGCGCGGCGCTTCTGGCGTTTTCCGCCTCCGCCGCCGAGGCGCTGCCTCCGGCGGGCCGGGGCGGGGACGCGCACCAGGGCCGAGAAGCGAATCAGAACGGGGAGAGCGGCAAGGAGGCCCCCAAGGACGCCCCGAAGAAGGCGCAGGCGCCGAGCCTCGACGATCTCTATGCAAGGCTGAAGGCCTCGGAGGACGATACCGAGGCCAAGGGGATCTCCCGCCTGATCGAGCAACGCCTCGGCCGCTCAGGCAGCGCCACCGCCGATCTCCTCACCGAGCGCGCCCGTCAGGCGATGTCGAGCCGCGACTTCCCCCTCGCCGTCGAGTTGATGGACCGCGCCACCCAGCTCGAACCGCAATGGGCGGAGGGGTGGAACCGGCGGGCGACGGTGTTCTGGCTGCTCACCGACCAGACCAACGCCGTCGCCGACCTGCAGCGCACCCTGGTGCTGGAGCCGCGCCATTACGAGGCGTGGGCGGCTTTGGGCCGGATCTACCTGTCCATGGACGACAAGCGCCGGGCCCTCGACGCCTTCCGCCGCGCCGCCTCGATCTATCCGCGGATGGAGAAGCTCCAGGGAGCCATCGACAAGCTCGCACCCGATATCGAAGGCCGGGATCTGTAGACCGGACATGATCCTTCTCCACTGGCTCGGCCTGATCGCGGCCGCGATCGCCGGGCTGATCGTGTCCGTGCTCGCGGCCGGCGCCCTCGTCACCCTCATCGTCACCGCACGGGTCGCCGCGCGGTTTCCGCCGCAGGGCCCCTTCGTCGAGGTGGCGGGCGGCCGGCTCGCCACCATCGAAGCCGGCCCGAACGTGTCCGACAAGGGAACCGTCGTGCTCCTGCACGGGGCCTCGGCCAATGCGGCCGATCCGATGGAAGGCGTCGGCCGACGGCTCGCCGGGAACGGCTTTCGCGTGATCGCCTTCGACAGGCCGGGATTCGGCTGGAGCGACCGCCTCGGCGGCCGCGAAATGGCAAGTCCGGCCGCGCAGGGACATGCCATCGCCCAGGCGCTGGAGCGCCTGAATACGGGGCCCGTCATCCTGCTCGGTCATTCCTGGTCGGGGACGCTCGCCAGCGCCATCGCCCTCGATCATCCCAAGCTGGTCTCGGGCCTGGTTCTGGTGGCGCCGGTGGCGATGCCGTTTTCCGCCAGGGACGGGCTGCCCTGGTATTACCGACTGGCCCTGAAGCCGCCGATGGCCTGGCTCCTCGGCCACACCGTCGCGACGCCGCTCGGCCTCTACTACCTTCGGCCCGCGGCACGGGCCGTCTTCCGGCCGCAGGATCTGCCCGACGATTATCTCGAACGGAGCCGCTCGGCCCTGGTGCTGCGGCCCGACACCATGCTCGCCAATCTCTACGACCTCATCGGCCTGCCCGCCGCCGTGGCGGCCCAGGCCCCGCGCTACGGGTCGATCGCGATGCCGACGGTGATCGTCGCCGGCGATGCGGATGCCGCCGTGCCGGCCGACCGACAGGCGGAGCCCCTCGCCAAGGTCATTCCGGACGCCCGGCTCGTCCTCCTGCCCGGCATCGGCCACATGGTGCCCTACGTGGCCACCGAGGCGCTCGTGGACGAAGTCGAGGGCCTCGCCGACAGGATCGCGGCGCCGGGCCGCGAACCCGTCGCGCGCTGAAGCGCAGACCTCTCGATCAGGGCTTGGCGCTCAGGCCTTGGCGCTCAGGCCTTAGCGCTCGGGCCTTGGCGATCAGGCCTTGGCGGCGTGATCGCGGGTGATGAAGGCGATGCGCACCAGGTTGGTGGCGCCCGGCGTCCCGAACGGCACGCCGGCCACCACGATGATGCGGTCGCCGATCTCGGCGAAACGCTCGCGCACCGCGAACTTGGCCGCGCGGAACGCCATGTCGTCGACGTCGCTGGCATCGTTGGTGACGATCGGATGCGTGCCCCAGCACAGGGCCAGCCGCCGGGCGGTCTCGCGCCGCGGGGTGAGGGCGATGATCGTGGCGTTGGGCCGCGAGCGGGCGAGCCGCAGGGCCGTCGATCCCGAATGGGTCCAGGCCATGATGGCGGTCAGGCCCAGCGCGTCGACCATCTGGTGGGCGGCCGCCGCGATGGCATCCGATGCGGTCGCGTCGGGCTCCGAGCGCTGCGCGGTGAGGATGGTCCAGTAGAGGGCGTCCCGCTCCACCTGCTCGGCGATGCGGCTCATCATCGAGATGGCCTCGATCGGGAAGGCGCCGGACGCGCTCTCGGCCGAGAGCATCACCGCGTCGGCGCCCTCGTAGACGGCGGTCGCCACGTCCGAGACCTCGGCGCGCGTGGGCACCGGCGCCGTGATCATCGATTCGAGCATCTGCGTCGCGACGACGACGGGCTTGCCCAGGCGCCGGGCGCTGCGGGTGATCCGCTTCTGCACGCCGGGCACGTGCTCCAGCGGCATCTCCACGCCCAGATCGCCACGCGCGACCATGATCCCGTCGGAAATCTCGATGATCTCGTCGAGGCGGGTGAGCGCCTGCGGCTTCTCGATCTTGGCCATGACCAGGGCGCGGCCGGCGGCGACCTTCTTCACCTCGGCCACGTCCTCGGGGCGCTGGACGAAGGAGACGGCGATCCAGTCGGCGCCGGCATTCAGACCGGCTTCGAGGTCGCCGCGATCCTTCTCGGTCATCGCCGCCACCGGGATCACGGTGTCGGGCAGGGAGACGCCCTTGCGGTTCGAGATCCTGCCGCCGATGACGACCGTCGTCACCGCACGGCCTTCCGAGACCTCGGTCACGGTCAGCCGCAGCTTGCCGTCGTCGATGATGACCACGTGGCCGGGCTCGAGCGCGGAGAGGATCTCGGGATGGGGCAGGTAGACCCGGTTCACGTCGCCCGGCGTCGGGTCCGAATCCAGGACGAAGGACGCGCCGTTCTCGAGTATGGCGCTGCCCTCGGCGAAGGCGGCGACGCGCAGCTTGGGGCCCTGCAGATCGACCAGGACCGCGATGGGCCGGCGCAGTTCACGCTCGATCGTGCGGATCACCTCGATCTTCTCGGGCAGCTTCTCGCGCGGAAGATGGCTCATGTTGAGCCGGAAGACGTCCGCACCGGCGCGGAAGAGCTTCTCGATCATCTCCGGCGTATCGGATGCGGGACCGAGGGTGGCGATGATCTTCGTGCGGCGCGAGCGTTTCACTCCGGCCTCCAGCAATCTTGAGGACACCTGCCGGATTCGAAGGTCCGGTTATCGGCGAGGCGCCACAAGCACCCACACGGCCGTCCCGTCAAGTTTTTGTCGGCTGTCCGCCAGTCCATTCGGACGCGAAGGACCGGCGGATGCGAAGGACCGCGCGCCATATCCGCCGGAGCGGGCAGGGTGGGGAAGGGGACTTCCTTCGTCCCGCCGAGATTCAGCGTTGACGAGACCCGCGATGGTCCTGCCTATGGCCGGGACGGAATCACCGCGCCGGTCGCGCCAGGTCGGCCCGCCGGCATCATAAAAAAGTCGGAAAGCAGCATAAGGTGATGGCCCACCCTCGTCTGTCAATCAACCGACAATAGAGCGTCCGCAATCCAGGCGTCGTCGTCCCATGAACGATTGTCGAACAATGCCGCATCGACTTCAATGTGGAATATATTTCATGTCGCTATTTCATGAATCGGTGACGCAAGAGAACCAGTTCATGTCCAATATTGCAAGACACAGCGGCATCATCCGCGATCAGGCAGGCGCCCGATGAGTATGGCCGAATCCTCCATCGCGCTTCCGACGCGGTCGATCTCCAGGGGCAGGCCTTGGGGAACCATCATCCTGGCCCTCGTGATCCGGGATTTCGGCGCCCGTTTCCGCAAGCAACATCCGGCGATGGCGCTGCTGACCTTCTTCGAGCCCCTGATCCTCGTGGTGCTCATGGGATCGTTGCGGATCTATATCTACGGCAAGGTCCCCCTCTTCGGAACGTCCGTCTTCCTGTTCATGGGGGCAGGTATCTTTCCCTTCTATGCCTTCAAGAACGGCTCCAACGGAGTCAGGGCCCCAAAAGGCCGCAGGATGGAGTATTACTTCGTAAAACCGTTCGATTACATCGTCGCACATTTCCTGATCAAGCAAATTCAGATTCTCATTCTGATGGCGATCTTCTTCGGCGGGCTGTGGCTGTCCGGCGTGAACGAGGCTATTCCCTATGCGCCGGGCTATTGCGTTGCGGGTTTTGTTCTGTTGAGCCTGCTGGCCTTCGGCATCGGTCTGGGAAATGCCGCCATCCGGTCGTATTTCGAAGGCTGGTCGACGTTCTACCGGCTGATCAGTCGCCCGATGATGATGTTCAGCGGTGCGTTCAAGACCGTCGATCTCATTCCCGAACCCGCTCACTCGATCTTCACTTGGAATCCCATTTCCCACGGGATCGAGCTGTTTCGCCTCGGGATCTATCCCAATTATCCTGTCGCCAGCATGGACGTGACCTACCTTCTCAAGTGGGTGGTGGGCTCGTTGCTGGTCGGTACCCTGATGTTTTATAATAGAGCGAAGGACTAGGCCGGGGTGACAGGGCCTCGACGGTACCGCTGACACCTCCGAACGGGGCGAAGCCGCTTCCGCTTCGCGGCGCCGGGCCCGCCCGAATCTTCTGGTGATCCGCGTCCCTCGTGCAGGTCTCCACGCCTCCGGGCCGTTCCCGTGGTCTGCACCCGTCGCGTTGCCGCCCATCGAACCCCGCGCTTGACGGGGCGGTCTCCGGCAGCAACCTGTCACGCCGACGCGCGAGACAGAACCTCGAGGACAGCCATGACGACGATCGACCCCGCGACCCGGACCGAGCTGGAAGCCGCCGTGTTCCGCCGCCTCGTGGCGCATCTCCAGACGCGCAGCGACGTGCAGAACATCGACCTGATGAACATGGCGGGCTTCTGCCGCAACTGCCTGTCGAACTGGCTGAAGGACGCCGCCGACGCGCGCGGCCTCGACCTCGGCAAGGAGGAGAGCCGCGAGCACGTCTACGGAATGCCCTACGAGGAATGGAAGCGGCGGAACCAGGCCGAGGCGACGCCGGAGCAACAGGCGGCCTTCTCGAAGGCGGCAGCCGAGCCGCACTAAGCTTCCGGTAAGCGTAATCGCTTAACCAGCCCCTCCGGCGCGTCCCCGACGATGCGCGTAAGATCAGGAATTGAGACGCTCATGGCCGCTTCCGCCGCACCCGCCGTCGATGCCTCCTCGGTTGCCGCCGACCAGCTCAAGAGCTTCATCGAGCGCATCGAGCGCCTGGAGGAGGAGAAGGCCGGCCTCGCCGGCGACATCAAGGACGTCTACGCCGAGGCCAAGGGCACCGGCTTCGACGTGAAGGCCCTGCGCAAGATCATCTCCCTGCGCAAGAAGGACCATGCCGAGCGCCAGGAGGAAGAGGCCATCCTGGAACTCTACATGCAGGCCCTCGGCATGGTGTAGAGCCACCTCGCGCCGCGAGCGGGGGGCGGGCCGGCACCGCGCGCCTTCCGCCTCAGCGCCGCGTCCGTGCCTCCCGCAGGGTCGAGCCCGGCTCGATGGCCCCGCCCTTCGGGACGGCGATGCGCTGCGACAGGTAGATGCCGTGATGGCCCGAACAGGCATAGGCGGCAAAGCACGCGATCGCCATGGCGACGCCATGGGTCGCCCCGAACAGCTCGATCCCCATCAGCGTGCAGGCGAGCGGCGTGTTGGCCGCGCCGGCGAAGACGGCCACGAAACCGAGCGCCGCCATCAGGTCGAGGGGCGCCCCCATCAAGCCGCCCAGCGCATTGCCGAGGGCCGCGCCGATGAAGAACAGCGGCGTGACCTCGCCGCCCTTGAAGCCGGAGGCCAGGGTGACGACGGTGAAGAGGATCTTCCAGGCCCAGGACCAGGGATGGACCTCCGGCCCGAAGAAGCTCGCGATGCTCAAGGACCCCGCATCCGGCGCGGTGACGCCGAGACCGAGATAGTCGCGGGTACCCAGCGCGTAGACGAGGCCGATCACCGCGAATCCACCGACGACGGGACGCAGGGGACCGTAGGGGATCAGGCGCTTGAGCCACCCGCCGAGAAGGTGGTTCGCTTCCGCGAAGACGAGGGCGGCCAGCCCGAAGGCGATGCCGGCGAGGGCGGCCTTGGCCAGCAGGACCGGATCGAGGGCGATGGGCCCCGTCGCCTCCGCCAGGTAGGCGATGCGGAAGAGCGAGTGGTGGATGCCCCAGGCCTGGCAGGCCCAGTCGCCCACCACCGCCGCCAGCAGGCAGGGGATCAGCGCGGCATATTCCACCCGGCCGATCGCCAGCACTTCGAGGGCGAAGACGGCCCCGGCGATGGGGGTGCCGAACACCGCCCCGAACCCCGCCGCCACGCCCGCCATCAGCACGATGCGGGTGCCCGCCGGATCGAGCCCGGCCTTCCGGCCGATCGCGCTGGCGAGGCTGCCGCCGAGCTGCACCGCCGTGCCCTCGCGGCCGGCCGATCCCCCGAACAGATGGGTCACCACGGTGCCGAGGAAGATCAGCGGCGCCATGCGCAGGGGCACGCCCCCGCCGGGCTCGTGGATCTGGTCGACGATGAGGTTGTTGCCGCCCTCCACGCTGCGCCCGAGGCGGTGATAGAGCCATCCGATGGAGAACCCGCCGAAGGGCAGCAGGAACAGCAGCCAGGGATGCGCGAACCGGGCATTCGTCGCGACGTCGAGGCTCCAGAGGAAGGCGGCGCAGAGCGAGCCCACCAGGGCCGCCATCGGCACCAGGATCACGGCCCAGCGGACGAACGCGACGGCAAGAGCCACGCGGATCGCCACGGCCTTGCGCCATCCGGCGATCAGGGTTCGGAGGGAGGCAGGCATGGTTCCACCGTCTTGCTGCGTGGCAAAAGGGTAGGAATCATCAGCCCTTATGGCGGTTCGGCTCGGCGCCCGGCAGAATCCATTGCCGTGCCGCCTTCCTGTCGCGAGGCGGCGCCCGCGTCAAGTCGGCAGGCAGACGGGAAGTGTCTCGGGTTGAAATTCGACCCCGAGCGGTTGAACCTCGCGTTCCCGTTCCGATCTCTCGCACGAGCCCCCCGGCTGGCTTATGGTTGGTGCCAAGCGGAAGAAGCGCATGACACAATTTACAGCCGCTTCTCATGCCGAAGTCGATCATCCCATCAGACCACCTCATCCTGAGGTGCCCTTTGCATGAGCAAAGGGCCTCGAAGGAGCCCTCCAGTCGTCGCGCGATCCCTGGAGGCCTCCTTCGAGGCCGCTATGCGGCACCTCAGGATGAGGTAAAGCCTTGGAAAAACAACTCGAACAGGCGCCGAGAGACTACCCCGGCCCGAACCCCGGTGGCGCCATGGGACGGCTCCGAGCGTGTCATCCGCCCTGGCCGAAGGCGAATCATCCGGCCAGGGCGCGTCATGAGGCTCACGCGATCAGGAAGTCCGCGGCCGTGAGCGACACCTTGGCGTGGTTGTCGATGACGGCGAACGGTATCGCCTTGGCGGCGGTGCCGCTGCCATCCGCATCGTAGGACAGCACACCGGTATCGTGGTCGTAGAGGATGCGGTCGTTCGGATCGATCTTCGCGCCGGCCACCGGGCGAACGCCTCGGTGGACATCGTTTCCGCATTGTCCCGATAAAGATCGTCGCCCTTCTGGACGTACAAATCGAACTGAAGCCTGGCGACCCGCGCGGACGTGGAAATATCGAGATTGATCGTCGAATGGATGTCGTCCTGGACACTCTTGATCTCTTCGAGGACCTGCCGCCCCTGCGCGACGATCTGGTTCAGCTTTGCATCCATTTCTCTCAAGAGATCCAGGTTCGGATCGTCATGCGAGCCCCGAAAATATCCAGCAACTCATCGGGAATATCGACGCCGGGAATCAACCCGATCAAGTTGAGAGCGGTCCCCGTGGCGGCAAGCCCGATGCCGTCATGAAGAAGTGCGGCAGGCCCGCCTCGACCGTCATGTCGCCTGCACCCAACAGGCCAAAACATCCGTCATCGGAGCCGTTCGTCGCGGGACGTCAGGCGTGCCGCCCTCGGCAGGGCAAGCCGGTTCCGGCGGCCTGAACGACGAGGTCGGGTCGGGCGCGGAACCAGGGCCTGGGTTCCATACGGTAGGGTTAGATCATCGGAAACCCCGGCCGGTCCGATGCCGGGCCCCATGGAGAGGGTGCCGGGCGGCCGGGTTTCGCCTCAGCGCCCCGCCACCGCGCGGGTCGAGGAGCCGGTGAAGCGTGCGGCGGTGAGATCGTCGCCGGGGCTGCGCGCCGAGAAGCGGCTGCGCACGCCGCTCTCCGCCTGGGCGACGAGGCCGGCGGGGGCGGCCTCGCTGCGGGCGCGCGCCGTCGAGACATGGATGGGAGAGGCGCGGCTCGCCGGTGCGGTCTCGGCCGCGGCGACCTCGAACAGGGCGCGCAACTGCGTGCGGGCGTCGGCATCGGCCGGGACGGGCTTGGCGAAGCGCGCGGGGGCGATGGCCGGCGTCGCGGCCATTCCGGTGGGGCCGAGGCTCGCCACCTGGATGGCGGGCCGCGGCGGCGGCAGGGGCATGGTGAGGGCGGCGGCGACGGCGGCGAGTTCCGAGGGCCGGCGCGGCGGCAGCGGCACGTCGATCTGGTTCGATCCGGCCGCCATGGCGCCGTCGGGCTTCGGGGCCTCCTGCGTCAGGAGGCTCTGCGCGTCACGCCCGTCGCGGCGAAGGAGGGTGCCCTTGAGAGCATCGGAGGCGGCCGGGGCGGCATAGGCCAAAGCCTCGCGGGTGCCCAAGGCCTCGCGGGCGCCCAAGGCCTCGCGGGTACCGGTCTGGTCGTCGGGATCGGCGCTGGCGACGAGGATCGTGGGCTTCGCGCGGGCCGGCGCCGGGGCGGCGACCGGCGCCTCGGCCTGGGCGGCGGGCGCCTTCGCGCCGCCGCCGAAGAGGCTGGCGAAGAAGCCCTTGATGCTCGGGCCGTCATCCTCGTCCATCATGGCCACCTGGGTCACGCCGAGCACGGTGCCGCCGCGGGCGAGCACCTCGGCGCGGGCCAGCTCATAGCCGGGGAGGGGGCGGTTGTCGGCGGGCAGGTGGACGGTCTTGCCGTCGGGGAACAGGCGGACCAGCTGCTCGTGGCTCATGCGCGGCCAGGACCGGACCGAGCCGACGTCGAGATGGACGAAGGGCGAGCCGGAATGGGGATACCAGCCGACGCCGCCCCGCTGCATCCGCATCCCGATCGCGCGGATCTGGTCGATGGAGACGTCCGGCAGGTAGAAATCCATCGCCTTGCCGAGCATGTGCTGGCTGAACTCGGCCACCGCCCGCGACCGACGGCGCAGCATGGCGTTGGTCCCCGGCGAGCGATAGGCCGAGACGACGTTGATCGGCTCCTGCGAGCCGACCGAGCGATAGGCCTCCCACACCGTGTCGAACAGGCGCGGGTCCATCTTGGTGGGCTCGTCCATCCGCCAGTCGCGCAGCAGCCAGTTCAGCTGCTCCAACGCCGCGCGGTCGTAGCGTCCGTCACGCTTGAACGTGACCGTGGCGCTTTCCTTGGTGTGGGTATGGTAGATCGAGAGAGTACGGGTATCGCCGTTCGCGATCGCGTCCTGAGTGCCCCGCGTTCCTGCACCGAAGGCCATCGCAATCCCGGACAAAACGATCGCGGATCGGCGAAATTGTGAAGCGGAAAAAGCGCCGCGAAGGCGGGCCCGGAGGCGCGAGACGGGGTGGGCGGGTCGGTCGGCCGGCACGGCCTCATCTCGCAGCGATATGCCCACGATCGTCCTCACCTCTGCCAGACCGCGCGTTGTCGCGCGGATCATGGTGAACGCAAGGTTGCCGAAAACCGTAAACGTAAGGTTATCGGGTCCTCGGCCGCTCGCCGGTTGGGAAAACGGCTAAGTCTGAACCATGGCGAAATCGTGCCGCCTTCCGGGTGCGATTTCGACATCCGCAAGAGCGGCATCGCACATTCCGACCGGCGTGGCATTCGCGCAACGCCGGCCGTTTCCCCCTACCACCAGCCGCGAGAGACGGGGGCGGGCGCGGGCCCCCACGGATCGGACCCCGCCGCCGCCGCGGATCGCGCGGCCGGGGCTCCTGCCGCCCGCGAAGGCGCCGTGCCGGGAAGAGTCGGGCGAGGCGTTGCCCGGCGATTTTCCGCCGTCGCGGAGGTCGCCGCCGGTGTCCTGGTCACGACCTTCGGCGGGGTCTTCGCGGGTACTTTGGCGGGCGCCTTGGCGACGAGCAGACTGCCCGGCGCGAGGCCGAGGGCGATCTTCATGCGCGCATCGTGACCGTAGAGGTCCGGATACGAGCGCAGGGAGCCGTAATCGTCCGGAGCCAGAGTGAAATAGGCGAGGTGGACCGGCAGTTTCTCGGGCAACCTGATGGTGCGCTCGCCCTTGCCGATGAGCTTCTTCAGCCGCTCGCTCGACCAGGCTTCGGGCAGGACCGAATCGGCGAAGCGGAAGGGGTCGTCGACGCGCACGCAACCATGGCTCATCGCCCTCTGCGAGGCCGAGAACAGCGAACGATTGGGCGTGTCGTGGAGGTAGACCGCATGGTTGTTCGGGAACAGGAACTTGATGAATCCCAAGGCATTGCGCTCACCCGGCGGCTGCCGCACCGAGATGTTGCCGTTGCGATAGACCACCTCGTAGCCGCGGCGCGCCGCGTAGTTCGGGTCGCGGGCGAGAGCGGGCAGGAACTCGTTCTTGAGGATCGAGGGCGGCACGTTCCAGGACGGATTGACGACGGCGTATTCCATCATCCCCGAGAAGACCGGCGTCGGCGTCTCGGTCTTGCCGACGATGACGCGGGCCTCGTCGCGTTGCGTGCCGTTGCGGACCACGCGCAAGCGGAATTCCGGGATGTTCACCATGACGTAGTCGCGGCCGAGATCGCTCGGAAGCCAGCGCCAGCGCTCCATGTTGACCAGGATCGTCGATTCCTCGTCGCCGCCGGTCCGCGCCGCCGGCTCGGCCCGTCCCAGAGCGGCCACGGTCTGCGCCGTGAGCGTGCCGGTGGCCGGCAGGAGGCGGCTTCGCTGGAACTTCGCCACGGCCGCGGCCACGTTCCCGTCATAGGAATCCGGCTCGCCGGGAGCGGCGTCGAGGGTGCCGGCGGTCCGGGTCGGCAGGCCGAAATGACTGCGCAATGCGGGTACGCGGGGATCGTGCATGCCGATCTTCAGCACCGGGCCCGCGGGAATCGTCAGGGGCGACGCCGCGACGGGTGCGCTGTGCAGGTCGCGCAGGCCGGCGAGCCGGGTCTTGAGGGCGAGATAGCCCGCCTGCGCCGGGTTGTAGCTCTGGAGCACGGCACCGGCTTGCGGCCCCGCACTGGCGATGCGCGTCAGGACCGCATCCGCACCGGGAATGTCGAGGGTGGGCGTGATCAGGCGTGACACGGCGGCGAGGTTGATACGTCCGCCTCGGGCATCCTTGGCATAGAGCACGATAGCGGCCGAGAGTTTCAGCTCGATCTCGGCGGTCTGCGCCTCGCTCAGCCCCTGCGTCCCGATGACGGGCACCGGATAGGCCTGGACGTTGAGGCCGTCCTCTGCGGCGAGGGCGAGCCGGGATGCGGCAGCCTTGGCCGCGGGAGTGAAGGCGCCGTCGACGACCCAGACCGGCTTGAAGGCGCCGAGCCCGTAGAAGGCCTGCATCGCCTCCCGATCCTTCGTGGTCAGGCGGGCGAGCAGGGGGGCGGGATCGGCGAGGCGGGCAGCGAGGGCCGCGCCGATGGGATCGGTCGGCGCCGGAGCCGACGCCGCCGTGACTGCGGATTCGGGGGCGGCGCCACCGACCGGCGGCATACCCTGGGCGCTCTCTTCCTTCCCCGCTTCGGCAGGGAGCGAGGGGAGGGGCGAGGGAGCTTGTACGGTCTCTCCCGCTTCAGCGGGCTTCGCTGGTTCGGGCGCTGGCTGTGGCGTCGCGGAGATCGCGCCGGTCGCGACGGCATCGCCCTGCGCCGGCTCCGACAAGACGTCAGAAGCCGTGGCGTTCTGCACCACGGGCGGCGTCGGATCGAGCCGCGGCTCGGCTCTGGCCGCATAGCCGACGCAACCGGCGATCAGGGCGGCCAGTGCGACGGAGGCGGAGCGCGAAGCGCCCATGATGCTACTCCCGGGGAACGACCGTACCGGCCGTGGTTGAAACCAAGTCATCGCTGCTGGCGCAGCCGCTTGCAACGGCAGGCCGGCAACAGTGGCGCCTCGCCGAGAGCCGGTGGCGGGAAACCTCGTGCCTTGACGCACATCCCGACCATCTCACCCGTTCCGTCGAAGCGATGCGCCGGCCTCAGGCGGCGGCCTCGTCAGCCTTGTCGTCGCCGTCCAGACCGAGATCCTTGAGCTTGCGATACAGGGTCGACCGGCCGATCCCGAGGCGTCTCGACACTTCGGACATGCGGCCGCGGTAATATTGTAAGGCAAAGCGGATGATCTCCGCTTCCAGCGCATCCATCGGCTTCATCTCGCCGGTCTCCTCGGTGACGAGGGTCATGGCGTGGGGATCGCGGACCTCGACGCGGACGATCTCGCGCACCGGCTCGGGGATGCCGGCCTGAAGCATGGGCTGGCTCGGAGCGGCGGGAATGCGAACGTCGAATCCCTCGACCTGGGCCGCGATCTGCGGGAACTCGGCCACGGTGAGTTCGTCGCCATCGGCCAGGACCACGGCGCGGAACAGGGCGTTCTCGAGCTGGCGGACGTTGCCCGGCCAGCCGTAGCGGCTGAGCAGTGCCATCGCCTCCGGCGTGATCGCACGGACGCGCTTGCCTTCCTCGGCCGCGAAGCGCGCGCAGAACGAGCGCACCAGATCCGGGATATCCTCCCGACGCGCCCGGAGAGGGGGCAGGGTCATCGGGAAGACGTTGAGGCGGTAATACAGGTCCTCGCGGAAACGACCCTGCTTGACGAGGTCGAGCAGGGAACGGTTCGTCGCCGAGATCAGCCGGATGTCGACGCGGACGCTGCGCTTGGCACCCACGGGGTCGACCTCTCCCTCCTGCAACGCGCGCAGGAGCTTCACCTGGGCGTCGAGGGGCAGTTCGCCGATCTCGTCGAGGAACAGCGTGCCGCCCGACGCCTCCACGAACTTGCCCATGTGGCGCTCGGTGGCGCCGGTGAAGGCGCCCTTCTCGTGCCCGAACAGGGTACTTTCCACTAGGTTGTCGGGAATCGCCCCGCAATTGACCGTGACGAAGGCCTTGCCGCGCCGGTCGCCCGACCCCTGGATCGCGCGGGCGAGCACTTCCTTGCCGACACCGGATTCCCCTTCGATCAACACGGGGATGTTGGATTTCGCCGAGCGTTCGGCCAGCCGGATCACGCGTTCCATGTCCGGACTGCGCGACGACAAATCCTTGAAGGAGAGCGAACCGGAGGCACGTCGGCGCATGCGGCGCACCTCCTCCTCCAATTGATCGACTTTGAGTGCGTTCTTGATCGAGACCTGCAGCCTCTCGGCTCCGGCCGGTTTGACCACGAAGTCGGTGGCACCAGCCCGCATGGCGGTGACGACGGCATCAATGGAGCCGTTGGAGGTCTGGACGATGATCGGCGTGTCGACGCCGGATTTGCGCATCTCGGCCATGACGGCCAAGCCGTCGAGACCGCCGGGCATCACGAGATCGAGGAGAACGACGTCGATCGGCTCCCCCGACCGCAGCACGGCAAGCCCTTCCTCGCCGCTCTCGGCCACCTTTGCGTCGAAGCCGAGGCGACGCACCATCGCTTCGGCGAGCCTGCGCTGCACGGGATCGTCGTCGACGATCAGGATCGTTGTCGACATGCGGAGAGCCTCGACCGTGTGGTGTGGGAGGAGGCGACCTGGCGGAGATGCACCGCAGGTCGACCACCAGATGTTTCGTTTCGATCCGCAGGGTGAGGGAAGAGCGTAAAGCTGCGCTTAACGACGATCCGACTTTTTCCCTGTGCCGTTCTTCGACCCGATCCGCGGGGCCGTCGGATAGAGGAGGCCGCCGATTCGTTTCGACCGAATCCGCCGACCTGGTTGATCGCGGCGATCGGCGCTCGATATCAGCGCCAGCGGCGCGAGAACGCCGCCTCAGGATCAAAGCCGCCATGTCGAGTCGAGCCGCCGCCTATGCCAGCCTCTTGAGCGCAGTCCGGGCGCCGGGCGGCCAACGATCGGAGGGGACGAACGTCGCGCGGGCTGCGGCTCTCGCCCTCGATCTCGGCCCTCTTCCCGAATGGGACCTGAGCGACCTCTATTCCGGTATCGATTCCCCTGATTTTCGCGCCGACCTGGAGCGAGCGGAGAGCGAATGCCGTGATTTCTCCGAGCGCTGGAGCGGCACAATCGCAGAGGCCGCCGCCGGGCCCGATGCTTCGCTCCGCCTCGCCGAGGCGGTATCCGCTTATGAAGCGATAGAGGATCGGCTCGGCCGTCTTATGTCCTTCGCAGGCCTCGTCTATTCCGGCGACACCACCGACGAGCGACGCCAGAAATTCTACGGGGATACCCAGGAGCGTCTGACAGCGGCCTCGGGGCATCTTCTCTTCTTCGCACTGGAGATCAATCGGGTCGACGATGCCGTGATGGACGCGGCCATGGCAGAAGGGCCGCTTGCGCATTACCGCCCGTGGATCGAGGACTTGCGCCGAGAGAAGCCGTTTCAGCTGGACGACCGCACGGAGAAGCTCTTCCTCGAGAAATCGGTCACCGGACGATCCGCCTGGAATCGACTATTCGATGGCACGATCGCGTCCCTGCGCTTCCCGGTCCAGGGTGAGATGCTGCCCCTGGAGCCTACGCTCAACAAGCTTCAAGATCCCGACGGAGCCGTTCGCAAGGAGGCCGCCGGGGCTTTGGGTGAGGTGTTTCGCGCGAACCTGCGCACCTTCGCGCTCATCACCAATACCCTGGCCAAGGACAAGGAGATCTCCGACCGCTGGCGTGGCTTCGGAGACGTCGCCGATGACCGCCACCTCTCCAATCGGGTCGAGCCAGAGGTCGTGGCAGCCTTGGTCGAGGCAGTGCAGGCCGCATACCCGCGCCTATCGCACCGCTATTACAAGCTGAAGGCCAAGTGGTTCGGCGTCGATGTGCTGCCATACTGGGATCGCAATGCGCCCCTGCCGAGGGTCGAGCAGCGCACCATCCCCTGGACCGAGGCGCGTGACGTGGTGCTGGATGCCTATGGTGCTTTCTCGCCGCGGCTGGCCGCCATTGCCAAGACCTTCTTCGACCGCCGCTGGATCGATGCGCCGACGCGGCCGGGGAAGGCTCCGGGCGCATTCGCCCATCCCACCGTACCATCGGCGCATCCCTATGTTCTGGTCAACTACCAGGGCAAGCCACGGGACGTGATGACGCTCGCACACGAACTCGGCCACGGCGTGCACCAGGTTCTTGCCTCGCCCAACGGCGCGCTGATGGCGCCGACGCCGCTGACTCTCGCCGAGACGGCGAGCGTGTTCGGCGAAATGCTGACATTCCGCCGTCTGCTCGCCAACACCACCGACACGGTGCAGCGACGAGCCATGTTGGCTGCCAAGGTCGAGGATATGATCAATACGGTGGTGCGCCAGATTGCGTTCTATCTGTTCGAGCGGAAGGTCCATCTCGCTCGGGCCAAGGGCGAACTCACCGCGGAGGAAATCAACGGACTCTGGATGTCGGTGCAGGCAGAGAGCTTCGGACCGGCGATTTCGCTGGATGCGGGCTACGAGCCTTTCTGGGCCTACATTCCGCACTTCATCCACTCGCCGTTCTATGTCTACGCCTACGCGTTCGGGGATTGCCTCGTGAATTCGCTGTACGGCGTCTATGCCGAGGCGGAGGAAGGCTTCGTGGACCGCTATTTCGCGCTCTTGTCGGCTGGCGGAGCCAAACCCTATGGAGCCCTCCTTGCCCCCTTCGGTCTCAATGCCAGCGACCCCGCCTTCTGGCAGATCGGCCTGAACATGATCGAGGGGATGATCATCGATTTGGAGTCGATGGAAGGCTGAGCCGGCATGGCGAAGCCTACTCTAGGTTGAAGCCTTCGTCCGCCCGGGACCGGTGTGAAGCGGTGATATCCATGCCAGACCTGCGACACCCGGCAAGCATCAGCGCCGCGACGCAAGGGCCCACCGCCCTGGTACCCTACCGGAAAGGACCTATCTCGTAGGCACTTCCTTTTAGTCGCGCAGAATGGACCCGATGGCCGATCACGACAGCGAAGCCAACCGCTTCTCGGCCCGCGCCAGCCGTTACGCCCGTGTCGGCGCCAATGTCGGCGGTGTCGCCGCGCGCATGGCCGGCGCTAAACTCTTCGGTAAGGGCGAATCTCCGACCAATGCCGCTGCCTTGGCTCAGGCCCTCGGCGGCCTGAAGGGGCCGATCATGAAGGTGGCGCAGCTGCTCGCCACCGTGCCGGATCTGCTGCCGCCGGAATATGCTTCCGAACTGCAGAAGCTGCAGGCGGATGCGCCGCCCATGGGTGCGGCTTTCGTCAAGCGCCGGATGATGGCCGAGCTCGGGCCAGATTGGCAGCGGCGGTTCGGAACCTTCGATCTCAAACCCGCCGCCGCCGCTTCCCTCGGTCAGGTTCATCGCGCCACCGGATTGGACGGGACACCGTTCGCCTGCAAGCTCCAATATCCCGACATGCAGTCGGCCGTAGAGGCAGATCTGAAGCAGTTGGAGGTCGCCTTCGCCCTGCATCGACGACTCAGTTCCTGGCTCGACACCCGCGAGATCGCCAAGGAGATCGGGGCTCGCGTGCGCGAGGAACTCGACTACGAGCGAGAGGCTAAGCACGCCGCTCTTTACGGGGCCGTCCTTCAGGACATCACCGAGGTAAGGGTGCCGGGAATCCACACGCACCTCTCGACCAAACGTCTGCTCACTCTCGGCTGGCTCGATGGCGAAAGGATCCTGAACTTCGCCGAAGAGCCAATCGAGATCCGCAATCGCCTAGCCCGGGCGATGTTCAAGGCGTGGTGGCACCCCTTCAGCCGTGCCGCCGTGATTCACGGCGACCCACATCTCGGCAACTACACGGTCTTCTCTGAGGAGAACGAGGCGCGAGGAATAAACCTGCTCGATTACGGCTGCGTCCGCATCTTCCATCCACGCTTCGTCGGCGGCGTGGTCGATCTCTACCGCGGACTCCTTGAGAACGATCACGCCCGGATCGTCCATGCCTACGAGGTATGGGGTTTCAAGAATCTGAACAAGGAACTGATCGAGATTCTGAACATCTGGGCGCGGTTCATCTACGGCCCGATTCTGGAGGATCGCACGCGAACCGTGGCCGATGGCGTGAAGCCCGGCGAGTATGGCCGGCGCCAGGCCTTCGAGGTGCATCAGGCGCTCAAGCAGCGCGGCCCTGTGACGGTGCCCCAGGAATTCGTCTTCATGGACCGCGCCGCAGTAGGGCTCGGAGCCGTGTTCCTACACCTCAAGTCAGAGCTGAACTATCATAGGCTTTTCGAGACCGAGATCGAGAGATTCTCGCTCGAGACGCTAACGGAGCGCCAGAGCTCGGCTCTGTCTGCGGCGAGCCTGCCTCTACCGGCCTAGGTAGGGGGTCGGCTTTTCCTTCTTCGCGTGACAAGCGGGGATGCACTGTCATTCCCTTGGATAAAACCCGCTTTCCATATTTTCGCGAGTCGGTATCTCGATTGCGAGCGATCAACGCTTGCGCTAAATCCGCTTGGAACCAATCAAGATGATGACCAAGGGGACGGGCACAAGATGGCAGATGCGAAGAGTGTGACCGGCGTGCACTACAGCCCGGCGATGGATGAGAAGACCCACGAGCAAACTTACCGTGGCTTCGTACGGTTCGTTGAAATCGGCACCGGCGTGGTAATCTGTTGGGTACTCGCGCTAGCTGTGGGCGGCATTCGCGAGGCTTGGCTCACCGCGATCTTCGGCGTCCTCCTCTCGGGTGTAGCTGGGGCCGTGGGAGCGTTCGCACCGGCCATCGGATGGAAGGCGCCGCTCGTTGTTGGCATCCTGCTGGCTCTCTACCTCGCCTTCGCGTGACGTACCCTTAATCTTCTGGCATACCAGAGATTAAGGCTCTATATTTCTGCTTAGCTACGGCGATCGAGGGCGATTGCCGAAGGGGGCCTTTGAATGCGCATCGCTGTACTGACAGAATCGGATCCCGCAGAGCCGCGGGTCGCGGCGGTGCCTGATACGATCAAGAAGTTCAAGGGCCTTGGCGTAGACGTAACGGTCCAATCCGGCGCCGGCCTAAAGGCAGGTGTTCCGGATGCTGAGTACGAGGCGGTGGGGGCAACCATCGCTGCCACGTCGAGAGATGCTGCAGCGGATGCAGACCTCGTCCTCAAGGTTCGACGTCCGAACGAGGAAGAACTGAAGTTTCTTAAGAGCGGCGCTACCGTGATCGCTATTATGGATCCTTACGGAAATGAAACCGCACTGAAAGCCATGGCTGATGCCGGCGTCAGTGCGTTCTCGATGGAATTGATGCCGCGGATCACCCGCGCCCAGGTGATGGACGTCCTCTCATCGCAGGCCAATCTCGCGGGCTACCGCGCTGTGGTAGACGGTGCGGCCGAGTACGGGCGCGCCATGCCGATGATGATGACCGCGGCCGGCACTGTGCCTGCAGCACGCGTATTCGTCATGGGCGTCGGTGTTGCCGGCCTCCAAGCGATCGCTACCGCCCGCCGCATGGGCGCGGTGGTGACCGCCACCGACGTGCGGCCCGCCACCAAGGAACAGGTCGAATCCCTCGGCGCCAAATTCGTGGCGGTGGAAGACGACGAGTTCAAGCAGGCCGAGACTTCCGGCGGCTATGCCAAGGAAATGTCTGCAGAATATCAGAAGAAGCAGGCCGAGCTGGTGGCGACCCACATCGCCAAACAGGATATTGTCATCACCACCGCACTCATCCCGGGACGCCCGGCTCCCAAGCTGGTTTCGGAAGCGATGGTCGCCTCGATGAAGCCCGGCTCGGTGATTGTCGATCTCGCTGTGGAGCGCGGCGGCAACGTCGCCGGCGCCGAGGCTGGAGAGATCGTCACAACGGAGAACGGCGTCAAGATCGTAGGCCACGTCAACGTCGCAGGCCGTTTGGCCGCTACTGCGTCGAGCCTCTACTCGCGTAACCTGTTCGCCTTCGTCGAGACCCTGATCGACAAGGAGTCCAAGGCTCTCGCCGTCCAGTGGGACGATGAACTGGTGAAGGCGACGAACCTCACCCGGGACGGACAGGTGGTCCACCCGTCCTTCCAGCCCAAAGCAGCCTGATCGCGCCGGAGAGACAGATGGCCACCCTTCCTCCCGAACAGGCCGCCGAACAGGCGCGCGCCGCCGCCGCTACCGCGCGCACGGCCGCCGAACAGGCTCAGAGCCTCGCGGACAGCCTCGGTCATGGCATCAGCCACGGCATCGCAGCCGCCACTCACGGCGCAGTCGACCCCACCGTCTTCCAACTCGCGATCTTCGTGCTCGCGATCTTCGTCGGCTACTACGTGGTCTGGTCGGTGACCCCGGCGCTCCACACGCCTTTGATGTCCGTCACCAACGCGATCTCCTCCGTCATCATCGTCGGTGCCCTCCTGGCCGCCGGCGTACCGCTGATAGAGAAGGGAACTGGCTGGGCGCGATTCTTCGGCTTCGTGGGCATCGTGCTCGCCAGCGTGAACATCTTCGGCGGGTTCCTCGTCACACAGCGCATGCTCGCCATGTACAAGAAGAAGGCCTGAGACGATGTCCCAGAACGTCTCCGCCCTTCTCTACATCGTCTCCGGCGTCCTGTTCATCATGGCGCTGCGTGGGCTCTCGCACCCCACCACATCGCGGCAGGGCAACCTGTACGGCATGGTCGGCATGGGCCTTGCGGTTCTGACTACCCTGGTCGGCCATCCTCCGGCCGGTTTCGGCGCCTGGATCATCGTTCTTCTCGGCCTTGCTATCGGCGGCGGCGCAGGTGCGGTGATCGCCAAGCGGGTACCGATGACCGCCATGCCGCAGCTTGTGGCGGCTTTCCACTCTCTCGTCGGCCTCGCTGCGGTGGCAGGCGCCGCAGGCACGCTCTACGCGCCGCAGGCGGTGGGCATCCTCGAGAACGGGCATATCCATAAGGAATCGCTATTCGAGATGGCGCTTGGCGTTGCGATTGGCGCTATTACCTTCACTGGCTCAGTCATCGCCTTCGCGAAGCTCGACGGACGCATGTCCGGCAAGCCGATCATGCTGCCCCAGCGTCATGCGATCAACATTGCCATTGGCATCGCTCTGGTCGGCCTGATCGCGGTGTTCATAGGGACGGAAAGCAAAGCCATCTTCTGGCTGATCGTAATTCTTTCCTTCGTCCTCGGCGGACTCCTCATCATCCCGATCGGCGGCGCCGATATGCCCGTCGTCGTGTCAATGCTGAACTCCTACTCAGGTTGGGCGGCGGCCGGCATCGGCTTTACCCTTGGCAACCTTGCGCTGATCATCACCGGGGCGCTGGTCGGCTCCTCGGGGGCAATCCTATCCTATATCATGTGCAAGGCGATGAACCGGTCCTTCATATCGGTCATCCTCGGCGGCTTCGGCGGCGATGCCGCCGCGGCGGGCGCGGGTGGAGCGGTGGAAACCCGTCCGGTCAAGCAGGGCTCGGCCGACGACGCAGCCTACATCATGAAGAACGCCGAGCGCGTGATCATCGTACCCGGCTACGGCATGGCGGTGGCGCAAGCCCAGCACTCGCTGCGTGAGATGGTGGATATGCTCAAGAAGGAAGGCGTCGACGTGAAATACGCCATCCACCCGGTTGCAGGCCGCATGCCCGGGCACATGAACGTGCTGCTCGCGGAAGCCAACGTGCCCTACGACGAGGTCTTCGAGCTTGAAGACATCAACGGCGAGTTCCCACAGGCGGACGTGGCCTTCGTGATCGGCGCCAACGACGTCACCAATCCCGCCGCCAAGACCGACAAGGCTTCGCCGATCTACGGTATGCCGATCCTCGACGTGGAGAAGGCCAAGACCGTGCTGTTCATCAAGCGCGGCATGGGTTCCGGCTATGCCGGCGTGGAGAACGAGGTGTTCTTCCGTGACAACACGATGATGCTGTTCGGCGACGCCAAGAAGGTCGTGGACTCGATCGTCAAGAACCTCTGAACCTAAGGGGCTTAGAACCTCGGAATGCTCGAGAAGCAGGGGCTGGCGCATTACCCGCCAGTCCTTGTTTCGTTCCGGATTGCGGTACCGGATCGTAAGGAGCGCGCAGCGGGAGCCGCAAGCCTTCAGCTTCGACCTCGCAAAGGTAGGCGTGCTTCGATGAAAACATGGGTCTCGCACCATATCGGAACGGCGTCGGCGAGAGTGCTTTGGCCCGCAGCAGTCGGAACAAGGCGCCGACTGCGTCGGTCTTCTGGATCCGCGGTCACAGCTACGACGAAGCGTCACTCCAACGGCTTCAGGGCCACAGTCACCGTTGTGCGGTCCATGGCAAGGAGCGGCGCAAGGAACCGAGGGTCGGCGCTTCAGGGCGATTCAGTGGCATTCAGTAACGAGAACTGCCAGTTCGTTAGCCCCACGGACCGGAGCAACTCTTCAAATCGCCGTGCCAAGCCTCCTGCCGCTCTCTGGGTAGGTAGCCACAAACAATAGTCGCGGATATGAAGCGTCGTTTCGAAGGGACGTATCTTTGACATAATCCATTCAAGCGGCGAACCCTGAGGGCGCCGTGTTCGTTCTGTTCCGCGGCGACGGCGCGCCACTGTCGGCACCTGCGCCCGGGACGTCCGGAAATGTCGGTTGGCACGAACTGCATGCCCGCAATGGAGAAGTGGCCTTCAGCTTTTACGCAGCTCTCTTCGACTGGAAAGAAGACCGATGTGGTGGATATGGTATGGGTCCCAGGGCACCTACCAACTCTACCAACTGTTCGGAGCCTCCGATCCCGATGCCGGCTGCGACGGAATCCATAGATGATATCGACGCGGCAGGACAGCGGGTCGCCACGAGCGGTGGTAGGATTATCGCCGGTCCGCATCAGGTGTCTGGTGGGCCTGGATCCTCCACGCTCTCGATCCGCGAAGTGCGATGTTCGCGCTGGATGAGCCGAGGCGGAACGCTTAACGAAGTGGCGCCAGACGGCTCGACGCTGGTAGAGTAGTGAGCGTGTCATCCGCTTCAGTCCTCGCGCCGTCTCGCGCCTTTCTCGACGTCACGCGTTCCGTCATGGGGCGGCCCTGGCGCGACCGAGGCAACGATGAGGTTGTGCAGGCCTATGCCACCACGATGGTGCAGGCACACGGCCAGCCCGAGTTTCTGGCGCGGGTTCTGGCTTCGCGCGGGATACGCCCCAATGAAGCCGAGGGATACCTTCAACCGCGCCTGCGCGACTTAATGCCGGATCCGTCCTGTCTGGTGGACATGGAGGCTGCTGCAGAGAGACTGGCCCGTGCCGTCGAGGGCGGCGAGCGCGTGGCGGTATTTGGCGATTACGACGTCGACGGCGCCGCTAGCGCTGCCCTGATTGCAGGCCATCTGCGCGCGCTCGGCCTCGACGTGCAGATCCACATCCCGGACCGAATCACTGAAGGCTACGGTCCCAACGTCGCAGCGGTTACGGCGCTGGCGGAGGGCGGGGCAAGACTGCTCGTCTGCGTCGATTGTGGCACAAGCGGCCATGAGCCCCTGGCGGTAGCGGAGAGGCTCGGCCTCGATGTGGTCATCCTAGACCACCACGGCGCACCAGAGATTCTGCCTCCGGTGCATGCGCTGGTAAATCCTAACCGCCTCGATGATATCTCGGGGCTAGGCCATCTCTGCGCAGCGGGAATCGTCTTCCTCACCCTTGTAGCCCTCAATCGTCGGCTGAGGCGAGGAGGAGCCGCTGACCTTCCCGATCTCGCGGAGGCCCTCGACCTCGTAGCCCTGGCCACCGTCGCGGATGTGGTTCCGCTCACCGGCCTCAACCGGGCGTTCGTGACCCAGGGCTTGAAGGTGATGCGGGGTCGAGGCCGGATCGGTCTCGCAGCCCTGTTCGACGCTGCCTCCCTGAACGAGCCACCAGAATCATGGCATCTCGGCTACCTGCTCGGTCCGCGCATCAATGCGGGCGGGCGTATCGGTCATGCGGGCCTCGGCGCAGCCCTCCTCACCAGCATCGACCCCGCCGAGGCAACCCGAATCGCCGCCGAACTCGACCTCCTCAATCGGGATCGCCAGAGTATCGAAGCGCAGGCCGTGCTCGAAGCCGAGGCCGAGATTGACAGGGTCCTCACCATCGATCCGGATAGGTCCGTCCTGGTGACTGCCTCGGCGGATTGGCATCCGGGGGTAGTCGGGCTTGTCGCGGCACGACTCAAGGAACGTTTCGACCGTCCGGCCTTCGCCTTTGCCCTGCGCCCCGATGGAACTGCCACGGGATCGGGCCGCTCTATCGCCGGGGTCGATCTGGGATACACGGTGCGCGAGGCTGTGGCTGCCGGTCTCCTCGCGAAGGGAGGAGGACACGCCATGGCCGCCGGCGCCACCCTGCCGAGCCACGATACCACGCACTTCGCAAACTTCCTGGCGGCCGACCTCGCCACAGCCGTGATGGAGGCAAGAGCGATGGAGGCGCTACTCGTCGACGGTACAGTCAGTGCTGGCGGTGCCACTGCGGATGTGGTTCGTCTCGTCCAGCGAGCCGGACCATTCGGCGCCGGAGCACCGGAGCCGGTCTTCGCCATGCCCCACCACCGGCTGGTCGATGTGGGTGTCGTCGGCAACGGTCATGTGCGCGCGCGCTTCAGGAGCCGGGACGGCCAGGCAATCGGCGCCATCGCCTTTCGATCGGCACGGGGGCCACTAGGGCAAGCGCTACTCAAGGGTATCGGGATGGAATTCCACGTGGCTGGAACGCTCGCGATCGACACTTGGCGCGGTGGTAAGCGGGTCCAGCTTCGCATCAACGATCTCGCCATTCCTTGAACTTTGCGCGGCCGCATGCGCTCGATCTGTTGACACCTGCGCGAGCCCTCACCATAAGGGCCCGCGCGCTGCCGAGAGGCGGTGGTTTGGGGGAATGTCCCGAGCGGCAAAGGGGGCGGACTGTAAATCCGCTGCGTAAGCTTCGTAGGTTCGAGTCCTACTTCCCCCACCAAGCCATACCGACCGGCAGGATACGACGACACAGAGAGGGTTCACATTCTCAAAGTATCGTCGCCATGCTATCGGGCGCAATATGCGGGTGTAGCTCAATGGTAGAGCAGCAGCCTTCCAAGCTGAATACCCGGGTTCGATTCCCGGTACCCGCTCCACTCCCCCCTTCCCGAAAAGACTAGCAACCTCAGCCCGATAGGGCAGGGGCGCGGTATCCAGTGGCTGTTTGCCTGGGCGGTGGATACCGCATGGATACCGCAGACGAATCGGTATCGGGCGCAAGTTTCCTTGTCGAACTCGGACCCGCTCGCACGAATGATGGTGATCGAAAGAGATCGCCATGCCCCGCTGCACCCACACCCCGGCCCGCCTCTACGACCGCCACCCTGATCCGGTTCACGACCTCATCGCCGTTGGCAGCCTTTCCCGGTTCGTGCGCTGCACGGATTGTGGTGCCAGGGGCATCGTCCGGCGCGGCCGCGTGGGATGGACGCCCCGTAGCGCCGGTGATCCGGTCCGCCCGGAGGTCGAGCGGTGGAACGCCCTGGTGGCCGAGGCTCGTGCAGCGCTCCTGCCTTGATCGAAGAACCCGGGCCCTTTCGCTTTGGGCCGCCCCGAACGTGTAAAACG